>CAILLA010000245.1 GCA_903834925.1 uncultured Schlesneria sp.
CTGAGGGCTGACGAGAATTCGCTCGATTTGCAGTTCGTGAAGTTGATCGAACCATGTTCCGTCAAACTCGAAGACTTCGTACATCCTCTGTGACTGATCAAAGCGTGGATCTGTTGTGCCACCTTCTTCATCAGTCCCAGCGAATCGACTTGGAACGATTAAGACCCAAGTCCTGTCTCCAGCTCGTTCCCATGTTGGCTTTGTCCAACGGAAACCAACCTCCTGCAAATCTGCCTGTGACATTCAACGGCCTCCTTGCCAGTCAACACGGGTCCATCCGTGGGTCGGATTATTCATTCCAAGGGGACGTTGGTCAAGCGACTGCCAGGAAGTTATCGTGGATGTTAAGAAACAAAACATGGTTTGGATCACGAATGACCCAGACCAACCTTGTCGTTCTGATTTACCAACATTCCATTTTCACGCACTGAAAAATGAAACGCATGCAGCGATGAGCGGATCTCAAATGAATTCTCTTCCGCTCTTACCTCCAGAAACCTGCGAAGGATGTGGACTCTGTTGTGAAGGAATTGGATCGCCAGTCTTGCTGTATGCTTCGCGTCCGGGATTACCAACGCCACACCCGTTCCGGCCCGCCGATCTGCCACAGGATTTGATCGACGAAATCGACAATCACTTCGCAGGCTTAACACGCGGCCAGGAATCGCAGGACCGATGCCTGTGGTTTGACCCCGTCGCGCGAGCCTGTCGCCATTACGAGTTTCGACCGCAGATCTGCCAAGACTATGAACTTGGCGGACGAGCATGCCTTCAACGACGACGTGATGAATTGAAGTCGATGTAAAAAACGTCAGGTAACGTACTCTTTTTGGTCTCGATCGATTTTATTTAGGAAGTGAAGCAGCGGAGTATCGTACCTCTTGTCCGTCAATGAGATCCTGGTCAAGGCGCGATTCGACGGTGCTATTCATCGACTTTTGGTGGACGACGTCGATCTTTGGTTTCGGTTCGCTCGCGCTTGGCTTCGACTCGTCGTCGCTTGGACGCACGCGTTGGTTTCACGGCCCGGCGTGGTTTGGGAGCGGTCGCAACCGATTGAAGTAGTGCCTGTAACTTCTCGAGACAGTCAGCGACGTTTTTTGGCTGGTCTCGAAATCGCTCGCTGCTCAGGACAAGCTCCCCGTCGCCGGTCATCCGCCGCCGATAGGCTGCAACAAACCGGTCTCGCACATCGCCCGGCAGTGATTCAGACTCGACAAGGCTCCATCGCAGGATCACCTTGGAATTCACTTTGTTGACATTTTGACCGCCAGGCCCTGAACTGCGCGCGGTCGACCACGAGAACTCGCGACAAGGGACGCGAATTCGCGGATTAACGCTCAGAATTTCTGATTCGTCGGGAAACATGATGCTGGCATGATAGTTTAATTTCGTTCTCGTTACCGCGCAGCGGACACGGGAATCGTCTGTAAGGTTCGCGCGGTCACGGAAAATCATGACAATTAAGACGTCATTCGATCCCAGGATTTGGCTACAGCAAACCGGGAGAGCGAGACTGGTCTGATGAAACGACTTGAAGATGGGGTCGGGCGCGAAGGGCTAATTGGAATCGCAGTCCGCGACAAGGGTGCCACGGTGTTACCGTCTTCGGTAAGGCCGTGCTCTTCGCACGAAGGATCGAATTATGAAGACACGGCCTTGTCGAAGACTCCAAAACCGTGGCACCCCAAATAACGACCGCAATTCCTTCCATATTGCCAAAAACGATTGCCCTAATCCGGTTTGAGCGTTTTATGAGAATAGGGTTCGGCAGGCGCTTCGCCTTCCCGTATACAGACCTTCGTGGTTCACCACAAACGTTTGTCAAGCGGCAACATTCGAACGGGTGATTTCTGAGTGGACGCCTTCGATCTGATCTGCGGATATTCGCTGTAATTGGTTTGCATAACCAACCAACAAGGCAAAGTCGCAAAGTCGATTGATGCGTCTCGGGATTCCCGAGGATAGCTCATAAACGACGCGTAATGCCGACGGTTCGAAGATTGGCCTCGTTCGACCAGCTACCTTCAAGCGATGGTCGATGTATTCCGCTGATTCCGATTCGGTGAGCGATTGCAAGAAGCAGTGAAATGCCATCCGATCAGCAATTTGAGTCGTGGTTTGCAGAGTACCAATCAGTTCCGGTTGGCCTGCGAGAATCAATGCGAAGTTGGATCGACCCGGTTGTTGAAAGTTCATCAACTGATGCAGCGTTTGAAAGACTCGACGATCTTCGATCAAGTGTGCATCGTCGATCATAATGACCGGTTCATTCCCGGCGTTCGTCAATTCCCGCAGCCGAGCTTCGAACGAGCGCAGCAGAACATCGAGTCCCATATTTGCAGAATGGTCATCAGGAAGACTTCCTCCCAATTCATGAGTCAGAAAAGCGACCAGTTCCTGCGATGAAAGCTGAGGATAAACGAGCTGTAAAACCGGGCGACCGAGTGAAACCTGCTGGCGGACGATCTCCAGGACGTGGGTCTTGCCTGTACCGCTTGCCCCAACAAGGGCGGCGGCCCCTTTGCCATGCTCGATCAGGTAATTCAGCTTGACGATCGCTTCCTGGTGAAGTCGACCGGAAAAGAATGAGTCAGATCGACGATCGTGGTCGAACGGCGCTCGCTCCAATTGCCAGTGTCGCTCGTACATTTCGGCCTCCTTGCCGTTTTACTTTTCAATGATTTATCGACGGTTGGTCGATTCCTTCGGTCCACCTGAGATGCGTCGTGGCGAAACCACGGAATCAGATCGATCAATCTCTTCGATTGTCCCCGTCAGCCAGACCGCCGCAGTATGCCCCTGGCCGCTTGTCGAAGCATGATCTTTCGTTCGAGTCGTATTCGACCGATCGCTAATGGTTCGAACTGTCACACTCGATCCGGGTTTGGAAGTTTTTGACGAATCGAAAGCGGGGGCTGGAAACTCAATGCCATCCAGTTCGGCAATCGAATCCGCTTCGTCATTTTTTGGTCGAGAACCGAAGTAGCTCCACGCACTCCAACCCGCAAAAAAGATCAAGATGCCTACCATGACATAGGTTATGGGTCGAACGAATTTCATACCCAACGCTTGCACTGACATCCTTGCCTGTTGTCCGATCGGTTTCGTTGTTTGACCATTTTGCAGACGAGTTGTTGATTGACCCGCGTCAGTCATGGAATCCTCGCTTATGGAAAGGAACAACTGTCTATCACGGCAAAACTCTGATTGCTGATACAAGCGCAGAATCAAATCCGCTACGGACGAACCACACGTGGATCGCTCATCAATGCTATCGTCAGCTGATGCGAGTGACTTGAGAGGAGTTTCACCAGAAACCGAATCGTGCCCGGATCGAATTACGTCGACGAAACGAATGTCTGAACGGGATCTTTTTCGTTCTGACTCGCATTGACCATCAGGCCCGGAAAATGCTGTTTCAGTTGTTTTGCAAGAGTTTCCATCGAAAATCGCTCGGTAGCATAGTGGCCTGGAAGGATCATTCCGAGACCAAGATCGCGAGCTTCAAGGCACGCATGAAAACGTGCCTCACCTGTTAGCAATGCCTGACAACCACAGCGATGAGCATCCCTCAGAAATTCAGCAGCCGCTCCGCACGCAATCCCAAGCCGATAAATCGTTTGAGAAGGTTCTCCGACAAATTGGACATTCGGCACCCGTAACCGATTAGCAACGACACGATTTAACTCGTCCAATGAGATTGGTTTGGGAAGGATTCCGTATCGTCCTGCACCGGCAGCATTTGCGACCGCTTTGACGGAAAAAACATCGACTGCAGGCTCTTCATAAGGGTGAGCCATTCGTAACAGTGCAAGCGCGTGATCCAGACGTTTCGAGGGACAAACGACTTCAACTCGCACTTCTGGCACCTGCTCGAGTTGACCCGATTTGCCGACAGCAGGATTCGTCGAATCGGACCCGAAAAAGGTTCCCGTGCCGTGAAGATTAAAACTGCAATGTCGATAATTTCCGATCACTCCCGTGCCAGCGTCCCATAATGCCTTCCGAACAGCATCCAGATGTGATTCGGGTACGAATGTCACCAGCTTCACCTGATCAGCGACGGCTCGCTGTCGCAATGGCGCAATCTCTTTCAGTTCAAACAGTTCCGCCAACTGCTGATTAATTCCCGAGGTCGAGTTATCCCAAGCAGTGTGTGGACTATAGACGGCAATTCCATTGCGAAGCAGCGTCAGTAACATTCGCCCTTCTGGTGTGGCTGCCGTAATTTGTTTGATTGGTTTGAACATGACGGGATGATGTGTCACGACAAGTTCTGCGCCGAAAGCCGCCGCCTCGGCAGCAACGTCATTTGTCAGGGTCAGACACGTCATCGCTTTTGTCATTTTGGCCGCGTCATCACCAAGCAACAATCCCACATTGTCCCAATCCTCTGCCAGGTTGAGCGGTGCCAACGCTTTCAAATGCTCGCAAACGTCTCTAACAGTCGTCATGGAAATCATTCCTTTGGAGGGATAACACGCTGCCAATGAGGCAGATCGTCGTTTATAATCGGGCAAGTATCGGTGAACTGAAATCACCCGGCTTTGTTGTTTCTTACGGTCGTTAAATCACTTTGCTTTTGGAACATTGGTCATGTCGAGTTGTGTACTCGCCTACTCAGGCGGTCTGGATACGTCGGTCATCCTCGGTTGGTTACAGGACGAAGGATACGACGTCCACTGTGTCTACGTCGACCTCGGACAGCCGGGTGAGGACCGTGAGGCGGTTTTGAAAAAAGCGTTTACTTGCGGAGCCAAGTCAGCTCGAATTGTCGACGCCCAGGAAGAGCTCTGCCGCGATTTCGCGTTCCCGGTCATGCAATGGCAAGCGAAATACGAAGGAGTTTACCTGCTTGGAACGTCGATCGCCCGTCCATTGATCTCGAAAATCTGCTTGCAGGTTGCGCGAGAAGTCGGGGCAGACGCGTATGCACACGGCGCGACCGGCAAAGGAAATGACCAGTGTCGATTCCAGCTTGCCGCCGAAGCCTTGGAGCCTGGCGTCAAAATCATCGCCCCGTGGCGAATCGAAAAGTATCGGGCAAAGTTCCCCGGCCGGACAGAAATGATCGCGTTCTGTCACGAGAAAGGAATCCCCGTCAAAGCGTCGGTTGCCAAGCCGTACAGCTCGGACGAAAACTGCCTGCATATCAGTTATGAAGCAGGAGTCCTCGAAGACCCTAAAGTCACCGGTGTCGACGTTCCTGATTATGGAATGACGGTCTCGCCACAGCAGGCACCAGACCAAAGCGAACAGGTCACAATCGGTTTCGAACATGGTGTTCCTGTCACATTGAACGGCAAGACCGTCAGTCCGCTGACGATGGTCTTGGAGCTGAACAAAATCGGGGGCCGAAACGGGATCGGTCGACTGGACATGATCGAAAACCGGTTCGTCGGAATGAAAAGCCGCGGTGTTTATGAAGCCCCCGGCATGACACTACTGTACGAGGCTCATCGCTATGTCGAGCAACTGACACTCGATCGCGATCTGCTGCATCTGCGAGATCGCTTGTCGCCAGAAATTGCCGAGATGGTTTATTACGGCTTCTGGTACACGGCCAAGATGGATGCACTGATGGCCTTCAACAAGCAGACGCAGGCGGTCGTCACCGGCGAGATCGTATTGCGTTTGTATAAAGGCAATATCACGGTCTGTAGCCGGACCAGCCCCAACAGCCTGTACGACGACAAGATCGCCAGCATGGAAGCGGGTGGCTCATACAACCAGACCGACGCCGAAGGATTTTTACGCCTGATGGGACTGCCAGGCCGAGTTCAGGGCCGAGTCAGGCCGCGAGCGTATTAAACGCGCAAAGACAGTTTCGGTGCCGTCAGAATTCCATGAAAGCGCCATAACATGAATCGATCCCTCACGATTGTATTTCGATTGTGAGGGATTGTTTGTCTTTGTTGATCACATCCCAGGGAAGGGTTTTCGCTATGCGTTGGGCCTTGATCTCAATCAAACGATTTTTGCCTGCGGGCATTCCACTGGTTCTGGTTACGACCTTCGCCATCATTTTCGAATTTCAGAATCACACAAAGATCTCTCCAAAAGAGAATTTCCTGTTGGTCACGGATGATCAATTAGCGGTCCGGGGCAAGCCATACGTTTCCGGGGATGCGGAACGAAAAAAATTCATTGGTCCAGAATTTTCAATTCCTGTAGCAAAGAAAACCGTTCTGACTCGGCAAGCTGGCCTGAGTTTTTTCGGCCGAGGTCACAATTGTTCATTCGAAGCCGAATTGCCAGAGTTCCTTATTAATTCACCTTTCTTGAAAAAGCTGAGTCAACAGCTTTGCGATCACTACAGGCAAAGTGCCATCGACTTTACAAAGGTGGACTGGTCATTGGTTCTCGATGGTTTTCAGGAGCCATCGTTTTCGTTGAGGAATTGGGAAGGGACGATCACTGTCGACATTGCTTATTTGACGCCAAAAGCAGTTAGTCTGATCGAGTATTATTGGGAATTCACTGGCGGGGCACACGGAAATGGAGGGGCTTACGGCCAGTGTTTTGTCGACGACCACGGATCAGTTCGCCAATTGAAGCTCGAAGACGTGTTCGATCCGAACAGTGACTGGAAAAAGCGATTAGTCGAACATTGTGTCAGCGACCTTCGGTGCCAGGAAGCAACATTTGTTACAGACGCGTTGGTACAGAACCCTGAATCAGCAACGACTTCGCCTGACAGTTTTTGTGATTTGAAACAATTCTCAACGAGTGATTTGACCTCTTTCACGTTATCACCGGCAGGGCTGAGGTTTTACTTCTCGCCTTATCACGTGGGGACTTATGCCGACGGAGGCTTTACCGTTGGAGTCCCCTACTACGTCATTCGCGACTGTATTCCAGATGAAAGTCCGGCCCGATTATTCATGACGCCGAGTTCGCGTTGAGGCGCTAAGGAAACCGTCATTCATTTGATGGAATTCAAAAATTCGTCAATTTCCTGATCCGTGAGAAATCCTTCTTCGCCTTGAAGAATCAAGACTGCGTCATCCAGTTTCCCGCGAAAATGTCCTGTCACCTGTCGGTACTTCGTTGTCGACGCCCGGTCTTCTCCGCGTCCGATTTCAAATTGGGACGGCACTTCGCGAATCACCAGCGTGCGGGTTTCATGCTCATTCAGATCAATCTTTTTCAGCTCGGGCGAGATCCGTTCGATGGTGTCTTTCAAATAGGTTTGCTTTTGTTCGTACGTCATCAGGTTTGTATGCAATTGTTCGATGATCAGAACTCCGCGTCCCTCGCGATGAGCGTACAAAGCGATATCAAATCGCATGAACATGTTATCGATCGTAACCCCCGATTTTCCTTCGAAACTCTCTGGTAGTTTCCAATCGGTGATTTTTGACGCAGCCGTTTCAGCACCCTCCCTGGTCGCATCGACGTGAGGGAAGAACAGAAACATGGTGAGAACACAGCAACCTGCACACATGAAAAAAACACCGCAGGATGCAATCGCGCCGATCGAAAGCAGACGCAGAAATCCTCGACTTCGCGTTGGTGACGGCGTTTCAATCGGTAATTCTAATCGAGGCATCGAGTCCTTTCGGGTCACTCGAAGATTCGGCTCGCGCTTTTTTGATGTTCCACAAGGTAACAACTCATCGAATCGGATTCACGCGACTACCAGTTGCCACAATGAAAGAATCTGCGCAAGCCGGAAAAGGTTGATCAACGAGTTCGATGAGCGCTGTCTCCGTAGCATGGGCTTCAGCCCGTGCAAGATCAACACGTATTGTCGTTAGAAAGCCAACACTACAAAAACGTACTCATTTGCAAGCCAGATGAAAGGCGCTCTAACATGGTGTGCAAAGGCGGCGGCAATTGATTTTTCGGAGCGACTTAATGCAGACCCGGAACCTCGGAAACTCGGACCTGGCGATTACACCCATCGGATTCGGTGCGTGGGCGATTGGCGGCGGAGGGTGGGCTTTTGGATGGGGCTCGCAGGACGACGCCGATTCCATTGCTTCCATTCACGAAGCGCTCGATTGCGGCATCAACTGGATTGACACCGCCGCAGTTTATGGACTCGGTCACTCCGAGGAAGTCGTGGCCAAGGCATTGGCAGACATACCGAGCGAGCGCCGCCCGTATGTCTTCACCAAATGTGCTCGCGTCTGGGATGAGAATCGGCAAGTCGGCAAATGCCTGAAAGCGGATAGCATCCGTAGGGAATGCGAAGCCAGCCTGCGTCGCTTGAAGGTCGACGTCATTGACTTGTACCAGGTTCACTGGCCAGAGCCGCCGGAAGACATCGACGAGGGTTGGCAAGCCGTCCAGAAACTCAAGGAGGAAGGAAAGATCCGCTGGGCCGGCGTGTCGAATTTCAGCGTGGCACAAATGGAGCAAGTGACCTCCTACGGTCCCATCACCTCATTGCAGCCGCCCTATTCGATCCTGCGTCGTGAGATCGAAGCCGAAACGTTGCCCTACTGCCAGAAGAACAACATCGGTGTGATCGTCTATTCACCCATGCAGTCGGGGCTCCTCACCGGGGCCTGGACGAAGGAGCGGCACGAGGCTCTTCCCGCCGACGATTGGCGTCGAGAAAAAAATAAGCAATTTCAGGAACCGTTGTTCTCGCGGAACCTGCGCCTGGTGGAAGTGCTGCGCGGCATCGGTAGTAAGCACGGCAAGTCACCAGGAGAAGTGGCCATTGCCTGGACGTTGCGACAGCCGTCCGTCACCGCTGCGATCGTGGGAGCCAGAAAACCAGGACAACTCAGCCAATTAATCGGTGCCGCCTCATGGCAGTTGTCTCCCGTAGAAATGAGTGAAATCGAGCGATTTCTGGCAGAGAACCCGGGCTGAGGAATTGGGCTCCAACAAGAGATACTAGTGCGTCTTCCAGGCTAAAAGTTTGGGTTGTGTGCCACTGCATCGGAGTCTTCTCCGACACAGTGTCTTCCCTATTTTCGAGGCAATCGAAGAGCACTGGGTGACCGAAGACGGTCATCCAGTGAAACCCGAATATTTAGATTTGAACAGAAGGTAACGAGGGTAACAAAGAAATTCAGAATGAAGCATTCACCCAGAGCGCGCCGGACAGCTCTGACGGCACCCTGCCTGGATGCGATTTTCTTCACTTCATTACCTTCGTATCCTGCTGTTCGAAAATCTTCTCTTCCATTCTGTGATAATCCAGTCACCGCGAAATTCGGTGTCAAAGTTCGATCAAGTTCGATCGACTTCGACCATTCCTCGTAATTCATAGGGTTTTCTCGATCGTATTCCCGTTTTTCGGCGTGTTCGAGTTCGACCGAGTTCGACGCAGTTCGACCGACTTCGATCGAGTTCGACCGACTTCGACCGACTTCGATCAAGTTCAAATCCCATCATTCCTCTCAGGTGAACCGGGTAGCGTAAGCTCCCGGACTCTTCGTTCTGATTCATTCTGCAGTAATTCCGGCTTCAACTAGATTTGATTTCAAAGTTCGCATGAGTTCGCGCGACTTCGACCGTTTCCCATAATTCATAGGCTTTTGGCAACCATTCCCCGTGTTTCCGTCATGAAAAAGTTCACCCGAGTTCGCGCGAGTTCACCTGACTTCGCATGAGTTCGGTTGTGCGAGTGGTCTCCTGACCCTGCACAGTCTGACCGCACCCAACGAACAAAAGCGGGACTGGCTCCGAGCGTCGAGGTGCCCGTCCCGCTTTTGTTCCGTCAAACAACGAACCGCAACGGATCAACCCGCACCGATTAAAGGTTACGGGGGCGATCCGCTATGAATTCATTCCGAATTGTCAAAGATCAATTATCGTCGTCAGGTTTTGATTTCCCGTGAGTCCTCTCGGATGACTTTCACCTCCCCACAAAATAACGACATAAATTTATAATTTAACTTAAAGGCAGTCAATAGAAAAATAGAGATTTATTCTCAACGTTTGGAAAGTGCTCCCGGAATTGGTTTTTTTAGTCTAAATGGAGGTAGCGACCATCGAGCAACAGAAGTCGCGGTCTACGACAGGGCCTTCAGCTAGCAACTGGACCGATCGGATCAAGCCGCTCGTCAATTGCGAGCCAATCGTGCCATCGCAACTCTCCGAAAATGTTCTTTATTCCTCCGAATACATTTTTATAGATCACATATGAAATCCTTATTTTCAACAAACCCCACAAAAAAGCCGGCAAAGAGCTGTGTCCCCGGTGTTGCGTTCTTGCGTATTGTGGCTCGTTAAAAAGATCTCACAAATCCATCCCTGCACCGTTGTCTCTGAGCCAGTCTTTTCGGGCCTGGTAGTCTGGCATGACTTTGTCGACCTGATTCCAGAATTTGGGCGTGTGGTTGCGGTGAATCAGGTGAGTCAGTTCGTGGACGACGATGTAGTCGATGATGGTCAGAGGGGCCATCAGGCATTTCCAATGGAAGTTCAGGTTGCCGCCGGGTGTGCAGGATGCCCAGCGGTTTTTTAATTCCTGAACTTTGATGGATTTTGGCTGGACGTCCATTTTCGTTTTGAAGTAATCGACTCGGGGTGGGATTCGGACTAATCCCTTTTCGCGGTAGAAGGCTTTGAAGGCTGCATCTGCGTCTGGGACAGCGCCGTTCGTCGTGCGAAGACAAAAATACCCGTCCTTCAGCATCAGAGGCTCTGCAAGGTCTGAGACAAGTTTCAGACGATAATTTCGACCAAGGTATAAAAAACCTTCGCCGTTGACGTAGTCTCGTTGGACTCGCCTGGCGTTCAAGTCCTGCCATTCGGCCAGGTTCTGATAAATCCACTTTCGTTTGGCTTCGAGCAGGTCGTCAATCTGGCGATTGGTCAAATCCTCGGGGACCAGGACAGAAACCTTTCCGTCCCGCTCGATGTAAATGCTGGCCGTTTTTCGCCGGTTCCGAACCAACGTGTATTCGATGTCTTTGAATGTTCGGTTCATGACAAGATGTCCTTGTGACGAACCTTTGCCAACGCGGTAATCTCGGTGACGATTTTGTCGCTTTTCTCCACGATGGGGTCGATGTTCGACAACACCATCAGGTCGGACATCTCACCTTTCAGCTTGCTGACTTCAGGCAGGTTGCTCCAGAAATTGATAATGCCAATCGTCCGCTTCATCTTTTCCAAGATTTTATCAACCAACGCCGTTACGGCCGTTTCGTTTTCCTGTGGCACCCCTGTTTTGCCAAACGCAATTTGCCCGATGAGAGCGAAGAACGGGCCTGACCGAGGGTCCTTTTCGTCTTTTCGGCCCGCTTCTGCTTCAGTCCGAAGCTCGTACAAATGTTTGCAAAGTTCGTCCCAGTTGTCTTTGTACTTTTGAATCAGCAGGTCGAGTTTTTCGCTGAGTGTCTGATACAAGACGGGGTCTTCATCCAGATGAACTTTGCAATGCTTGCGGATGGCGTGTTCCATCTCGCTGGCTTTGGCTTTTGGCGACTTGTTCTTTTCCAGTTCTTGAATGAACGTGGGGGACATCAATTCGACCGGCTTGATTTTCGGGTTAATCCCCAGGCTGATGAGATGTTCGTTGATGAGATTCCGAACTTTTTCGCCCGCGTTCGAAATGCTCAATGTGTCGTCTTTGTACCGGTCTTTCACCTTTGCCAGCAGATAGCCGAATCTCTTCGCGGGAATTTTATAGGGGGTCGCGGCGGTGTTCGGCAGGATGATGTCCAGACTCTGCAGGAATTTCTTCAGGTAGACCTCGAAGTTGGCTCGCTGCTTGAGGTCTTCCATTGCCTCGATGGCTTGTTCCAGAATCTCGTAAACGCGTTGCGGGTCGGTGATTGTCGTTTGAACCCACGGCTCGATGTCCGTGACTTTGAGGTCCTGAAACAGTTGCAACAAGCGTCTGTAACGGGTCTCAAGCACCGGCAATTCACTGGTGATGCTTTTCAGACTGTCATGGATTTCTTCCTGCTCATCCGATGCGTAAATCGAAAGAGCTTCCTGCAGGTGCCCCGTCAGGCCGACATAATCGACGATGTAGCCACGGTGTTTCCCTTTGGCGACGCGGTTCACTCGTGCAATCGTTTGCAGAAGGTTATGAGCCTTTACAATCTTGTCGACGTACATGACTTGTTCGATGGGAGCGTCAAACCCCGTGAGGAGCATGTCACAGACAACCAGAAACGCCACACCTGTGTTGACCATCTCGGGGTCGTCGTAATTAAACTTCTTTTTGAAATTGTCGACTGCATTGATTGCCTGGCCTTCCTTGCGAGCCTTGGTAATCACCGCTCGCTCGTTCGTTCCTTCGGACGACACCACAACGGCTGTTTTCAGAAACGCCAACTTCTTACACAGGACCTCGTCTCGGTAATTGGCATGAACCTCTTCGGGGACTCCGTTCGATTCGTCGTTCCAGACCGGTTTAGACTGTTCTGCCGTTAATCGTTCCTGAATCGCGTTATCGAGGAATTTCTTGTAATTCACGGCCGCCATTTTAGTGCTGCAGACGACCTGAGCTTTAAAACCGTTGGGCAGGATTTGTTCAACATAATGTTCGACGATGTCGTAAGCGATGGCTTTGATTCGCTCATCGGCTTCCATGAGGTCACCGGTGGTTCCCCATTTCTCTTTGAGGGCCGCGACTTCGCTGTCGGACAATTCTCGTACCAAATCATCGAACAGGCGATTGTCCTTCGTGGCTTTGTCTTTGACGAACTGGACGTTGACCTCTTTCTTCATTTGCGATTCGACGTGTTTTTGTGCCAGTTCATCGATTTTGTCGTCGAACTTTGATTTTTCATTGATGGCCGTGTCGGCGGTTTTTCCCTCGTAAAGAATCTGAACGGTCGCCCCGTCATCCACCGCATCTTGAAGTTTGTATTTGTCGATGTATTCGCCGAATCGCTTCCAGGTCCGGTGGGAAACAATTTTCTTGTCCTTGATTTCCATCAACGGCGTGCCGGTGAATGCGAGTCGAGTTGCACCGGGAAACGCCGCGAACAAGTTGTCGCCAAAGTCGCCGGATTGAGTTCGATGGGCCTCGTCAATCATCAGCAGGACACGTTCCGACGTGTTGACAACCCCCAGCGGTGCGTATGCCGGCAAATCGCCGAGAACGTCTTCCAGGTAGTCGGGCAGGTTGCGATGAGGGTTCTCCTGAAACTTGTGAATCATCACCATGTTCAGATTGGACGTCGTTCCCTTGAGCTTCGTTTTCAAGTCTGCAGAACTTTCGATGTACGTCACTTTTTCACCGGTCAGTTCCGCCGTCTCACCGAGTTGCACTTCCAAGTCGGTTCGGTCGTTGACCAGGCAAATCTTGTAATCTTTCAAATCGTCGCAAATTCGGATTTTGCGAATCAGGAAAACCATGGTCAGCGATTTGCCTGAACCCTGCGTGTGCCAGATGACGCCCGAACGTTCTTCAGGAGTCGTTCCTGTTCGCAGTCGGTCGATGATTTTGCAAAGTGCCCGATACTGCTGATATCGGGCCATGATTTTGGCTCGAACTTTTCCGACATCCATGAAAACCGTACAAGTCCGAACGAGGTCCAGCAGTGTCTCAGGTGGCAGCATCCCCTGGATGAGTCTCTCCTGCTCACGGACGTGTCCAAGAGGCGGAGTGAATGTGCGATATTTTTCGGGATGAATATCCTTCCAGCGAAAAAAATATTCTTCCTCGGTGGCCGAAATCGTGCCGTACTGAGCCTGGTCACCACACGTGCGAATCAGCAGCTGATTGGTAAAGAAAAGTTTCGGTTCGCCCTCGCGAAGTCCGGCTTTCTTCGTTTCTTCCCGCTGGTTGCTGTATCTCATCAACTGCTGGAATGCCTCGAACATCGGATTGGCCGTGTTGTCGCTGCCGTCTTTACATTCGATGACGACAAGCGGCAATCCGTTAACAAACAAAACAATATCGGGCGTGATGAAGTCTTTGGTCGTACCCGGCGTGTCGATGCGGAACTGGTTGATGGCAAGAAAGTGGTTTCGCTCTGGATGTTCGAAGTCAATCAGTTTGACGTTGGGAAATTCTTCGCCGGTGATTTCATTGACGTCGACCTGAGACCGAAATAACAACTTCAGAACAAGCTCGTTCGATTCGAGGGTGCCCGTCGATGGTGGATTCAGCAACGCGTCGCGCAGGTCGTCAATTTGTTTGTTGGTCAACCAAGGTTTGTCATCATCGGTGCGATTGATGTCATTCAGACTTTGCCGAAAGACGCCATCAAGAATGAGTTCGCGGAAGTTGGTACGAAAACTCTTCGACGGGTCGGTGGGAATCCCCATTCCGTGGTCGACCACGTCCCAACCGAGGTTGGCGAGTTGATTCAGAAATGGCTGTTCGACGAAGGCGTATTCGGACATTCTTGGCTTTCCGTTGTCTCAACACCTTCCGAAATTTCGGCATTTCTCAGAACTTTAGACAATCGCAAAGTTTTGCACCACAGGTGCTTGCGTCTTTTGCGATGTTTCCAGCTTACTAAAGTCTTACTAATTTTTTTCTTCCATTCGCGTTTTAGTCAATCTCCGACCGTGAATTGTCTCAGAAAATCCGTTGATTGTCGTCGGCCGACGGGTTCGTGTTTCTTTGAGGGTCATATTTCGTTTCAAAGTTGCAAAGTTTTTGAGGTATCAATCAATCTTTGACGTTGTTGCAATCTTCAGCCTGAAGGGCTGACGGATACCAGCCCGGGGCAAGCTCGTCCTCGAGCGCCACCCCGGGTGAAAATACGAAAAAAATGTGGCTTGCCCTGTAAGGGCAACGGAGATCAACCCTCTCAATAAATCAATACGGGAACCGTCTCGTTGATAGCCTGGGGGCCGACAATCTCGTTTCTCCCGATGTCGGATCATCTTCGATAAATCGCGTTTCTTTGAGTCCGTTGCCCTTGCAGGGCAATTCATTTTTGCTCCAACCAGACCCAGGGCGGCGCTCGAGGACGAGCTTGCCCTGGGCTGGTATCCTCTGCCCCCTCGGGGCAAATACCGACATCACGGCGTCACATTTAACATCAATGTTTGGTTCGCGACTTTTCCGAGAGCGTAAACGACGACAAAGTCGCAAAATTCGCGAGGTATCAATCGTTCGTTGACGTTGTCGGAATTTTCAGCCCGAAGGGCTGACGGATACCAGCCCGGGGCAAGCTCGTCTTCGAGCGCCGCCCCGGGTGAAAGAACGAAAAAAACGTGGCTTGCCCTGTAAGGGCAACGGAGATCAACGTTGTTAATAAATCAATACGGGAACCGTCTCGTTAATAGCCCGGCGCCGACAATCTCGTTTCTCCCGATGTCGGATCATCTTCGATAAATCGCGTTTCTTTGAGTCCGTTGCCCTTACAGGGCAATTCATTTTTACTCCAACCACACCCAGGGCGGCGCTCGAGGACGAGCTTGCCCTGGGCTGGTATCCGCTGCCCCCTCGGGGCAAATACCGACATCACATGGTCACGTCTTTGAAGTTCGTCCGATTGAAGACCACGCCGACGCCTGGCCAATTGGACTTCTCGACGATGCGAAGTCCATCTGGGTCGCCTGTCGGGACAAACACGCGAATGAAGAACGGACGCTGTTGAAAGTCAGCCATGGGCTGCCGCCTCCTTGGATTCTTCCACCTTCACACGGACTCTGCCCGTGAGCAGATCGTGCATAAGACCTGACTTGGTACGATTCAATTTTTTTAGGCATTCAAGTTCTGACGATATTGTTCCATTCAATGAGTCAAGCCGGGTGGAAAGTCGATTCTGTTCGTCGCTTGGCGGGACGGATATCCACGGTTCCAAAATCTCGGTTTGCGATAGATGGGGAATATCCATCCCCTTTTGCTGGCGTGCCAAATCGGTGTGATATCGCTCGTAGTCCAAAAAGCATCGCAAGAACGCTGACTCACAATGTAAAGGTAAAAATCGTCCAACCCGCTGTACAAGCAAAACCGGGCAGTCTTCTTCTCTCAATTGCGTAATTTTTACGCCAGTCTTTGTAAACGTGCGGTCCATTCCTATTACGACGTCGCCTTCCCTCAAAGCATATTCACGAAACTGCCAAGCCATTTCCGAAGGAAGAAACTTAGTATCTGACCAATCCGGGGTCCCTTGTCCAACGTTCTCGCCGCGCAGTAGTCGCATCGTACCTTGGTCGAGAAACCACGAACTCTTAAAGGCGAATCCAACCTGAAGTTGGACGACCTCGCTGAGCCTACGACATCCCCAATCTTTCGGAATCCAGCCCAATTCGGATTGTTTGTAGAGTTCGGGGGCTTCGGATTGCGGCGGACGGAGTTTGCCATGAGCGTCCACGCCACGGGTGAAGAGGTCGTGCATCATTCCTTGCTTGACCGCCTGATATTTGGCAATCAGGCTCTCTGTCTTCTCGATGAGATTGTCAAGCGTCGTCAGAATCCGGGCGATTTTCCGTTGCTCGGAAAGCGGCGGGGACCCAATCTTGAATTCTCTAATATCGCCATTGCTAATGTGCGGAATACCCGAATGCGTCTTGACCACTTCAACATAAGCAAGCCAAAACTCACTGGCAATCCAATAATAAAGATACCGGGCATCAAGTGATTCGTCGGGTCGGAGGCGAGCCACACGCTGAACGAGCAGCGCCGGAATGTCATTCGATGTGACAATCGCATAATTTCTGCCGACCAGCGAGCCGTCCATTCCGATGATGACATCATTCACATGAAGGAGGTACTTCTCGATGTCAGGGCTTACCTTAGGCCAATATTTCGTAATTTCTGGATACCAACGAAAGTGCCCTTTTGTAATATTGATTCCACGAGCAAGTCGAATGCCGCTAGGGTCATCATCAAACCGAGTGCTGTCGAAGGCTGGCCCGGTTGTCATATCGATTCGAGGGCCAATTTCCTGATAGACCCAATCGTTGGGGAACGTTCGGACTGATGTTGGCGTTTGTTCACTCATATCCCAACTCCTTCAAGAAGACATTGAGTTGGGCAGCTTCGCGGTCTCGCTCCGCCAGAATCTGTTTCGTCGTGACCGCGTACTTTTGCCAAAGGTTTTCAACGTTCGCGATGAAGGCACGTTGATACTGGCGAAGATAGCCGTCAAATTGCTCCGTCAACATTCGTTGAAATCGTTCCAGAATCAGAACCTTGGCGTCGTCCTCGCTGATTTTACCGCGAGCGGCGGCAACCAGTTCGTCCTTCTGTTTTTCCGTTTCCCGGATGTTGGCTTTGAGTTTTTTCAGCTCGGCATCAAGGGTTGAATGACGTTCCAATTGCTGGTCAATGGCTTGGATTCGTTCCCATTTGGCGAGTCCTTCCGCTTCGTCGTCAGCGGCCTCTGCTGCGGTTTCACCGTCGTCTGTAAACAGCCCTTTGCTAGAATTCTTCCGCCGCTCTTTCATTTGCTTCCGGGCTTCCTTCACCTCACCGGCCAAAAGCTTCTTCTCGTCCCTCAGGGCTTTGACCAATGCCTTCGGCAAGACTCCGTTTTCGGTATCGACGTTCTCAAGATCGGCTTCGTCGTCGTCGGTTTCATTCGCGGCTGCAAACAAACCTTCGAGTTCGGCGATTCGGGTTTGGTCCTTCTCAATCTGTGCCAACACTTCAGGAAACTGTGATTGCAGGATTTGTTCTTCAGGGATGAGTTCCGCTCCCCATCCACTTGCGGCGACGGACTTCAAATCGCTTTCCAGACTTTGGATGAAACTGGCCACCGCGCCCCGAACCTGATGAGTCGTCAGCAGTCCTTGCGGTGTAAGTGTCTTCGCCAGACTGTCGATGCAGTGACGACGAAGTTCGAAGACATTTTGAGTTTCCGGCAATCGTTCAATCTCGGCGAGGTTTTTCTTCCACCAGTTTGCAATTGCTTTGTGGAATGCCACATGCTTGGCTTGCAGGCCAGGGGACGATTCAATCACCGATTTGATGCCGTCTTTCGTTTTGATTGTGGGCGAAAAATCGTTGTACGCGCTGTTCCGGTCCCGAAAAAGCAAGTCTGTCACGCCGTCGTAATTGGCAAAGTAATCCGCCAGCAGGTTGATTTCTGCAACAGGGATGCCACCGTGCAAATGAGCTCGTACATTCTGCGGTTCGGGTGGCGGGCTGTTATCGACGTACCGACGA
Organism: uncultured Schlesneria sp.; assembly: GCA_903834925.1. Classification (GTDB taxonomy): domain Bacteria; phylum Planctomycetota; class Planctomycetia; order Planctomycetales; family Planctomycetaceae; genus Schlesneria. The sequence goes on from CAILLA010000245.1 coordinate 18,005, forward strand.
ATGTTGAGATTGAACTCTTCCTGCTCAAGTTCCTTCAACGTCACCAGATGAGAATATTTTTCCAGCGACTGATGAGTCCGGTAAACCTGCGAAATCTTTTCGATGTCCTCGGGCCTCAGGGCATTCTGAGCTTTTCCTTCCTTGTATTCCCGGTCGGCATTGATGAACAGAACCTGATTCCGTTTGCTGGCTCCATCTTTGTTGATGACCAGCACGCAGGCCGGGATGCCCGTGCCATAAAACAGATTGCTCGGAAGTCCGATGACCGCTTCGAGAATTCCGTCCTTGATGAATCGCTGACGACATGCCTTTTCTTCGCCACCACGAAACAGAACTCCATGCGGCATGACAACCGCCATTTTGCCGTCGCTTTTGAGTGATGCCACCATGTGCTGGACGAACATCAAGTCGGCCTTTTTGCCAGACTCGGGCATGAAATGCGAAAACCGCTCCTTGAATTTCATTGTCGCCGCAGTGTAGTTCTGCGAGAACGGGGGATTGGCAATGACCCGGTCAAAACGAGCGACCTCGCCCTCTTTATCCAGATGGAGTGGGTCCTTGAGCGTGTCGCCATGTCCGATGGCCGCACTGCGGATTCCGTGCAGCAACATGTTCATCTTGCAGATGGCCCACGTGCCGCCGTTGTTTTCCTGACCGGCCAGTTCGAGGTTGCGCGAGTCACCACCGACTTCCTGAACGTACTGCTTCGACTGAATCAGCATTCCGCCCGACCCACACGTCGGGTCATAAATCGACATCCCCTCTTTCGGCTCAATCAATTGCACCAGCAGTCGGACCACTTCGGCAGGCGTATAGAACTCGCCCCCTTTCTTGCCTGCGGAATCGGCAAAGTACTTGATGAGGTATTCGTAAGCCGACCCCAGCAGGTCCGGGAACTCGAAATCGTCGTTGCTCAACGGGATGTCAGAGAAGTGCTGAATGAATTCTATTAATGTGCTGTCGTCGAGCGTCCGCTGGCCAATCTTGTGATTGAAGTTGATGCTCTTGAGCACGTCCTGCAAAGTTTCCGGGTTGGCATCTTCAATGGCGTGAAGAGCCTTGTTCAACCCGGAGCCAACCGCGGTTTTCAAATGGGCGATCCCCTGGTTGCGGCCATGTTCGTCGGTGAAAGCCCATCGAGATTCGTCCGGCACGAAGAAATCGTACTTGTCCCGGTTGGCCAGTTGTTTCTCAATCAGAGCCGGCTTCAGACCTTTGGCCTCATATTCAGCCCGCAGTTTTTCTCGGTCCACTTCAAACTGGTCATTCAGGCGTTTCAGGAACAGAATCCCAAAGATGTATTCCTTGTACTCCGAGGCATCCATATTCCCGCGCAGGATGTCACACGCCTCAAACAGCTTGCGTTCCAGTCGCGGCAACGTCAGCCGTTCCGCCTTCTTCCGGGCAACCGCAACGGCCGATGTCGATGCGAGTTTCGTCGTCGTTGCCTCAACCTGCATTAACGTCTCCAAAGTTTTTTCATTGTGTCCGAACAACCGGCAAAAACCCATTTTGCTGGCGATGCTCGATGAACGTTCCAACGAGCCGAAACGCATACGAACCGGCGATACTGAATTATGAAATCATCTGCGAGTAGGGAAGACTCTCATTTTGACCGATGGACTGCAAACCAACAGCGAGATTCTCTGACCAGATTGATTGCGAATTGTCTGAAATCGCATTCGATTTTGCCGTAGACGACGACCATCCCGTGTCACACCTGCAAAAAGCATCTGGTGAAATGGTTTTGCGACCAGGTGATCACGAAACATTTTCATAAGCACATTCCAAACGTTAAGAAAGCATCCTCCTTTTTCTATGTACTATAGTTAAATACGTTTATATTTTTATGTCGCTTCCTGTCTGATGAGCGGGGGATTCGCGAGGAATCAAATGAAACGAAAGTCGCCATCATCGCGTTGATGTTGTCGGTCTTATTTGTGTGGGGCTTTGGCCTGCAAAAGCTGTTGTTTGGAACGGGCGGCGCCGAAGCGGCGAGAAAGTTGTTTTGAGAAAGTGGAAAGTAGACGGATCTGGAAATCGACGGCGTTTCTTGGTCTAGCCTACCTTCAGCTTACTTTCAACTTTCCAGCCGCTTCGGCTTGCCTGCACTTTGAAGAAGGGGCTCATTCAAAAATCGTTTTTAGCGGGAAGAATGAGTCTTAAGGGCCAGTGAGACTAATGGGTGAGAAGTTCTGCGGTTAGAAAGATGCTCATTTCTCACACTGCGCACATTGGGGGAAATTCCCTTAAAATCGCCGAAGGTGATCATCGCTCATGAAGGTGTTCATCGTTCGCGAAGGTGCTCAACGCTGACGAAGGTGCTCAACGGACACGCCAAAGCGCAGTGTCCCCAGGGTGCCTCACGCACGATTTTGCTGCGGTCTATTGGATGCCAAATGGAGAATCTCTATCACGTCGTCTAAAGGAAACCTCTACGCAGTAATTCTTCGTGGTCGATGGAACGTTCGCACATCGACCCATTGCATACCGGCCCGCCGGGCGGCTTCGATCCCCAGGTCTGAATCCTCGTAGACACGGCAGTGGGCTGGCGCCGCGTTAAGACGGCGGGCAGCTTCCAGGAAGACGTCCGGTTCCGGCTTGTGCCGGGTGGTGTCCTCAGCAGTGACGATCGTATCGAACCAACCCTCCAGGCCGATGTGCGCAACCTGTTTCACGACGATATCGCGGAAGCCGCCACTGGCCACCGCCATTGGGAATTTCCCTTTATTTTCCCGGACAATCGAGGTAATCGCCTCGATTTCGACCAGCAAATGCATGCTGTCGAGGAACGCTTTTTCCTTTTCCTGAGTGACGGCGACGACGTCGAGCGACAAATTCACCTCGTCTGCCAGCATTTGGATGATCTTGTCACTGGGGATGCCCCCCAGCGCATAGAAACGGTCTTCGGAAAATTCGATCCCAAAGCGACGCATGGTTTGGTTCCATGCGAGGAAATGAAGAGGCATCGAGTCGGTCAGCGTGCCGTCGCAATCGAAAATCAGGGCTTGAATCATCGGGCGAACCAAGGGGTCGGGCGTGGTAAACGTCGGCAAGCCGCGACGATGCAGCGCGCCAAGAAGTCATCGATCTGATGATCTTCGATATTGAATTCCGGAAATAGAGTAAATGTTCCAACAACCGGCGAACAATCACAAAAAAACAACACTCAGGATCGTTTCTCGAGAAGGAAAAGAGATTGATGTCTCCTTAGTTTTCCCCGGTTGATTCGGCCGGTTCAACGTTTGTACCTCATTTCCTCGTGTCGAGGGAAGTTTTCGACATCTCGCAGTTTCGTCCCGAGGTTGCGACGGCCTTTATGGAACTCGTCGTGACAGTCACGTACGGTGTGGCAGTCACGAATCCAACTACCAATCAAAGACCGCCGGGCGACCGAGACGGCGTCCTCAATCGGATCTCCCAAACCTTCCTCGTCCCCGACCATCAGCGAATCAGAACCGCCGTCTACCAAGACGATGGCATCGACGGAATGTGCGTCAATGAATTGTCGGTACAGCCGTGTCAGGGAGGGAACGGTAAACGCGCGGGCATAGTATGCATAGACTGAATGAGGCGCAAGATCGGGGTAGGCCGCATCCAGATAAGAGCAGATGTGGACTTCTGGTCCATAGTCGGAGGCAGCCAGATTGTCAGCGGTAACACGCACGGCGATCGCTTCGTCCTCAGCAAAAACCGGGACGGCCCCCGAAATCTCCATTGGGTCCCCGAAGGAGTAGCTGCCAATGACAACAGTCTTGCCAAGCCGGCGGAGTTCCGGATAAAGGGTCAGGCTGTGAACAAAGTCGAATCCACCACCGCAGCCACAGAGCAAGACCGTGCGGATGCTGGGATCAGCCAGCTGGGCGACGAACGTCGGCAGGAGATGCGAAGTGGCACCGGAGCCGATCGCGACTGAGCCGGTCTCCCGGCTGTGATTCTGAGACCCATCCGACATTGACATCACTGCGATCCCTCTTGAAGCGGCGATACCGGAGTTCGTCTTGCAGGACGATAAAGGCCTGAAAGAGGCCCGTCAACAATCGAAGTTTCTCGGCACCGCTTGTTTGAATCCTTGGCGGCTGACCGGGCATTATTGGTTCACTGGGGCTGTCGTTTTCGACTTTGAAACGGCGAAATTCACTGAACGGAATTTTGCGGCTCGGCAGGAATCGTAGACGTGGATGACGTCGCCGAGCGGGACTTCGCCTGCGATTTCCAGAATCACTGGGATTTCCGTTGATGCCTCTGACAGAATTCGCAGAGTCCCGTCGAGATCGCCGAGGTCGCGAAATTCGCGGCCTTCCAGAAAGGCAATCGTCGAGTCGTCCTCGCGTTTCAATCGAATCCAGACTTCGCCAAGTGGCTTTTCGATCTCGAGTGCTTCGGCGGCGCCGATCGCTCCGGCCCGAAAGTCGGTCGGCAGTAATAACTCTTTCATGTGACCGGTCGAAGCACAGATGAAAAAGATCAACAGTTGAAATACGACGTCGATCAACGGAGTCATCGCCGTCTGCATATCCACTTGGGAAGAACGCTGTCGTGACGTTGGAATGCGCATGATCGTGACTTAATGAATTCGCCTGGGTCGTCGCCAGAGGTTAGCGGAACGACCAGGTGGATGGAACAAGTGTCGTCAAATCTGTTAGACGTTCGCGAGAGCAGCGGAGCAGCGGAACAATCAACAATATTTGACGCGACAACGCTTCAGCTGTTCGTCATAATGTCGTGACCTCTCATATGAGGCTGGTTTTCTGTGCCGAATCGAGGAACGTTTCATGAGTCGCCTTCAATCTCAATCGATCGTAGTGGCAGGTTTGTTCATTACCCTTTTGACTGCCGCTGCTGCGCCGACAAATAACGTCACGGCAACGTACACGGCGAGTACAAACACCCTGAATATCGTGGGGGATGCTGCAAACAACACGCTGACGATTACGTCACAAAACGGAGTGGTCACGTTGATTGGCTCAAACGGAACCAAGATCAATGGCCTTGCCTCATGGTCATTCAATCGCAACGGGTTTATCAATTTGACAGGCAACCTTGGTGACGGGAATGACTCTCTCGCGTTCTCAAACACTTCTGCGAACATTCCCATGCTTCAATTGGGGGCTGGAAACGATACATTCACCATGACGAATTCCAAAATTGCGATCATCACGCTTGACGGTGGTACCGGAACGGACACGTTCGTGACCAAAGGTAGTGCGATGAGTATCCAGAATTTGTTGTCGTTTCCATAATGCTCGACGAAGGCTTGTCTCAGCAGCTGGGAGCCTCCGCTACGGATCCAGACGTTGTTGGCGTTTCCATCATGTACGACGAACAGTCGACTGAAATGGTCGGATTGGTTTCTCTGCTTCACGGTCAACAACGGACATCGTCGTGCTCGAACTTGTCGCTCAAGGATTGGAATCGGCCCAACGATGGCGAAAGCCGTTGGAACCGGGTACGCGATATCTGATCGGTCGAGACCCGCTGTCGGCTTTGAGTATCCCCTGGGATACTCAAATCTCGCGTCGACATGTTCAGGTCGATGTTCATCAGGATCACGTTCAGCTCTCACGAGACGAATCGGCTCGAAATCCGCTTTTTTTTGCGGGGGAGACGGTCGGAACTTGTCGAGTCGAAGTTGGACAGCATTTCGTCATTGGTTCGACGACGTTTCACGTCACACAACCGGAAACGGAAGTCGGAAGTGTTGCGCCTCCCTTTGAAGAAGTTGCGTTTAAGCCGGCTGAACTGAGAAAAATCCGTTATCAAGACCCGGAAAATCGAATTGAAGTGCTGACGCACTTGCCCGAGGTCATCTCAGGTGCTCGCGACGATAACGAACTCTTTTCTCGACTGGCGAACCTGCTGCTCAAAGGAGTGGTTCATGCCGAGGCGGTGGCGATTGTGACGACATCGGGAACGGAGGAAGTGCAGATGTTGCACTGGGATCGTCGCCATGAAACGGCGGGTCCGTTCCGTCCAAGTCGCCGCCTCGTCACGGAAGCACTCGAACGTCGCCAATCCAGTGTCTTGCACATCTGGGAAAAGGACGCTCCCCAGCCTCACGATAAAACCCTGATGCAAGAGTTTGACTGGGCTTATTGTACACCTGTCCCAGGCCTTTCGATGGAAACTGCTGGACTGTATGTCGCCGGTCGCATGGGAAAAACATTTATTCCCGGAACGACACTTTCTGACGCTCTTCAGCTTGAGGCGGACGTGAAGTTCACTGAACTCGTCGCTGAGATCATCAGTTCGGTTGTTCGGGCGAAGCGATTGGAACGACAGAAGGCCGGGTTACGTCAGTTCTTTGCCCCGCCAATTCTGGCGGCGCTCGGTGTCGAACTTGATACGACGTTGCTCGAACCGAGTGAATGTGACGTGACGGTCATGTTCTGCGACCTGCGTGGATTCAGCCAGCGACTGGAAAACGAGGCGGGCGACCTGATTGGATTGCTTGAGCGAGTCAGTCGAGCATTGGGAGTGATGACGCACCACATCCTTGAGAACGGTGGAGTGACAGGCGATTTTCAGGGGGACGCAACACTCGGATTCTGGGGCTGGCCGTTTCCGTCGCCTGATGCCGCCGTCAATGCCTGTCGTGCCGCGCTGGGGATTCGCGCCGCCTTTGCCAAGGCGGCCGCGACAAAGAATCATCCGCTGGCCGATTTCGAAATGGGGATTGGAATCGCGCACGGACGTGCGGTGGCAGGGAAAATCGGAACGGCGGAACAAGTTAAAGTCACCGTGTTCGGACCCGTCGTGAACCTGGCCAGCCGCCTGGAATCGATGACGAAACAATTACGAGTTCCAATTCTGCTGGACGAAACAACCTCGAACATTGTTCGACCTCGGTTGAATCCCAGCGAAGGTCGGATCCGTCGGTTGGCCCTGGTACTGCCCTATGGAATGGAAACGCCGGTGACTGTCAGCGAATTGCTGCCTCCCGTTAGCGACTTGCCGGAATTGACCGATGCACATATTCAAAGCTACGAATCGGGAGTGCAATGTTTCATCTCGGGCCAATGGGACGAAGCCTACAGGCACTTGCATTCCATGCCTCCCAGTGACCGTGCGCAGGATTTTCTGATGCAGCAGATCGTCCTGAATAACCGAACAGCCCCACGCACCTGGGACGGGATCGTGCGCCTGCCAAATAAGTGACCGCTCATGGGTTGGAAGATGGGATCGCTCTACACATTGACCGCAGTCCACGGTTGGCTAGGATATTGACGCTGTCCTGTGGGTCGCACAAGACTCGTTTGGCCTTCCTTTACGGGATGAGCTGAACACTGCGGGGATACCCCGCGGTCGCCATGTTGTTCCTCACTCGAGCTGTGAAGAGTCGGCTACGGTTAGTCCATAACCGTAGCGACTCTTCGCCACGGGATCGGTTGTGCGGCCCGCAGGTCAGTGTTTTTTATCTCGATGGGTTGGTTCGATCGGTTGCCAGGAAAGTTGTTACATGGGTTTTTTCAGTTGGTTGATGCAACAGTTCGGATGGCGACCGGCCGTTCGTACTGCACCGCCAAAAAATCCTGATAACGCTGGCGGAAATAATACAGGCAAAGATCCCTCGCTTGCGCGTGGGGCGAACGTATCGCCGGACACTGAAAACACTCGCTCGATTGATTCACCTCTTGTCTCAAGGCCATCGTCCGAGAAAAGTCGTCTAACGCCACTGGAAAAGTCCGATCCTTTACCAAATCATCGCCGGCGGGAATCTGGGAGAATTCGGCTTGTTCCGAATCGACGCACAAAGAAAAGGGGGTCTCGTCCTCGATCGAAGCCATTTGTCGAGACAAAGGGATCTGCACCTTATCGATATGCTCGGTATGGTTCGCAGACCGGTCATTATCTTGATCTCAGCCGTGATGGGGATGTCGCCCGGCTTCAACGTTTTAACCTGCCGGTTTTTCATACTCCCGAGGAACTTGCCAATTGGATTGGGCTTCCGTTGAACCGGTTAGCCTGGCTTGTTCATCGGTTTTCAGGAGGTCGTCCCGAATCCGAATCGGCGGCACATTACCATTTTCGTTGGGTGAAGAAGCGACTTGGAGGGAGCCGATTAATCGAATCTCCAAAAACGGTTCTTAAGACCGTGCAATCCAAAATTCTCCGCGAACTTCTCGACAACGTACACGTTCACGGGACTTCTCACGGTTTTGTCAGAGGACGGTCCATTCTTACGAACGCACGCCCGCATGTCGGTCAGGCAATTCTCTTGAAATTTGACCTGGCAAATTTCTATACGACGGTCAGCTTCGCCCGTGTTGTGGCGATTTTCAGAAGCCTGGGGTATTCCCGCGAAGTCGCGATCTGGCTCGGTTTGCTCACCACATCAGCATTACCCGGCAACCTGCGTTTTCAAGGCGAGGGGCCGTACGCGATTGTCCCTTACCTTCGCAGACATTTGCCACAGGGTGCTCCAACTTCGCCCGCATTGGCGAATCTTTCCGCGTTTGGAATGGATATTCGCCTATCCGGTTTGGCTAAATCATTCGAAGCAAATTACACACGGTATGCCGACGACCTGACGATCTCAGGCCCATCCGACATGCACTACGCCTTGGCGACGATCATTCCTCTCGTTCAACAAATCGTTCGGCAGGAACGATTCAGTTTGAACAACGGGAAACGCCGAGTTCTTCGAGCTCACCAACGAATGAACGTGACGGGAGTCGTGGTGAATGAACGACCCAACGTCGTGCGGGCAGACTTCGACAAGCTTAAGGCGATCCTGACAAACTGCCAGAGGCACGGACCCTCAACACAAAACCGCAATCAGGTCGACGACTTCTATCATCACCTGCAAGGCCGCATCGCGCATGTTTCGATGCTCAATCCAGAGCGTGGCCGGAAGCTGAGCGAGTTGTTTCAAGCGATCGACTGGACGAAGTAACCCCAGCGATTCCTGGCGTGGGCATCGCCCTCCCATTCTATTGCGATGGATGTGATCGCAATCGAATCTAACTCAATATGTCTTGAAGAATCTCACCATGAACGTTGGTAAGCCTTCGTTCGATCCCGTTGTGATAATATTTCAATCGCGTGTGGTCGATCCCCAGCAATCCCAGCACCGTTGCATGAAAGTCGGGCCACGTCACTTGTCGATCAACCGATTTCCAGCCGATATCGTCGGTCGCACCGTAACTCATTCCGTGCTTCAGCCCGCCACCGGCCATCCAGACGCTGAACCCATACATGTTATGGTCGCGACCTCCGCCAAGGACGTTGGCTTCGGACTGAGCAAATGGGGTTCGACCAAATTCCGTGGTGAATAACACAAGCGTGTCGTCAAGCATCCCTCGCTGTCGCAAGTCGCGCAGCAGTGCGGCAACGGGCTGGTCAACTCGCAATGCTTCCTGGGCGTGGTTTTCTTTCATGTTTTCATGACCGTCCCAGTTGATTCGCGGTGAGCCGAATGAGCCACCCGCAAACAGCTGGACGAAGCGGACGCCCTGTTCCAGCAATCGTCTTGCGAGCAGGCAACTACGACCGAACTCGGCTGTTTCCGCGCGATCAAGGCCATAATCCGACTGAGTCGCAGCGGTTTCGCCGGTCAGGTCGGTGACGCGTGGAACCGAGAGCTGCATCTTCGCGGCAAGTTCATAACTGTTCATCCTCGCGATCAGATCACTTTCCGGTCGCGTTTCCTGATGATGCCGATTCAGGGCCGCGATGAATTCGCGCGTGTCTGCTTCGCTGTCAGGACTTCCAAACGACGTTTGACCAGCCGGGACATCGGCAGATCGAGCGGGAAACAGATCGTCAATTGGCTGGCCTTTGGTCCTGAACGCAACACCCTGATACCGAGCAGGAAGAAATCCGTTCGACCAGTTGATCGTCCCCCCGGCTGGAAACCCTCGTGGATCAGGAAGGACAACATAAGCAGGAAGGTCATCGGTTTCACAACCCAGTCCGTAGGACATCCACGAACCGAGTACGGGGAAACCATTCAGACGAAATCCCGTGTTGGCCTGAAACGTCGCAGGTGTATGGTTGGCCGAGTCAGCCACCATTGATCGGATCACGGTCAATTCATCGGCCACGCTGCCGAGATGTGGAAATAAGTCCGAAATCCACAGGCCACTTTCGCCATGCTGACGAAATTCCCAATCGTTCTTTCGGAGCAGTCCGATCTTCCCGAAAAAGGTCTCCGGCTTTTCTGACCCGGGAAGCGATTGACCGTGGTATTTCTCGAGCAGCGGTTTGTAGTCGAACGAATCGAGATGACTTAATCCGCCGCACATGTAGAGATGGATCACTCGCTTGCATCGTACTGGAAGATGCGGAGGCGGATCGGCTGCTTCGCTGGGTACGGTGGCCGCTCGCAAACCATCGTGACGCGATAACAGATGCCAGACGGCGGTCGCCGTCAGCCCATGAGTCGACCACGAAAGAAAGTCTCGTCTTTCGATTGGTGTTAACATCTTGAATGTTCCTTTCGTTGCCACGTCACCACGGGTCCAGGGCATTTTAACGTCAGCCCTTCGTTTCCATCAGGATACACCCGAATTGGCGACTTCAAATCACTTGGGGTTGGAAACGGCAGTCACTTTGGGATCGGCGTCGCTACCTTCTTGTTCCAGTCGAACAACCAGGCGCGAGGTTCCCGCCGGCCCGTAACACCAAACTTCGGTAATTCCTCGGGACGTAATCGCTCGGGAAAGCGAACTGGGTTGTCCTAAAAGTTTTCGCAAGTCGGTCGCCGTCATATTGGCACTGATTCCCGAAGGTGATTCGACCATTGATGCCGGAATATCAGGTTTGGCCGGGTCTGCTTTGAGCCACCGACTGTTTCTCCACTGATAACCGAGTGACGCCAGTTTCGACTTCACTTCGTCATCGGTCGGATCGATTCTGTGAGCGTCGGTCAGGTATTCCACGGCGACAGGTTCGTTGTTGAGTAGCGTCAGGAATTCGTCGGCTAATTGCTTTAGCCCAATAACCCCATCCCCTTTAAGTCGCAACTCGTGGGATTTGACCCATTGAGTCAAAGCCTGTTTTGCCTCGACCGGTTGTTCTCGCTCGCGAAAGATCGCCGCCAGGTTTTCCGCCTCTGACCGAGTCGCAGTCGCCACATTGGCCAGACGATACGTAAGCCGCAACTTCCGTTGGCTTTCGGCCAACGCCGCTTCCTCGGGAATCAATTGATCAATCTTTTCGGCGATCGAATCACCGTCACGGCCATCGGAGGATGCTCCGTGTAGCAATTGCTTGCGGATCACCGCGACGAAAAACAGGCGGTGTAGCTGCGTTCGCAATTCATCGTTGGCTTTGCGATACGTCGCGACCGGATCTTGATTATATGTTTCTTTCAAATCCCGTGGAATCTTGAGAAATACTTCCTGGGTCCCGTCCAGTTGATCCTTCAGTCCGTCAGCAAATTTCTGCCATGCCGCCGGATCAGGTGGCTCAACCTTTTGCAAAGTCTGCCATTGAACGCGAAGCCCTTCGTGGACGAGTTCCATCTTCCGTCGAGCCGGCAATTTCCATTCTTCAATTTTCTTCGCCAGCAAAAACCGGCCTTCTGCGTCTGTTGGCTTGAGCGATTCATACTGGACTTCCACTGCTCGCGAGTATGCCTCATTCGCTTTCTTCTTCAAATCGGCATCATCGTAAAACTGGCTGATGCGACTGACCCAGTCACCCAGTTCCGTCCATTCTTCTGCTGAGGCTCGCTTGAGCTTCAGTGCGCGCGATTCAAACTGCTCGGAATAACCCGGTACGACCTTCAAGTCGTCGACCGCGAATTCGAGCTTTGATCCGTCTCGTTTAAATCGACCCGTCAGTTCGACCGTATTTTTCGCCGCGACTGATCGCAGTTTGGAATTATCGATGGTGAACTTGGCTTCACAGCGCAAGAGTCGAAGTTGACCGCCGCCGAAACTGCCGATTCGACCTTCAACCCGAATCGGAATCGGCGACTCGACAAACTTGTCCCACGGCTTGTTTCCATTGAGCTTTTGGACCGACCAGACGTTTTCCGCCGCGAAACTGGCCTGCCCGACAAACATCGCAAAAATGAGTGCCAGAGCAGGGGCGACTTTGGATCGTTTAGAGAACATCAAAGGTCTCCCTTTTCCGTTTGATTCTCGTCGGACGAACCGAGATCGGATGGTTGTAACACGGCGATCCTGGGTAAATGACGATAGTCATCGTTATAGTCAAGGCCATAGCCGACGACGAAGACATCGGGAATTTGAAATCCGTGATAGTCGGGTGTGATCTCCACTTCGCAACGCCCCTGTTTCCACAATAAAACAGCCGTTCGTACACTGGCCGGCTGGTGTTGCTTGACGACTTCCATCAGTTTGACCATTGTACGACCGGTATCGAAGATGTCATCCACCAGTAGCACGTCTCGGCCCGTAATCATCGGCATCAGTTCTGTACTGACCGTCAACTGGCCGGCCACCGTCGATTCTCCTCGGTAACTGGACGCCCGAATAAACCCAATCTGGTGCGGGATATCAATTGCGCGGATCAGATCAGCAACCAGGACCACGCTTCCGTTCAAAACGCCGAGTACTGTCAACAGTCGACCTCGATAGGTTTCGGTGCAAACCCGCCCCAGTTCGGCAACTCGTTCGGCGATTTCGGTCTCTGAAAGAAGTGTGTACATCCGAGTTTGCAGGTTCTGAATAAGGGGGATGACTGAACAGCGAGCCTTAAACCCGCTATTCTGATTGGTTCCAGGAAACGATTTTCCAACCCGATTGTGGAGATCGTCAGCAGTTGTCGCAAGATCATGGAAGAAGTTCATGAGTTGGTCGAAGATCGAAATCGCAGGGAAGCCAGCAGATGTTTTCATTCCCCCGTCGGAAACCGTACCGGGTGGAGTCGTTTTATTCTTACATGGATACGACGGAATCACTCTTGTCGAAAACGAAGCTTTTACGCAAGAACTCGTAAAAAAGAACCTTGTCGGCCTCTGTCCCATCGGACCCCACTGCTGGTGGACGGACGCCGTTTACGAACCGTTTGACAAGCAACTTAGCCCCATCGATTTTCTCGCCCAACATCTGCCATCGTTCTGCCAGCAACAATGGCAAATCGAATCACCCGGGATTGCTGTTTGCGGATTCGAGATGGGAGGGCAGGGGGCTCTTCAACTGGCATATCGCCACGCCAGAAAATTTCCGACGGTCGTGGCGATTTCACCGAAAGTCGATTTCGACACCTGGTGGGGCCACGGCACAACACTCGACACAATTTTTCCCGACCGCGAAGCAGCGCGGCAGCGGACTGCAACCTTGCACCTGCACCCATTGAATTACCCTAAGAATCAGTTACTGCTGTGCGATCCTGCCGACCCCTATTGTTTTGACGGAGTCTTAACGCTCGCCAGCAAATTGTCATCAACCGGCATCACCTTCGAAGAAGATTTTCAAACCACACACGGCGGCTATGGCTGGAACTACGCCAACGCGATGGCCCCACGAGCCATCAGCTTTATCGCCAGCAAACTGACGGAATGAATTTCATTATCAACGTCCGTCTCGGTAAGATGCACGACCTTTTTGGCTCGCGTCAATCAATGTTGATCATGCCGAGATTCCATCGAAGCTCGACGCGAGGATCATTGTACAGATCATTGATGAACTTCTTCAGGAACAGGAAACCGATGAAAAAATCCGATTGGCTGATGAGTTTTGTAGTCACTGCGTTCGTTTCAGGAATGGGTTGTCCCGTGAGTGCTGATGAATACCTGAACGGGATCGAATGGAAAGAGCCACCGATTGTCACGCCTGCCGAGAACAACGGCGCACCGTCCGACGCTGTCGTCCTGTTTGACGGCAAAGATTTTTCGGCCTGGCAGGGAGCCGACAAATGGAAAATCGAAAATGGAACAATGATCGCAGGTAAAGGAGATATTCGAACCAAGGAATCGTTCGGAGATTGTCAACTTCATATCGAATGGTCGGCACCGACACCCGCCACTGGTAGCGGTCAGGGACGTGGAAACAGCGGCATTTTTTTCATGGATAACTACGAACTGCAAGTGCTGGATTCGTTCGACAACAAGACCTATTTCGACGGTCAGGCCGGAGCCATCTACAAACAAACCCCACCTCAGGTGAACGCAACGCGAGCACCCGGTACCTGGAACATCTATGACGTGATCTGGACGTCTCCCCGTTTTAACGACGATGGATCGTTAAAATCGCCAGCTTATATTACGGCCTTACATAACGGAATTCTGATCCTGAACCATTTCGAGCTGAAAGGCGATAACCCTTTTCACCGTCCGCCGCAGTATAAAAAGCACGCCGACAAATTGCCGATTCGCCTGCAAGACCACGGCAATCCGATGCGGTTCCGCAACATCTGGATTCGCGAACCCAAACCGGCAATCGGTCAACAAGTGAAAAAGCCGTTCCTTCGCGACGATAAAGGTAACGAGAAGCCGATCCAATAAATTACACCTGACTCGACGGATCAGACTGGCCGTTGGAATTTCTCGTCCACGGGGACCTGATATCCGTTGGCCAGTCGATTTGTCATGTTGGCCGCACCAACGATGCTCATTAACTCACCGAACATCGTGTCGGTCATACCTTTCTTGACAGCCGCCGCGCTGTGAGACGCAATGCAGTAATTGCAGCCGTTGGTTGCACTGACCGCGATGTAGATCAGCTCGCGCACAAGCGGGTCTAGTTCACCCGGCCCACCCATCACCTCTTTCAACATGGCCCAGGTCCGATGAAGAGTTGGCGGGTGGTTGGCGATCGCCTTCCAGAAATTGTTGATCTCATCCGTTTGACGAGTCGTCCGGATATCGTCATAGACCTCGCGAACCAGGCCGGTGCTTTGTTCATATTCAATCAGTGATGTCACGCGAAGATTCCTTTTCTGAAATCAGGATGTTGTTCAATCAAGAACCATTCCGAAAACAAGCAAAAACAAAAAGTTAGAGCGTGGAAGTATTCGAACAGGCTAGAACTATTGGCGAAATATGCCAGAATAGAAACGACCTTCCTATTCATCAAACACTTCGCACCGAATCCATGTTTGACCTCATGGCTTGGCCATTGTCATTTTGAATTTTAATGCTAGCCCGTTCAGATCAAACTTGAAGGAACGTCAATGTTTGTTCGACTTCGACCGTTTGGATTGGGGCTGCTGGTTGTCATCGTGATTTCGATGGCGGTCGGCCTGTCGCGACCGGTTTCTTCCGGAAATGCCGTCGCTGGCAGCTTGCGGGAAGCAGGCCCCCTGAAATGGTATCGCGGTAATCTGCATACACATTCCCATTGGAGCGATGGTGACGACTACCTGGAAATGATTGCCGTCTGGTATCGCGATAAAGGCTATGACTTTCTTGTCTTCACCGACCACAACACCATCGCGGACAAAGTCCGCTGGGTGGATATCAAGCACACGAAAGGTGGGGAAGCGGCTTTTGAAAAACTCAAAGCCAAATTTCCAGAAGACTGGGTTGAAGAACGAACCAAAGACGATAAGCACGAGATTCGTCTCAAGCGATTTGACGAAGTCTTCGCGAAACTGAATGAAAAAGACAAGTTTCTGCTGATCCAGGGGGAAGAAATCAGCGATTCGTTCAACAGCCGGCCAATTCACTTAAACGCTTCCAATGTCGTCAGGACGATTCCGCCTCATGGTGGAAATAGCGTCACAGAGGTAATTCAAAACGACGTGAACGCGCTCCATGCCCAGCGTGAACGGACTCGTCGACCGATGATGATTCACCTCAATCATCCGAATTTCGTCTGGGGAATCACGGCGGAAGATCTGGCACCGATTCGGGGTGAGAATTTCTTTGAGGTTTATAACGGTCACCCCAGTGTCCACAATCAAGGTGACGAGATTCATGCCTCAACAGAACGGATCTGGGACATTATCAATACCAAACGACTGACGGAACTCAGTCTGCCGCTGCTCTATGGCCTGGCAACCGACGACGGTCATTCGTATCACAATATTCCGTCTCGCGCGAGCGAGCCTGGACGCGGCTGGGTGATGGTCCTTTCGGAAAAACTCGATCCCAGCGAGTTAATCCATGCGATGGAAGCAGGCCGTTTTTATGCGTCGTCGGGAGTCACACTCGAAGATGTGAGCATGACGGGGAAAAGCCTCAATGTCTCCGTCCGCCCCGATCCTGATGCAACGTACACGATCGAATTTATTGGAACCCGAAAGGGATTTGACCCCAGCAGTCAGCCGGTTGTCGATAAGGCCGGCAAGCCTCTACCCGTCACCCGAAGATACTCGCAAGACATCGGAAAAGTTTTGAAAACCGTGACGGGAACATCGGCGTCATACGCTTTTTCGGGAGACGAGTTGTATGTTCGGGCGAGGATTACCTCATCGCAACCACATCCAAACCCGTCGGAAGTCGGTGATCCACAACGAGCCTGGACGCAACCGGTAACTCCGTAGCATGGGCTTCAGCCCGTGCGCCATCACATTTTTTGCGGGCGAAAGCCCACACTACAAAAACCGGGCCTACCATTTCGTGGCAGCGGCACGTTCGAGTGTGAAGACTGCCGTTCCATTGCGGAACAGAGTGACAGTTCCGGTTGATTGACTGACAGTAATCGCCATGGCCAACGTATGTGCCGAAATCGCAGCGGCTGTTTGATGTCGGGCACCGAGTCCGTGTGGTAGGCCGGGCGGTGACGACTTGGGCATTAAGTATGTCCCTGCACTGAGAACTGTGCCGTCGCCCTGAATGATGAACGCCCCGTCGATCAGGGCGTATTCTTTCATCGTCTCACTTAAGCTGGGGTCGAGGACATTGCGAAGTTGTTTCGAATATCCATGGAACGGGTTCAAAACAAGTTGTTGAGCGTTTCGCAGTACATTGCGAGCGTCACCGACAACGAACATGGCACCTACCGGATGTGCTTCACGACCTTCAGCAGCGATTTCGACTGCCAGTGAAAGGACCCTGAGCATCACCGCAGGTCGAACGATATCGACGCCACGTCGGTTCTTCTCGGACAACATGGCTCGAAAGTGTGCTTCGGGTTTTGTGACGGTGATACTGTCGAGCCGTCGTCCATCAGGGCCGGTGACGCAAATCACACTGGTTTTCTCGTGCAGCAGGTTTTGTGAGGACGCGAGAAGCTGACCGAGATTCGCTCGATCCATTCGGGAAAGCGATGCGTGAAGGCCTTCAAACACGTGGGTATCTTCACGGTCGATATGAAAGTCTTCACTGTGCTCAGTCGTGACGATTAACAGACGACCTTTCCACTGAGACAGTGAATCCCACGGTACACTTTCCAGGCGGTCGATCGCGATCAGCAATGCCTGTGAACCAAGCGATTCCACTAACTGCATCGCCTGCTTGACAATGACTTGGGTTAAACGGGGAATTCCCGGAAGGCGCACGGGCCTTTGATCCGGCTGAATTCCCGCTTTCGCCAGTAATAACGTATCGATCGTCTTCGTATCTTTTGCATCGATCAGTTGTTGTCGGAACTCGGGCAGTTTCAATAATTCCGCGAGTCCCGCAAGAACTTCAACGTGAGTTTGCTGCAGTTTCCGCCCGATAACCAGTAGCACGACAAGCTTGACGCTTTGACCGCTAGGGACGCCATAATCAATTCCTGATCGGCTTCGCCCCAACGCGACGCGAAAATCGCCATCCCAGTCGACGAAGGCGTGGGGAAGAGCAAAATCGCTGGAAACAAGGGTCTGGGCCGCCGCTTCGCGTTCTTCGATGGCTTGAAGAACGGTATCGGGAGCGATCCCTTCGTCTTCCCAGTTCGCGGCTTGAACCAGCGCTCGAATGGCGGCAGGTCGCTGCTTGACCGTCAGCTCCACAATCCGAATCGCACTGACCAAATCGCCAAAATCCAATGTTCCATCTCCGCTCGGTCGTCACACAAGATCTGCCAACTGAACCCGGCAACGGACTTATAGTTCAAGCGACTAAAGCGTGGCAACCGCGCTATTCAGGATATTGCGAAAGAATCCACCCTTGTGGGCGCGTTTCTTCGGCGAAGAATTTTCTGTAATGTAAACGACTACTTTGTCAAATTCCTGAATGACCGTGCCACTGCTTGACCGTCCTCGGTCAAGCAGTGCTCTTCGACTGACAGAATTAGAAGACACTGCTTCTCCGATGACTCCTAAGCAGTGACACAGAATCCAGATTTCGAAAATTGACAAAGATCGACGTTGTTTCAATTCGCCGTAGAATCAATAGCAGCCGGGGGATAGACATCATGAAGACAGCCACAGGATGTACGGTGATCTCGAATGGAACGGTTATTGTTGGAACAGGAATCGGACCGATTCCCGACGCGACCGTGATTGTGCGAGACGGACGTATCGAATATGTCGGCTCGACGAAAGAGGCTCCCCTTGTTGAGCGCTCCGCCTCGGTCATTGATGCTCGCGGTGGGACGATCATGCCGGGCTTGATCGAAGCTCATTTCCATCCGACCTACTTCAATATCGAAGCCCTGGAAGATCTCGATATCAAGTACCCGGTCGAATACGTCACGATCCTGGCGACATGCAACGCGAAACTGGCGCTGGAATGCGGCTATACGTCAGCGCGAAGCGGCGGCAGTCTGTTTAATGTCGATGTCTGGCTAAAGAAAGCTCTGGAAGGTGATTTGATTCCAGGACCACGTATGGCGACGAGCGGTCGTGAAATTTGCAGCGTTGGCGGACTGATGGACTGGAATCCCGATTTCCGCAAGATCGGTATGGAAGGTCTGGTCCTGCTTGTGAACGGCCAGGACGAAGCTCGAGCCGCCGTTCGCAAACTGGTCAAGGACGGCGTCGAATGGGTGAAGACCTATCCGACAGGCGATGCCGCATCACCAGACCTGAATGACCATCACACCTTGTGCATGACATTTGATGAAATGCATGCCGTTGTCGCAACGGCCCATAATCACGGATTGAAAGTGACAGGACATTGCCGGGCAACCGAAGGGATCAAAAACGCGTTGCGAGCGGGTTATGATACGATCGAACATGGAACGTTTGTTGACGATGAAGCACTGGAAATGATTTTAAAGCGGAATACTCCGGTGATTCCCGCGCTTTACTTCGAGTTGGCCAGCATCGAAAAAGGCCCGGAATTCGGGCTGTCGCAACGGGTCATTGACGGACATAAAGAAACTCTCGATGGCGGTGCGGAAAGTGCTCGTCGAATCCTGAAAGCTGGCGGTCGATTGGGTATGGGGGGCGATTACGGATTCGGCTGGAACCCGCATGGTCACTATGCCCGCGAGCTTTCGTTCTTCGTCAATTACGTCGGATTTACCCCGTTGGAAACGCTGACTTGCGCAACGAAAACTGGTGCCGAGATTCTGGGTCGGGAGCACGAATTGGGAACTCTCGAAACGGGCAAGCTGGCCGATGTTCTGGTTGTCGAAGGAGATGTCCTGGCCGACATTTCCATTCTGGAAAACCGAGAACGGTTCATTGCGGTCATGCAAGGGGGTATCGTCAAGGCGGGTCAACTGGTCACACGGTGACCCCTGATGCTGCTGTGGTTTACTATCAACGCGATCGCTGAAAGACGCTTTCGAACCCTCTTGCGGAAGCCTAAATTGAATATGCCATATTTGAAGTTAAACCGCTGGTGACAAAAGCCCTCGCGAAAAATTTTCCGATCCGGTGCCGAGCTTTCGGTTTTTTTCGTTGACATACATAGAAGTTCAATGCATAATGCTTCTATGGAACTTACCAAAGAGCTGATGGGAGCGTCAGTCGCTCCGCTGATTCTCGCGATCCTGAAGGATGGCGAGAGTTACGGCTATGCGTTGATCCAACGAGTTCGAGCGTTATCAAGCGGCGAAATCGAGTGGACTGACGGAATGCTCTACCCCGTGCTTCACCGATTGGAAGAACAACAGTTGATTGAGTCTTACTGGAAGACGGCAGAGAACGGCCGGAAAAGAAAGTACTACTTGATGAAAGACTCTGGCCACAAGGCGCTTGCGATCCAGCGAGAACAGTGGCGTCTCGTGAGCCAGACATTAGACCAGCTTTGGGGGGATGTGACATGTTCGACTTTGACCAAGAGATGCGTCGATGGCGTCGCGTGATTTCGAAACGCCTTCCATTACATCGTGATGCAGTCGCCGAGTTGGAAGAACATCTCAGAGATGCCGTACAACGTCACGTTGAGAATGGTTTGCCGCAGGACGTTGCGTGGACAAAAGCCATGGACGAGTTAGGAAGCCCTGATTCAATCATGGTCGAATTCAATAAACTGCCAAGGTACGCTGTTTACCGATGGTGGCCAGCAAGAATTGTAATGGGGACGTATTTCATCGTCGCCCTGCTACTGTCATCGTTAATCATCGCCCGGATACTGGAGGGGAAAGTGGAAACGCTACTGGCGCTTCACGTCATGTCGACCACCCTCGGATACACAGCAGTCTTTGCAATCAGTGCGATTGCCGCATGGTCGGTCATCTCACGCGCCTTCCGGGGATGGACAGACGCCGAGACGGAAGTATTTAGCAGGACAACGCGGTGCGTTTCCATGACAGCCCTGATCCTAACCCTACTTGGTGTGGTATCGGGTGGATGCTGGGTTTACCGCCAAACTGCCCAATACTGGTCGTGGAACTTGAAAGAAATCGGCGGCGTGACACTGGTCGCATGGAACGCACTCGTGTTGGTGTTGCTCAATCGAAGAAACAACGAGCGAATCGGAATGGTGCTTGGACTGATGGGAGCGGTTTTGGTCACGCTTTGCTGGTTCGGACCGATATTTTTGTCAAGTGAAACGTTTCACAATCACAGCGGTCGCTCCATGCCGATTCGAGTGGCGCTCATCGAGGTCGCATCACTGTTCACACTTTTATGTCTTGTCTACCTTCCGGCAGGACGTGTGCGGCACCGGAATTGATCAGGCAGAAGCCAGCCAGCCAAGCATGACGGCACCTCAATAAACTGCAAAACGACTCCTCACCAAAGTAGGTCGCAACTTTTTGGACGAAGCCGCCCAAACGACGAAGAACGACCTGCCACTGGTGCTTTCCGTCAGACATTTCGCTATAATTGGATTTAACTGCCGAAATCGTCCCGCCTGGTTGCCCACCCGACTCGATCGTTGATTCGGTCGTGTTTTGCCTGCTTCCTGCCTTTAAGACAGAGTATCGCCGTGTCCAAGCTCAACACATTTACTCCGTTAGGTGTCGTGTCTACTGGTTGGCTGCTCACCTTTTTGGTGACGATGTGCGGTTGCGACAAAGTCGAAAAAATTACGACTTACCCTGTCGTTAAGCACGATTCACTCCAAAGTGCCGAACATCTTGCCAACAACGAACGGATGCATCCCAAGCCCGAACGTATGATCGGCCTGGTCGTACCGAGAGAGACCACATTGTGGTTCTTTAAACTGCAGGGAAACGTCGAAGCAGTGACAGCTCGTGAAAACGACGTGCGAGACTTCTTGAAGTCTCTGCAATTTCCTTCAAATGATCGTGTGGAATGGACGCTGCCTGCGGGATGGAAGCAATTGGAAGCAAGCGAAATGCGTTATGCGACGCTGGTTTTGGATGGTGAACCACCGCTGGAAATTTCTGTCACAAAGTTCCCTGGCCGTGATGATTTACCACAAGCCGAGCAGGTTGTGATGAACATCAATCGGTGGCGCGGTCAATTGTCGTTACCACCGATTCGGGATGAGGACCTTACGGATCAATCCGAGCAAATCCCCATCGCTGGCAGTACAGGCTATTGGACGAGTCTGGTCGGACGCCCACGTCCAAAACCCACCTCGATGAAGCCGCCGGAACGAAAAGCAACTCCCTCAACGGAAACGAAGCCCGAGCAATCCGCTGACAAATCCACTGTTCCTTACAACAAACCTGAAGGATGGACCGACGGGCCATCTGCAAAATTTGCGGCGGTTTCACTGCAGGTATTGGACGGCGACTTGAAAGCCGCGATCACAGTGACTTCGGCCGGTGGAAGCCCGCTTCTGAATGTGAACCGCTGGCGCGGACAAATCGGGCTAGGTCCACTGACGGATGAACAACTGGCTGCGACCGCCAAAAAGGTTGAAGTTGGTCAAACGGCGGGCGATTTATACGAGATGTCCGAAGAGGGACGTTCGATCTACGGAGTGATCGTCCAAAATCAAGGTCAAATGTGGTTTGCAAAGATGGCCGGCGATACTCCTTTAGTCGAACGAGAACGCGAGCGATTCATCGAATTTCTCAAGTCACTGCATTTGTAAAATTGCGATGTACCGACTAGGTCTTTCCCCGGTGAAGCCAAAACCGGGGAACATAAGAATCCCAATCAACCCCAATCGATGGTGAGGTGTTTGATGGCAACAGGCGTAATGACTTCCGGTAGTTTGCCCAATCGTGAATCTTCGGAAAATGCGCTGTGGACGGGCATTAAACGGGTCCTTGAACCAGCCGCTTCGCTGAAACTGACAGTCGTCTTGTTTGCCCTGTCGATCTTTCTGATCCTTGCCGGGACGTTTGCTCAAGTCGATAAAGACATCTGGGAAGTGATTGGTCTTTACTTCCGCTGCTGGTTTGCGTGGGTACCGTTCCAGGTCTTCTTTCCGGCATCATTCTTTCCAGACAAGCCGCTGACAGTACCGGGAGGTATCTATTTTCCGGGCGGAAAACTGCTTGGATTATTGCTGGCTATCAATCTGTTATCCGCGCATCTGATCCGGTTCAAAGCGGTGGCGTCCGGTTCGCGGCTGTTTGGTGGATTCGTCAGTATCGCGCTGGGCTGCGTAATGACCTGGGCGATTATCGCAGCAGGCGGGAACTCAAAGGGGATCATGGCTGAACCATTGATTCCTTATAGTACTCAATGGATCGGATATCAGGGACAGTTGGGATTGGCCGCTCTCGCTGCCGCGTTTGGTTTCGTCGTGCTCTGTCAGCAACCACTGTCGAAATCCGGTGACAAATGGGTCCGGCAACTCTTCTTGCGTGGCCTGCTGGCGGCAACAGCATTGGGTCTGGCATCGCTTTTAGCCTGGATTGTCGTACGTGGCCAGGCAGGACGACCGAGCGATGCATCGCTTCGAATTCTGTGGCAGTTGACTCAAGGGGCGGCCACTTCGATCGCCCTGCTCGGTGGTTGCTGGGCTGTCTTCGGCAAACGAGCCGGGATTGTTCTGCTGCACGGGGGAATTGGCCTGATGATGTTCTACGAACTGCATGTCGCGCTGACCGCCGTTGAGACTCAGATGAATTTCGTCGAAGGCGAACGGACGAATTTCGTGCAGGATATTCGCACAATCGAACTCGCGTTGATTGATCTGACCGATTCGAAGGAAGACCGCGTGGTCGCGATTCCCAAATCGATTTTGTTGAGCGGTAAACCGATCGATCATCCAGACCTGCCGTTCAAAATCACGGTTTCTGGCTACCTGAAAAACGCCGTTGTACGTGCGGCATCGTCAAAAGACAAAAATCCAGCGACGACAGGTAACGGCCTTTCGTGGATGGCGGATGAAAAGCAACCCGGTGCGGGTACCGACAATGACAGCCGCGTCGACCAGCCTGCCGCTTATGTCACACTGGAATCCAAGTCCGATGGAAAGCCGATCGGAACGTATCTGGTCAGTTGGATGCTCGCGATGAGTGACGAACTCGACACGATTTCGTATGAAGGCAAGTCCTATCAAATCGCTCTCCGGCCGAAACGATATTACAAGCCTTATGTTTTCGAATTGATCGACGTCAAGAAAGAAGATTATCTCGGAACCAGCACGCCAAGGAATTACGCATCGAAAGTCCATATTCGCGATACGACTCGAAACGTCGACGAAGACAAAACGATCTGGATGAATAACCCGCTACGTTTCGCTGATGAAACCTTTTATCAAAGCGGTTATTTCCTCGACCAGCGGACCGGCACTGAGCACGCGACGCTATCCGTGGTCGCCAATTCAGGCTGGATGATGCCTTATGTCGGGTGCATGCTTGTCGGGATCGGAATGTTGGTTCATTTCTTAACCATACTCGTGCAATTCCTGACGAAAGGCGACGTCCCCAATATTTCGACCGAAGAAGCCGAGCGGGCTAAAAAGCTGGCGGCAAAGTTGGGTATCAACCCGAAAAAATCTGTAGAGCCAGTTTTGGAACTGTCGCCGAATCAAAACTCATCCGCATGGGCGTCGGCTGCTTTTGCGTTTGTGATTGCCGGTTGTGCTGCTGCCTACATCGCCAGTATTGCCATGCCGCCAAAGCTAAAAACCTTGACGATGGACCTCTATCGATTTGGTCAGATTCCTGTTGTTTCGGAAGGCCGGACAAAACCGATTGATACCGCTGCAACCGCCGCCTTGTTGACGATTTCAGGACGAACTCAAATCACAGTTGGTGACGAAGGTTCAAAACGGAAGATCTCGGCGGTTCAATGGCTGCTGGAAGTCATCGCCGAAACCAAAGTCTCGGAAGAACGAGAAATTTTCCGAGTCGAAAATCTCGAATTGCAGGAAACAATCGGCGTCAAAAAGCGTGAGGGAATGCGGTATTCGAGAGCCGAAATACGTGCTCATCAGGAGGAATTTGAAAAGCAGGTCAAGCTCGCACGAACGCAAGCCAGGGAGGACCGGAGGCAACTGAGTGTTTACCAGAAAAAAGTGCTGGAACTGAGTGACAAACTTGCGACCTTCGATAACCTGGCCTTCGCCTTCGGTCTGCAACATCGAATCCGCGGCGAGTCCCAGCAAGAAGTTTTGCGTTCGTTCCAGATGGTCAGCGAGTTTGCGGAAGTCCTGGAGGACCAGGGACAACCAGTCTTCGCCGTCTGGCCGAACGATGTTGAAGAGAAATGGCACATCCTTTCGCGGGCCTGGTTAATCGACCTGCCGAATCGCATGCGAAAGAATGGTCAGGAAAGCCAGACGGTGGCGACTTGGGAGAAACTGCTACAGTCGTTTTCTGATGATAAGCCAGCAGAATTTAATCAGGCCGTTGATGGCCTGCTAAAACAGGTCAACGATCAGCACCCGAAAGACGTTAAACCTTCGGTGATTCGTCTGGAATCGTACTTCAACTTCGTCCGACCGTTCACTCACGCTGGCGTGTTGTATCTGTTTGCATTCATTCTCGGTGCCTGTGGCTGGCTGGTCTGGCCACGCGGATTTAACCGAGCGGCGTTCTACCTGCTACTCGTCACACTCGTATTACACTCGGCAGCGCTGTTGGCCCGACTGATCATTTCGGGGCGGCCGCCTGTCACCAGCTTGTATTCGTCCGCAGTCTTTATCGGCTGGGGTTGTGTCTTGTTTGGACTGATGTTCGAAGTGATCTACCGGATCGGGATCGGCAATATCGTCGCTGCCGTTGCAGGCTATGCGACATTGCAAATTGCTGATGGTCTGGCCAATGACGGCGATACGTTTACGGTTCTTCAAGCCGTTCTTGACACGCAATTCTGGCTGGCCACACACGTGACGTGTATTACACTGGGATACGCCACAACGTACCTCGCAGGGTTATTCGGAGTTGCGTACATCATCCGTGGCGTTTGTACCCCGTCCTTGTCCGCCAGCGACGGACGCGACATTTACCGGATGATCTATGGGACGCTTTGTTTCTCGATCTTCTTCAGTTTTGTCGGAACGGTCCTGGGCGGACTTTGGGCTGACGATTCCTGGGGTCGATTCTGGGGCTGGGATCCGAAAGAGAATGCCGCACTGATCATCGTGCTCTGGAACGCACTCGCGCTTCACGCCCGCTGGGGTGGGCTGGTCAAGGAACGAGGACTCGCCGTATTGGCAGTCGGCGGGAATATCTTCGTCAGCTGGTCATGGTGGGGCGTCAATGCCTTAGGAGCTGGGTTACACTCGTACGGTTTCAAGCAGGGAACACTTCGAAATCTCGGACTGTTTATCCTTGTGAACCTGGTGATTATCGGAATCGGACTGCTACCGAAGAGCATGTGGTGGAGTCTGCGAAAGCAAGAACAGACAGCGGCGAATTCGTAGCGGCGGCATCTTGTAGACGGCCGGGGAAAACAACGAAGTCTAGTGAAGTCTTGTGCCACTGCTTGACCGTACCCGGTCAAGCAGTGCTCTTCGATTGTGGGTTTACCAAGAGGGGGTCGGGTGTTCAAATTTCAAAATTTCAAAATTGGCCGATCACGTCCTTGTATCAATAAATAACGCTTGGTCGGCCAATTTTGAAATTTGAACGCCCGACCCCAGAGCGACACGCTACCGTTTTTTCTCCGGCTGTATCGCTTTCGCTTCACGAAGTTTCACACTCGCCGCGTCGACACCTTTCTTGCCATCCGGTCGCTGTGATTTCGAAGGCTTTGTTTGTGCCTGAGGGGTGACCAGTGGGCGGCGAGTGATTTCCTGCCAGTGCCGAATATCGATCTCATACGGTCCGTGTGGCTGATGGTAATCTCCGTAGTCAGCGAGGTATTTTTCGAGGCGGCGAATTTTCTGTGTTGGCTCAAGTTCACCGGGATGATCGCTCCCTGGTGCTCGACCCCAGACAATTCGCGATCCGCCGATTCCGGTTAACTCAAGCGGGATATCCGTCGGGTCGGTGGAGGGTTCGGCGAGCTGCGGCACAATGATCGCTTCAAGTTTCAAAAGCTTCCACTTCTCACCCAGTAAATTCGCCAGACGCGCCGCAGCCAGGATGTTTGGTTCATTCCAAACCGTTCCCGGACGGACTTTGGGTTTCGTACCGGTGTACTGAATTACCGGGAAACGATTGGTATCGCTCGCGGAGAAATCGGCCGTTGGCAATAACACCCCGTGAATATCAACAGGAATCCGCCCTCCTTGAACCTGAGCCATCAGGACCGGCTGACGATATTCGAGCTCAACCGTGACGGCGGCAGGAAACGATTTTTGGACTCGAACGACCTTTGCAACCCAGGCATGGCGGCGAAATGCCGCGGCGATATCCGATGTCAGACTTTCGCTAAGCAGTGAGACCTTAGACGGAACACCGGACAGTTCCGCGACTTGTTCAACCAGGTTCTCGGGTACGGGGTGTTTTGGCAGTGGGCTGATTTGAATTTGCGAAAATGAAATCTGGTATTCGGGACGTCCGTCAAGCGATGGAAGTTTCTGGGCTGCATAGGGCCAAAGCGCGCAGACCCCGGCAACCAACGACGCGCGAAATAACATCGCTGGTTGAAAGAACCACTGGATAAGCGACGAAATGGCCGAAGTTTGCCTGGGCGCTTCAACGACTGTTTTACCAGTACGAGCCATACGATTACTGCAATCCGAACAATTTGACTTGAGGTCGTTCGAACAATTCGAACAAATCCCCTTCTAAGGAACGTGACGATATCAGTGTTGCCAATGTCCCTTGGGTTCAAGGAGCGAGAGCTCCTGACGAACCGCCTATTGCGACCTATCACCAACATCGGCTCAACGAGGACCGGCAAATGATGCCGATCTGATGGAAATCGCGGAAAAAGATAGCTCAATTCCGGTTTGTATGGCACAATAGAGTGAATCGGTTCAGTTTCCCACGCAATCTCGAGTGGGATCGTCCAGTACGGAGTAGAGGTGCTGTCATGTTGCGAATCTGTTTGGCATCAATTCTGATTTTTCTGACGGCGAGTTTTTCGATTGCTAAGGAAGAAATTCCGCCAAACATCGTCGGTGGCAAACCGGTTGAAGCGAACGCGAAACTTAAAGTTGGTACCAAACTTGTTGGATTTGACGAAAAGAGCAAGGCGTATCTCGTTGAAGTAATCGACCTCAAGAGAAACAATCAAATTCGGATTCATTGGATCGGATTTGATAAGAGCGAAGACTGCGATGTCGCCCCGAATGAGCTTTACTACGTTGGCGACTCGACACAAACCAGGAAAAAGGGGACATCGCCTCTTCCGAAAGAGTATCAAGTTTACGACAAGAACGGCGATGGGCAGATCGGTCTTTACGAATGGGAACGCGCCAAATACGCGGAATTTAAACGCCTTGATAAAAACCATGACGGATTTTTGACACCGCAGGAATTGGCGGTCAAAGTCACCCCAGCCGTCGTGGCAGTCGCCTCAACGGATTCGAAAGAGACCACAGAAGCGACACCAAATCCAGGCAACCTTGAAGCCTATAACGGCATGATTGGCCAAACGGCGACGTTTGCCGTGATCGGTAAGGTGGAAGGACAAGTGATCGGTACCGGCACTTACACGACCAGCAGTGATCTTGCCGCTGCGGCGGTTCACGCGGGCCTCGTCAAAGCCGGCGAGATGGTGACAGTCACTGCCACATTTGTCGAATCACCCAAGAGTTTCAAAGGCTCGGCGGCAAATGGTGTGACCAGCATCGACGGCCCTGAGTTTACAGCTGCCTTTACGCTGAAATAAGCTATCTTCCAATGCTTTGGCCGTTCGAACCTTTCTTCTTCAGATCGGCCACGAACTTCACATTTTCTTCTCCGATGGTTTCCGTCAATTCGCGTCGCAGCTCGCGATTAACGCTGATTTTTTGTTCCAAGGGCTTAAGGCTGATATACCGCTTGCGAATATCCCCTTCGCCAACCGAGTCAACAACAAGAATCACCTCGGCTTTGCCTGGCGTCTTTTGAATGATATCGCGAATCCGCTCGATCGCGTTGATATCGTGTAATCCCTTTTGGAATTTGATCAGCACCTGCTTGGTGAACTCTTTCTCAACTTCTTCCAGCGTCCAAATGGCATCGACAATCACGTTTGGCTCGCGGCTGCGCTTGTCGACTTTGCCTCGAACGAAACGGATCTGTTCTGTTTCGACCTTTTCGCCAAGTCGAGCAAACTCCTCGGGCCACATGATGCAGCGAACGACCCCCGTCGGATCTTCAAAATCAAAGTTCACATACTTCTGATGCCCGTTTCGACTCGGCTTCTTCGTCTGAGCTTTCTTGATGGCCGAGACCATTCCACCAAGGACGACTTCTTCGTTCTCACCCGCTTCGGCAAGTTGCTTTGCTTCGTGCGTCGAGAATTGCTTGATGACCGATGACATTTCCGCCAAAGGATGCGAGGTCAGAAAGAAGCCCAAGGCCTCTTTCTCAAAGGCCAGCATTTCCCGTTTTGACCATTCGGGAATTTCCGGCAACGTCGACGGCCCCGCTTTTCCGACGACAACTTCGTCATCATCACCACCGAACAGATTTTTCTGACCCCGCTGCTTGTCCCGTTGAATCGAAGCAGCCCCCTGGACCGCTCGTTCGATAACCGCAAATTGCTGGGCACGACGCCCGCCTAAGCAATCGCAAGCTCCTGCTTTAACCAGTAGTTCGAGCACACCTTTGGTCACATTCTTTGGATCGCATCGTTCGGCGATCGAAAAAATGTCTTTGAACGGACCACCCTTATTTCGCTCCGCCACAATCGCAGTAATCGCCGCCTCACCGACACCTTTGATCGCACCCAGACCAAAGGTCAGTTGATCGCCAAGGACCGAGAATTCCACATCTCCCACATTGATATCGGGAGGCAGAATATTGATTCCCATGCGACGGCAATCGTCAACATGTTCGATCAGCTTGTCGGTCTCACCGAGTTCGCATGACAGCAATGCCGCCATGAATTCCGGGGGATAATGAGCCTTCAAATACGCTGTCTGATATGCGACCGCTCCATACGCCGTACTATGACTTTTGTTGAAACCGTACCCGGCAAATTTCTCGATCATTCCGAAAAGTTCGACCGCTTTGGTTTCGGCAAGATTGTTCTTGCTGGCACCTTCCAGGAATTGCGCTCGGTACTTGGCGATCGTTTCCAGTTTCTTCTTGCTGATCGCCTTAATGCACTGATACGACTGAGGGAGTTCGATCCCACCCAGGCGATTCAGAATCCGCATGACCTGTTCCTGATAGACCATCACGCCGTAGGTCTCGTCCAGGATCGCGTCGATAATCGGATGCAGACGGGGCAGGGGCAGCCGCTTGTGTTTGACGTCGACGTACGTCATCACCATCCCCCCTTCCAGAGGGCCTGGCCGATAGAGCGCCGAAGTCGCGATAATGTCCGCAAACTTATCCGGCTTCATCTTGGTCAGCAGGTCCCGCATCCCGCCAGACTCGAGCTGGAAGATTCCTTTCGTCTCGCCCCGCTGAAGCAGTGCAAAGGTCGGCTGATCATCCAGTGGCAGCTTGACCGGATCGATATCCACCCCGCGATGCTTTTTGACGTTTTTGACCGCCTTGTCGAGGATCGTCAGATTGCGAAGACCCAGAAAGTCCATCTTCAGCAGTCCAGCTTTCTCAACCGTCGGACCTTCCCACTGCGTGATGACGTCGGTTTTCCCTGTGATCGTTTGCAGCGGGATGTATTGTGAAATCGGACGATCGGAAACCACGACACCTGCCGCATGAGTTCCCGCACTGCGAGCCAATCCTTCAATCTGTTTTGCCAGATCCAGCACCTCACGAATTTTCGGATCGCTGTTGTAAAGATCCTGTAGCTCGGAGCTCTCTTTGATCGCCTCATCCAGAGTGATGTTGAGTGTCTCGGGGACCATCTTGGCGATAACGTCGACGTCTTTTGGCGGGATCGACAACACTCGCGCAACGTCACGAATCGCTGCCTTGGCCTTGAGTGTTCCAAACGTACCAATCTGTGAAACGTTCGCTGAACCGTATTTCTGCTTCGTATAGTCGATCACCTCCTGACGCCGGTCTCGACAGAAGTCGATATCGATATCGGGTGGTTCTGTTCGACTGGGGTCGAGGAATCGTTCGAACAACAAGTCGTACTCAAGCGGACAGACGTGACTGAGCCTCAGCACATAGGCCACGATGGCACCACACGCTGAACCTCTCGCGCTGCATGGAATACCCTGCTCGACGGCGAAACGCACGAAATCCCAGACGATCAGAAAATAGCTGGCGTAGCCCATCTTCTCGATGACAGAAAGTTCGAAATCCATTCGCTCGCGATGAGCGGCTGTGATTCCGTCGGCACCGTAACGGAAGATCATCCCTTCATCGCACAATTCACGCAGATAGTCGATGTCCTTTTTCCCACCGGGAGGCTGAAACACAGGATAATGCCGCGACTTGAGATCCAGTTGAATATCAACTCGATTCGCAATCTCTTGAGACCGTCTAACAGCGTCTTCGAAACCAGGAAATGCGTCATACATTTCCGAAGGAGTCCGGACAAACAACTGGTCCGTATCCATCTTCATTCGATTGATGTCCGACCGCTCAACCTTTGTATTCACGCACAGCAGCACATCATGCATCGCCGCGTCGGACTGATTGAGATAATGCGCATCATTCGTCGCGACCAGCGGCAGTCCCATCCGGTTGGCAAGATCGACGGTCATATCCATGCACTGCTTCTGAATATCAAAGCCGGCGTTCTGGATCTCCATATACAGGCGGTCACCGAAAACCTTCGAGTACCACGCAACAAGTTTTTCAGCCTCTTCGTCGCGACCCCCCAGCAGCAGTTGTGACAGTTCACCGGCAGCACAGCCCGACAGCAGGATCAGCCCTTCGCTGTGTGCTTCGAGAATTTCCTTGTCGATTCGAGGACGATGATAAAAGCCCTCAAGAAAAGCCGCAGAGGAAAGTTTAACCAGATTCTGAAAACCCGCTGCGTTCATGGCCAGCAGCGTCAGGTGATAGCACGCCTCTTTGACGCGTGAAGCACCCGATTTATCAAATCGCGAGCCGGGCGCGATGTACGCTTCCAGGCCCAGGATCGGATTAACGCTCGCGCCACGACACTCGTTGTAGAATTCCAGCGCCCCGTAAAGGTTGCCGTGATCGGTGATCGCAAGGGCATTCATCCCCGCCCCTTTCACCTTCTTGACCACCTGATCAATCCGGTTCGCTCCATCCAGCAAGCTGTAGTGAGTATGACAGTGCAGATGCGCAAACGGCTGCGCCTGGTTCACCGAAATGGAATCGATCGGAGCGTCGGACATACCCGGAATCCTTTCCGCAAAGCGGTTTTTCAATAGGCAAGATCCACCACACGGCCATTCATCTGGCTGTACGCGGCAGGGAGAATGATTCGCAAAAAGGAATTGTAACACTCAGGCACGAGGACTCAATCAACAGACGCGAACCCGCATTCACGTTCGGCATCTCGTTACCAAGCTCCAGCTTGGTAACGCCGGTCTTCGAAGCTCCGTTTCGCGAATCGCCAGTCACCCCGAAATGAAATGAAGCATGTACCGAGCGATTCCCAGGGACGTTTTCTTCTCCTTCCCAAATCCCGTCAGCTCCGAATTGCAGTTGTCCTGAACCGCTGACAATCGATATTCTGATCGCTATGAACACGTTAGATCTGACACCACTGCGAAACTCGCCTCGACTCCCCGAGCACTCGGTGTCCGCGAATACTGGCTGGTGGATACCGACGCGGAAAACATCGAGCAATACCATATTGAAAACAACTCATTTCAATTGCTGCTCAAATCAAATTCGGGCGAAATCGCCAGCCGAATCATCAAGGGTTTTCAAATCCCGATCCGGTCAATCTTCGATGCGGCTGAGAACCTCACGACGCTGAAACGTCTTCTTGATTGACGCATCCAACGCAACCCCACTGCCCCCGTGGCAGTGGTTAACGGGCCTTTGCACCAGCAGGCGTCAACGTTCATTGATAATGCTGAAATACAAATTCAAAACATGAAGAAAAAGAGGTTTGACCACGAATCGCACGAATCTTACGAATAAGAAATGGCGGCAGGCCCAAGTCATCGAGAATGGGCAGTATCAATGGTAATGCGGTTGACGAACAATCGTTTACGGACCACGGATTCAATCAAATAGAGCGATGAAACCGACTCAGGCGGCCAATAAATCAACGGCAATCAAATTTGTTCGTATGCCGGTAGGCATGACAGCGATTAGCCGGTGGTTGAGCGTGGCGACACCACCGGAATCGGTAGCACCAACAAGTTGAGAATTCCGACGGGATTCCAGATTCTTCCGTCGGAGTGGTGAGACGCGAGTCATTCCAATTTGTCTTTTGACGACTCATGATGATTTTGTTGGAGTTGAAATTTCGCATCACCGAGAATGTCGGCCCGTAATTTGTCTGTATTCGCGTGCCCGGCATGGCCGATCCAGCTGATGATCCGACGGCGGATCGACTGCAGTTCGATTTCGCCCGCAGCATACGAAGCTTGCATTTGACGTAATCGTGCCCGCATCCGAACCAAATTGGACACAGGAAGACGCCGATATTCAGGAAAAATTCGAAACCCAAGAAATTTTGTTCCTTGTGATGTACGTGAGATCACGCACTTTTTTGTGTGCAGCCGCAGTCGCAGCGATTCCAGAAACCACCGAGAACGATCCCGAATCAAGTCGAGGCGTTTCGGGTCATCGCCAAAAATTGCAAAATCGTCTACGTAACGAAGATATCCGCGTGCCCCAAGCTGTTCGGTGACGAAATGATCGAACGGGTTTAGCAGGACATTTGCCAGAAACTGGCTGGTTTGATTCCCAATCGGCAATCCACGTTTCCGTTCGATGGCCGTAAACAAGTCGTCGCCTGGGAACCAGCCATCGACTGTCTCTTGAGGATTCGAATGATCGATCAATTGATCGATCAGAATCATCACATCGGGATCTTTGATTTTCCGCCGGACGGTACGTTTGAGAACGTCGTGGTCAACAGTGGGAAAGAATTTACGCAGATCACACTTCAGCTCGTAACGGGACCGCTTCGCAAAGTATTGGAACCGGTTGATTGCGGCATGTGTCCCTTTTCCCTTACGGCATGCGTAACTGTCATGAATAAAGGTCGTTTCAAAAATCGGTTCGAGGATATTGCACAAGGCGTGATGGACGATCCGGTCGCGAAACGGTGCGGCACTGATCATCCGGCGTTTTGGTTCGAAAATCTCGAACGTCCTGTATGGTCCAGGTCGATAAGTCCGTGACTCCAGTTCATCCTGAAGTTGAACCAGATTCCGTTCGCGATCAAACAGAAACCGCGCGATATTTGCCGGGTCACGTTTCCCCCGTGACGCATTACCCACCGCAACCATCAGGTTGCGAAAGCTCACCAGTTCAGACCACAGATTTCCGTATCGTTTCATCTGATTCTCGAAAACAATTCAACGCAACCCCACTGCCCCCGTGGCAGTGGTTAACGGGCCTTTGCACCAGCAGGCGTCAACGTTCATTGATCGGCGGAAATGCAAATTCGTAGTGCAAAGGCCCGTTAACCACCCCCACGGGGGGGGTGGGGTTTCGTTTTGCGTTTTACGCAGTTTCGTTTTTCGTTCTACGCTGTGCGGATCGAGTTGATCCAGAGGCCGAGGTTCTGGCCGACTTCGTTGACGAGCCGGCTGGCCGAACCGCAGCTCTCAATGGACAGGCATTTAATGTCTTTCGCCGTCCGAAATTCGAACCGCAGTTGTTCCAGTTCCAGATTGCAGCGTTGTAATAGACGACTTTGCACAACCGACGCGGGAGACGAGGTGGACTGCACTCAGGCACGCCCGGACGGTCCTTGAACCGCCCGGTTCTGGCAAAGATCGATCAGCGAACTGATCGATCGGCGGAGTACTCACGCCGCACGACTAACGGGCAATCCGAAAACCAATATTGTTGTTACGGTTGTCAGGAGTGTTTCTGTTACGATTAGCAGACCGCGCGTTCCTGGCATTGTTGTTCCAGGAGCCACCACGCAGCACACGATTCCCTCAATCTCCCAGATCCCCGACGGCAGGATCTATTAACGTCTTAACACGAACACGATGGAAAAGATACCAACCCAGTCAAATTCGTTTGTCTAAGGAGGGATTTGGAAATCGTCGAGAATTGTACACAGGATTGAATGACACGCTTTCCACCTTGGCTCGTCCAGGTGGGAGCAAATTTGGAAACCAGTACCAAGCCCCTTCCCTAACGATTGTGTTCTTGCTTTCCACCTTGGCTCGTCCAGGTGGAAGCAAATTTGGAAACCAGTACCAGCCCCTTCCCTGACGATTGTGTTCTTGCTTTCCACCTTGGCTTGCCCAGGTGGGAGCAAATTGGGAAACCAGTACCAGCCCCTTCCCTAACGATTGTGTTCTTGCTCCCACCTGGGCAAGCCAGTGTGGAAAGCAAGGGAGGGGTTGGGGTGTGCTGTGTCGTCTGGTTTCCAAATTTGCTCCCACCTGGGCAAGCCAGTGTGGAAAGCTTGTCACCCATCACGCATGCGAATCCCGACTTTTTCCATATGTTCCCTTTCTCCCGGACACGCGAACCGGAAACATCAAAAAAACAACTCGCGCGCCGGGCTTTCGCCCGTCGATCAATACAGAGAAGAGTAAAGAAGGGTAAAAAATGAGTAAAGAAACATACAGAGTCCTCACGCCGCACGACTAACGGGCGACCCGAAAACCATTAACGCGGTAATGGTTGACGGGAGAGTCCCAGTTGCGATTGGCAGACCTCGCGGTCCAGGCATGGCTGTTCCAGGAGCCACCACGCGCCACACGATATTCTGATCCTTTTTCGACTATGGGATCCTTAGTGATTCCGCTACGACTGGAATACGCTTTTTCGTCGAAGACGTCGTAACACCATTCATAGATGTTGCCGCTCATATCGGACAATCCGAATTTGTTCGGTGAATACGAACCGACCTTTGTCGTTCGCCAAAGATACTTCCCCTTCACGCTTGTGCCGTACGGATAATTTCCATCGATGTTTGCATTGTCGCCATTCAACGTTGATCCAAAGAAGAAGGGGGTGGTTGTTGTGGCACGTGCGGCATATTCACGCTGAGCCTCCGTCGGTAACCGCCAGCCAATGCCACCGAGAATTGTGACTTTGGCCGATTTGATTGAATCACCCTCTCGTACGATGTCGGTCATCCGATAGTGAGGAGACACACCGTCCATTTCGCTTGCCTTGATACAGAATTCGACCGCATCAAACCATGAAATGCTCTCGACCGGAAACTGGCCGGTGTCCAACCCCTTGACCTCGTCTTTGCCGCCCCCCGTTACCGAAAAATAACTGGGATTCGTCCCCATCACCCGTTGGTATTGTTCCTGCGTAACCGGGCAGATCCCCATCTCAAACTTCGAAATCTGAACAGTGTGCTGCGGACCTTCGTACGACGAACGATTGGTCTCTGATGCCGGTGAACCCATGTCGAACAACCCGGCGGGAATTTCGGCGACTATGATTCCCGTCTTGTTGCTAAAGGTCGAAACGGGGTCTGCTTTGAGGAGCTGGAATTTTTTCTCCGCGTCGGCTCCCCCGCTTCCCGCCACGGCGATCAATTGTTTGACCTGGTCCCGGGCCGCAGTCAGTTCCCGATTGGCCTGATCCAATTCTTTGTTCTTCTTCTCAAAGTCTTGAACAGTTTTCGCGTGCGTGATCCGCAATTCGCCGAGCGATTCCGAATCACGCTTCAGCCTGGCGTTCTCGGACGTCAGGGTCGTCTTCGCCGATTCCAGACCGGCGACTTTTCCTTCCGCCTCTTTTCTTAACTTCTCTTCCTGTGTCAGTTTTGCCGTCGCCTCGATCACTTTCCTGCCATCTTCGAGGCGTTCCTCCGTCAGCTTCGAAATCTGACCATTCAGCCTGGAGATCTCTGCGATCTTTTCCGTCACCAACTGATTAACGCGTACCACGTCCGCTTTGAGTTGTTCTTTCTCACGTTCAACGGCGGCGAGCGTTTCCTGATTCCCCTTCAGGCGTTTTTGACGCTGCGCCTCGGTTTCATTGTTGTTTTCAGGCTTCAGCCAGTCATTCAACTGGTCAATCCGCTGACCGTACTGCAAGCCGGTTTCCTTCCAGTGTCCTTCATTCAACAATCGTCCCGCACCTTCTTCCGCCGAACGGACGATCTGTTTGAATCCATCCTTCTGCCGGACCTCGTCATCCACCGATTTGACCAGCCGCTCAAACTCGATCCGCCGTTGTACTGCCGGGGCTGCCTCGGTATTTGCTCGAGCCAGTGCCGCCAGATCCCCGTGCAGTCCGGCCACGCGTGACTGCAAACCGTCAATCCGCCCACCCTGGACATCCTCGGCCAATGCCAGAAACTGTTTGACAAGCTGGTCCTTTTGCGCTTGAACTGCGGGCAACGACTGCCAGGGTGATTCATTCAGTACTTTTCGTAACGGGTCAAGGATCGACTCGGCCCATTCAATATCGTGCGCAGCCGTTATCGCCTTCGCGAACGATTTGATCTTTTCGGTCACGGTGACGTCATTTCCGCTGGCAGCACCAGCAATCTGGGCGACACCCGGATGTTTCACCATGTTTCCGAGGCCATCGAATTGACGCTGAAGCGACGTGAGTTCCCTGAGGTCACCCAGCCGCCGTTCTTCGTTCCACTTCCACCAGCCAACAGCACCAAACGATCCCACCAACAGGACCCAGCACATCGTCGTGAGGAGTTGCTTGCGAACTTGCTGGTTCCGATCCCGATTGACTCGCCATTGACGAATCGCGTCGGCGGCATCACCGGCCCGTTCGTAAACCAGTGGATCTTTATCCTTACGCGAATCCGGGGTTCGACCTGACTTGATCAGGACATCGCAGACACATGACGGAACGCCCGCCTGCTTGAGGACGTTTCCCCATTCGGAATCGTCCTTCGGTGCATCGCGATCGATCAGGACCAGGAACGCAATCTGAGCCGCACCGCGCAGATCATGCCAGCGATCTGGTCGTTTTCCCTTGTAGACGACTTCGTCATCACCGTAACCCGGCGTACCACCGCGTACACTGACGCCACGAGTTCCATAACCAGGATCAAGCCGACAGGACAAACCGAAATCGACCAGTCGAATCCGATCCTCTTTTTGTACCATCATGTTTTCGGGCTTGGGATCGCCGTGGATCAGGTTGCAGTCGTGCAATTGCTGGTAGGCTCGAAACAACTTTTCCACCAATTGGATCCGATGATCGAGATCGAGCTTACGTGGCTCTTTCACATAACTGTGAATTTCGCGTCCGTTGAGGAATTCCATCAAAACGAACGGTTGAATCCCGTCCCGTTTCACATGATTGATGTAGGCGGGGACCAGGTCGCGGGGAACGTATTCCGAAGCAAGCACCCGGCATTCGCGGTCAAACGCATGAATGTGATCCTCGTTGGTTGGGTCGAGCATGATTTTGACGAACCCGACCGCGTTCGATTCCTGATGCCGCACCTCGAACCCGGCACCGAATCCACCCTTCCCCTTCTGGCCACCATGGATCCGCCAGCCACTCTGTTCAATCGCGTTGATCGTCGCAGGCCAGATCTGAAAATGATCCGGCTTCAGGCCGATTTGAGCATGCATATTCGGCAAGTCGGAAGAAATGGGAGCCATCGAAAAACCCTCAAATCAGAGGCAATTAAGAAAATAAATGCGAAGAATTGTGAACCACGAAAAACACGAAATACGCGAAACAATTCAGTCAAGGCGAGCCGGGGTGCGTTAGCCCCCGGACTCTTTTTTTCGTGTATTTCGTGTATTTCGTGTATTTCGTGTATTTCGTGTGTTTCGTGTGTTTCGTGGTAAAAACTCTTTGTCTTCTTTCCTTAGAATAATTTGTTTTTGCACGAATAACGTTCACCGATACTCACTAATGCTAATTCCTAGGGCAAAGGCCCGTTAACCACCCCCGCAGGGGGGCTGGGGTTTCGTTTTATTTCTGACGGAGTCGCTTTTTCGCCGCTTCGGCGATTCGATAAAGCTGGTCTTTTTCGAGGTCGAGTTGATCCGCGATTTCGTCGTAAGTCATGCCGTCGATGTAACGATGTTGCAAAACCAGCGCCATGACTTGTTCGTCAGCGGTCCCTTCCTTCCAACGTTCCAAAGTCGCCAACGCTTGTTCGAACGAAACATCGTTGTATTTTTCAAAGTGGACTTGTCGCTGGTCGGCAAATGCTGCGATGTCATCGACGGCCTGCGGAAAAAGTTTCTTTCGCCGAATGTGGTCGAGAACCTGATTGCGCATCACAACCGACGCCCATGAGCGAAGCTGTTTTGCCGTCTTTGCCCGCCAGAACGCGTCGTTGCGTTCGGCAAGAACCTTGGCAAAGAAGTCGTTCACTACACTGGTATAACGAACACTGACATCCGCTTGCCGATTCGCCAATCCCTTTCCAAATACTTTGATCAAAACTGGTCGTAACGCTTCGCGAAAATGTTCGTCAACTAGGGCAATGATCTCGTCTTCCAACTTCTTGATGTTCTGCTTGAGCGAGGCGAAAGTCGCCTGATCTTTTGGTTTCTCGACCGGCTGCGGGAACTGTTCGAGTTGTTCGGTCAGGCTGGTGTGTTGCTCGAGCAACCGAATCAGCCGCTTTTCGTCGTTAGGCTGATCAGGTTCGGGCATTAAAAGTTTCGCAGTCGACATCAGAATTAACCTTGATATGAATGAGACGAAACCCCACCGCCCCCGTGGCGGTGGTTAACGGGCCTTTGCCTTAGCGGTTGAATCTTATCGGCGAATGACGGTTTGCGGTATTTTTATCTTATCGGTGAATGACAACGATGACTGGTGCAAAGGCCCGTTAACCACCCCCGCAGGGCAACGCGGTGAAGAATTTTTCTTCGGGAAATCATGGGTTCGAACGAAGTCTTGTGCCACTGAATGACCGTCTTCGGTCACTCAGTGGCTTTCAATCGCGTGTTTGCAGATCGAAGACACTGCGTCGGAGAAGACTCCGATGCAGTGGCACCTCACGTCACTACCGTTTTGAAAAACCCTTCACGGCGGTGCCCGCAGGGGGGGGTGGGGTTTCGCCTTTTTTGAGGGCGGCGGGTTTTATTGAGATGACTTGGCAGGAACCGCATCGTCATGAATCGCTTTCAGTGTTTCCAGTCGGTTCCAGTGTTTTGTTAGCTGGTTGGTTGGTCGTTCATTCACCGGCGACAATGCACGTCTCGCTTCGTTTTTCGCTTCGAGTTGTTTGACGTCACTCCGAATCTTGCTCAGTCCCTGGCTGACCGAACTATCGATATCGGGCCGCTTCGAAGCGATGGACGAAACGGTGTCGAGTGTCTTCGATTCCATTTCCGCCTGCTCACGTCGTTGCTTTAAAACCTCGACTTCCATTTCCGAGCTTTCCAATGCCGTTCGCATGTCGGCCAGGGCTTGAATCCCTTCCCGCTCGCCTCGTTCCAATCGAGTCAATCCTTCACGTTTGATCTCCAGTTGCCGGGTTTCCCGATCCTGAAGCGTCAGCAGTTCGTCGACTTCGCGTTGAAAATTGGGGAGCGAATAATCGGTATTGGCAAACTTAACCGATTCCTGTCCCCCTTCGATCGCGGCTTTCAGGATCGGATACGCCTCGGACAATAGACGTTTCCTGAGCGCGACGCTGGTTTCCAGTTTCGACACATCCGAACGCAGATCGGCAATCTGATTTCGCGACAGGTTGAGTTGCACCTGATGATCGATCAAGTCTCGCCGCTGCTGTTGCAGGTCATGATCCAACTTCCGATCAACCACTTCCTTGGGGAGCGATGCAACCAGGCCATCAACCGTCTTGTCTGCCGAAGCGCGGAAATACCCACGCAATTCACCAGAACCGCGGCCTGCGGCCACAAACAATCCAGCCAATCCCAAACCCGCCAGCAATGTAGCCCACACGAATTTTTTCATAATGAAAATTCCCAACCGGTAAACTCGTTTCACTGCGGCAACACATCGTTGCTGCTGTCCTGCAAACAGAACGAACGAGATTTCCTTTTTTCCGATTGGGTTTTGGAAAAAAATCAAAAACTCTCGAAGAGGAGGGGCAGGCGTTCATGTAAGTGACTATTCATCAAGTACTTGCGTATTGATTTTGCCACCATCTTAGTTCGGCGCGAGAGGGGTCGCGACGTTTCGCGCCCACAAGACGCAGTTGTCAAACCTTAGGGTGACAGATGAGTATTTGCGGTACGCGACACCATTGGAACGATCGTCATATTTTCCGCAATCGCAGCGTCTAACAAAACAGTCGCGGACCGATTCTTCCGCGAAATGAAGTTCGTTTTCAGCTATGAATTTGGCTCACCGAAATGCAAAAAGCCTTACCGGCAGTGTTTGCCAGCAAGGCTTTCGGAGGGGTGACTAACCGGGCTCGAACCGGCGACATCCAGAACCACAATCTGGCGCTCTACCAACTGAGCTATAGCCACCATAAAGTTGCGGACCCAATTGTACAGCCGAGCGTCCGTGATGCAAGCTCGGAAA
Organism: uncultured Schlesneria sp.; assembly: GCA_903834925.1. Lineage (GTDB taxonomy): Bacteria > Planctomycetota > Planctomycetia > Planctomycetales > Planctomycetaceae > Schlesneria. The sequence goes on from CAILLA010000245.1 coordinate 59,053, forward strand.
AATCAGGTCACGGCGAACGAGACACCTATTTTTACCCATGCCTGTCGTCGCGCATTAAATTCAAGGGGTTTCGTGACAGCAGACGGTGTTTTACCCTCAACGCGAAAGCGACACCCCTATTCTTAACCCATGCCTGACGCGCGTTAAAATCCCATGCCTGACGCGCGTTAAAATTGGAGGGTGGCGTTACGGTAGTCGGGGGAATCGAGCAGTTTCAGGACGTCGCCGAGATATGTGAATTTTGATTCGTCGAGATTTTCTTTTAGGAAGAGTCGATCGAAAAATCGGGCTCGGTCGTCGAGTTCTTTGGCACCATGTCGGGTGAGATCGTCCAGGCGTTTGTTGTTATCGATGACCAATGTTTGAATTGCATGGCTTCGATTGTTGACTTCTTTTGTGATTTCTTCCTGAGCCCACTTTTGATTGACGTCCGTGATGCGATCCGCCTGACGCTTGATTGTGACAATACTTTTCACAAGTTGAGTTGCCAGCAAAGTCAGGCGAGGATGTGATCCAATCGAGATGTGGTCCAGTTCGTGCCGACCCAACTCTGATTCATGCCACGTTGACGCATTCAGACTGTCAGGCAATTTGACTGTGTGTGAAACCAAAGGTTTGATGGTGGTGAATGTCGGGTAGATCGTGACATTTACCGTTTTCTCCCGAGTGATTTTCCATTTCATCTGCTGTTCGTATTTATATTCCAGCGTCAGCTCAAAATCTGTCCAGCCTGCGTACTGAGTCGGACGCTTTTCAGGGGGGTAAAAGTCGACCTCCAGTCTGCCCGATTTCTCGGCTGAGCGGATCCATGTCAGAACTTTTGAAGGCTCAGTTTCTGAAACCGCTTCACCTGCGAGCAGCGTCGGTCCGACCGCAGTCAGCGCGATCATCACGATGGCAAAATCAGGTCGATTTGTTGAAGAAAAGAGAGTTTGCCACCATGCGAATGCGCACAAAAACAGCCGGGCGATGATCATTCGCATGCGGTTGAAATCCAGATTGTTGTGGGAAAATTCGAGAGACCTTTAACCCTAACGGCACCTTCGAGGCGGGTCAATTCGCTTTAGAAAGTTTCGTCAGACTTTCATATGAAATCCGAGGAAACGAATGAGTTGAAATGAAATTCGCTTTTGAATCGGGCAGTCATTTAAATTTGGTGACGTCGTAGTATCGATACGTGCCACCATTCTGACGCGAAAGTTTTCGCAAAAAATTCTTTGTTTCATTTCCTTCTGCGACTTCAGGCCCGACGCCAAATTCGATGCTGTGAATTCGAGTCTTTTGCCCATTGAGCTTTTTCAACGAATCCAGCTCTGACTCATAGATTGGAGGTTCTTGACCATCGGTTAGAAAGAAGATGACATCTGGTTTCAGCCACAATGCCATTTCGAGTGCTGGCACATGCTGCGTTCCGGTCCCTGGATGGATACCGGCAATCTTTTGTTTTGCCAGAGTCTTATGGATCTCTGTGGCGGCATAAAGTTGAGGCTGATTTGAGTCCCTCAGATGCAGCATGACAGGCTTATCGTCGTAGAAGATAATCAGGAACTGCTGGTTGCCATCCAGCGCCTGTACGCTTGATACGAGAGAAGCTTTCGCTACTTGCATTGAGTTGTGGCTGATCATGCTGCCTGAGGCATCAATCACAAACACCACTTTCGATCCCTGGTCCTTTGTCCCCATGAATGCGGTACCAGACGGACCACCCGGGGTCCCCGTTGCCGCCTGCCTTTGTCCACCGCCTGATTTGACCGGCTGACGGAGGTCCATCACCGTGGTACCGATAGGAAGGTTGACGCCCGGTCCAATTCGGGTTGAGGCATCTTCATGCGGGAGAGATGTTTCGACCGGTGGTTGATCGGACGTGGCTCGCGTCGGTACGAATGCATCGTTTGTCGTCGAACCGTCAGCAATGGAACCCGTCGTATCCCCTTCGTTCGGCTCACCAGGCATCACGGCGTTGGGGTTGTCACCTTTTTCGCTAATAACGATCCCAACTTCACGAGTCGGCTCGGTGGTGAAACCAACCGGACCTGGGTAGCGAATTCCCAGGTAGACAGAAAACACCAGCAGTAAAACTGCATGTGCCAACAGAGATAAGAAGCTCGACAGGAGAAGAACATGAGGTACCCAGTCGGGTAAACCCCTTGTTGCCTTGTTGCCGTCGGATGATTGATGTGCCAGGATTTCGCGGCCTGCGGCAACCGATTCTCTGGATGCGTTCGCGGGCTTCACAAAGTTTCTCCTGACGCGCTTTCAAACTTCTCAATGAGTTTTCGTGCCACTGCTTCGGAGCTTTGGAGAAGCAGTGGCTTTTCCTTTTTCCATTCAAAGAGCACTGCTTGACCGAAGACGGTCAAGCAGTGGCACATTAATACAAACTTCGCAATCAGTTTGGTACGCTACTGTATCAGAGTCTTCGGAGAAGCAGTCTCTTTTCCTTCTGCGGTTCAAAGAGCACTGCTTGACCGAGGACGGTCAAGCAGTGGCACATTCATTCAGAAGAATGCACAGTACCACCATCCATCGCTCCTAAAATCACTGTAGGACGCGGCCGGGGACCCGTCAATTCGGTTTAACTTTCGTCCAACTTGCGCGGCGACATTGGATTGATCGCCGACCGACATACAATCCTTAAATGGAAAATATTCATGAAGGATTGAACATGTCAAAGAGCACTACCGAGATGCCGAATTGGGTGCCGCTGGTCTTGCGCTTGGCCGCGATCTACAACTTACTGTGGGGAAGCCTCGTCATCCTTTTCCCGAAAACCGCGTTTCAGTGGCTCGGTCTTCAGGAACCAAATTACCCTCCAATCATTCAATGTTTGGGGATGGTCATCGGGGTTTACGGGATTGGTTATTGGATTGCCGCACGCGATGCCGCAACGCACTGGCCGATCATTCTGGTAGGGTTGTTGGGAAAGTTTCTCGGTCCGATCGGTTTTGTTTACAGCGCCTGGCGCGGTGAATTCCCTTGGATGATGGGTGCGACCATCCTGACGAATGATCTCGTGTGGTGGATTCCGTTTGCGGCTATTCTCGCCCATGCGGCTCGAATTTATGAGACGCATCGAACGACTGCGGAAGGCCTGACGCTGGAACAAGCACTTCGGACTGCAGTGTTGCAAGATAGTTCGAATCTGTTTGATCTGTCGTTCAAATCTCCATTACTACTTGTTTGCGTACGTCACTTTGGCTGTACATACTGCCGCGAGACACTTTCTGATCTCTCGAAGCAGACTGAACAGATTCATCAAGCCGGTCTGACTCCGGTGGTGATTCACATGGGTTCAGCCGAGCAAGCGAACGCAATGATGTTCCGATTTGGATTGCGCGGGGTCGGCCAGGTGAGTGATCCAGAGCGGCGACTGTTCCGCACCCTTGAACTGCCGTTTGGAACGCTGGGGCAATTGATCGGAATCAAGACCTTCTGGCGGGCACTTGTGGAAGGTGTTGTCTTCAAATTCGGGTTCGGTTCATTCGTCGGCAATGGACTGCAATTGGCCGGTGCATTCATCTTGAAAAATGGACATGTAGAACGAGCGATCCGGCACGAATCTGCGGCTGAACGAACTGACTTTACCGAACTGAGTTGTCCCGTCGTTTGACGTCGACTCGATCGGGTTATTTTTTCCGTAGCAACTCTTTGAACTTTGCCAACGACCGTGTGTTCGCAACATCGTCCTTGGTCAGCCCTGCCCTTCGCGCCTGGTCGACCCCGTAACGAAGCGAGGTGAATCCGTTCGTGTTGTGTGAATCGGTGTCGAGAATGATCGGTATCCCGTGTGACTTTGCAGCGGCAGCCTGAATGTCATCCAGATCGAGTCGATAGGGACTGGCGTTGATTTCCAGCATGACACCGTAATCGGCCGCCGCTTTAAAGAATGTGGTGAAGTCGATATCCGCAGCAGCACGATTCACGAGCATTCGTCCGGTTGGATGTCCAATCGCGTCCACATTCGGATTACGGATGGCATTCAACAACCGTTGCATGATCTGTTCGCGGGGCTGTTTCAATCCATAGTGTAAAACGGCGATAACCCAATCGGCCTCGGAAAGTACTTCGTCGTCGAGATCCATGGTTGCATCTTCGAGAATGTCACATTCGATTCCGCACAGGATCTCAATCCCCGAAATCTGTTCGCGGACTTTGCGGATGTTGGCCCAATGCTCTCGGAGTCGGGTAGCGTCCAGCCCGTTTGCCATGCTGACTCGTTTCGAGTGGTCGGTAATCGCGATGTATTTCAGTCCGCGAGCCTTGGCTGCTTCGGCCATTTCGAGAATCGTTGCGGCACCGTCCGATGCCGTCGTATGCATGTGCAGATCACCTTGAATGTCGGCAACTTCGATTAGCTTCGGTAACTTTCCTGCCTCCGCCAGTTCGATCTCACCACGATTTTCACGAAGTTCCGGGGGAATGAACGGAAGCCCGACGGCCGCGTAGACATCTTCTTCCGTCCGCCCAGCGACAAATTCCTCACCACGAAAAACGCCATATTCGTTGACTTTCAGTCCTCGCTCGATGGCTCGTCGTCGAATCACGATGTTGTGTTCTTTGGAACCAGTGAAGTACTGCATCGCCGCTCCGTACGACTCGGGAGGAACGACTCGTAAATCGAGTTCAATCCCTGAGCGAAGGCGGACTCGCTGCTTCGTGTCACCTCGAACGAGGACTTTCTCAACAAGCGGATTGGCGGCAAGGCGGTCCATCGCCGCGGCCGAGTTGTCCGATGTCGCCAGGATATCCAGATCGCCGCACGTTTCTTTGCGTCGGCGACATGAACCGGCAACCGAAACCTGTCCGACCGATGGCAACTGTTTCAAGTCTTCAACGATCGCTTCGGCGGATTCTGTTGCGACGCTGATCAGAAAACGCGTTCCAGCTTCCAGTGCTTGCGGAATCCCTTCGAGAATCGATTGCTCCGTCTTCTTGCCGAACCCCTTTAGTTCTGAAACCTTGGACGCTTCACAGGCTTCTTTCAACTGAGTGAGGTTTGTGACACCCAGCTCCTTAAAAAGGACCGCAACTTTCTTTGGCCCCAAGCCTGGGATGCGCAGCATTTCCACGACGCCGTGAGGAACCTGCTGGCGAAGCTCTTCCAACTGAGGGAGTTGACCAGTCTCAACCACCACTTTGATTTTGGCAGCAAGATCCTTGCCGATTCCGTCGAGCGACTCCAAGCCACCACCCGGAACCGCCAGCAGATCGGCGACCGATTCTGAGAGGTTTTCGAGAGTTCGGGCACCATTCCGATAGGCCCTGACCCGAAAGGCGTTTGCTCCCTGAATTTCGAGCAGGTCAGCGACCTCGTTGAACGCTGCGGCGATCTGTTGGTTTTGCATTGTCAGCTATTCAAATTTCAATAACCCAAAGGACGACGGCTGCGGTCGTGCGGTCGCCGGATGCGTCCAGCTTTGCAGTCCGACTGTCGGAATCGTTCGCTGCACCGACAGGCCATAAATGGTACTCCGTTTTGGCGGAGTCGGGGAGAGGTCAGCCCAGGGAATTGCGGCTTCAATTCGCCAATCGGTCTCGTCCATTTCAGCAGCCACGTACCACGTTGGGTTCCAGCGGCGATCTTCCCAGCAACTTTCCGCTGTCCAGCCCCGTTGATCGATTTGGAATTCATACCACGTGGCATAGTCTCGATCGATGTCGAGACGAATGCTGATCCGGTCATGTCTGGACAGATCTGCGTCGTGTTGTCGGCCTGTCAACTGGGGACGATCCTGGGGTGTGCCCGTCTCTCGCGGAACACGAATCGCCACGTATAAGAACTCGGTATCATAGGCAAACATCGCCATCGTCTGTTTGCTGCCATCCAGTCCCGCCGCAAATTCATCGGTTTGAGGCGATTCCGATAAATGAATTTCTTTGGCCTCCGTCCAACACTGGTCTGACAACAGTCCATCCAAATGTGGTCGATCATTCGTCTGGTAACAGAACGCCAGCGACTTAGGTGATTCCGGCGTCGCGAACGATGCCCACAATTCCCGTTCGGCCAATTGCTTTGTTTCAGGATTCATCGCATTCGTGACGAAGTTTCGGATGATTGAATCGGCACCTCGAACCGAACCGTCGGATCGACGAAGGGCTGCTAAGGGAAATTGAATTTCGGGCGATTGAAATCGACTTGGCGAAGCCAACTGCATCTGCTTGGCCAGCTCGTTGGCTCGTGAATGCCAATCGGCGACAGCCCCAGTTCTCCATTCGACATCACGGTCGATTTTCAACCGGCCCGGCTGCTTCGTCTTCTTGTCGCGTGAGTGGTTCGCCTCAAGATCGAGTTGTGTTTTCAACCGGACCGGGCTGGCTGAACTGGATGTCGTGTACGAGTCTGATCCGTCACTCAGGCCTGCGGCAGCGCGGACTCCGTTGCCACTGTCATCGAATTGTCCACCTGCCTGTTGAACACGCTGGAGTGGTTTTGAATTTCCCTGGGTCAAGGTCGTTCCAGATTTCATGGTCTGTGTTCGTTGCCAGGCCGTTTCACTACTGCACCAGAACTGGATTAACCAGCGCATCGCGTCGAGCGAGCCAGGCTCCTTGGGATAACGTCGAATCAATTCAACATACGTTGACTCAACCAATTCAAACTGGGATCGCTTACGATATTCATCCGCAAGGTCGCGAAGAATGCCCACTGCCTGCTGAGGCTCCATCCCTTCAACAATCCCGTTGATCTGGGCGATGACCTGTCCTGCGACACGTGGGTCATCGAGAGATTTCTGAAACAGTCCCGTGAAGTTTCGCTGCTTCTGCGCCAGCTTTTGCATGCGTTCCAGATTTGTCTCGTCGATCGGTGTCGTCTCGCGTCGCGAAGGGGAGCCTGGCGAGATTGAAAGCCCACCAAAAAACTCACGTGACTTGAGCGACGAAGCTCCTTTTCCGCGTCCATTCAAGGATGATTCCTCGGCAGACTTACCGTCGAGTCCAATCCATCGATATGCGATTCGTGCTGCATCATTGGCTTCGCTGACGGGAACTCGGTCGGACTGTAACAAAGCAATCGCCGGAGCGGCGGCGTTTCTCGTCGAGGCTTTGAGAGACGGAAGCAATTCATCGAGATCGATATGTGCATCTCCGGTCCCACCCGTCGCCAGCCGCATGTAGACGCGGTCAACTTTCCATGCTTCAAGACCCGTGAATTGAGATTGTTCGACATAACGTGTTGCGTCAGATGCTTGCGCAACGGCCCTCAATGTTGCGTCAAACATCAGTTGACCGGCGGCATCGTCCTTCGACGGTTGGTCGATGACTACCACGTTCGGACGCCAGGTTCGGATCTGTCGTACGATCGCACCCAGGAACGTTTGGGGTAGCCGACCTTCCGTCTGCTTCTGCCATTCGGCCAGTAATTTGTCCGAGGAAAATTCGATCCCCGGAAGTGTCAGCGGCAATTGCCAATGCACATCGGCCTGGTTTCCGCCGCACTTCTGTACTGCGGCCTGAAGAACGGATTCACTCTCGGTTGACCAGGCCATGGGTCCAACGTCATCTCGCTGAGCGATCCAGATAGCACTGCGAAAGCCCATCTCTCCAGACAGTTTCGTGAGCATCGGCGCGCTTGTCTTTGCGGGTCTAGCATGCAGCGCCAAAAGGGCTGCGCGACGTCCGGCACCTCGGGCTGTCTGCCATGTCTTTCCGCCATCGTCCGTTCGGACAATCACCCCGAACGCACCAACCGCCGTCCCTTGTTGTTCATTGGCAAACCGTAGAGCAGCCAATGGTGCTGTTTGACCAGTCAATTGCTTTTCCCAGTGAACGCCACCGTCAGGACTGTGCCAGATCACACTGCCAGGGGAACCAGCGATCCAGACCTTTTCATTACGGACCTCGACGGCTCGAAAGTCCATTCCATCCCGTAACTCTTCCGGAAGTGGGTTTTGGGGAGACTCCCATACGACACCACTCGTGGCGGTCGACAGGACAAGCCCCCCATCGCCCACCAGCCAACCCTTGTCATTCGACAACAGTGCGATCGAACGGATCGAACGGAATCCCTGTGGCTGAAGTTTCGATGGATAAAGTTGCTCGCCCCCCATGACCGAAACACGGCCCTGGACACCGGCGACAACACCCATTTCCGGTTCGAGAAAACACATCGCCTTCCAACTGTGCGTTGCGTCACCCTGGACACCCCGCCAAGTCATACCCCCATCATTGGTTTTGAAAATCCCGGTCGGCGACATCGAAGTCGGCTGGCCAACCACGAGTCCTTCGTCCAGGCCGAAGAATTTCACATAACTGAGAGCGGGAAGGACATCCCGTCCGAATTGTTGCCAGGTTTTGCCCCCGTCCTGCGTTGCCAGCAAAACACCGCTATCCAAACCCGAGTATGCTGTGGTGTTGCGGCCAGCGATCCAGCCGGTTCGGTCATCAAGCAGACAAACGCTTTGTAACGAAACGTCCATTCCGCAGTGAGACGCGGCCCAACTTCGACCTCCGTCCACGGATTTCCAGATCGCGCCGTGCTCACCCACGGCAAAAGCAAGTTTCGAACCGACCGATTTCACATCGTGCAGCTGAGCGTCATCGATCCAGGCAGGTGGAATTTCGGCTGCTACCACACTGAAATAAGTCGCCATGCACGATAGCAGCAAACAACCAACCCTGAATTGCGGAAAGCATCCCTGCATGCCCGCCTCCTTTTTTGTCGCGAAAGGAAAGATCCAACGCGGGATTCTATGACTTTTCCCAATTCACAGAAGCCGAGTTCTTAGAATTCCCTGGTGCGAGCAAATTTGGCGGTCGATCGAACAATGCTTGTTCTCCACAACTGAGGCAACCTCAGTGGCGTGCTCGCGTTCCCGTAAGGTCATAGACTGGTGTCCAAACGTGACCACAGTTGCGTCAAAGCCCCCCGTTTGAGCTCGACTTGTCTTTGTGGACGACATGTCTGGCACGATTCGACTTGGGTGTGGTGAGACCAAATTCGCTTCCATTTGGGCAAGCCAAGGTGGAAAGCTTGTTTTCACCCGATCGGCTTTCAACTTTTTATCATGGAAAAAATGTTTTATCCGTTGCTGTCGAGGGTGAAGAATTGGACACTTTGCGATCTAATGCGGAATCCCTGCAATCAGTAAGCCTCAGGAACTACCATTGGACTCAGCCGATTCTCAGATCAGTGTTTTACCGTTCCTTCGGTGTCCGACTTGCAGGTCGTCGTTCGTTCGGCGTCTGGAACAAGTCGAATGTTCGAAGTGCGGAATGTCGGCACCGATCGTTGACGGAATCCCTCGTTTCACGGGTGATCAACATCTGGCGAGTTTCGGTCGGCAGTGGAATAAATACGAAGTCGCGCATGACGACGAGGATCGTGCGACGTTCCAAGCCAAAACTGGTGTTTCTCTGAAGGATCTGGCGGGCCTTCGAGTCCTTGATGCTGGCTGTGGTGGTGGCCGTTACAGCAAAGTCTGCGGTGAAGCCGGTGCTGTCGTTGTCGGAGCCGACCATAGTGCAGCAGTGGTTAAAGCAAAACAGCTTTGTTCGCACCTTACTAACGTGGCGTTCGTCCAGGCAGACTTGAAGAAATTGCCTCTTGAACCGGCCTCTTTTGACTTCGTCTTCTCGATCGGAGTCATGCACCACGACGCCGATACGAAGTCGGTTTTCGATGCCGTGGCGAAAATGGTCAAACCGGGAGGACGGTATTCGGTCTGGCTCTATCGACGCAATCAATGGTGGCAAGAAACGATTAACAACGCCCTGAGACGCCGAACAACGCAGATGGCTCCCGAGAAGCTCGAGCGTTGGTGTAAATGGGGAGGCTGGCTGGGTGGCCTCCCCGTCGTGAACAAGACGCTCAATAAGATCGTCAATTTCAGTGCTCATCCCAATCACGAAAACCGCGTCTGCGACACCTTCGATTGGTTTGCGCCTCAGTACCAATATCACCATACCGAAGAGGAGCTGGTCGCCTGGTTTCACGCTGCCGGGTTCGACAAATTGATTGTGCTACCCCCTGAGAAACAAGGCCGCGTTTATCGTTGGGTTTATAATCAAAATCTATTAATTGGCAGCGGCGTGAACGTCACAGGAATCAAGCTGCCGAATCCCACTGTACGACACTGACAATCGATTACGATCAATCTGATTTACGGATGCTGGGCATGCCAGACAGCCAAAGCGGCCCGAACCTGATCGGGTGAAGCGGAACCCGTTGTCCCCAGCTGCTGAATCGTGATCGACGCCACCAGGTTCGCAACCAGCGCTGCCTCCGCCGGCGTTGCACCGCTGCAGAGTGACATGACCGCTCCTGCCGATGCACTGTCCCCCGCACCAGTCGGATCGATTGGTCCTGTCACATGTACGCCGGGGACGAGTGTCACTTCGGGATCGCTCACCAGGATTCCACGTTCAGCACATGTAACGAAGACGGAGGCTCCGTTTTCTTCGCGAAGTTTTGGAACAAGCCGTCTCAATTCATCCAACGAGACTTCCTCACCAACGGCAGGGTTCAGCCGGTGGACCGCTTCAAACTGATTTGCCTTGATGATCGCATTTCGAAACAGCCGGATGTGACGCCGACTGTCGGCCCAGAAGATGACTTTGCTGAATCGACGTGCCAGGTCCGCAACATGGTCTCGTAATTTCGAAGTCACGACGCCGCACTCCGAGATTTCGACTTGATCCATGATCAGTAAAGCATCGACCTGTGGCAGGACTCGTTCCAATTCGATGGCGACCCGGTCCACAATCGCATCTGGTGTGGGAACTCGATTCTTCGTGTCGTACCGCGAATGCTCACCCGCCAGACCGGCGACGTTATGGTCATGTGGCTTAAGATATGTCGGAGTCAATAATTCAGGGCATCGCAAAAGTCCTTCGGTCGAACATCGAATACGGTTCAATCCCTGACACAAATCGGATGCTTCACCGTCGTCGCCAACGGCACCGATCGCAAACAGCTCACCCGCCCCTAAAGCGGCGAGATTATTGACAACAGTCCCCGCAGCACCAGGGTAGCGCCGCACTGCAAGGACCTGATGAGCCACTCGGCCTGTTTCAAGACTTGGTTCGGCCAGTTCGGGCAAGACTTCCAGATATTTATCGAGAAAGAAATCGCCCAGGACGGCGATCCGATGGCGAGGGAAATGTTCAAGAATTTCGTTAAGACGCTGAATCTGCATCGATGAATCCGGCCAAAGAGTTTTCGGTGTTTCGCAAATCTAAGTGTTACGGTTAGCTTATTGTTTCTCTTGTACAAATTCGAATCGAAGGTTTCCAATTTCACCGTCGTCGAATTCGTGACCATCAGGCTCAAGCGGTTGTTGCTGCAATCGAAACGTGTTTCGCCCACGTTTCAGAAGGTCACGTGGGACACTAACACGAATCCGGTCGGGAGTTTGAGACCTCGCTTTGAAGCGTATCAATTGGTTCAAATTGCCGATTCGTTGTTCATTTAAAAAGACCTCGGTAACGAGACGTCCTGCTCGAAGCTGAGCGAGAAAGGGGCTTGCCGGTGGTGCCTCAGGACTGGCCGCCTCGAGTTCTGCCACGTCGAGCGAAAAGTAGGGTTGGCCTGATGGGATCGCCGGTAAATCGAAGTCGCCACAAATATCGGTTCCATCCGGAAGATGGCGGTGAAGGTCTGTCCGAATCGAATTGCCGAGATGAAATCGCCGAGCGTCAACCAGAAGTGACTGACCCACAAACAGAGGTTCGACCCGACGCACGTCGGACCAAAGTAACTTCAGTTCGCCGACGAGTGAATGTTGAGCGATCAAATATTTGGAATCAATTCTCGTGATGGTGACCGTCCACCTCTCCGGCTGGCATTCGGTTCGGTCAACAAACGATTGCATTTCCACGGACGCGACGACCCCCGCCTTCAACGCGGAGGCGTGTTTGATGGCAGCAGTTGGCTGGCTCCAATCAAGTGACGTCACACGATTCAGAGGAATCGAACGAACGTGACCGATCGTTTCCAGCGTTACCGACGATTCGGTGATGCCGATGATGCGACCGAACAATTCATCGCCCGTTTCAGTCGTGAGTGCATCGCGACCGATGGAGTGGCTGGGTGACCGATCCTGATCGTCGATTGGACTTAGTTTCAGGATTTGAAGATCATCAATCCAAAGAATGTTCGTTGAGTTTACGCCGGTCGGTTTAAAGCAAATGGATTTGATTGAAACGGCAGGTGTTGAAGCAACAATCGCATCATCGACAATCAATCGCGTCCGTTTCGGGTCGATCAGTGCGATAAACGAATGCCATCCGTCAGATAACTTGAGGTTTTGAGAGGCAGATTCTGTATCGCGACTGATCCCTGATACGGAGATCGATTGATCGGGACCAATCCGAACGACGAGCGACTTCTTTTGATCAACGCTGTCGTCACAATCGAATTGCCATTCACCTGACGGGGAAGAAGCATCATTGATCGCGGTCTTGAATGAAAATTCAATTCTGGCAAAGTCCATCGGCTGTTCGAACTTGTGACGATAGCCAGGGGATGTCGAATCAATTCGAAGTGACGAATGCCCGCTTGCTGCTTGAGTTTCGTCAAGCACTCTTCCAGGCTTGGGTTCCGGATTGGGCGATGAGTCCGCTTCAAAGGAATCGACACGGACAACCACTTCGCCTGGCAAATTGGCCATTTCTGAAATGGCCAACACAGGTACTGTAATGGTTTGCCCGCTAAGCAATTGAAACGCGGCGGTTTGCGAACCCCAATCCAGGCATTCGGCGACGAAGCGGTCGCCATTCAAAAGTGCGATCCGACGCAGAGGTCGATGAGAATGGGTGACTCGGGATCGGACCGGCAAATCGATTCGCGACTGACGAAGGCGTGGAAGCAACAGATCCAGCTGAAAACCTGAGTCACGAATAAAGAATACTTTCGATGACGAAGTGGTTACTGCCCCAACCACAGGAACGACCGACTTTCGTTCTTCTGCTGCGAGATTTCGATCTGCCGCCCACACGATCAGAATCGCGAAGACGTAAACTGCGAGTCGAATGCGATCGACCAAGAATGTATCCTCAAAAACCGGATTGGCACGTTGTTCGTGACCGATGTCTCATTTCATGTCGCTAGCGTGAAAGCTTTCTGACTTTGTTATTGTTGCTGTCGCCGACGTAAATATCACCATTGCTTGCAACGAAGATACCATGCGGGCGATTCAATCGGCACTTCAACGGGTCACCGTCAGGCCCATCACCCGCTTTCCCGTCGCCGATCAGGGTTTCGATTTTTCCTGTCGAATGATGAATCACGCGAACCGAATGATTCTCGGTATCGCAGAGAAGAATACTTCCGTCGCGATCGATGGCAAGGCCCTTGGGACCCGCCAACTGAGCGTTTCTCGCATCACCTCCATCGCCCGTGAAACCTTGCTTGCCTGTCCCCGCCACGTGATGCAACAACAGGGACGACCGATCGATTCGATAAACGGCGTTTCCTTCCCGCAGGACGACGACCAAGTCTCGATTCGCCGCAACTGCGATTGAGCGGGGTCCGTTCAGTGACGCACCCGTCAGCGGCTGACCTTCCTGAATAGCTTTCCGCTCACCCGTTCCGGCAAATGTCGAAATCAAGCCTGATTCCAGGTCAACTCGCCGAACACGATGATTCTTGATATCACAAATCAAAAGGCCTGTGTCAGAATCCATAACCACTGCGATCGGAAGGTCGAGTCGTGCCTTGTTGGCGGGACCACCATCGCCGTCAAAACCTGGCTTTCCAGTTCCTGCAACTGTCGTCATGACGCCGGTTTTTGCATCGACTTTTCGCACCGTCTGAGAATTCATATCCGAGATATAGTAGTTCCCCGCTCGATCGAATCGCAGTTCGTGCGGCTGGTTCATTAAAGCACTGGTCGCGGGTCCGCCATCGCCCGCATACCCCGCTTGCCGACCAGTTCCTGCCACTGTTGAAATCACCTGCGTCTTCAGATCAAGCCGTCGAATGACATGGTTTGAAAATTCACAGAAATACAGCGAACCATCGGGACCGATTTCCAGGCCAAACGGTTGACCAAGCCCCGCTTTCAATGCAGGCCCGCCATCGCCGGAATACTCATCGTTACCAGTACCTGCAATCGTGGTGATTTCCGATGCCGATACAAATGAAGCCATCACAATCCATAGGAGAAAGGAGCTTTGGCAAACAGATCGTCTCATCATTTTGTCCCGTTGGTGTCCAGCTTGGAATAACAGAACTGATGGTATCCATGACCGAGCCTGAACGCCAATGCCCCCGGGCGTGAGGGAGACGGAAAGAGAAATACTCCATTCATCCTGTCATCGTCGAACAGCCAAAAAGTTTCGTTCAAGCGTTGTTGAAACTTCGCTTTCATTGTTAATGTTGTCAATCGTCTGGGTTCGCTGAAACCTCAATGATTCCTCTGCCGCCCCCTCTTTAGCGGGACCAGTTGGCTAGTATGGCGACATTCGCACGGCGTTGCGAGTAATCTGCCGCTGCACAAGCCCGTCGCGGTTCAATGAGCCCAGAGACCCATCGTCTCGGGTCCTTGTGGCGACAAGTCAGCTCGTGTCAACACAATCCATTTTGAATCCAGTGATTAGCCGCCTCGCGTCTGTGACTTGCATTCGCTTCAATCTTAAAGCTGGTGATGACGCACCGTTTGGCTCATTGATTCCGAATCTGATTCGATCTCGAAAGGCTTTTGACACTTGGACGGAATTCACATTTCGCTCATTAAATCTTCATTGAGCCTCAGTAATTTCCGACACGTGGTTTAGGAACATGACTTTCTTGTCATGCGGTGGATTTATTCACGTCTAAGAATCAGCGAATGGAGGTTGCGAATGATTTTCTCCCTGAAGAATTGGCAATTGAAGATGTTGTTTTCTAACAAAGCGCGGAAACCCAGGCTTGTCCGCGCACGTTGTTTTCAACCGCCACTCGAACCATTGGAATGCCGTGCCCTGATGTCGGGTAACGCCATTAGTGCGGGGATCACGGGTCCCAGCACCCTTTCGACGCCTTACGTGCAGGCGGTTGTACCGGGAATCGATGTCATCTCGGTTCTGACCACTGACAATACCGGTTCGACGCCGGATGATACCGTTCCTAAAGTCGGCGGTGGCACCTATGGTCTGGGCGGCATCCCGGACGGCCTTGGAGCTTTCGACAATGGTGACGGCACATTCACCCTGCTGGTGAACCAAGAAATCGGGAATACGCTAGGGGCTGTTCGTGACCACGGCTCCAATGGTGCATACATCTCAAGATTTGTCATCGACAAGAATACGCTCAGCGTTGTCTCTGGCGAAGACTTGATGAAGTCTGTCTATGGTTGGGATGTCGTCAACCAGAAATCGAACTCCACCCCAGCCACTTTCGCTTTCAATCGTTATTGCTCAGCTGACCTGCCCGAAGTGTCTGCCTATTACAATTCTGCTACCGGGCTCGGAACTCAGGCAAGGATCTTCATGTACGGCGAAGAAGGTGGTGCGACCGGTTGGGCTCGGGCCGCCGTGGTCACGGGGGCCGACGCGGGCAAGACCTATATCCTCGGCAATCTCAACCTCAGCACGAATAATTCCGGCCTGACTGGAGTCGGTGCCTGGGAGAACTTGTTGGCCAATCCGTATCCGCAAAACAAGACGGTCGTTATCGGTAACAACGACGGCGGAACCGGCATCATGAACAATTCGCTTGCTGTTTATGTCGGTACCAAGACGAATACGGGGACCGAGATCGACAAAGCGGGTCTGACCAATGGAACGATGAAATTTGTCAACGTAGCCGGTAACGTGGCCGAGATTGTTAATACGACCTCACGTGCGACAAACATCACCAATGGGACTCGGTTTACGCTGAGCGGCACGGCCTCGACGACCTTCTCAAGACCAGAGGACGGCGCGTGGGACCCCAACAACCCGAAAGTGTACTACTTTGTCACGACCGACCAACTCGATACGGCAAGTGACGGCGCGGGATCCCAAATTGGACAGACGCGTCTGTGGCGTCTGACCTTCGATGACATTACCAACCCCGACGCCGGCGGCAAGATTGATCTGCTCATCAATGGCCAGACCGTTAATGGTAAGAAGGTCAACATGTTCGACAACATCACCGTCAGTCCCTCGGATGGAAAGATCTACCTGGAAGAGGACGTCGGTAACGCGGCTCACAATGGAAAGATCTGGGAATTCGACACCGCCACGTATAACGGGACAACGAACTCAGGTGTCCTGACAATGATCACGAAACATGACCCGGCTCGCTTTGGTGACATTGGAGTTGCTCCAACATCGCCGTTTAACGTTGACGAAGAAACGTCTGGAATTATCGATATCTCCGCAATCATGGCGAGCTCCACGCTGAATCAGAGTGCGCCAGGCGGAAAATGGCTCATTTCCAGCGACCAGGCCCACTATACGACAGGGATCACCACGGCGCAGGTCGAGGGAGGCCAGTTGTTCGTCTTGCACATCAACAGCACGAAGGTGACGAGTCAGGTGAGTGAGTCGAGGACGGGGTTCGTGCTCAATCGTACCACAGGTTTGTTCGAGAGTTCCCTCGAAATCAAGAACAACTCGGTCAACGCCATTCAAGGAAACTTCAGTATCGTTCTGAAGAATCTTCCGTCGGATATCACGGTAACCGCCAAGTACCTTGGCACGTCGCTCACTGTAACCCGTTTGGGTAATGGAGACACCGTGATCTCGCTTCCAAAGAATCTGCTCGCCAGCCTGGCTGCAGGTGGGAAGTTCAAGCTCAATTTGGCCTTCGGCAATCCGTTGAAAAAGGCGATCTCGTTTACAACCGATGTGTTCACCTCCAGTCCTCCTCCTCTTCTGCCCTGACCGGTTGAGAACGCATCGTTCGTCGTCCAGTTGACGTAGAGGCCCCAAGTCTCATAACGAAGACAATGTCCAACGGGCTTGAATGCCCGTTGGACATGGGGCGGACTCAACTGACGCCGTTAATGATCCTTTGAAAATATTTTCAACAGAACTCTTTTCCCTTTGAATTGATGGAGATACTTATGCGTTTCGTAGACGTTTTCAAAGCGACGATTGTCGCACCCCTGTTCCCACAATCGTTTCCGACTTCTATTCTGCCTGTCGCAGCACTCGCCGCGCTGCTTGCCTGTGCAACCACCGGCCATGCGGGATCGTTCCACGTTCAGATCAATACGTCTGGCCTTAGCTCGTCACCGGCCAGTGCCGGTGCTCCGTTTTCCCTTGACCTGCAGTTCAACGACGGCGGAGTGCTGGGCAATAATACCGTCCAAGTCACGCACTTTTCCTATAACGGCGGAAGTGCGACTGGCAGCGCCAATACGTTTGGCGGAGCCATTGGAAATATCAGTTCGACCGTCACATTCGACAACAGCAGTCCGTTCCAGGAGCTCTATCAAACATTCACTCCCGGAACGACGCTCGACTTTGACGTGTATCTGACGCAAAATCTGGACGGACTGACTCCGGACTCCTTCGTTGTGGCGATCCTCGACAAAGACCTGCTTAACATTCCAACCACGGGGGTCGGCGACTCGCTTTTCCAACTTGACGTTAACCAGGCAACGGGCACGTTGCTCGTGATGAATCAGGGATCGGGAACGGGAGATTACGCGGCGACGACGGTCAGTTCCACCGCTGCAATCCCTGAACCCTCTTCTGCCATTATCGCGGGAATCGGCATTGGAACCATCGTTAGTTGCGGATGGCGAAGGAAGAAGTCTAAGGCCGAGTGATTATCCGTCGATCATCAGAAAACTCTCTGGCTCGTTGAAGTCGGACGATTAAACTGGACGGGTCTGGTGTAATCCGGACCCGTCCTTCCCTTTTTCGGGGTGCGACTGGCTCACCGCTTTGAGATCGACATATCGTCGGAGTTGACTCGCCTTAGCGAGTAATGTTCTTGCTACAGGATGCAGTGAACGGACCTCCGTATCTGAAGTCGATCAACACCACGATGTCCAGCCTATTTGTGACGCCGTGCAAAACGAGCGTTAAAGGCGATCGAAACGCGTTCTTCATCCTGTTCGTTGGGGTAAACCCAGTGCCGAAGATAGGATGGGAAAAGAAGCATGGTTCCACTGACGGGTCGATGAGTGTACTTACTCATGAAACAACTTGCCCCATCCACCGTAATAGAACGAACGTTGGTTCGGGAATCAAGGAATTCAATACATCCGCTTCGATTCGGAGGATTTTCAGGGAGCTGCACGTAATAGGTGCCGGACCAGGCCCATCCCGGATGATCATGCGGCGTATTGAATCCCCCTTTTCCATTGACGTTGATCCAGCCTTCACATTGCACGCCGACGACGGAAAAGTCAAAGCCCGGCGAAATCGCTAACGTCGCCTGGCGAATCGCGTCAATTATTCGTCGAGCCAGGTCGACACAGCCTGGCTCTGTTCGCTCGAAGAAATCGAGAGCCGAATGCCATCCATTCTGGTTGCTTAACTGCACTCCTGGCGAAAGCCTTCGCATCGCGGCAGTTTCGTCCAGCAGCTTTCGATTCAAATCGGCACTGTCCGGAACTTCAATAACGATTAACGGTGAAAAGAAGAGTGGAGTGATTTCCCTGACGATTGTTTCCATACCAGTTTTCACACCCTACAAGACACTGTTCGAATCATGCACCGGAAACCCATGGGCAAACACGAGACGCGACAAAGCAAATCAAGCCGCTTGGGATCAGGAGGAACGTTAGCGTAAGAAACTTTTCAATTCCAACTTGCCGTTCATCGTCGCGAGTCGATTCAAACACGATCTTCGTTCCGTCGGGGGACCATCGAGGACTCCAGTTGTGATGCTAACCCTCGATCAATTGACGCGGGCGAGACACCGTTGTTAGCAGGAAAACCGTAGCGATGATAACGACGAAACGCAAACAAAGTAGATTCTTCATAACCTTCCCTTTTCTCAATTTCTCATCGCGACGCTCGGTTTGGCCTCGCGCCAGGGAACCTTGGCTTTGTAGGATTTCAATTGGGCCGTGAATTCACTGACGTCGGTCTCGGGTGCCAGATCTCGTGACTCTTCAGCAAAATTACAAGCGAGTTCGAAGTCACCCGTTTCCGCATGTGCAGCCGCCAACGTTTTAAGGCAATACCAGACCGAAAAGCCAGTTCGTCCACCAGCGGTGTTCGCGAGTTGTAACGCTCGATCACCATCGCGAAATTCGTCGTTTGGACAAGTCGCCAGGATCCAGGCGAGATTGTTCGTTGCTTTGAATTCCATGGGATTCAGTTTAATCGAGCGTTCGAAGTCGGAAATCGATTTTGCCGTTTGATTCGTAAGATAGTAAGCCACTCCTCGATGAAGGAACGCAGCTGAAGATTGGCTATCGAGTTCAATCGCTCGATCGAAATCCAGAAACCCTTTTTCGTATTTTCCGCGATCGACTTAAAGCGATCCGCGTTCCGAATAAGCGATTGCGTCGGGCGTCCGGGACATGAAACCCATTCCCCCACCAGAAAGCATTCAACGGATGTTCTTACCAATACTTCCTGAGAATTGTCGCATCCTCCGACGTGAGAAAGAAACGACCTTTCGAAAAGAGACTTCACGATTTCTTCGGATCGATGAAGACCACCGATTTCATCGGTTGTTCGTTAACTTCAAGCTGAAACACATCGGGGCGGGAATAATGGCCAACCACATCGAAATCGAATTTTGCCCGGACGAGTTCTGCTTTGTCGAGTTCAGTCAGCAGGATGTATTCCTCACCATACTTCGGCCCGGCCAGCACTTGTCCCAGCGGTCCGACAATGCAACTTCCACCTCGGATCAACGTTTCCTGGGAAGCTGGTAGCCATTCCGTGGGATAATTGGCGGGAAGGTCGCTGCGTTGAAGAAACTGGCAGGCCGAGAGAACGAAGCAGCGCCCTTCGAGAGCGATGTGGCGGATTGTTGAAATCCACGTTTCCCGGTCATCCACAGTGATGGCACAGTACAACTCGATCCCTTTGGCATACATCGCTGTCCGAAGCAGGGGCATGTAGTTTTCCCAGCAGATGACGGAACCGATCTTGCCGAGTGGAGTCGCTACGACCGGGATCGTTGAACCGTCGCCACTCCCCCAAATGACTCGCTCCATCGCCGTTGGCGTCAACTTTCGGTGCTTGCCGAGCATCGAGCCATCGGGCCCGAAGATCAGCGCCGTACAAAAGAGTGTTCCTCCCTCACGTTCGACGACGCCGACGACAAGATGTATGGAGTGATCCCTCGCGACCGATCCGATGAATTCGGTTGCTGGTCCCGGCACTTCGATGGCGCTGTCGAAGAGACGACGAAACTCGTCTCGGCCTTCAGAGGACCGAATTCCGACGCTCACACCGAAATCATGTCCCTTTGGGTAACCGCCGACAAATGCTTCGGGAAAGACGACAAGTTCGGCTCCTTGCCTGGCGGCATCTGCTGCAAGGTCAGCGAGTTTTTGAAGTGTTCTCGGCGTATCGAACAGAACCGGAGCCGTTTGGACGACAGCGGCACGTACGATGCTTGAAGGAGTCGCTTTGTTGGATGTCGGCATCTGCGGTTCTCGGCAGAAGGGTGCACTTCAAATAAAATTGGTGACTATGAGCAGTTCGTACGCGGGTCAATGGTGCTCATTGACTTTGATGCAAGGCGACTGGAAAACATCCCACAATTCCCTGATCGGAACAACTGCGCCGAGGATGTTGTCGCTCGCCGTTAGACCAGTACAATCAAAAGCCATATCCTGATCGGACATTGGATTGACATCGAGCGATGTGTTAATCTGATGTTGTGGACAATCGAAAGCCCGCGATCATTGAGATGCATGCAAAACCCCAAAAAAGAATGCCAGATCCGATTTCATGGGAACGGCTCCGGGCAATCTTCGGCAACCCTCGACCGCCTCACACGATTTGGGAACAACAGTTCGACTACAAGGCTGATTTACTGGAGCGGATCGCACGAACAGCGTACGAGAATTTCAATTTCGATGATCTCAAGTACTACTACGACGATTTGGC
>CAILLA010000246.1 GCA_903834925.1 uncultured Schlesneria sp.
GGACACGAAGGTGAGATTTACGGAACAAATCTCAGTCCCGAGGAAAAACAAGCATTAGTTGAATACCTTAAGAAACTTTGAAAGTCGTTCTGTCTGCCTGAAAAATGGGAATCCATTTCGACGGCGTTTTCGCTGACGAATTTCGCCAGGTTCAAATTGGGGGAGATCCCACCATTTTGCCTTAAAGCGAATTCTCAGGAGCAAAGAAAAATCATACCTCAGGTGGCAATATGAACTTTTATGCCCGATTGTTCCGGTATGCGGTCTGGATTGGAATTATCGCTGATCTTGTGTTGGGGATTCCAGGCATTTTCGCCCCGAATTGGACGCTCTCCCTCGTGGGAATGACCACGTCGCCGCACGACGCCCTTTGGATCTCGCTCGCGTCAACGATGCTTGTGTTTCTTGCATTTGTCTATATGCCGGGTGCAAACGATCCTTATCGATATCCGGTTAATGCGTGGCTCTCGGTACTGGCACGTCCGCCTGGCGTCGGTTTCTTTTTCTTTCTCTATCCTGGATTGTACCCAGCCTTTGGTTTGCTCGACTTAAGTCTGACGATCATCCAACTGCCGCTGTTACTGCTAACGATGTTTGCATCTCGTTCAAAGGCAGACGACCAAGCAAAAGCATTAGCACTAGCGAAGACATTGTCGTCACGACCATTCGAATACGATGGCTCGACATTCGAGGAAGTGAAGTCGGTCGCTTTTAGCGGTCGTTACGAAGGAAAGCTGCCGTACATTTTTGGCCTGACCCCCTGGGCAATTGTCAGATTGTTTAACGACTCTTGCCGTAACTTGTCAGACAAAAGCGATTACCTGCCTCTTTTCACAAAATTGATTCACTCAAACGGCATTTGCTACACCGGTGTCTGGCGCATTGATCAAAAATCTGTCTACACGGGATATTTTGCCTATGGCGCGGAAGGTCTGTGTCTTGCGCGACTTTCCGTCGCGGGCCTGTTTCTGAATCGCGGGCTATTCCCCAGGGCATTCGGAATTGGTGGGAAAGTCTTTCCCACCATGAACCCGAACGAAAAGGTGAAGCCGGGAAATTTTGTGACCGTCGATCATCTGAGTGGTACCTGGGTCCGAAATATCATCGATACCCAAGTCACAAACTTTCCCACAATTGGACTCGATCCAGCTCCCAATATTGTCAACCGCATCATCTTTCGGTTGATGGATACTCGCCCGGGATACCGGCAATTGCACCCGATTTCGACATTAGGTGTCAAACCGGGCGAGCCCGTTGTCACACCAGATTTGATGATGCTTCAGGTTGCTGAAGGGACACCACGGAACAATGCCCGCGATTTTCGCGATGAATTAAGACTGAAGAATTACCCCGGTCACAAGATCGTCTACACCATCAATGTGAAGAATTTCGAAGAAGTTGGTTGGACGAGAATAGGCTCCATCGAATTCACCGAGGACGCGATCAGCGAGGGGGGCGACAAACGAATTCAGTTCTGGATACCCAGGGACCGCCCGAATTCTTAATCGTTGACTCTTCTGTAAAAGTCGGCCGTCAGTGCCAAAGGGTGATTACCGCAAAAGATCAGACGGCAAAGGTCGAAAAATGACGCATCCGCTTGACGTAATTGTGATTGGTAGCGGATTCGGCGGGGCAGTCAATGCTTGTCGAGCTGCTCAGGCCGGCGCAAGAGTTCTCGTTCTGGAACGCGGTCGAAGGTGGACTCGCAAAACTTATCCACGAGCCGTGACTGACCCCTGGCTGTTCGACTCAGAAGCACCTCAAAAAAAGAACGGCTGGCTGGACCTCCGTTTTTTTAAAGGGATGACTGTTGCTCAAGCGGCGGGAGTCGGCGGAGGATCGCTGTGCTATTCCAGTGTTGTCATGGAAGCAACCCAAAAAGACATCGAAGCAGGGGGATGGCCTTCCGAAATCACACTAAGCGAATTGCGCCCCTATTATCAACGGGCGCGAGAGATGCTTTCCGTTCAAACTCTCCCTGCTAGCCAACTTACTCCTCGTTTCAAGCTGCTTAAGGAAGGTGCCGAAAAAACAGGGCGAACTGACAAGTTTTCTTCAGCACCGCTGGCCGTCAGTTTCAATCCCGAATGGAATTATGGGTTGGAAAATGCGGTCGATCTCAAACACAGTAAGCCATTTGAAAACCGCCAGGGTCGAAAACAAGGGACCTGTGTTCATCTGGGAAACTGTGACATCGGATGTGAAGCTCAAGCAAAAAATACGTTAGATCTCAACTACTTGGCAGAAGCCGAAAATCACGGTGCCGAAATTCGCCCGCTGCACCTGGTGCGCTCGATCGTTCCCGAAAATGGCGGATATCGAGTTCATTTCGAGCGACTTGAATCCTCTAATCCCGGTAATGGCAGTGAATGGGCATCACGGGTCATCATTGCCGCCGGCTCGCTGGGATCAACCGAGATCTTGCTTCGATGTCGCGACGAATTTGGAACATTGCCAAAGGTCGGCAACGCTCTGGGAGCGAACTGGTCTTCGAACGCGAACGTGCTCACGCCGGCTACGTATTCTGACGCGGCTCGAGTCCAACAGTCGATCGGTCCAACAATTTCCAGTGTGCTCGATTTGTCGGCGGAACAGGCGGATGGGCGTTCATTGGTTGTTGAAGATGATGGCTTTCCGAATCTGCTGCTCAACGCGATGAATCAGCGAATGGGTTCCAGCTGGCTGTCTCCACTTGGCTGGTCCCTTCGTCGTCACCTCAGTCGCGGGGTCGGCGAGAAGAATCCGCTTGGGAAGGTCATGATTTGGCTCGGTGCTGGCTGCGATGCCTCGGACGGAAAACTGACCCTCGGTCGAAATTGGCTGGCACCCTGGTCGAAAAAATTGAATTTGAACTGGAACGTGGCGAAGTCAGAATCGACAATTGAAGCCATCTTGAAAGTTCACGGAGAACTGACA
Organism: uncultured Schlesneria sp.; assembly: GCA_903834925.1. Lineage (GTDB taxonomy): Bacteria > Planctomycetota > Planctomycetia > Planctomycetales > Planctomycetaceae > Schlesneria. Next base: position 2,917 of record CAILLA010000246.1, read on the forward strand.
AGTGCAACCGGGGGTGAGCTTCATATCCCACTGTCATGGACGTGGTTTCGTTCACTCATCACAGTGCATCCACTTGGAGGATGTCAGATGGCGCAGACCGCTCAGAACGGGGTTGTCGACCACAAGTGTGAAGTCTTCGGCTACCCTGGTCTTTTCGTTTGCGATGGGTCGGTAATCCCCAAGGCGATCGGCCGAAACCCCTCACTAACCATTGCAGCCCTTGCGGAACGCGCGGCTCAAATCCTCTGGAAAGATTCTCCGCAAAAAAGTGTCTGACATAACTCGGAAAGCCGGTCGCTACGTTTTGAACTCCACAGGCTGAACTGCCACGGATGGCCAATTGCGGTGCCGGGCGTGATCCCTGACGCGATCATGGCCCAACTTTGCGCCATGGACTGAATTGGTAACGAATCAGACACGCCATGTTCAGAAAAAACGGAACATTCAATTGTTGTAAAATGAGCTCTGTTCATTGGTCTTCGTGCGCCACAACAACGATCCCAGGACTCCCCCGAAAGCACCGTCAATCGTCCCGATGAAAGTCGCGCCAGCGACAAGGCGAAGCACGATTTCAAAATCGCCCCATCGAGCCGCGGGATTAAAGATGAATCGGATCAGGGGAATTAAAGCCATCGGTAAGACGATGATCAAAAGGGTTGCCACAGCGAAACGGACTGATGGCACGAGTTTGCTCTTAAAAATCCCCTGGCGGTAGGCAAGCACGCCTCCCATCCCGCCCAACAGCAAAGGAACGATAAATGGAAGTCCACATCCTCCCGTTAAAGGAGTTGCAAAGAAATCCGCCGAACAAAAACCGCCACAGAGCATACCGACGATAAATGCAACGTAGCCGCCAACCAGACACCCGAGGAAGCGAAGCAATTCAACGATCGAATCTCTGATAAAAACATGATTCATTGGAATTCCGATCATCCGAGGTCACGAGCACACATTTGACGAGGAATTTTCGGTCAATATGGCAACACCATGAAACACAAGTAATTACCAACGAAGCCTACCACCCCGCTCGACGCAAAGCTACGAAATTCGAATGTACGTCGCATCAGTAAGCATCTTCTTTGTGATCGTGGGATCTTGTCTAAGACCATCGAAGATCAATCGCTCTCGACAACCCAAAGGCAACCTGCGGTCTCTTCGTCGACCACAACGGTGCCCCGTTGAAAAACATGTTCCGGATTGCCGAGGCCAAGGCGGACAAAGAACCTGGCCTGAGGCGAAAACTGCTTACGAAAACTTTCCCAAATTGAAGCGGCCACGCCTTGAGGAATCGTTTCGCGCGCGTGGCCAATTTCGTTCCCGCCGACGAGTGCCGCCACTGTCTGCTCACGAGCTTCGGTTTCGAAGACTTCATAGTCTGTCCAGTACTGATCATTGGGATGCGTTTCAACCGGCATCCACGGATGATCGTCCAGCAATTCAAATGCCGAAGAAAGCGAGTGTTCCTCATCGGATTGCCAGTTCGCTGGCATTTGCACCGAGTTGAGCAGGTAGTAGCCGTGCATCCGTGGATATCGATCAAGGTCGCGGCGAAGCTGTGCGAGCGTTTCAGCATTCATTGACGATTCCTAGGCGACAACAGGCGTGTGTGCCCCGCGAATGGAATATTGGAAGTTTAGTCGGTCGGCTGAGGGACCAAAGGCTCCAAGTAACGTTCGATCCAGATTTCATACGGCAGCCATTCTTCCTCCGGCCAATCGTCCGGAACGGTCTCATGCCAAATCGACGCCGCTTTCTCGGCCGATGCATCAATCACCCACATTTCCTGGGTCTGGCTCTGATATCCAAATGGAAAATACGGATTAAACAACCTCGAATCATCGAAGAACGATCCGTATAATTCACACACCTCCAGCGGATGATAGATTGCCGAGTCACTGCTGACAGGTCCCGGGCCTAGTTCGAATAAAAGCCGATGATAAAGGCCTGGCAACTTGTGGCCGAGCGTTCGCTCGATTTCCTCGATCACCGGATTTGTGAGTGAAGTCATGAGCGAGATCTCGCCGGATGAAGTGATCGGGGTAGGTGTCCCCATCGGTGTTGATCTAGTTATTTGTCTTGTTTAAGTTTTAGCCGATGTTGAATCGACGCAACAGCTTTTTCAAATGAATTGAATAACCAATCTTCCGGCGGTTCGCTCATTTCATCGACGAGAAGCGATGTCAAACCCTTTCTGTTGAGTGATGAGGTCACTATGGCGACAGGTATTGTCTCTCCCGGTTCATACGGATCGCTGCCAGCGTCATTCAGAACGTCGGCCATTTCATCGCCCCATTCGTACTTGAGATCCTTCAAATCAAGGATCACCGCATAAGGTTCGACAACAATCCTGTTGGCCGCCAATAATGCCCGAATGTGACATAATGAGTTTTGTCCGACTGAATCGTCTGCATCTCCCTGAAAAGTCGCCAGAAGAATCATTGAATCAGTAACGTCGTCCTTGGCGGACGCGAACCTACTTTTGATCGCGCTCAATTTCGAAATGTCGACAGATTCGAAGTTCATTCGTATGCTGACTGCGGATACAAGGAGTTTTTATTACCACGATAACACATTGAACGACCTGCAAGTGCGAGTCAAGCGGGGCGTTATACTCAATAGTGCATCTGCGACCACACTTTGAACATCGTCCATTTGCATCGGTGCGAAAATCCTTTGTAGCGGATTGGTCGTTTCGCCTCGTAAGCCAGATAGCCGACGAAACCTCCTGCACAGACAAAATAGACGATATTCATCCAGAGGAAAACGAAATGCAGGCTGGTCGAGCTTGTTCATTTAGTCGAATGGTCGGGTATTCGCCGGGGATGTACTCGATCAAGGCCATCGCACCTGGAGGTTTTTGATTTCACGGAGTTGTCACTTTCATGTTCTTTCCATTCGATACTGGTCCTAAAAAGATCAGAGGCCGGTAGCCACTACAATGTGTTTGGGGATGCACGGGCTGAAGCCCATGCTACGAAAACAACTTTGAAGAAAGAATAGGTCGTATACGACCTATTCTTTCTTCAAAGTCACGAGGTGGCGCACCGGCCGATTTCGTTGCGCCCTGCCCAATGTTGGCGGACTGGTGCGGATATTCGATAGAATCGCCGCGACGCGGTCATCTACATCGCGTCAAGTCGTCGTCACATTTGGAAAGACTTTGATGAATCTGTTCACAATTATTCTTGCCATCTCCGTCACGCCATGCTTGTCACAGAATGACGACACAACCGACGGAACTGCTGCGTCTCCTGGAAGCAGGGGGCAACAAGTCGCGAAGACCGATTCTCAGCAAGAAACACGGGCAGGCAAAGTCCCCATGAAATCCGATGATTCTTCTCGCCAGTTGACCGTGGAACGCATTTTCTCGGCGGCTGAGTTCCAGGAGGAAAAAATTGGTGCGATCACCTGGAGCAAATCTGGTGCGACCTACTTTACGATAAAACGGTCGAAAGCAGCGGGTGACGGCCAGGCATTGGTTCGTGTCGATGCGGCCAGCGGTGCCGAGGAGATTGTGTTGCCAGCCAGTGCGTTCATTCCGCTTGGGGAGTCAAACCCTCTCTCGATCGAAGGGTTTGCGTTTTCGACTGATGAATCAAAGCTTTTGATTTACACCAACAGTCGACGCGTCTGGCGGCTCAACACTCGTGGGGATTACTGGGTTTTGGATATTGCCACTCGGGAACTTAAGAAGCTGGGGGGCGATGCCGCCCCGTCCACATTAATGTTTGCGAAGTTTTCACCTGATGGCTTGCACGTCGCGTTTGTTCGAGAGAACAACCTCTACGTCCAGGATGTGCGCGACATGCGCATCACGGCACTGACCATCGACGGATCTGCCAAACTGATCAACGGCACTGCGGACTGGGTGAATGAAGAAGAACTGATGATCCGCGATGGTTATCGCTGGAGTCCTGATGGCAAGTCGATCGCCTTCTGGAATTTTGACACCACAGGCGTCGACGATTTTCACCTGATTGACAACACTCAGGGAACCTATCCTCGCATTACGTCGTTCCCGTATCCCAAAGTTGGCAAGACAAACTCGGCCAGCCGCATCGGTGTCGTCACTACGGCGGGCGGCAAGGTGCGTTGGCTCGACCTGCCGGGTGATCCGCGCGAACATTATCTGCCTCAGATGGAGTGGACCACTGATGGCAAAGCGGTTCTGATCCAGCAGATGAACCGCCTGCAGAACGTCAACCGAGTCATGCTGTGGGACATGCAGACCGCCCTAATCCGAACGATTCTCACTGAGAGTGATCAGGCCTGGCTGGAGAATGAGAACCCTGTCCGGTGGTTGAACGAGGGAAAAGAGTTTGTCTGGTTGAGCGAACGAAGCGGCTGGCGGCATGTCTATCGGGCTGGCGTCGATAGCGGCGAGCTCTCCGCAGTGACTAGCGGCGAATTCGATGTGCTGAATGTGGAGGCGATCGACGAGGTTCATGGGTGGCTCTACTTCGCGGCGTCACCGGACAATCCGACGCAACGCTATTTATATCGAGTGCCGCTCGCTGGCGGGAAACCAGAACGTCTGTCGCCACTAAATCAGCCCGGCTGGCATACGTACGAGGATTCGCCCGTTGCGAACTGGGCTATCCATAAATACTCGACCATTACGACGCCTCCGGTCGTTGAACTGATTCGACTGGCTGACCACAGCACCGTTCGCGTGTTAACAGACAACCTGAAGCTCAAGGAAAAACTTGCACAACTTGACCGACCGACCGCCGAATTTTTTCGAGTCGATATTGGGAACGGATTACTTCTCGACGGCTGGTGTCTGAAACCCCCTTCGCTGAATCCAAAAGAAAAACATCCATTGCTCTTCTACGTCTATGGCGAGCCGTATGGCCAGACGGTGCAAGACTCATGGCAGGGATCTCGAGGGCTGTGGCATTCGATGCTGGCTCAGCAAGGTTTTCTGGTCGCCAGCATTGATAATCGGGGAACAAATGTGCCGCGCGGGCGTGAGTGGCGAAAGTCCGTCTATTGCAAGATTGGGATGATTGCGCCAGAAGAACAGGCCGCAGCCACACGAGCGTTGCTCAAACGCTGGAGTTTTGCGGACGCGGATCGCGTTGGGATCTGGGGTTGGAGCGGCGGCGGCAGCATGAGCCTGAACGCGATTTTCCGCTATCCAGATCTTTATCATACAGCAATCGCTGTGGCTCCCAACGCGGATCAATTGCTTTACGACACGATCTACCAGGAACGGTATATGGGACTGCCGGCCGATAATGCCGACGGATATCGACTGGGTTCACCGATCACATATGCCAAACAGCTGAAGGGGAACCTGCTGCTTGTTCACGGAACCGGAGACGATAACGGTCACTACCAGGGGACCGAAATGCTGATCAATGAATTGATCGCCCACAACAAGCGATTCAGCGTGATGCCTTATCCGGCTCGGTCGCATGCGATCAATGAGGGGAAGAATACGGTATTGCATTTTTATTCGTTGATGACGAATTATTTGCGTGATTGCTTGATGGATAAGAAGACGGATTGATTTGGTTGTTTTTTGTGTTGGTTGGAAGTTGACATTACGTCGCGGCGCACGGGCTGAAGCCCAAGCTACAATGAAAGACACGGACGAACGAATAGGCCGTATAAGTCCCATAAGACCTATCAGTCCTATTCTTTTCTTGCCAAGCCCCGACGTCCCGCAACGTCCGTTTCCGTTGTGCCCGTCCCCACGTTGGCGGTTTGGTGTGGTTGTTCGATAGAATTCCGCCCTATCAGTTTCGGTACGATCGATTGCGTGAATCATCTAATAACAAACATCATCCAACAATTCGGAACCCTGTGATGAAGCATCTCAAGCATGGTTTGATCTGTCTGTGTTTCTTTACAACTTCTCTGGTTTGTGAAGCAAACGCGCAAGACCATCCAGACCGCGTTGTGCAGCCGGGAGTGCCACAGGGGCAAGTCACCTCAGGCTCGTTCAATGACAGCAAGGTCTTTCCGGGGACGAATCGCGATTACAGTGTTTATGTGCCAGCTCAATACAAGGCCGACGAACCCGCGGCACTGATGGTTTTCATGGATGGCGGCGGATACTCAAACGTAAAGGGCGGGTTTCGAGTGCCGATTGTGTTCGATAACCTGATTCATCAGAAGAAGTTGCCGATAACGATCGCTGTGTTTGTGAATCCGGGCAATGTCGTCGCAACGGCACCTGGAACAAAAGATCGCAGCAATCGTTCGTTTGAGTACGACTCGATGGGTGATCGGTATGCAAATTTTTTGATTGAAGAGTTTCTCCCGGTCGCACTGAAGGGACTGAATGTTTCCAGCAATCCGTCCAAACGAGCGGTCTGCGGAATCTCGTCAAGCGGCATCTGCGCATTCACCGTCGCGTGGGAGAAGCCGGATCAATTCGGAAAAGTACTCAGTCACATTGGTAGCTTCACCAATATTCGCGGCGGTTGGGCTTATCCGGGGCTTGTTCGCAAGTCGAAGAACAAACCGAAAACCCTCAAGGTCTATCTGCAAGAGGGGCGTGACGACGTCAACAACCTGCATGGGAACTGGCCGCTGGGAAACCAGGATCTTGCGGCCGCACTGCAATTCGCGGGCTACAAATACAAACTCGAAATGACGGACGGCGGACATAGCGGCAAGTGGGGTGGCGAGGCCCTGCCCGAGGCATTGAAATGGCTGTGGGATGACAACGCCGAAAGCACGAACATCCCGATCGTCGAGACTAAGCCCGCCTGGGAACCACACCCGGACGCGGTCGCGAAGAACGACGTCCCTAAGGGGACCATCGAGCAGATGCCCGTCTGGGAATCAAAGATCTTTGCCAACACGACCCGCGACTGGTCAGTGTATGTGCCCGCTCAGTACAAAGCCGACACGCCTGCGGCACTGATGGTGTTCCAGGATGGGGAGGGGATGAAGAACGAAAAGGGTCGCTGGCGAGTGCCAACGGTGTTCGACAACTTGATCGCTCGTGGTGAAATGCCGCCGACGATCGCGGTCTTCATCAATCCGGGTCACGAACAGGATAAGCCGCGACGGAACGGCCAACACTCGAATCGGAGCCTGGAGTACGACGGCCTTGGCGATCGTTACGTCCGCTTCCTGCTGGAAGAGATTATTCCGGAAGTGCGGAAGAAATATGCCATCTCGGACGATCCCGAGATGCACGCGATTGGCGGGTCCAGCTCCGGTGCGATCTGCGCGTTCACAGCAGCCTGGGAGCGAACCGACTTCTTCCGCAAGGTTTATTCGAGCGTCGGCAGCTTCACGAATTTGCGCGGCGGCAATGTTTATCCATCGCTTGTTCGGAAGTCGGAACCGAAACCGATCCGGGTCTACATGGCTGACACAAGTGGCGATATTGACAACGCGTTCGGAAGTTGGCCGTGGTCCAACCAGCAGATGGCGTCGGCCCTGAAATACATGGGTTACGACGTCCGCTTCGACTGGGCTGAAGGCTATGCTCATAACGCCGATTTCGGCGGTGAGAAGTTTCCGGAAGCGATGAAGTGGTTGTGGCGTAAGGAAGCTCATACTCCGGTGCTTGACACCAAAGGGGACCTCGGTGGCGATCTGACGTTACTCAATCTGCTGATTCGCAGTCAGTCGTGGGAAGTCGTCGCGGATGGTGTTGGCTTCGCGGATGCCCTGTGCGCCGACAAAGCGGGGAATGTTTACTTCTGCGATATGAAAGCACCATTCGTCGTCCGCATCGCGACGGATGGAACCCGCACAGAAATCTGCAAAGAATCCGTCAGCGGCCTGGAATTCAATCCTGATGGATCGTTGCTCTACGCTTGTCAGGGAGCACAGAACCGAGTGATCTCGATCAACCCAGGCACCGGCGAAGTGAAAGTCGTCGCGGAAGGAGTGAAACCGAATGACCTCGCCGTAACGAACGACGGTTTTATCCTGATCACGGAAACCGGCGCACAGCAGGTGACTCGGATCAACCCGCAAACCGGCGAAGTCAACGCGGTTGATATCGGCATCAACAAACCGAACGGCATCGCTCTGTCTCCCGATGGCGGAACGCTTGCGGTGTCGGATTACGGAGGGACTCATACCTGGACGTTCCGAGTCAACGCTGGCGGAATTCTTGATGCAAAGATGCCGACGATGCCGATGCGTCTGCCGATCGATCAAAAGGGCGAATTCAAATTCAACGAACCGCCTCCGTATGTCCAGAACTCAAAGGGGGACGGGATGGCGGTCGACAAAATCGGTCGATTCTATGTGACGAGCGATCTCGGCGTGCAAATCTTCGATCCGACTGGCCGCCCTTGCGGAGTGCTACCGAAAGTCGATAAGGATCAGCCCCTGACGACCTGCATCCTAGCAGGGCCGGAGCATAGTACGCTCTACATGGCACACGGCACGAAGATCTATCGTCGGAAGCTGACGGTGGAAGGTCCGAAACCCTAAGGGTCAGGCTGCAACGACGCCGATTGCAACCTGCCCGAACCCCACCGCCTCCACGGCGGTGGGGTTCGGGCCTTTGCACCAGCAAGATCAAACTTTCACTGAAGCAATCTAATTCGAATTCCTCGGGCAAAGGCCCGTTAACCACTTCCGCAGGGGAGGTGGGGTTGCGGAGTTGCTTCGCAATCGACTATCGATCCAATCCCCGTGTGCTGCTATAATGAGCCGCTGTGTCGTGACACTGTTATTGAACGGCGACATACCTGCAGAAATACCGCCAAGCAAACGTCCCTGCCGATTAATCCGCCCGTTTAGTTGTCTTTTCGCCAATGCGTACGACCCACGCATTAAATGGCGAAGTACTCGAAGCAGCCTATGAAGACACTCGCGATTACCGTTCTGCTTGTATTCGGAATCGCTTGTACGATCCGCGCGGTCGATGGTCAGGCGACTCCCATCAGCTTGGAAGCGGCAAAAGAACTGGGGCGTGTCAAATCCCGATTCTTGAAACAGACTGTGGCAGATACGAAACCTATCGAAGCAATTCCTACGGCGGAGGTTGAATACTTTCAGAAGTCGGTCGCTCCGCTTTTGCACAAAAGCTGTCTTGCCTGTCATGGTCCTGAAAAGTCCGAGGGGCGACTTCGTGTCGATCAACTGAACCCTGACCTGCTGACCGGTGCTGACGTTGAGCGGTGGCGTGAGGTCTACAACGTGATCAGTAACTCAATCATGCCCCCTGAGGATGCTCCTGATTACTCACTGGCCGACGTGGATCGGGGCAACATTGCAGATTGGCTGAGCGGGGAACTGAATAAGGCGTCGTTCGTCCGTCGCAGCAGCAAGGCTCATTCGTCGTTTCGCCGACTGACGAAGTACGAATACAATTACGCCTTGCAGGACCTGCTTGGACTCCCCTATGCCCTCGCGAACACGCTGCCGCCGGAAACGGCGTCTGAGGACGGTTTCAAGAACAGCTCGGAATTGCTGCAGATGTCAGCCTCGCAGTTTGAGTCCTACCGCGAGATTGGTCTAAAAGCACTGAAGCGAGCCACCGTCAGTGGTGAGCGTCCGCAAGCCGTTACCTACATCATCTCGATGCAGGATGCGATGGATAAGGCAACGTCCGGGAAGGAAGACAAGACATTCGACAAGAGTGACGAAAGCTATCGCAAGCAGAAGAATCAGCCGCATCTACTGAATCGAGAGACAGGCAAGGGGATTCGATTCTTGGATCGAAAGTCGATGCCCGTGCCAGATGCTGTTGCCGGGCAAATGCCGGCTGTTTCTCCCGTGGTGTTGATTCTTCCCCGATCCAAGGAACTGAAACTGGATCTGGATCGCTTTCTTCCCGACGAAGGAATCATGCGTGTACGCCTACGAGCCGGACGCTCGACAATGAAAGCTGACGAGTATGCCAGCCTGCGTCTGATTTTCAGTGCCCACACCAGCAACAATGCCAACTTCTCACAGGTCATCAGTGAGCACGACATCCCGGTGACGGAATCTGGCGACAACCCCCAGTTTATTCACTTTGATATCCCGCTGAGCGATATTCAGCGCAACCCGTTCCGGAAACTCACGACAACATTTCCACGACGGGATGAGTTCCTGCATATTCAGAATGTCTCGAATGCACCCGGTCGGGAAGAACAACTCCATGTTCTGATCGACTACATCGAAATCAGTGCCCCTTTCTACGAGCAATGGCCACCGAAAACTCACACCGACATCTTTTTTGCGAGCGACAACAAAGGTAACGAGGAAATCTATGGCCGCGAGGTAATGAGTCGATTTCTGAGACGTGTCTGGCGTCGCCCCGTCACTACCGAAGAAGTCGACCAGTTCATGGCGCTGTTTGCGAAGTACCGGCCGGGATTCTCGACGTTCGAAGAGGCCATGCTGGAAGTCCTCGCAACGGCGCTGGCGACACCGGAGTTTCTTTATCTAACGCAACGAGTGTCGGCGGAAGAAACTCAATCCCCGACGAGGATCAGTGAGCTGGAATTGGCCAGCCGCCTCTCCGTGTTTCTATGGTCGAGTATTCCTGACGACGAACTCTTGAAACTCGCGGAGCAGGGAAAGTTACGCGAAACCGAGGTTCTGGCGGATCAAGTGAAACGGATGCTGGCAGACCCGCGTTCTCGACGATTCTCGCAGAACTTCGTTGAGCAATGGCTGGGCCTGGATCGCCTGAACAGTGTGACTCATGTCACGGACAGTTCATTAAAAGAAGCAATGCAACATGAGCCAGTCGCCTACTTTGACGAAGTCTTAAGGCACAACCACAGCGTCATGGACTTCATCCACTCCGATTACGCGATGGTCAACGAACGACTGGCGGCACACTATCGGATTCCTGGAGTATTCGGGCCTGATTTCCGCAAAGTACACATCGATCTACAATCGAATCGTGGCGGCGTATTGACGGGGGCTGCGATCCTGGCGATGAACTCCGACGGTAAAGATTCCCATCCCCTGAAACGAGGGGTCTGGATGCTGAAACGAATCCTCGACGATCCACCACCGCCTCCACCGCCGAATGTCCCGGAAGTCGACCTGACGAACCCGGAAATTCTGAAAATGACACTCAAAGAGCGGATCGCTGATCACCGGAATAAATCGGCCTGTATCTCGTGTCACTCAAGAATCGACCCGTGGGGGATCGCGTTTGAGAATTACGATGCACTCGGAGCCTACAGGACTCAAATTCAGGACAAACCTGTCGATGCGACTTCGGAGCTTTTCAATCGGCAGACGCTGGCCGGGATGGATGGGCTCAAGAAATACTTGCTTACAGATCGACAAGATCAATTTGCCAGAGCGATGGTGCATAAGCTGACGGCTTACGCTCTTGGCAGGCCACTTTCTTTTGGTGACCGTGCTGATATTGACAGCTTGACCGCACAGTTGAGACAACGGGATGATGGTCTGGGTGACCTGATCCAGCTGATCATCAGCAGTAACCTCTTCAACACGAAGTAAGAGTCGGGAATAGGCGATGAATCACAAATCCATGTTGCTAAGTCGTAGAGCGTTTCTTCGTGGCACAGGTGTGGCATTAGCTTTGCCCTGGTTTGAATCGTTTGCCGCAGCGGAACCCGGCGTGGAAGAAACTCCGAAACGGTTTCTCAGTGTCTACCATCCGGACGGGGTCGGCTTGCCACTCAAATCAGACCCTGCATGGAACGATTGGAGTTGGTTTCCACGGGGTGGCGAAAAGGATTTCGAGTTGACCAAAGTGCTCGACGTGCTCGAGCCACTGCGCAGTGAGATCACGATTTATTCGGGACTGTCACATCCTGCCGCACGACAGGTTCATGGTCATTCCAATGCCGATCAGTACTTGACGGGGGCGCCAATCGGTGGTGAGGGACCGTACCGAAATACGATCTCGCTTGATCAAGTTTATGCCGAGCACGCAGGTGATTTCACTCGACACTCTTCACTGGTGATGTCGACCAACGGAGGTGTTGGCGGACCTCGTGGTGCGCAGACCCAGTCCTTCAATCGAGAGGGTCGGCCGATTCCGGCGATGAATAAGCCAAAAGAAATTTTCGACATGCTGTTCGTAACGAGCGGCAAAGACGCGGCCGCAAGACTGGCGAGGAGCAAAAGTGCCCTGGATCTTCTGATTGACAATACTCGATCGCTGGGTCGTCAACTTTCCAGCCGCGATCAAGAGACACTCAAGCAATATCTTGACGCTGTCCGCGATACCGAGCTAAAGCTGACGAAGGCTCAAAAGTGGATCGATACGCCGATTCCCGAGGTGGATACCCGGAACCTGCATCTGGATGCTGAACCGAAAGAAGCACGACTTTATTTCCAGACGATGTACGAATTGATCTATCTCGCCTTTCTGAGTGATTCGACTCGCGTGGCCACGTTTCAGCTAGGTCGAGAAAACGGCGAAGGTCCGCACGATCTACTGTCGCTCGCAGTTGGCCTTCATGGAGCTCATGGCCTGACTCATGAAGTCAAGAAGCCCGACGGCTGGAAAAATCTTGGCACCTACAATCGCTATCAGGCCGAGGAATTCGGTCGTTTCGCGCAGAGATTGAAGGAGACCCCCGAGCCGACTGGTCAAGGGAATATGCTGGACAACACGCTGGCAATGCACGGTTCCGCTTCCAGCAGTTTCCATCTGTCACGCAACTATCCGATCATTTCTGCGGGCGGTAAGAACCTCGGCTTCACCAACGGCCGGTATCTCAAGTTCGGCAAAGGAAACGAAGACAATCAAGCCGGTGCCGGGATCGATACCGATGCCGGATGGACGGCCAAGGTTGAAGTGGAAGAGCTACCGCTGTCAAAACTGTTCGTCACCATTTTGCAGAGACTGGGCGTCGAGACCGATTCGTTCGGCGGGTCTACCGGGACGCTGACTCGAGTTTGATTTTCCCCGGTCGATATATTGGATTCTACGTTCCTAATGAGAGATTTCATTGTGACATCGACAACTCCGTGACTTTCAAACGGCAGAGGTGTGAACTGCTGGATCAGCCAAAGGAACTGGAATGTTCAAATGGATTTGCTTCGCTGCCGCGCTTGTCTTGAGTGGCGTGATGTTGTGGATGGTCAACGATGTGCGAGTTCACATTCGGAAGTCCGTAGATACGGTGAACCGCGATCTTCCGCAGATTCTTGATAAGACTCGCGATTCGGCGGATACAATGTCCTTGCTGTCGCAAGATATCAAACAGCTGCGAGAACTGGTTGTTGGTGATCAAACGACACGGGATGAAAATATCGTGGCGTACGAAACTGAAGTTCTGAAACTGATCGAGAATTCTGGTGGAAAGATCGGGACTAAGAAATTGATCGGTACGGGATTATCCGATCCCGTTCCCGCTCGAGAATGGGTCGCTCGAGAACGCAAACTTGCCCTGTGGGATCAGGCACGATCAAGTTCCAAAGCCGATCTTCTCAATCGAATCGGCCGCAGCGCGGTGATGAACCGAGTCTGGTACATCGATACCGGCGAGAAAGCCCCGAAATCCCTCGTCGACTGGGTCAAAGCGAATCACGCACCAAGCCGCGACTTCGAGAACGAAGAGGCAACCAAGTAATCAACAGGTAATTGGCCACAAAATGGAACAGCATTTCGGCGAAGCCGAAATAAACGTTTCAGGGGTGCGTGATTACAATTCGACTCGTCCGATTTGTTCCAACTGCTGGTGACTGGGGGTTTGTGAAACTCGATATCGTATCGGGTACAGATCCACGACGGGCTCCAGCAGGTCATTTGCGAACCTTACGACACGGTCCCATTTGCAGATGGCAGTACCATCGTCCACTTCAATCATGATCAGGTCCGTCTTCGGCAACAGGGCGGTACAGTCTTTTGCCCACGTACAAAAGGTGACGAACTCATCGGTCGATTCTTTTTTTAGCCCGGAAAAGGAAGCGACGAAAACGTCAATCTTCTCTTTTTCATAAATTGCTTCCAGCAACGCTTTTTGTTCCGCATACAACTCGGACATGAACTGATTTTCCAAACGCCGAAATTTGGGATAACTCTCATGAGCTTCCGGGAAAGCCCAGTCTTCCCATTCACCGTCGGCCAGCCTCAACGGATATGGTGATAGAGGACGGATTTCGTCGTTGAGCGACATCTCTGCCAGATCGACCATCATTTTCAATCCGATCTCGTCATCGCAGCCGGTCACGTACATGGCATCGCGCTGTGGAACCATCGCGACAGGATCTCCCAGAACGTTCCAGGTTGAAATCAGATCGTTGAGGAGAATTCTTGCCGAGTCGTAGTTGTCTCCGGAAACTGCGGAATGAAATCGGTCCCCGATTTTCGAATAGGCAATCGAAGTTTCCTGCAAATTCTGACAGGCGATCTCCATTGCTTCATAATACGAAACGCCCCATTTTTCGAGTTCCTCGTTTGAGAGCGACCGGATCGACGTCGGCAAGTCGTAAACGACCGTCGTCATGAGGTGGCTACCGAGCAGATACAGTGGCAAGTCAAATGGCTTACCTTCGGTCAGACGCTGGCGCAACTCCAGGTTGGCGTAGGTGGCTCGCGGCCAAATCTTAGGGCGAAGATTTTTGCGGGCGTCATCGAACAGTTCCGGCAGGTCACTTTCCGCTGAATAGAAAGCTTGTGCAATCTGTTTGAGATGGGCTTTTCGCTCGCCGGAAGGTAACTTGCAGTGTTCTTGATAGATATTCCCGAGGTTAATTTCGCCCGCACCGGAATTCACGAGCCGAAACTGTTCACTCTCGTATCGGTGTTGACGAAGATCGCCGATGTCACGTAAGGCGCGGATCATCGCCTCTGCAAATTGATCTCGCGATGGCGGTCCAAATAACCAGTTGATCAGGTCCATCAATAATCCTCTTGAAACAAAGGGACGTTGATTGCCAATTCAAACACAATACTGACAAGCCTACGCGAGCCAAACGCGATCGACAACCATTCTCAAGTCGTGTCTACTTGAGATACAAATCAGAAAAGCGAATTCGAATTGACGAAAGAGCGAAATGGAATCCGCGACCTTGATCAGACTGGCTGTCTCCGCCGATTGGGAAACCATTGCCGACTACAACACCCGTCTGGCCATGGAAACCGAGGGAAAGAAACTCGACCCATCAACGATTGCTGCGGGTGTACAGACGCTGCTAGCGAACCCGCAGCATGGGCGATATTTCATCGCCTGCATGGGTGATCGAATTGTTGGTCAGATCATGCATACGCGGGAATGGAGTGACTGGCGAAACGGTGAAATCTGGTGGCTACAAAGTGTTTATGTCCACCCCGAACACCGTCGTTGCGGAGTTTTCCGAGCTTTGTTCCGGCATCTGGAGCAGCTTGCTGAATCGACGCCGAATGTTATTGGACTTCGACTTTATGCCGAAGAACATAATTCTAAAGCGTTCGAGGCGTATCATTCACTGGGATTGGCTCACGCAGGATACGTGGTCATGGAACGATTTTTTCGGCGTTAGGATTGGACCGCGTCGCCGAAGACGGTCACGCGATCCAATCCTAAGTTAGTTGTTGAAGTTGGCAGTCACCTTTTGCGAGCAAAGAGCACTGCATGACCGATGACGGTCATACAGTGGCACGGGAATTTTCTGCTGTGACGGCAATAATTCGCTTTATACCGAGAGATTCGTGGTCCGATGGTTTGGTGTGCGACGCCGAACGGAGTATTATTCTCAAAACACCGCTGGTTCGGTCTCTACTTTAAAAAATCATACCCGCGAAATTCTGGCAATGGATGCTTGGTAATGCCCTGATTGACACCATTTGGTTTCAGTTAACAACTTGATTCTCGCCGAATTGGCAAATGTTTCGAGGTCAGACGCGAAATAGGACTTTCGATAAGCGACTTGATCGTCGCCGCGAAACGAAATCTTTTGCAAGGATATGCTGTGGCTGATCTGTATCATGAGTGTGGAATTGCCGCGATCTACCATCTACCGGGCGAGGTCAGTCGTATGGCCCCCAAGCAGGGCCCGAACCAGGTGTCGCGACTGATGCCTCGGTTGCTGCTCGAAATTCAAAATCGAGGGCAACTTGCCGCTGGAATGACGGTTTATCGGCCAGGTCATGCACAGCTGCTCGACACCTACAAAGATGTCGGCACTGTGACTGAAGTCTTCTGTTTGAATCAACAGGCCGATGCAGCTGCATTGATGGACAAATATGCCGGACCAGCCGCCATCGGTCACGTTCGATATGCGACTTGCGGCACCGACGATAAAGGGAATGCCCAGCCGTTCGAACGCCATCATATCGAAAAGCACAAATGGTTTGCGTTTGGTTTTAATGGGCAACTTGCCAACTATAAGCAACTGAAGGCCGAGATCCTCTCCCAGCCCAACTTCCACCTGGCTCGCGATTCAGACACCGAAGTGCTGATGCACATGATTTCGCAACTGCTATCAGGTGACCGCCAGCCGACATTGTTGGAAGTCCTCTCGCATCTCAGTGAACGACTGGACGGGGCATGGAATGTTGTGTTCATGAACGCACTGGGTGAAATGTTTGTTGCCCGTGATCCGCTGGGTATTCGACCACTGTGTTACGCCGTCGAAGGATCGTTGTTTGCCGCCGCCAGCGAGAGTGTTGCCCTGGCGAATCTGGGGTTCAAGCAAGAGTCGATCCGAAATGTGCCGCCTGGGCACGCGGTCCTGATTCAAAATGGCAAGCTGGAAGTCAAACAATTCGTTGCCAGCCCGCGACGGGCTCATTGTTTCTTCGAGTGGATCTATTTTGCCAACGTTGCAAGCACTTTGGACGATCGAAGTGTCTATCTGACTCGCAAGCGACTGGGGGAAGAACTCGCTCGACAAGAGCGTGACAACCCAGCATGTCCGTTGGACGATGAAGATACGATCGTGGTCCCCGTTCCAGATACGGCGAAAGCGGCTGCCGACAGCATGGCTTACACGCTTGGCATTCCGTGTCTGGAAGGATTGATCCGAAACCGTTACATCGGACGAACATTCATTGAAGGCACCAACCGGGAAGACAAAGTCCGGATGAAGTTTACTCCGCTTCCCGAAGTTCTGGCCGGAAAGCGAGTACTTCTTGTGGAAGACACGATCGTTCGGTCAACCACCATGAAGGTACTGATCTCACAACTGCGAGACCGGGGCCACGTTCGTGAAGTTCATGTGAGAGTCGCCTGTCCGCCGATCGTTGCCCCCTGTTTCTACGGCATCGATATGTCGACAACCAGTCAATTGTTCGCGCCGAAATTCATGGACGAAGGGGAGTTGATGACTCCCGAAATCGAACGGGAAATGGCCAAGGCGATCGGTGCCGACAGCCTGCGATACCTGTCGCGCGGCGCAATCGCCCGCAGTGTCGACCTTCCAGCCAAGTCCCTTTGCCAGGCTTGTATTGACGGGTCCTACCCGACCGATGCGGGAACGGCTTTGTATGCAGAAGATATCCGTCGTCCGTGTTCGAACAATTGTTCGTCAAACCGTGTCTTTGACGAACCCCTGGTCGTCGCGGCAAAATAGCCTTTCATAATCGGGATCGAGTTTCATCAGTTGATTTTGTGAGCAAGCCAGTATGCGTTTTACGAAGATGCACGGAGCGGGTAACGACTACGTTTACGTCGACTGCTTTCGCGAGCAGCCTCCTCACGATATTCCTGCGACGGCGATCTCGGTCAGCGACCGACATACCGGGATTGGCGGCGATGGTCTGGTTCTGATTTGTCCATCAGAAGTTGCTGACGCTCGCATGCGAATGTTCAACGCGGACGGCAGCGAATCCGAAATGTGTGGAAACGCCATCCGCTGCGTTGCCAAGTTCGTGCATGACCGCGGAATCGCCAGGAAGCCCGAATTGAAAATCGAAACCGGTCGGGGCGTATTGACCATGCAACTGACGTCAGGACGTGACGGGCTCATCGACCGTGTGCGAGTGAACATGGGAACGCCGATTCTCGAATCGGCCCGTATTCCAACTTTGCTTCCCGGTGATCCTCCAAAGAATGTCCCGTTGGAAGTCGCTGGGAAAACAATCAATGTCACGTGTATCTCGATGGGAAACCCTCACTGCGTAACCTTTGTCGACGAAGTGAATGACGACTGGGTGTTGCGGGTTGGCCCACAGATTGAACGGCATCCGGCCTTTCCGCATCGGGTGAACGCGGAGTTCATTCAAATCGTTTCGCCAACAGAATTCATCATGCGAGTCTGGGAGCGAGGAAGCGGTGAAACGATGGCCTGCGGAACAGGTGCCTGTGCTGCTGCGGTCGCTGCAGCCTTGACAGGACGAACGGAACGGACGGTGACTGCTCATCTGCGCGGAGGAGATTTGCAACTCGAATGGTCGGCTGGTGGCGAAGTCTTCATGACAGGTCCGGCAACCGAAGTGTTTAGTGGAGAATGGGTCGGTACTTAACCACTATGAACGCACTCCAATTCAGCGATAAGATCTGGTGCCTGCCGATCATTCACGGTAGTGGTGATTTTGCCATCGAAGTCCGTCGAATGATGTTGTCCGACCATTTCGATTGCCTGGCGGTGCCGCTGCCACCTTCGTTTCAGTACGATGTCGAACGGGCGATCGCGTTCTTGCCAAGTGTTTCATTCGTCGTTCAGCCGGAAGCTCCGCCGGTAACCGCTCGTGAATGGACAGGTTTCGAAGACGAGAGTGAACCCGACGACATTTTCGCCCCGACGCGCGCGGCGAGTTACGTACCGATCGATCCTTGTCAGGGAGTCATTACGGGCCTGCGAATCGCAATCGAAGAACGGATGCCCCGAGTCTTTATCGATCTTGAAACGGCCGAGTTCGAAACGTATTTCGGTGTACTTCCCGACCCTTATGCCTTAAAGCATGTCTCGCCCGAAAAATTCGCCGCCGCCGTACTTCCAAGCATCCCACGTGGTCAAGAAGGTCAGCCTCGCGACCGAGTGAATTTCATGGCTGAACGACTGCATGAATTAGAAAAGCGTCACTCGAAGATTTTGTTCATCTGTTCGCTGCTCGATTGGCCCTGGATTCGCGAAGCATACGTCGAGAAAACAGTCTGTGATACTACCGATGATGAAGTGGAATCGACATCCATCTATGCGGTCGACCCTGGAACGTTGCTGTTTGGATTAGGCGAATTACCTTACATCACCGGTCTTTACGAGCAAGCCAGATCGGAACTGGGTGAAGACGAAAATCTGTCGATCGATGGCGTCAAAGCGATGTTGCTGGCGGCCCGGGACCGATACCAGAAAAACCTTGGCAAACGAGCTCGAAAGATCTCACCTAAACTCTTGCGGGTTTATCTGCAATATGTTCGTAATCTCACTCTAACCGAACGACGTTTGTCGCCCACGCTTTATACGCTGATTATCGCTGCAAAACAGATTGCCGGGGATCAATTTGCCATCGCACTCGCCGACGCGGCTCGGGAATATCCATTCGACGGTCGAATCCCCTATCCGCCCATTCGATTGGGAATTGATCGTGGTCAGTTGGCTGACGGAACCATTTTCGGGCTGAAAAACCGACTTCCGGGTCAGGCTTTGGAATGGCGAAGCTGCAAACTGAAGCCCGAACCTCCCAAGCCACAGCAGGAGGATTGGGTGATGCAATGGAACCCGCATCGCCAATGCAGCTGGCCACCGGAAGACGTCGCGATCGAAAAGTTTCGGACACACGTCAAAGATGCTGCGCTGAATCTGCTCGGTACGGACCTGGCTCGAAGCGAAAAATTCTCGACCAGCCTTAAGGATGGCCTTGATATCCGGGAAACGTTGCGAAACTGGCACACGGGTAATCTGTACGTCAAAGTCATGCCACCGGCGCGCGGTACGCTCGATTGCGTGGTGATGTTGTTCGACAGTCCGGCCGATCCGCGTGATTATCCTTGGCGAGTCACCTGGCATGCCGAGCATCACGACGAATCGACACTGGCTCTTTTCGCCACGAATTACCTTCAGGAACTGGTTGGTCCAGGCATCGGTCAGGCTTCGTACGGCGGTGCCGTGTTCTTGTTTCCTCCGCGACCAATTCCTGACATCTGGACGAATCCCCGTTTCGACTTTACTGATACACTGGAAGAACGACTTATTGCATCCGCCTGCTATCACGCAAAAGAGCGGCATGTCGCGCTGCTCAGTCACGGGCCACCCGGCTTGGCCTGGCGTCAATTGGCCAAAAAATTCGGCAAGAAGTTGATTCATGTTCCGCTGGGAAAATTCAGCCAGGAAACGATCCAGCAACTGCGAGTCTTTCATGTCTTGAACGGACAAAAAATTCGAACGTTTGCCGCTGATTTTATTCGCAAAGTCTGACGAGAGCCCCCTATGTCTGAATTGTCACATTTCGACGATCAAGGCCGAAGCCGAATGGTGGACGTCGCCGCGAAAGAAGTGACATTCCGCATGGCTCGTGCTGAGACGTTCGTCCACATGCTGCCAGCGACGTTGTCGCTGATCCTGAATCGTCAGGTTGCCAAAGGAGACGTATTCGAAGTCGCGCGACTGGCGGGGATCATGGCGACCAAACGAACGGCGGATCTCATTCCACTCTGTCATCCGCTCGGAATCGACGGAGTCGACATGACTCTTGCTGCCGTCGACAGCGCAACAGTTCGAATCGAGGCGACAGTTCGAGTTCACGGCCGAACCGGGATCGAGATGGAGGCATTAACTGCGGTAACAGTCGCCAGCCTGACAATCTACGACATGTGCAAAGCTGTAGATCGCACGATGACGCTCGGCCCGGCCCGTTTGCTCGAAAAGTTGGGCGGGAAGAGTGGTCATTTTGAAGCAACGAAGAATAAAGCTGACTCGTAACACTTTAGGGCGTTGCCTTTAAGGGCCACGGACTGCACTTAAGACGTTTGTCGAAGGAGATCCCACGACAGTCCCCAAGAGCGGTGTGCTTTGTTGAACTTCGCTCGGATTTCATTCGATGTTCCATTTCACCGAAAAACTCGCTTCAACAGAATCTTCATTGTTCATAGCAAATCGCGCAAATGAAAATGATGCTTGCCGAGTTTGCCTCCGTAGTTACCTGCGGTGATTCGCAAGATGTCTGGCATGGCCGCAGCAGCGTGTAAGCCTCGCTTCATTGCCGATTGGACTGCCTCAAAGCTGAGGCCATCGATCACGATTTCGTAGACGCCGTTGCATGCTTTGGGGAGTTCTGACTTTGTTACGCCTCGTAGCGTGGGGCAATAGGCGTCATTTGTACTGGCCTTCAGCTTGGCGTATTTCGAACCGACCTTGCTACCTGATCGAACCATTCCACCTGGAAAGGGCAGGGCGATATCTCGTGCAGTTCGCATGGCTTCGACGGCCGATTCTGTGGCAAGAAGGGCCGCTTGGGGATTAGTGCCGCAAATCAATAGGTTTCCGCCGGCGACACCGGTAATCGTGCCGAACCAGTCTTCGCACAGGAATTCGCCGTCCATGACGGGGATTCTCCAGTAGCGGCGATCGTCAAGTTTCTTAGCCTTTTGGAAGCCGTCGCCGAAGTACCGGATCGCACCGCCGACGCGGATTCGTTTTTCCTTGGGACAACCTTCAATCCCGTTGTAACAGGCCGTCGTGGGACAAGTGAGGATACATTGTCCAACCCGGCCTTGAACTGACTTGGCAAGTCCGTCCAGCGTGAAGGCAAACACGAGGACCGAGACACCGGGCCGACCATCGGGGGTTTCTGAGGCGGGAATTGACCGTTCGATTGCGGCTTCGACGTCGCAGGCGATGACACTGGTTGCGTTGCCACAAAGGACTGAAGCGGCTGTCATGGCCCAGCGTTCGTTGATGGCGGTGATCACCAGACGCGTCGCCTTGATCGGGAACGCTTCAGCGAACGTATCCACGATCTCGACATCGTTAAGTCGCAGCACTTCAGGAGACGCAGAGATTTCAGAAGTCATCAAAAAGTCCAGGAATCGCGGGATGTTTTGTGTTGTACGGGATAGTTCACACACGAGGCGGTACGACAGCCGATTCGTGTAAGTAACTGATGTCGACCGGATAATTTCGCCAGCGGATGGAATAGTATTTCTCGAACCATTGCTGGATATCCGGCTCGACCTCGTGATCGTAAACAGGGTCAACGTGCAGTGTTTTGCCGATCGGCGTATGACGGATTTCGCCCTGCTCGACGATCACCTGACCCGCCTTGATCACGACTCTTGGCATCTCGAACATGATTTCCTTGTTCTCGTGCGGAGTATAGATCGTGATGTCGGCGTCCGCCCCCGGACCAAGATGGCCCTTGTCCTTCAGGCCGAGGATTCTAGCGGGGCCGGCTCGGGTGATGATCGCGATTTCATTGAGTGTATATTCGCGATCGAGATCCCACAGTGTTGAACGCTCGCGAACCATCGGATGGCACGTTTTGAGAATGTCTCGACGATACGTGCAGTCCATCAGCAGACGAATGATTTGCGGATAAGCCAGGAATGATCCGCCATTCGGATGGTCGGTACTCATGACGACTCGCCAGGGGTCTTCCACCAGCAGATACCATTCAAGTCCGATTGCCCATTGGAGCGCATGGACCAGCGATTTGTTCTTGTACTTGATCGGAGTGATCCCGCATCCCGATTCCATTTCGGTATCGCTGCTGAACCATTTTCCACCGTAGACTTTTGAGAGGAAATAGCCGAGCGGACCGTCGCCCGTCATACTGGTTGTTTCACCAAATAGCACCTGGCCGACATCGACGGTCATGTTCGGGTGTGTGTTGACATAGTCGGCGAGTTGAATCACCTTGCTGTTGAATGTGTTCTCATCACCGTCGCCGCCGCCATAACTGTGGAATTGAGCGTGAGTGATGTGGCCTCCAAACCCTTCGAGAGCCTTCATCGTTTCCAGTGTTGTCTCCCAGTTCCCCGGCATCCCCAGGTTGTTGCAGTGGATATGTACGGGGTGAGGCAGTCCAAGTTCGTTTGCCGCCTGAGCAACTCCGCGAATGATCTGTCTGGGTGTCACATTAAAGTGATCGACCGCCTGATCCAGGCCACTGACGTTGCCGGCCTGGTGGGACTTCCAGACTTCGACTCCCCCCGGATTAACGAGCTTAGGAGCAAACCCCTTCGTCGCAGCGAGCAGCCAGCCGATGAAGGCTTTCAGCTTTTGCGGTTCGTTCCGCTGTAGCGACTGCATCACATAGTGGTTGTTGCCCATCAGGACATAAAAGCCCTTGTCCAGGCACGGCGTGTCATCAAACTCTTCATGCGCGTGACGAGCACCCAAAGGCGGGACGGCCGCGTCGAACGCGGTCGTATACCCCAGTGCGGCGTACTTGTATCCAGTGGCAAAGGTACTGGGGACGCTCCCCATCGTGCCGCTATGGGTGTTGCTCGTCCCCGAAATCTGTTCGCCCTTCCGCTTTTCCTCCGGACGCATTTTCCTGGCGACGTTGACTTTTGGCCCGGCGATATGGCAGTGCATGTCGATGCCGCCGGGCATGACGACCAGTCCGCTGGCATCAATGACACGAGCAGGTCGAACGTCAGGATCGGTCGGAGTGGCCACGATTCGGCCCTCGGCGATCCAGAGGTCTCGTACCTGTCCATCGACGCGATTGGCGGGATCGTAAACCGTCCCTTGAGAGACCTTCGTATATTCGATTGCAGTCATTCCCACTCACAAGTTGTCAAAATTCAGAGATAATCGGTAATCGTCCGACGCGCCGCGAGTTGCAGATCCCACGGCGTGATTGGCAAAAGTGAACAACGTTATTCGGTGATCCCCAAGATCTTCTTCACCCGTTCTTCGATCGCCGTGAGCACCTCAAAGTCGCTCGGATGAGGCGAACGGAAGGCAGGACGAAGTGGGATCGGGACATCGTCCATGCGATAGACTGTTCCCCCCGTGTTGATGCCATACGTCGCGACAGTGAAGGCGACTGTGGCTGCGCGGGTTGTTGGCGTCTCTTTCGTGTCCAGTGAGATCAGCGGAATGGAGGCGAGATGTTCGCGAGCCGGTTGTGAAAAGTTAGCCATTGGATCGCAGGCGATGGTCATCGCTGCATCGGCCTCGCCATTGGCCAGCGTGTCTGACGTGGTGTACTCACCGGGATTGAATCGTGGATATCCACGAGAATGATTGACACCAAAGGGGTATCCTGTTCGCCACGACACGACATTGTCGGCACCAGAGACGTTTCCATGTCCACGGTTCGGTTTCGCCGCGAATCGAGTGTAGGCATTCATATCACGAGTCAATGCCAGCAACGCTTCCGTATTGGCATGTTTGCCTCGTGTCATTGTCAGCCCCATGCCGAAGAAAATCACGCCGAACTTGGCGGCCTTCATTCGATCCATCAGGTCCTGCCAGGCAGACAGTTCCACTCCGGTTTCGCGCAGGACAAGTTCTGGTTCAAGTTCGATTCCCTTCGCCAGTGCCCGCAAGCTCCAAAGGGCTTCAAAGTCTTTACGCGGTTTAATCTGCAGGAAGATGTCCGCCGCTTTGGCACTTTTAGTTTTGCGAACATCGACAAAAACGCAAGTTCGATCCTTCCGGCCATTGGGCAGGAACATCCCTTTCGGCATCAGGCTGTATCTCGTGAAGTGTCGAGGATGACTTTCGGCAGGGTTTGCCCCCCAGAAAATGATCATGTCACCCCGGTTGGCAACTTCGCCCAGCGAACAGGTCACCTCGCCGACTCCCTGAAACGCCATCCCGGATGGCCCGTGACAGACACTGGTCGTCGTATCAATGGTCCCCTTGATCCAGTCGGCAATACTGACTGCGACACGTTGTGCTTCACACGGCGAGTCACTCAGCCCATAGACAATCGGATATCGGCCTTCCGTCAGGATCTTTGCTGCCAGGTCGTAGCCTTCTTCCAGCGATGCAGGTTTGCCACCGATGTGGCAACTGGCTCGCCCATCGTTATGGTGATTGAGGAACCATGCCTTTCCGAGCACACAAGCTCGTTTGGCCTCGGTGATGTGATCGTCTTTCACGGTCAGGTCGATGTCATCACAAACGCACCCGCAAAATGTGCAGGTCGCGTCCTGAATCACTTTCAGCTCGCCCGGTATCGAGACCGTGGCAGCATTTGCATCGATGGAAGAACTTGTCATGGGAAATTCGCCTTACGAATAACCTCGTTGCGCAGCGATCATAAAACCGATTTAGGCATAAATACTTGGTGAATCGATTCGGTGGAAGCCCATTCTTGTCCGCCGGGGGAATCGACGCAACAGTGAACGAAAACGGGCGACTGTTTCCAGCCCCCGGTTTTGAGAATCCATCGACAAATTGTTGAACAAGACCGCGTCCGATTTGGCGAAGATCGGAATAGGACATATGGGTCTTATAGGGCATATGTGTCCCATTTTTTAATTTTTGTCAGGTTGGCCGGGGCGAATGTCGGAGCCTTGTCGGTGGAGATCGTTTCATAAATAACGATCTATGCGTTATCTTGGTCTGTGCCGAGGACGCCTGCCAAATCACTTCGGCCATTGTGTGATTGTGCCATGATCGAGTCTTGTCATTGAATTCGGGGAATGTTGATGTCGAAAAAGGTCTTATCGCGCCAAGCCTTCACGTTGATTGAGCTGTTGGTCGTGATTGCCATCATTGCAGTTCTGATTGCGTTATTGCTGCCGGCAGTTCAGCAGGCCCGCGAGGCAGCTCGACGAACCCAGTGCAAGAATAATTTGAAGCAACTGGGGCTGGCTCTTTCAAATTATCATGACATCACATCCACGACGTTTCCGCCGGGGTATTTGGACATGAATTCGACGCGAACGGCCTTTCTGGGCTGGGGCTGGATGGCGATGATGTTGCCACAACTCGATCAGGCGAGTCTGTATAATGTGCTGGGATCGGCCTCAACGGTTCCCAATTTCAATACCGGTTTGTCATCGGCAACGGTTGCCACAGTCACTCCTCAAACGGTTCAGTTAGTGATCCGCGCATTCCGGTGCCCCTCGGACGTTGGATCGGACACAATTCCCCCCAATAACCTGCTCACTTATGCTTGCGGTCGCTCGAATTATTTCGGCGTTGCGGGGACAGACCCCGCCTGGAATCCGGTGACGGGCGGAGCCTCGTCCAAATCTGGGTATGGGAATACGGTTTACACTCAGGGAAACAGCGACAGTTCGGCATCGGTGAGTGGTGCGATCTGGGTGTTGGACCCGTGTATCGTGACCACTGGAAACTACGTCAGCCCGCTGACAACGGCCCAGGGATTCTTAAACAGTGACGTCGGCGGAACGTCTTATAACTTCGGTGGTACTTTTGGTGCCAACAGCAAGATCGGTTACAGCGACATGCTGGACGGTTCGAGCAATGCGATCGTCGTTGGCGAAAGATATACGCCATTTGATACGACACCAAATCGTATTGACGCCATGGGCGACGGCACATGGGTGGGAGCAGGGGGCGATAACGGACCGCGAGGGCAGGGAACCGCCTTGGGCGAAGCTTCAATTCCCATCAATTTTGGTTTCACCTCGTCGACACCTCGGCCTGAGACGGTCGGGTTTGGCAGTTTGCATTCCGGGGGTAGCCATTTTCTGATGGGTGATGGATCGGTCCGGTTTCTCAGCCAGAACGTCGATCTCAATACCTATCGAAAACTTTCTCGTATTGCGGATGGTGGCGTGACGGGCGAGTTCTAATTCGAATCTGACGCTGACAACTTGGCAGGAAACAGTAGCTCATTCGCCAGAAGAATGAAGCTGAGAAGGTAAAGTCACGACCTATTTTTCAGAGTTTTGATTTTACCAATCTAGGAATCGAACTGCACTTTAGGGGAACGCGCGACTCGGAAATGATGTTTTAGAAACCCTGGCTCTCTGCGATGTTGTGAGTGTGAACAAAACACGTCACCGAGGGAGCCAAGGATGGCGAAGCGTAAAGGGTCATCGAAACGACCGCA
>CAILLA010000247.1 GCA_903834925.1 uncultured Schlesneria sp.
GACGGGGCGTTGGGAAACACCGCTTCGTCTGGTTGCCAACTTCGCTTCCACCTGGACAAGCCATGGTGGAAAGCAAGATGGGGCGGTGGTATGCGATGCTTCACTCGGTCAACGATCAGCGGCGAAAGAAGATTTTCCAGCAAATTCAAAACCTGCTCTGAATGGGCATTAATCCTGTTAAGGGTCAGTCTTCACTCCGGCCGCTTGCATGACCCGCTCAATGGCGGCGATCGAATCTGGTGCGGGCCTGAAGTTTCCTGGCCTGTGTCCTTTTGCGATCAACAGCGGTGTCCAGCCCCACTTGTTCTTGCGGTTCCAGATGTTGATGTCGGAGTTGCGGTCGGCCAGTAACTTCACGAACTTGGGACGGTCCTGATACGCGGCGCCGTGCATCGCGGTTTCGCCATTGTAATCCACAGCATTGATGTCAGCGCCGAGTTCAAGCAGAAGCTTTGCCGCCTCGACCGCCTCTTCTTCAGTTCCCGCGGCTTCGTCGCCGTCACCCAGCGCCCCGACACCGGCCGCCGCCAACAGCGGTGTCGAATTATCTGCATTGCACAGCTGCGGATCTGCGCTCAGTTCCAGCAACAGCCGCATCAGCGGAATGTCGGCTGTCCGGGCCGCCAGCAGGAACGGTGTCGAACCGGTCGTCGTGAAGCGACCTCGGCCGGATTCACCCTTTTCAAGCCGGATATTCACATCGGCTTTATGTTCCACAAGTCTCCGCACAAGATCCTGGCTATTCATGTTTCCCGATCCGATGGGAGGCGGATCCCCGTCACCGCGAATCGGCTTGCGGACCCAAGTGATCGCGTGTAATGCCGCATAGCCTGAAGGCCGATCGTTCGGGTCCGCACCTGCTTTCAACAGGTCGACCGCCAGTTCAAAATGCCCATTTTCCACGGCCAGAATGAGTGGACTGGTCGCCTTTCCATTTTTGCGTTCTGGACGCATCGCATCGTTCACCTTGATTCCGGCCTCGAGTAAACGGAGAACCACGTCTCGACGTCCTTCTCGAACAGCGAAAAACAACGGAGTAAATCCCGACGGAAGCGGCGTGCGAAAGTCGGCACCTGCCTTGAGCAGGGCATCGACCACTTCGACGTGACCGTCGGCTGCGGCCCACATCAGGGCGGTCTGTCCCTTGCGTTCACGAGCGTTGACATCGGCACCGCGCGAAATGAGTGCCTTGACCGGTCCCAGACGCCCGGTGCGTGACGCGGTCATCAGAGCCGTTTCGGCTCCGGGGAGTTTCGAATTCGCGTCGGCCCCGGATTCCAGCAGCAATTCGACGATGGGAGTGTTGCCGTTGGTACAGGCCAGTGAGAGGGGCGTCACGCCATAACGGGTCGCTGCTTTGGCGTCTGCGCCTGCCGCGACCAATTGTTTCACGGTCTTCACATCGTCGTGGTAGGTAGCCCAGTGTAGCGCCGTCATCCCATCGGCCTGCGCCGCGTTCACGTCGGCCTTCTGCTCGAGCAGCATCTGAATCATCGTCAAATTCTGATCTTCAGCGGCATCTGCAACAGGCGCATCGGCGGCGTTAATGCTGCCGACAACGAGCAACAGTATGGCCCATCCGCAGACGGCGAGTCGTATCGGATTCATGGCGAATCGCATCCAGGGGTTTCAGATCGAAATCGGTTTGAACAGCTCATCGACCTGACCATTGCTGTCGGCAAACGAGTCGAGTCGCACTCCGACCTTGTCGAGCAGCGTCAGATGCAGATTGGCCAGCGGGGTCGCCTCATTGTGCCGGATGTGCCGACCACCTTGCAGATTTCCGGCCGCACCGCCAGCAACGATGATCGGCAGATTGACATGGTCGTGAACATTCGGATTTCCCATCCCGCTACCATAGAGGTAAAGCACATGGTCCAGCAGTGACCCGTTTCCTTCTCGTACAGACTCCAGCTTCTGTAGAAATCCCGAAAACAATGAGACGTGGAATTGATTGATCTTTGCCACCTTAGCAATCTTGTCGGGATCGTTGCCGTGATGCGTCAACGGGTGATGCGGCTCAGAAATGCCGATCTCGGCATAAGTCCGATTACTGGTTTCTCTCGCCAGTTGAAACGTAATCACTCGCGTGATGTCGGCCTGCAAAGCGAGTACCTGCAAGTCGAACATCAAGCGAGCGTGGTCGGCGTAAGATGCCGGGACACCGGTGGGACGATCGAGGTCCGGTAGCGGATTTTCCTTCGCACCCGCTTCCGCCTGCTGGATTCTCCGTTCGACATCTCGGACCGATTCCAGATACTGATCGACCCGATTGCGATCACCCGGTCCAAGCGACTTCTGCAGGCGGACGAATTCTTCGGTCACGGAATCGAGCAGGCTCGATCGCTTTTTGAGCGAGGCTTGGCGGTCAGCCGCCCCACCCTCTTCGCCAAACAGGTTTTCGAACACGATCCGGGGATGAGCTTCCGACGGTAACGGCGTCGTGGGTGACGACCACGACAGGTTGTTTTGATAGACGCAGGCATACCCGTTATCGCATTGCCCCACCATGGAAAGTAAATCCATCGAAAGCTCCAGCGAGGGGAGCTGTGTGTCTCGACCGATTTGCTTGGCCGCGATCTGATCGACGGTTGTGCCGAGATGGTAATCCGTGCTTTCCGTCCGCTTAGCGGTCGCAGCACTAAGGAACGCGCAGTTCGACGTTGCGTGCGTTCCCGGATAGGCGTTCCGCAATTCCAGGTTGGAAATCACGGCGACCTTCTTCTTCACGGGAGAAAGCGGGCTGAGTGTCGGTGACAATTCTTCGAGTCTGTCACCACCCGGTGGAATCCAGCGAGTCACATCGCATCCCATTGGCATATACACAAACCCCAGACGGCGCAAGCGAGCCGGATTCGCCGGCGTGTTGTCCAGAGCAGTCAGCGAAGGAATCATGGCGTCCAGCAAAGGAAGCGCGAGTGCGGCTCCTGCCCCTCGTAGAAACGTCCGTCGTGGAAGGGCCTTTTTCATGATCATCATTGCGATTTCCTCATCTGAAACGGCGTACTTTTGACGATTCCCAAAATCAGGCTTGAAAAACGATAGTGATCGTTTTGCGCATCACGAACGATCTGGCGGATGGCAGGAGCATCATAATACTCGATGCCCCGCCCCAGCCCAAAGGTCAACAGTTTCTCGGTCAGCGTTTGCACGAATAGCTCAGGGCGATTCAGTAACGCCTGCTCAAGCCCCTCGACCCCGATAAATTCGCTGCCGTCAGCCAGGCCGCCGCCGGTGGCGTCGATGGGCTGGCCGGCGTCGGTCCCGCGCCAGCGGCCAACGGCGTCAAAATTCTCTAACGAAAACCCCACGGGATCCATCTGTTGGTGGCAACTGGCGCAGGCGACATTGGCCCGATGCTGCTGCAATCGCTCACGCATGGAAAGCAGGCTGGAAACCGTGTTATTTTCCAGCGCGGGCACGTTCGGCGGGGGTGGTGGCGGTGGCGTGCCAACAAGATTCTGTAGAACCCAGTGACCCCGAATCACAGGCGAAGTGCGGGTTGCGTACGACGTCACCGTCAGAATGCTTCCTTGTCGAAGCAACCCGCCCCGATGGCTCGCATCGTCAACCGACACGCGACGGAACCGACTGCCGTACACATGAGGAATCTCATAATGCCGGGCGAGTCGTTCGTTGAGGTAGGTATAGTCGGCCTTGATCAGATCGAGCACGCTACGATCCTCGCGCAGAATGCTCTCGAAGAACAACTCGGTTTCGCGTCGAAACGCCTGCCGCAAGTTATCGTCGAAATCCGGGAACAGGCGCATATCGGGAATCGCCCCCTCCAGATTGCGCAGGTACAGCCATTGCCCCGCGAAGTTGTCGACCAGTGACCGCGAACGGTTGTCCTTCAACATGCGTCGCACCTGCTGTTCGATCACCTCGGGCTGGCGAAGTTCCCCACGAATTGCCAGATCAAGCAACTCATCGTCGGGCATACTGCTCCAGAGAAAGTACGACAGGCGAGATGCCAGTTCTGCTCCCTCGATGCGATAGGGGGAGCCTGGTGGCAGGCCAAGGGGATCGCGTTCAATACGAAACAGGAACTGGGGCTTCACTAACAACGAGCTGATGGCTAATTCAATACCCGCTTCAAACCCCCGTTCCGCACGTCCCTGCCGGTAGAACTCCAGTGACGAACGCAGATCCTCTTCATCCACAGTTCGTCGATACGCCCGACGAGCCAGGTTCGAAAGGATTCGCCTGGCGCAGTCTTCTTCGTCACCTGGGCCTGTGGGCCGGCGGCTGAAAATTCGGCGTCGGCTATCAGTCTCGCCCGGACCTGTGGTCTCGAATGGACCGACGATCGAGACCTCGTAAACGGCTGGACCGAGACGGGGATGCCGATAGAAATTGTAATGCACATTCAACGGTTGGCGAGTGGTTTCCAATAGAAACGAAGGCTTTTTCAGAAACGCGACACCCAGCTTGTGTAGACCTGCTGACACTTTGACACGCGATTTGAGATTCGCATCGACGGATTGATCGCTGGTCCCCTTTGGTGGTGGCTTGATCGTAAAAAGTTCGACTCGCTCCCGATCGATCAGCACTTCTAGCTCATGAGGCTCGTTGAGACTCTCGATTGCTTCATTGCGGTCACGCATCAGGTGAACCTGAATCTCGTACTCGCCATCCTGCGGGAAGTGATACCGAATCAAGGCACCGCCTCGCGTGCCGATCGGAAGACCATCAATGTGAACGTCCTGAGTAAGATCAGGACGAATTCGCACGATTTCTCCACCGGGTGCTTGCGGAGCAGAACCGACAGCCAGACGGCTGATTTTTTGTGCCGCAGTGACGTAACGGTTCAACAGCGATGGCGAGAGATCGGCAACCGTGACGTTGTCAAAACCGTGGCTTGATTCATCTGCCGGCAGAAGTGAAGTGATATCCACTTCCAGTCCCAACAAGTCGCGGATGGTGTTCTGGTACTCGGTTCGGTTCAGGCGACGGAATGTTTCGGTGCGTCCAGGATTCGGAGATTTGGCAGCGCCTGCATCGAGAGTCGACGCCAGAAACGTGATCGCGGCATCAAAGTCACTTTCCGTCGGACGCGGTGATTCTTTAGGTGGCATTTGACGCGCAGTAAGCTTACGGACAACTCTTTCCCAGACATCCGCGTTTGCTTCAAAGTCCGCCTCGAGAAGTTCGTCGAGGGCCAATTCTCCCTTCCGGATCGCTTTGCTGTGGCAGTCGAGACAATGTGACTGAACAAACCGATTGAGTATCGCAAGTCCAGGTGCTGCGTTCCCGGCGTTTCCCGTGGCGGCTGGCTCGTCGGCAGCAAAAGTTGCAGCCAGACCAACCGCTACGAGAACGAATAAAATCCGAAGGTAAATCATGGGTCCCTGCCAGGAACGACGTGGAGTAACGCAGCCAAATTGGCCGTTATCGTCAATTAACACCTCAAGCTGAGTATGGAGATTCGATCTGGTGTAATGCAACTTCACCATAAGTCTGCAAGGTAAGCATTTTGAACAGGCCCCCGAAAGCAACGACGTCGCCGAAGGTGCAAGTCTCTGTTTATAATCGTGAACGAATGATTCTTCCAATTGATTTGAGGGGGCGGTGCATTCTTCCCGCTCACTCAGCGTCGATCGCTCCAAGTCTGGATTTTTCAAAATGACCTCTCGTGTTTCATCATTTTTCATGCGTCGAATCTATCGACACGGGATACAGGTGCTGACATGGGGATTCGTTTCGCTGATTTTGAACCTGGGCGGATTGGCGTTTGCCGCCGATTCTTCCGATCCGCTTGAGTTACTGGAAACACACTGCGTCCGGTGTCATGGCGGGACAAGCACGAAGGGGGGGCTGGACCTGACAACTCGTGAAGCGTTATTGCGAGGTGGCGTAAGCGGCGCGACAGTTGTTCCCGGTGATCCTGATTCCAGCTTGTTGCTCCAGACGATCCGGCACGATCATGAACCGTTCATGCCCTATAAAGAAGACAAACTTTCTGGGATGGTGATTGGTCAACTCGCTGCCTGGATCAAGTCAGGTGCCGTCTATCGTCGGCCACTCGATAAGACTTCGGGAAAACGGAAATCGGACACAGGATTCGTACTGACAGATGTCGATCGGAAGCATTGGGCATTTCAGCCGATTGCGCGTGTCAATCCTCCTGTCGTTTCACAACCGTCGTCGGTCTGCGAAAACCCGATCGATGAGTTCATTCTCGACAAGCTGATGTCCGTCGGCCTGTCGTTCGCACCGACCGTCAGTCGAGCCGTCTTTATTCGACGTGTCACATTCGATCTGATCGGTTTACCACCGACTCCTGCGGAGATCGATGATTTCGTCAACAATCCCTCCCCTTGTGCGGACGAGGAGTTGATCGACCGATTACTGGCTTCGCCGCACTACGGTGAACGATGGGGACGACATTGGCTGGATCTGGCTCGTTATGCCGAGTCAGACGGGTTCGAACACGACGCGATTCGGCTACATGCCTGGCGTTACCGTGATTATGTCGTCCAATCGCTGAATGACGACAAGCCGTACGATCGATTTATCCGTGAACAGATCGCGGGTGATGAATTATGGCCGGACGATGCCGAGGCAATGACAGCCACAGGGTTTCATCTCCTGGGACCCGACATGGTCGATAGTTCGGATCAGATCCAGCGGCGACATAACACATTGAATGATATGACCGACACAACGGCACTTGTTTTTCTTGGTCTCACTTTCGGCTGCGCCCGTTGTCACGATCACAAGTTCGAGCCACTTTCCCAGCATGATTACTACGGGTTTCAAGCCTTTTTTACACCAGCAAAGTTCAACCCCGAGAAGTCGATCGCGACAAGTGCGCAACGAGAGAGATACGCAGTTGCCTTACGCGAATACAACTCGCATCCCATATTACAGGAGCTGACGGCGTTTGAAGCGGCCGCGAGGCAAAAGCTTTTCGAACAGAAAGTGGCACGGCTTCCTGCCGAAGCTCAGGCCGCGCATTTGACACCTCCAGAACAACGGACGGCTGAACAATCTAACCTTGTGCTGGAAACAGTGGCTAAGGTGAAGGTTTCAGACAAGGAGATCACCTCGGCGTTAACGGCTGACGAAAAACAAAGGCAAACGGAAATCCGCAAAGAGATCGAGAAGCTACCAAAGCCCCCTGCCCTGCCTGTCGCCATGGCAATTGAATCGGTGGAAGGATTAAAAACAAAAACCTTTCTGCTGCATCGTGGCGACTACAATCAGCCGGGAGATGAAGTGACGCCCGGTTTCCCTCAGGTGTTAACGGAGCGATCACCACCTGGATCGAAAACACCGAAGGACGGCGCGGCATCTGCCCGTATTGACGAGACTGACCGTGTTAACGATTCGTTGCGAAGAATGAATCGCGTCGATCTCGCGAATTGGATCGCTTCGCCAGAAAATCCATTAACGGCCCGAGTCATGGTGAATCGGATCTGGCAGCATCATTTCGGACAGGCGCTTGTTTCGACACCGAGCGATTTCGGTACTCACGGGCAGGCTGCGTCACATCCCTCGTTGCTCGACTGGCTCGCCAGCGACTTCATCACTCGGGGATGGAGCCTTAAGCAGATGCATCGGCGAATGCTGACCTCGGCAACGTATCGCCAGATTTCCACTCTTGAACGGAATTCCTACTCTCGCGATGCCACTGCTTCGGATCGGTCATCGACCGGAAATAATCAAGTTGCGACTTGGGCTAAGGGAAGCCAGCTCGATCCTGAGAATCGACTTTACTGGCGGATGAACCGGATCAGACTGGAAGGCGAGGTGATCCGTGATAGTCTCTTGGCCATCAGCGGTCAGTTGAATTCATCGATGAATGGTCCGGGAGTCTCACCACCGATCCCGAAAGAGCTCTTTGCTGGAGCACATGGCTGGTCGGTCAGTGAACCGAAATCTCAACATTTTCGTCGAAGTATTTTCATCTTTGCCCGGCGCAATCTCCGCTTTCCCTTCCTCGAAGTTTTCGATGCGCCCGACAACAATCTTAGTTGCGCGATGCGTGAACGAAGCACAACGGCACCACAATCACTGACATTACTCAATTCGAATGAGGTTACTGCGGCGGCAAAAGTGACCGCCAGTCGTCTCAAATCCGAATCGACTTTTTTAGAGCAGCAAATTGAATCAGCCTATCGACTGGCACTCGGCCGCGTGCCGACCTCTAGCGAACGAATCATGATCGAAAAATTTTTGATAGACTCACCGTTAGACGAATTCTGCCGCGCACTCTTCAATCTCAACGAGTTTGTGTATGTCGAATAACTTTTCTGCAATCGGCCAACGCCGCTCGGATTTCGTTGAGTTCGATATTCAACAGACCTCACGTCGAGCATTCCTTCGTCGTACGGGGGCCGGTCTTGGTGCGATTGCCTTGGCGTCGATGCTCGGACAGCAAACGCCGCTCGCTTCGGCAGCCTCTTCCAATTCGAATCCGCTCGCACCCAAGCAACCGCATTTTCCCTGTAAGGCTGAACGAGTCATCTTTTTGTTCATGTCGGGCGGGCCGAGTCATGTCGACCTGTTTGATCCCAAACCCGAATTGATCAGACTGGCCGGCCAACCGATTCCTGAATCGTTTGGCCACTTCAAAACGCGACGTGCTGTCGCGAAGAACCAGCTTCTTCCACCGCGTCGCTCGTATGCCAGGCACGGCGAATGCGGCATGGAGATTTCCAGTTTTCTCCCGAATATTGCCGAACATGCTGATGACCTGTGTTTACTCCGTGGCTGCTATGGCGACAGCGTGACGCATCCCGAGTCCGTCTATTTAATGAATACCGGCACGATTCTGATGGGCAAACCGAGCCTTGGTGCATGGGCCACCTATGGGCTGGGAACCGAAAACCAGAATATGCCAGCGTTTGTCGTCATGCCCGATCCATCGGGTTGGGTTAAGGGAGGTGCACCGGCTTGGGGCAATGGTTTTCTGCCAGCCACGTATCAAGGCACGATCCTGCGCGGCGGTTCACAGCCGATTTTGAATCTCAATCGACCCAGTGACGTCAGTCCTCAACAACAGCTCGCTACGGTTAACCTGATCAACCAGTTGAATGGCGAGCATCTTTCCGCAGACGAAGAAAGCTCGGAACTAACGGCTCGCATGGCCGCATACGAACTCGCCTTTCGCATGCAATCTCATGCCCCCGAAGTGGTCGACATTTCTCAAGAGACAGAAGCCACAAGCGAGCTTTATGGTTTGAATCACAAAACGACCGCCGAGTTTGGTCGGCGTTGCCTTTTCGCACGGCGGATGCTCGAACGTGGCGTGCGGTTTATCGAGCTTTACTGTGGAGATACAAACGGCTGGGACGCGCATAGCGATGTGGATGGCAACCACACGGCTCTTTGTGCCCAAAGTGACCTGCCGGTAGCGGGCTTATTACAAGATTTGAAGCAACGAGGTCTGCTTGATTCAACGCTTGTGATCTGGGGTGGTGAGTTTGGTCGGATGCCGATGAGTGAAGGCTCGAACGGTCGCGATCATAACCCGCATGGATTTTCGATGTGGATGGCGGGCGGAGGTGTCAAAGGTGGTCAGGTGATCGGTGCCACGGACGAAGTGGGGCTTCGCGCGGTCGAGGATCGAATGCATCCACATGACATTCATGCGACGATTCTGCATCTGCTGGGGCTTGAACACACGCGTCTGACGTTTCGTCATAATGGTCGGAATGAACGCCTGACGGATGTGGGCGGGACTGTGATTCGGAAGGCTTTGGCCTGAACGTTGACCTCCGGGTGTGAGCCATCGTTTATGCCGAACACTCACGGAATGCAAAAATATCGTTTAACCGCGCCTCGAAGAGAAGCGAGTCAGCCGGAGCCATTGATAAAACTTGCATTCGCGACAATCCTCCGGCTTTTATGGCGCACTGTGTCCCCGAGATCGCGGAATGACGAACGTGCTTTGACCCGAAGCCTCTTGCCATGAGAATTCAGACCTTGAATTGTTCCTGTTCCGTGTCTTCCGTGTCCTCCGTGTACAATTCATTTCTGCTTAAAGAGATTTTGTACACGGAGGACACGGAAGACACGGCAAACGAACCCTGGGGACACCTTTGCCGACCGATCCAACTCCGAAAAGTTGGATGGCTCAGGGATCTCCCAGCTTCCGCGAGGATTGTTTCCGTCCATGCATGCCTGTGGTCCAGAACGCGTAGGCAACGTCGAACTCGCCGTTTAGGCTCAACATCACGATTGCCTTCCGCCTGACACAAGAGGGTCGGCCATCTCAAAGCCTTGATTTCGGAGCTCAACACACAGCCTGGTCTTTCACCTGTGAACGCTTCGATGAGTGGGTTCCCCCACACAACGCATCAATCGAGGCAAAGGCGGTTGGCTAAATCTTACCTTGTACGAAACTTGCATTCGCTACAATCCTCCGGCTTGTGCTGGCGCACTGTGTCCCTGCGATCGAGCGTCAATCAATTTGTCAAAACAAGAATTTAAGATTTTCAGATTTTTCAACGGGAAGCCGGAACGGAAAAAACGGATTTCGCGAGCACGTTCCAAATATTAAGAAAGGATCTATGTTTTTCTATTGACGGCACACAACGCTTCTTGTATTTTTATGTAGTTATTTTGCTGGAAGGCGAAGAAGTCCGCGAGGCGGCGAGAAAGTAGAGCATAGAACGTTGAGAGTAGAAAAATCAGGACATCGGTTTCGTTTCTTGGTCTGGTCTACTTACCATTTTCCAGCTCAATCACTTTCTGGCCGCTTCGGCCCGGCTCGCCTGGATTTCTGAAACCCAAACTTGACGACGACAATTGATCTTTGACAATTTGGAATGAATTAAAAACGGATCGAGCCGAAGCGGCTAGAAAGTTGTTTTGAGAGAGAGTTGAAAGTAGACAGATCAGGGAGTGGATTTCCTTTCTTCGTGTACTTTTCCCTTGCTTCAGATCAACTCGCCAGCCAGCCGTCTCGACTGACCTCGCCGTCGTTTTCGGCGGAGGGCGATCCGTGCGGGTTCGTTGTTTGCCCGCAGGATTCAGCGTGGAGCGTGGAAAATTCAAGAAAACTCCGAGGACCGACATCCTCGGCTCGTCAGGGAGGAATAACGGGATTCGAACTTGATCGAAGTCGGTCGAACTTGATCGAACTCGAACGCGGCAAAAACTTGACAAAAACTCTACGAATTACGAGGAATGGTCGAAGTCGATCGAACTTGGTCGAACTTTGACATCAAATTCTGTGACGAATTGGTGATCGTCGAAATGCTCTGGATCAATTTCCTGCGACGCTTGAAGAGATCGGGCTGAACGCCCGATCCGCCTGCGCCGATGGCTGCGGGTTAAACTAAGAAATCCTGGCGGCTATTTTTGGATTTTGAACGCCTGCGTTCGTTGTTAGTAATGTCGGCTTCTGACCAGCAACAGACGTATTTTCGCACGGGCTGAAGCCCATGCTACGGAAGAGGCCGTTTCGCCGTCACGACTGATTGATAAATCAGTTTTCGAATCGGGGCCAGTGTCAGTCCGTCCATCAGCACGCTTCCGATTCGCCCCACGATACCACTCGACAAGAGTTTCCAGTCGGACATTTTGTCGATGACGTAGAAGAACACGGGCGTCAGGAAGATGCCGAAAATGGTGACTCCTAACATGCCGCTGAACACGGCTGTGCCTAATGCCTGACGCATCTCGGCACCAGCCCCGCGTGCAACGACCAGAGGAACCACTCCCAATATAAATGCGAACGACGTCATCAGGATCGGTCGCAATCGTAATTCGCATGCTTGTAGTGTTGCAGCACGGCGTTCCGTTCCTTCATCACGTCGGTATTTGGCAAACTCGACGATCAGAATTGCGTTCTTGCAGGCGAGACCGATCAACACGATGAACCCGATCTGGGTAAACAGGTTGATGTCCATTTTTCCGATGGCTACGCCCGTGATCGAGCTTAAAACACACATCGGCACGACCAGAATGACCGCCAGTGGTAGCGACCAGCTTTCATAAAGGGCCGCGAGAACCAGAAACACGAAGACCACGGACAGTCCGAAGACGATCATCCCCGTATTTCGAACAAGCTGCTCCAGGAACGTGATTTCCGTCCATTCCAGCGCCATCGAATCTGGCAACTCACGACGACAGACCGCTTCCACTTGTTGAATGGCCTGACCACTGCTGAAGCCTGGCTTGATGCCGCCGTTAATGGGTGCCGAGGGATACATGTTGTATCTCGTCAACACGAGGGGCGAACTGATCTCACGAACAGAGGCGATCGAGCCGATCGGAACCATTTCGCCGAGTCGATTGCGGACTCGCAATTTTCCCACGTCGTTAATCTGATCGCGGAACTGAATATCAGCCTGAACGACAACTTGCCACGTTCGGCCAAAGCGATTGAAGTTGTTGACGTAGCGGGACCCGAGATACGACTGGAGCGTCCCGAACACATCATTCAAATTGATTCCCTGCGTCAGGCACTCCTTGCGATTGATATCGACGAAAAGTTGCGGGGAATTGGCTTTGTAAACGGTAAACATCCCGGCTAACGCAGGTTCCTTGTTACCCATCGCCACGATGTTGTCAGTCTGTTGCTGCAGGGCCTGAAGACCCGCCTCGCCTCGATCTTCGATCATCAGTTTATATCCACCGGCACGGCCGAGGCCGTTGACGGCTGGCGGGGGGAATACATTGATGACCGCTTCTGGGATTTCCGCAGCAATTCGTTGATTCAGCGTCTTGAGAATACTCATCGCCGATTTTTCCGGCATACGGCGTTCATCGAATTGCTCAAGAATGATGAACATCGTGCCAAAATTCGAACCGTAGGCGCTGAGAACAAATGCGTTTCCGGCGACCGAGTTCACGTGATGAACACCCGGAGTTGAAAGAGCAATCTTCTCGATCTTTGAGACGACCTCTCGTGTTCGAATGGCCGACGACGAATCCGGGAGTTGCACCGCAGCGAGAAAATAGCCTTTATCCTGTGAAGGAATAAACCCGCTGGGCAGTTGCGTGTATCCCCAATAGGTGAGTCCCAGCAGTCCCACATAAACAATCAGTACAAGTACGGGGACTCTCAGCATTCGTCCTACGAGAGAGAGATAAACCCTGGTCGAAGCCTTGAAAACGTAATTGAAAAGCCTGAAAAACCAACCGAGGAAAAAGTCAATCACGACGGTCAGCCAATCGGGTTTGGCTGATTTCGGTTTCAACATCAGTGCCGCAAGAGCCGGGCTGAGCGTCAGTGAATTAAACGTCGAAATAATTGTGGAAATCGCGATCGTGAGTGCAAATTGCCGGAAGAAAAGGCCGACGATCCCGCTTAGGAATGCACAGGGAATGAAGACGGCACTTAAAACCAGACCGACCGCGATGACGGGCCCGGAAACTTCCTGCATCGCCCAAATCGCGGCTTCACGAGGGGCGAGACCTTTTTCGATATAATGCTCGACCGCTTCCACGACCACGATGGCGTCATCGACGACAATCCCAATCGCAAGGACCAATCCGAAGAGCGTCAGATTGTTAATGCTGAACCCGGTCATCGCCATCGCAGCAAATGTTCCGATGATTGCCACGGGAACTGCGATCAACGGAATTAAGGCTGCCCGCCATCCTTGAAGAAAGACAAGCACGACGATCGCCACGAGAATGATCGCATCGCGCAATGTTTTAATGACTTCAAAAATCGATTCTCGAATGAACGGAGTCGTGTCGTATCCGATCTCGTACTCAACCCCTTCGGGGAAGTCTTTCTTCAATTCATCCATCTTTGCTTTGACCGCATCGGCCGTTTTCAGCGCGTTGGCGTCAGGGAGCTGAAAGATGGCCAGTCCGATCGTCGGCTTTCCGTCGAACGTATTCGTGATGTCCTGCGATCGCGCACCGAGTTCGACTCGACCAATATCGCCAATGACGAGTAGATCGCCGCCTGGGTCTGATCGAACGACGACCTGTTCGAATTCTTCCACCGTCGACAAACGACCGAGAACGTGCAATGGCATTTCGTGATAGGCCGCTTCACCCAGGGATTTGTCAGGTGCCGGGGCTTGTCCGATGTGGCCTGCCGCAACTTCGAGATTCTCTTCACGCAACGCCTGGACAACATCGCCGACGGTCAAATTCAACGTCGCGAGTTTGTCAGGGTCGACCCAGATTCGCATGCTGTAGTCTCGCTGACCAAACAGCAGCACTTCGCTGATTCCCGGCAAGCGAGACAATTCGTCCCTGGCATGCATTAACGCAAAGTTGCTGAGGTAAAGCTGGTCGTATCGCCTGTTTGGTGAGTTGATGCTTACGGTCAGCAGAATGTCAGGCGACCGCTTCTTCGTGGTGACGCCTGTTTGCCGGACGACGTCAGGCAACTGCGGAAGTGCTAGACTGACGCGATTCTGCACCATGACCTGTGCGAGATTGAGATCGGTTCCCGGCTTGAATGTCACTGTCAGAGTGTACGAACCGTCGCTGGTGCTTTGCGACGACATATACAGCATGTTTTCCACGCCGTTGACCTGCTGTTCGATCGGTGCAGCAACAGTTTGAGCAACCACCTGGGCACTGGCACCGGGGTAATTACAGTCGACCTGTACGGTCGGCGGGGCGACCGGAGGGTATTGAGCGATAGGTAGACCAAAGAAGGCGATCCCGCCTGCCAGCACGATCAGAATTGACAATACGCTGGCAAAAATTGGTCGATCGATAAAAAACCGCGAAAACATAAAGGGACTCGTTATGGGAAAGTCGCGATGATTTCATCGGGCCATTCGGCCACAAAGGCTACGTAGAACGTAAAGCGACTTTAAGGCTTCGACGTTGTCCCCTTTGCTTCGGCAGTTGCTTTTGTCTCTATCGAACCTGGGCTCTTCGGTACCGCTTCCGGTGGCTTCTCACTCTTTTCGTCTTTGACTTCCGTTTGTTTGATTGTGACTTTCACGCCCGCCCGTACTCGTTGTAAT
This sequence comes from uncultured Schlesneria sp., assembly GCA_903834925.1. Classification (GTDB taxonomy): domain Bacteria; phylum Planctomycetota; class Planctomycetia; order Planctomycetales; family Planctomycetaceae; genus Schlesneria. The sequence goes on from CAILLA010000247.1 coordinate 14,901, forward strand.
CCCGAAACAACAACCTGGTCCTTGGGACCAAGCCCCTCTTCAATCACTCGTCGTCCTTCTTTGAGCATTCCAATCTTCACACGTCGATATGTGACTTTGTCTTCGTCGTCGAGGACATAGACAAATCGCTGCCCCTGGTCAGAACCAAGCGATTCTTCCGGAACCAGAATGGCAGGATGCGGGTTACCAATCGGAACGTGCAGGCGAATGAACATCCCCGGGGTTAATAACAAGCTGTCGTTCCCGACCGTTGCTCGCAATCGCAAGGTCCCTGTCGTATTGGAAATATGATTGTCCAGAAAATCGATTTCACCCTGTCGCAAGAATTCGGTTTCGTCGGCGAGCGCGAACAAGACCTGGTATTTCGAGTCGCGCGGAGACGGGATTTTTCCTTCGCGGATCAATCGTTCCACTCTTAAGATCGTTCGTTCGTCAATATCGAAGTACGCGTAGATGGGATTCAGCGACATGACGGTCACAAGCGGCGTGTCATCCGCTTTGACGAGGTTTCCAGGATCAACAAGACGGCGACTGATTCGACCTGTGATCGGCGAAGTAATTTTGGTGAATTCGCAATTGAGCGATGCAAGACGCTGCGTTGCTTCCAGAGCCTCAAGCGCCGCTTCGGCTTCCGATCGGTCTGCAGAAATCAGATCGAGTTCTTCTTGCGTCGTATTCTTGGTGAGGAACAGTTTGCGAGCCCGTTCTTCCTGACGCTTCAACCGTTCGAATCTCGCTCTCGCTTGGGCGACACTCGCGGTTGCGCGTGCAAGTTCGGCTTCATAGGGCCGGGCGTCAATGTGAAACAGTAATTGCCCTTCCTGGACGTTATCGCCGTCTTTAAACAGGGCCTTGTCCAGATATCCACTGACCCGCGATCGGACCTCGACAGATTCTCTCGCGACAAGTCGCCCGGTTGTTTCTTCAAACTCCTGCACTTCTTCCGTAACAGGAAAGGCAACCGTGACCTCGGGAGGCTTGGGAGCAACAGGCGGCGGTGCTACCTTCTGACAACCGCTGCCCAGACCAAACGCCAAGAGGCTGATGCCACAGAGGAATTTCAAACCGTAGCGAGCTGTGGCGATCGCTCTGACGTTCGAGTCAATGTCGTAATGTGGCATACAGTGAAACCTAGAAACGCCCGTCGTTCAGGCTGGCGTGAGGTAGTAAGTCCGGAAGGAATGCAGCGGGTAATACGGAGGTTGACTTATCTTAGGCGGTACAGCCACCGCACAGCAACCGGAATACGTTTCGACGCCGTTGCTTTTGTCTCGCACTTTCCCAAATGGAAAAGAAAATGCCATAAGGAAAAGAAAATGTTTTGATGTCGCAGTCGGGATAAACTGCTTCACAGCGAACAACTCTCTGAACCTGACATCAAGTGAAGTCGAATCCCACGTCCGAGGTGATCGCTCGGACAAAGACATTTAGGATTTTTTGGCCGCAGATGCACTCGGAGCCACACAGGGGAAGCTTTGAAACACAGCCGCTCTGTGTTTCAGACTCTTCGTGTGTCTCGAATTGGGTTTCAGGCCAAGCTTGCACAACGAGGCTCGGCGTCTGTCTCTGGCCAAACTTCTTCGCTTCTCGCTATTTCTGGTCGACTTTCTTCAACAGCCGAAGGTAGTCAACTCCCACCATATAGCCTTTCGCGGCATTTGGATTGGTTCCGATGATTTGCAGGCCGAGCTTGTGCGTTCCCGCGGTCAACTTTTTCGGACCGTATGACTGCACACCCGTCGTCACGACATCGACATCGTAACAATCGACTGGGCCACCCAAGGCTTCGCCATCGATCATCAGTTGGACGATCCCGTAGTCGCGAGCCATCGTCAGGACAATTTCGATGTCATAAGCACCGTCGGCTGTGACGGGAAACTCTAGTTCGAGTCGTGCACCGGGAGCCGCACCGGTCCACCACAGATGATCGGTGCCCGACCATTTGTCTTTGGGAAAGCCACCCATCCCTTGGCTCGCAGCATTTCCGCCGGTCTTGCCGACGATCTTCATCGCTTCCCCTTCCAGGGCGTTCGGCACTTTTCCGGTTTTCGGATCGATCGGAGCTTTGGGGCCTCGCAACGAGACCTGATTGGGAGTTCCAAGATAGGCGATCAGGTCGCGTTGCTCGTTCGGAGTTAACTGATTTAACTGCCCTTCGGGCATCAGTGACAACTCCGAGAGCTTTCGGTCATCGATATCTGTTTTTGCCACGACGACCGTGTCGTTAATCGTACGCAACGTGACCGCGCTATCGGTCTCTTTCTGGATCAGACCTGAGATCACTCGGCCGTCATGAGTGGCGATGATCGTCATTCGATAGTCCTTACCGACGATCGCCGACGGATCGAGAATGTTCTCAAGGAGGTAATCGATGTTCGCACGGTTTGACCCTGTGATATCAGGGCCAATTTTGCCCCCTTCGCCAAATAACAGATGACAGGCCGAACAGGTTTTCGCGAACAGTCGGCGACCGTTACTGAGATCTGCCGTCTTCAACTGAGCGGGTGTAAATGCTGTTTTGTATTTGGCGATGAGTGCCAGCTTATCGCTGGCGGTCGGTCGAATCTCACCCCAGACGGATTTGATCCGTTTACCGAGCGATTCATCTTTGAACCCGAGCAATTGCTGCACGTGATAAGCATGCACGTCGGTTCGGGCGACGTCACCTTTTTCAATCGCGTCGAATAGCTTTGCCGCGTAGGTCGGTCGTCCGACGAGCGTATTAATGGCATCTCGTTTTTCGCTGTCGGTCAGTTTTCCATACCGGGACAGGATCGCCGGCGGAATCTTAGTGTCGTCGTACGCCGCCAACGCCCGGATTGCCGAGCCTCGCAGTGCCGTGTCGTCCAATGTGGCGAGGATCGCTCCGGCAGCTTCAGAATCTCGCCCTTTCACGATTAGTTCTAGCGCCCGCTGACGCTGGTCCAATGGTGACTTGGTATCAGCCAGGATTGAACGCATCCGAGGCAGGATTCGCTTATCACCAAACGCGACCGCGATCTGATCCGCTTTTGTCCGGATCTTAGCGTCATCGGTTTTGAGGAGTTTTTCATAGGCAGGAGTCCAGGCAGAAGGCTGCGGAATGTTGACTCGCCCTTCAAACGCCTTGTTGATTTCGTCGAGTAACATCGTCGTGGTGCCCGGTTCGGAGGATTCCGACAACCATGCAACAGCAGCGTCCAACGGTTCGTTTGTTGATGCGGCACGGCGAACGATGAATCGAGCCACCTTTTCGATTTTGGCCGATTTGGCAATCGAGATGGCTCGTGCGGGGTCAGCGGCGACAAGTGGCTCGACGCCGTACCAGATCACCAGCGGCAGGTTGTGATCATTGGAATCTTCACCATGAGACAACAACGCTTCTGCCAATGACCAGCGTTGATCCAGCGGCAGTCGTTGCAATGCCGACGCCAGATAGAGTCGGACGACCGGTGACGGATCGCTCTTTGCCAAATCGGTCATCAATAACAAAAATGAAGGCGACGCTGTTCGATCTTCCAATTCAAGTTGAACGCCCCACGCTCGAAGGTATTCGCTTTCAGGTCCTGCGGCGAGAAGCATTAATTGCGTCCAATCGGAGTTGATCCCGTAAAGCGAATGGATTGTCCACAAAATACGCAACTTTTGTGCGACACCATCAGCCGTTTTTAATTTGGATTGCAGGATCGAAGGAACCTGATCTGCAGTGTCGCCGAGGAATTTCCTCGAACTGGTTTGAGCTTCGGCCATTTGCTCCTGCAGCAGATGGCGAGCCATTCGAACATACCATTCGTTGGGATGGTCAAGCAGATCAAGCAATCCTTGCAGATTACCGCTGCTGAGAGTCTTCAGCGCCTTTTGCTGAGCTTCCTTTGTGGCCTTATCGACATTGCCATAAGCGATGTTATAGACCCGGCCATTTGTTCGATCCCAGATTTCGGGATTGGTGCGGTGACAGGCGTTCTTGTCGTACCAGTCGATCAGATAGACCGAACCATCCGGTCCGTACTTAAGATTAATTCCACGGAACCAGCGGTCATTAGCGATCATCGTATCGGGCGCACGTTTGCCGATGTAACCCGAGCCTGATGGCTCTAAAAGACACTCGTTGATCCGATTGCCATGCACATTGTGCATATAGATTTGATTTCGATATTTCGCCGGCCAATTGTCGCCAAGGTAAATCATCGCTCCGCAATGAGCGTGGCCTCCTCCGGCGGCAAGCGTGTCAGCGGGAGCGTGTGGCTCGTGGCCCCACCAGGCGTGATCGGCAAGATTCCCGACGTAATGGGCGTGGTCGGCAATCGTTTTGATGTCGTCAAAGGTATAGGGGTTGAAGTGTTGCCCACCCTGACGGTGATAACGGCCCCCCTGCACCATGTGCCACAAGTGTGGTATCACGCAGGCCGTAATAAACGCCTGACCGCGATCGTTAAAATCGACTCCCCACGGGTTACTCGTTCCGTGTGAAAAGACTTCGAATTGATGGCGTGTCGGATGGTAACGCCAGACACCCGCGTTCAATCCCTGACGTTCTTCATCTTTTGCCCCAGGCTTGCCAACTTTGGAATGCGTGAAGACTCCGTGACAGCCATAAAGCCAACCGTCTGGTCCCCAGATGAATGAATTCAGAGTCTCATGCGTGTCCTGCCAGCCGAATCCATCGAGCAGCACCGTCGTTCCAGAAGGAACATCTTTTGGAAACTGAACGCCTCGTTGCGGAACGGCATTCTCAACCTTGTCAGGAACATCGTCACCGTCGCGATCGGGAATAAACATCAGGTACGGAGCGGCCCCAACCCAGACTCCGCCAAAACCGAGTTCAAGTCCGCTGACAAGATTCAGCCCTTCGATAAAGATCTTTCTCGATTCGAATGTGCCGTCACCATCTGTATCTTCGAGAATTACGATCTTGTCTTTTCCCTGTCCGTCTGCCGCGCGGTTCGGATAGGTGTATGCCTCGGCAACCCAGAGACGGCCTCGTTTATCGATCGTGAATGCGATCGGCTGATGAACGAGCGGTTCGCCTGCAGCCAATTTCACTTGGAATCCATCAGGTACAGTCATGTTTGCGGCAGCGGCTTCAGGCGACAGTCCTTCTGCCATCGCAATCGGCTTTTTCGGCTGTGCGGCCTTCCATTCCGCCTCCGTGACAGTGGCCACAGATTGGCGAAGAACATGGCAACCCTTCATGCCACCAACGACAATATCGGGAAGCTTATCGCCGTTCAGATCACCGACACTCAATTGACGTCCAACGCCTGATTCCCCATCGGCGAGGTACGGAATCCAGTTCACTCCGTCTTTTCCACGGACCAGCTTGAACCAATAGACAACGGCACCTGCATCCCACATGGGGCTTCTGTCATGGTGCGACCAATAGGTTTTACCGGTTACGATGTCTTTCAGGCCATCGCCATCGATGTCTTGAAGAGCGACCGTATGTAATTCGGTAAAGAGAACTCCATAGGGATTCTCGTCGGGTTTTTCGCCCATGATCAGATGCCTTTTGAAGCTGATCTTGTCGCCGTCTTTGACTTGTTCGAACCACGCCAAGCCGAACGCATGAGCCTGCAAGCTGGAGATGACGTCATTATCGCCATCACCATCAATGTCGTAAGCGAACATGTCACCCCCGCCGGCTCCCGTGAACGCATACTTGTGCAGCGTCCACAACGGATCACCTTCAAGTGATTTGGGTTGCTGCAGCCACCCACCCTTGAAAAGCACGTCCTGAAGACCGTCGCCGTCGATATCTCCGATGCCAAGTCCGTGGCCGAATGGCGTATCGGCAATCTTTTCACTGATGATGTGCATTGCCTGAGGCACGAATGGTTGCTTGGGATCAAATTTCAAATAACCAAACACACCATCGGCAGCGAAGACCAGTTCGGGCGATGAATCGCCGACAAGATTGACGAATTGCGGTGACTCGTTTCCAACCTGATCAAAGATCTTATGCCGGGTCCAATGCATTTCACGGTTTGGCACCCCCGGATTCACAAAGATAAACCCCGGTGTTCCCGGCAAGCCCGCCGTCAGCACGTCATTCCAGCCATCGCCATTGAAGTCGTGGACCCACGAAAAGAAATTGTCCGAATAACCAAGGCGATTTTGAGGCTTGGCAGGATAGATCTCGTGGCGTTGAGTGAACTCAGGTCCTTCCCACCAGTAGGGACCATGCACGATATCGGGGGTACCGTCCTTGTTCAGGTCACCGAAACCGGCCCCTTCTGAGAAGTATTCGTCGGTCAACTGTTGTCGTTCAAACCGATGAATTTGAAAGTCGTCAGCATCAACTCGGAAAGCCCAGACAGACAAACAAACGAAAACAATTGTGGAACGACGCATATTGAGAATCTCGGTTATTGAGGGGAGGACCAGGTCAGAGCAACGCCAGGGTTTTTCGGGAACAGTAGTTTGTTATCGTAAAAATGAAAAAAACAGAGGCCGGATACCTTTACACCTGCGGCGTTGTTTCAAGCTTCACTTCAGTAATTTGCCGATCGCCTTTAAGAGCACCGCTTCTGCCTCCGGTGCAGTTCGCGAGACATTACTGGTTTCATAGCCCCCTTGCCCATAAGCGATTGCCGTCCCGATGTAACCGGCTCCGTAGTCACCGTAGCCTGCGGTACAGACAAAACGATCGGGCCGCATTTTCTGTGCGGCAAGTTGGTACTCGATGAAGATCTCTCCAGGCAGGTTGAGGATAACCGCTTGACCGAATCGCAGACAACTGAGCTCGATCGTTTGTTTGGCCATGACTCGTTTCGCGTACGCGATATCCTTGGCAGCCCGAATACGTTCCAACGGCTTCGCCGTTTCATCGAGCAGCACTTTTTCGATGTCTGTCAGATTCAACAGCCGGTCTCGCAACGGCAGCACGACCGGTTCGACTCGCCACTCGATGTCTGCGGCGGAGATCGGAACTCGTTTTGTGTTTTTCCACGCCTGCTCCATTCCTGCAGCCAGCCGCTGCGTCAATTCGATTCGTGCTTCCGGCGAGCCGTTGTTGTACTTCCCAGCGGCGACATTTCCTCCGGCACCATTAAAGTGAACATGAAACAATTTCGGTTCCGCTCGATCACGTGTGGCTCGCGCGAGGCCAACAAAGTCGGAACTGACAGCCCCTTTTCCATAATGGCTTTGCGGATGAGTGGCGTAATAGGTGATCGAAATCAATGGTGATTCACCATTCCAGAAGCTGAGCAATTTCAGCTCAGGATCGATCACTCCTTCCGGTGCAGCAATGGCGTCGGGATCTTTGCACGAACTCAAACGGACAAGTTTCACTTTCCCGTCATCACCGAGAATTCGACGATTGGATGCGACTCGATCAACTTTCGCCTGCCCCGTCCCAATATGAGTAAAGGGCTGAGCCGACGCGAGAGATCCCTTCACGGCTGATTCCAGTCGCTTGAGGACATCTTTCACGAAAGGAACATTGCAAGCTTTGTTTTCGATTCCCAATGGGGTCAGTAATTCGAGTTCGCTCAAGTCAAAGCCAGGAGCGTCGTGCTGATGCAGTGCATGAACGGCGACGCGAGATGGTGAAGTTCCCGCCCCTTTTGCCAACGTTTCTCGCCAAGCGTCATAGCCCGAATTACCAAGCCCGACAAAGTCAACGGCGCAAAGAACAATCGGGTCCGCCGCACCTAGGATGACCACTCCGCGAACAAATAGCGGGTCATCAATTTTGGAAGCCTCCGGAACAAACCCCTCGCAGAGTGCTGAACCGAGTGGAGGAGTCACATCGAGTTGAAACGTTGCGACCCGTAGCGACTGAGCTTCCGCAGATTGGAATGTCACAAAGCAGAACAGAAAACCCACAAACAGGACGATTGGACGAGTCAACATATTGTCTCCATTCGATTTTGATCGAGGTCAGTCATCTTCCAACGTCTATTTGTTACGAGGAAGGACGGCAAACAACCTGGTTGGACCACCGGTCCCTGTCGTGATCTTAATGGGGGCGACGATCAGGAAAAAGTTGCGAGCCGGAAGTTTGTCAAGTTGCGCAACGTTTTCCAAACCATACCGACCTGCTCCATTGATCACGTGATGAACGATGAAGTCTTTCGACGGTCCATGATCGATGCTCAACGTGTCGATTCCAACGCCGCGAATTTGGCGTTCCTTGACAAGCCACCGTGCGGCCTCGGCGGAAAAGCCCGGAAAGTGCATTTTTCCCTGGAGATCCTGATTTCGATAGCGAACATTGCTGTCCCAGAACCGATTCCAACCGGTCTTTAAGAGTACGATCGCCCGCATTGGAATGGGACCATTGGCCTGTTCCCAATTCATCACGTCGGCAACGGTGAGCCGATAATCGGGATCAGCCTCGGCAGCCATCAATATATCGAGAACAACACCGGGAGCAAAAAGATCAGTCGGCTTGATTTCTTCCAGACTTGGCTGCCCCTGTTCAAAATGGCACGGGGCGTCAATGTGTGTTCCAAAATGTTCTGGCATCGCAAAAGATTTCGAAAGGACTCCATTTTTCTCGATCGTTGCAATCGTCTTTAACTCAAACGGCTGATAATCGTCACCGGGCCAGAACGGACTCTTATTGTTAAGTTCATGAGTGAGATCGACGAGTTGAACATCCCCTGTGGCTAACTGTTCTAGCGTAACACTCCGTACGGAATCAAATTTTGCAACGAAATCCTGCGCTCGCGCAGAAACAGTTAACATGAATACCGAAAAAACGGACGCGAAAAAAAAGCAGGCAAATTGAGTTTGACCGTTTGATCTCTTTTGTTGCTGGCGCAACAAAGGGTAGAAATGGACTTTCGAGCCGGTTTGACTATCGATTTTTGGCAAAATTGAATTCAGCATGAGAGGCTCCCGTTACTGATCTTCGTTTTCTGTGCTGCTGATTGAGTTTGAATTAACGAATGTATCTTGTTGACAAACGTCGAACAAAACAATGATTCGACAATCCGGGCGAGCAATTCTTGCATTCCCGATGATCGACAGTATTCAGGCTGTCACGAAGTTGTGTATCCTACTTTTTTGAACTGCGGAAGAAATTCGAAGTCTCGATCGTTCTCCACAGCGAGTCAATGTTCCCCTTGATGCAATAGAAAGAATCACGTGTTACAACAGCGATTGCGCTTGCTCAGCGTCTTCATTCTTTTTTCCGCGTTAATGATGGCGACATCCGTCGTCGCCCAAGAGGCTAAACCGTCGATTGTTAAACCGATCTGGCCAGCGAAGCCACCTGGCGACACGGTAGAACTCCCTCCCGAGCAGGACGTCACCAAGCCCGATGCCAAAGACGCTGGTGGCAAGCGGATTATTCGACTGACCAACGTCTCCATTCCGACCATCTCGATTTACCGACCGTCGAAGGAAACGGATACCGGGACGTCAGTCATCATCTGCCCTGGTGGTGGCCATTCAATCCTTGCCTTCAACCATGAAGGAACGGAGACCGCCGAATGGCTGACGACCCTCGGCGTGACAGGAATCGTGTTGAAGTACCGCGTTCCAACTCGTACCCCCAATGGCGATCGCTGGAAGGCCGCCGTCCAGGATGCTCAGCGGGCAGTTAGCCTGGTTCGCAGCCAGGCCAAGGAATTGGAGCTGGACCCGAAGCGAATCGGAATTCTCGGGTTTTCAGCAGGCGGTGAAACGGCAGGTCTCACTTCGTACTTCTCCCAACGACAATACGAAAAAGTTGATGCCGTCGACGACGTCTCATTCCGACCCGACTTTTCCATGCTGATCTACCCTGCATATTTTGAGAAAAAGGGAGAACCGACCAGGATGCGTGAAGACGTGACCATCACCAGGGACGCACCACCGACGTTCCTGGTACATGCATGGGATGATCCCGTCACCGTTTTCAGCAGTCTGCATATTGCGACCGAGTTGAAAAAAGTGAACGTTCCGACGGAACTTCACGTTTATGCGACGGGAGGCCACGGTTACGGGATGCGAGACACTGGCGAACCGGTCAATACCTGGCCGCAACGAGCTGGTGAATGGCTCAAGCGTCAGGGGCTTTTGAAACGCTAGTTTTTGGTCGCAATGAAATCGCAATGAAAAGAGTCAGGTGCCACTGGCGGCAGCTTTGTGCTCCCAGTGGCTTCAAATCGGTTCCCAAATTCTAAGAGCATAGTCGAGCGACGACGCTCGACTATGGCACACATCGCGAAATGGCAGACTCTGTGAACAATCGTTCGGCGGTTCTCATTCCCGTATTTGCGGCTTTGGTGCTGGCGGGATTATGGCTGAGCATCCTGCCTGGTTCAGGCTCCGACGCGAAGACTCTGGTGGTCTACTGTGCTCATGATCGCATCTTTGCCGAGCAGGTACTGGACGATTTTTCTAATGAGACCGGAATTCGGGTGCAGGCGCGCTACGACACTGAAGCCACCAAGTCGCTTGGCCTGATCAATCTGATTGTTCAAGAACGGGCGCAGCCTCGGTGCGATCTCTTTTGGAATAACGAACTGCTGGGAATGGTCGAACTGCAACAACAACGATTGCTGGAACCTTATCGAGGTTCTAGCTGGCAACGAATGCCTGAACGTTACCGCGACACCGATGGCTACTGGGTCGGTTTTGCGGCTCGAATGCGGGTTTACATCGTCAATAGCCACCAAGCCTCAGCGACGGAAGAAACATTAGATACATTGTTTTCGCTGGAACCCTCGCGGGTCGCCATGGCGAAACCATTGTTTGGGACGACATTAACCCATTACACCGTCCTGTGGCATTTATGGGGAGGAGATCGGCTGAAGATTTGGCATCGTGACCTTCGTCTGCGAGGGTTACGAGAAGTTGATGGAAACGCAGCCGTCAAAGACATTGTTGCTCAAGGGACCTGCGACGCAGGACTGACTGACACCGACGATGTTTTCGTGGCCCTCGACGACGAGCGACCTGTCGAAATGTTTCCAATTCGTGTCGCGAACGATCCCGCTCAAAAACAACCCTCGGAGGCGGCGAATAATGCACGTAATTATACAATCTGTATTCCAAACACAGTCGGGATTATCAAAGGAACAAAGCACCTCGAAGCGGCTCAGCGGCTGGCTGATTACCTGGCCTCAGCCAAAGTAGAGATCGCCCTTGCCAGGTCCAAATCACGACAGATTCCACTTGGCCCGATCGAGGTGAATGATCTACCTGACGATGTGAAAAAGCTTGTCGAGTGGTCGCGCGATGGAATCGATCTACGCTTGCTCTTGTCCGCTCGTCGCGAATGCCTGGCATGGCTGAAAACCGAGTACCTGAAGTGAGACCGCTTCTTCCAATGAGAATGATTCAATGAGTCTCGCATTGGCTTGTTGGTGGACGCTGGCGCGAACCATCCTGATTTGCATGGTGGCGTGGCCGCTTTGTGTCGGAATCGAACGATGGATTCGACGAGTTTCCGACGGATGGCGGTCTTTTGCATTCGGTCTCTTACTGGCACCGTTCCTCTTTCCCGAGTTACTTGTTGGCTACGCGTATCGCAGTCTTGCGTTATCATCGCCTCGACTGGCTGAAGGATTGTGCTTCAGCCTATTGCTGTTTCGGATCGTTCCCGTAGGAGTGATTACGCTAAACGCATCACCGTCGGCTCTGGCAAGTTTCTCGGCGATACACTGCCGTTGGCTATTATGGCGAGCAAGTCCATCGTCATTTCGCGAAGTCTGGCAACTTCTGTTGTGCCTCTGGCATGGGCCGGTCCGCCGCGCTTTCCCCGCGTTGGGTTTGATGAGCCTCGTCGCATTTCAGGAATTTGAGCTGGCAGCCCTCTTGCAAACGGCTAGTTGGACCGACTGGTTCATTGCGGCTAAGCGACTGGGACTTGATCGCAACGAAATGTTGAAACAGTCCATGTGGCCGGTGTTGATGCAATCGCCATTAATCGCCGGTGTGATTTACTGGACCGTTCGGGAACACGATGCAAGTTCCGAACAAAATGATGAGCTTGCATCATCGAGCATATTCGGCAGGGTGACCATATTTTATCTTTTGCTGGCATTCGTTTGTGGATGCCTCATTCCCATCGGGTTTCTCTCGACGAATCTTCTCAGCGGAATAAGACTGATCGCCAGCCAGCGAACACAATTGACCGGCCTGTTGCATGAGATGGCCATTGCTGCTGCGGTCAGCATATGCGCGGGAGTGACAGCGTGGTCGTTAAGCCACTGGTTGACCTCAATTCGAAAACAGGAGTGGTTTCGAATCAGTCTTCGGGGATTTCTGTTACCGGGGTTGGCGGGCTCATTGCTATTGAGTCTTGCCACCGGCGCAGTTTTCCAACTTTCGTGGCTTCGCCCATTCTATGACACCCCCCTTCCCTGGGTCCTTGTTTTGATCGTCTGGTTATTACCACGAGCGGTGCTGGCCCAACTGTGGATTCGTTTCACCTGCCAGACTGAGGGCCTTCACCTGGCTGAATTAATGGCCCAAAGCCGGCCACTAATGAACGGCACAATGAACGAAGAAAGCAACAAGACATCAACCAGTTCAACGAATCATCACGCTTCATCGCTACGCTTCCGCCTGCGAGATCAGCCCCGATTGCTAGCGATCGGATTACTCTGTTACTGGGGTTATCTGGATCTTTCCTCCGCTTATTTACTGGCACCTTCAGGAATGCCATCGGGGCTGGTACGCCTTTACAATTTCATGCACTTCGGCCGGACATCAGCGCTTTCCGCTGAAGCCACGTTGTTCTTTGGGTTCCCGATCGTCGCAGCCTGGTTCGTGCTATTGATCCAACGTACGCGATCAACTCTTTGACCAGCAGAAACGAAACATTGGTCCCATTCGTCTTATCGGTCCCATCAGTACGATTCCTCATTCCCAGATTTTTCGACGCATCAAATTTTTTTTGTCGTTCTTCACGCCGGCGCATGGACTTGCGAAACAAACCGGGCTACAATTATGTCATTCCGTCTATAATTTCATCGTGCAACGATTCGGCTAGAACTATTCAGGATTCATCGTGCTGTGGACTCTCGATGCAGTGTCGCTTTCGGGACGTGGTTTGCCGCGGTTGGACGGCGTATCACTTGAGATCCCCGAAGGAGTGACTGCAGTACTGGGCCAGTCCGGCGTGGGAAAGACGTCGCTTTTGAATTTGCTCGTTGGGATCGAACGACCGACCGCAGGCAAAATTCGCTTTCACTCCAGGGCACCGGCGGGGCGGTTATCACTTTTCTGGGTGCCGCCTCAACATGGCCTATGGCCGCACCTGACGGTTCGACAACATCTGACGACGGTTTCCCCTCAAGACACAACCGGGAATGCATTCGACGAACAGGAATTGCTCGGGAAGTTTGATCTGCTGGAATTGGCAGAAGCCAAACCAGGATCGCTTTCAATGGGCGAAAAATCACGGCTCAACGTCGCTCGCGCGCTTGCATCGCAGGCGAAGGTACTCGTGATGGACGAGCCACTCTCGCATGTCGATTCATCCCGCTCCGGCAAATACTGGAAAGCGATCCGGGAACACTGCCAATCGCACGGAACATCGATCGTCCTGGCAACCCATTCGCCCGAAGTTGTGCTGCGTGAGGCGACAAACGTCATTTGCCTGAAAAATGGTCGGCTGGTCTACTCGGGTAACGTAATCACTCTTTACGAAAATCCACCGTCTCGAGATCTGGCGGAACTTCTCGGCCCTTGCAATTGGCTGGCGATTGACGAGGCGAAACAATGGCTTAGTCAGCCGCTGGCTGAAATCGAATCTCAACGGTCCGGGTCATCAAGTTCACCTTGTATTCGCCCGGAATGCCTGGAGGTTCAGCCACAAACAGAAAGTCCCTTGCGAATTGAAGAATCGCGATTCGCGGGATCATCTGCCGATATTGCTGTGTCTGATGAACGGACGGGGGCAATACAAAACTTCACATGCCGTCCACAGGGTACGACTCGCCTGAAACCGGGTGATCGAGTAATACTGCGAGTCATTCAGCTCTTAATGATCGTCGTCAGTCTGTCGGGGTGTTTTGGTGACGCTTCGCCCGTTCTTCCAGTCAAAAGAGAAACCAACTGGTCGATGCCACCCGATGGAACTCGCGTTCCCGCCCCGCGGGGTATGACCGTCTCATCTGACAACGAATACCTCGTCCTTGATAACGCAGGACGGGTCCTCGCATACGACCAGAATGGCGATCTACAGAAGCAATGGTGGATGCCCGAGTACGCCATCGGCAAGGCCGAAGGAATTCTTGTGCTGAAAGATGGCCGTATCGCGGTCGCCGACACGCATTACCATCGTATCGTCTTCTTTGATCACGATGGGAATTTTACGGGGACCTTTGGCCAACGAGGCAGCGAGCCGGGTGATTTCGTCTATCCGGTCAAAATCGCCCAGGACCACGAAGAAAACCTTTATATTTGCGAATACGGTCAAAACGATCGCGTGCAGAAATTTCGACCTGATGGAACATTCATTTTACAATTCGGTGGTCCCGGTATCGAACCTGGAAAGTTCCAAAGACCGAGCGGAATTGTCTGGTACGACCACAAACTGTACGTCGTCGATGCCTTCAATAATCGAATCCAGGTCTTTACCGACGAGGGAAAGCTGGTTGCAATTCTCGGCGAGTCAGACAAAATCGCTGAAGTGTGCTATCCATACGACATCACCATCGATCAGAATGGAGACTTGTATGCGATCGAATACAAGGCGGGTCGGGTTTCCAAATTCAGTCGATCAGGCCGATTACTGGGCCGGTACGGTTCGTCCGGGCCAGGCCAGAAAGTGGCTCAGTTCTCGACCCCTTGGGGGCTGACAATCGACCGACGTGGGCGGTTATACGTGTGCGATACAGGCAATAGACGGATCGTGGAGCTGGAGCTTTGAGATGATCAAACAACTGAGTCGCTTCATCGCGAGCTTTTTTCCACGAGCTCGTCGCCCCTTTCGCTGGCAGGAGACCTGGCCGTTGGCCATTTTCATGGTCCTGTTTTGCGGAATCTGCGCCTGGCTGGAACTCGGCCATTACCTGATGTTCGCCCGACCCTATATGCTCGGATTGATTCTCCTTGCCCCTTGGGTCTGGTGGATGTTCGTCGCAGGCTACGCGGGCCTGCCAAAGGGACGAGGAACTCTTTCGTTGCTGATGCGGCTATGCCTGTTAGGACTGCTGGTGGCGGTATTGGCCGAGCCTCGCTCGGTTCGGTCACGCGATGTCATGTCAGTCGTGTTTGCACTGGATGTCAGCGACTCGATCTACAGCCCTGATGATGCCCTGAAATACATCGTGCAAACGGTTCAAAACCAGAGACCGAAAGGAAAGTCGGATCAGGCCGGGCTGATTATCTTCGGCAAAACACCCGCGTGCGAACTTTCGCCCAGCATGAGCTTTCCGTTTGAAGCCTTTAACTCACAAGTCGATCGTGGTGCGACGAACATCGAACAAACATTGTCGTATGCCGGTGCCCTCTTGCCCGAGGATAATCAGGGTAAAGTGGTCTTAATCAGCGATGGAGTTCAGACCGAAGGAAACCTGTCACGCATTCTGGACGATCTGAAAGGACGTGGCGTCGTTGTCGACGTCCTGCCAATTGATTACTCATACAGTAACGAAGTCTGGCTCGAACGCCTCGATCTTCCCCAGGCGGTCAAGCTCGGTGAATCGTACGAAGCGGGAATGCTCGTCAAATCACTGAACGACGGAAAAGGAAAACTCGTCCTGCGCGAGAACGGAAACGTGATCGCCGAACAGGACGTCGATTACAAGGCGGGTACGAATCGGTATACCGTTCCAATCACATTGCGAACGGCGGGCTATTACGAGTACACAGCCAGTATCGAAGTTCCCAAGGCACAGGACAGCCTGTCACAGAACAATACCGTCTTGAATTACATTTTCGTCGAGGGCGAGGGAAAAGTTCTGCTCGTCACCGATGGATCGGGTGACCGTCGTGACTGGGATCGACTCGAGAAGGCGATCCGCGAAGGTGAACGAGCTGTCGAGCGAATCGACGGCTCAGACATGCCACGCGATGCGACGTCGCTGATGCCCTATGACTGCATCATCTTCGCCAATGTCCCACATGATGAATTTGACGTTCAGCAACTGCAGGCGGTTCGAGACGCGGTCTACAATTTAGGTGCCGGATTCCTCATGGTCGGGGGATCAAACAGTTTTGGCCCCGGTGGATATCACCGAACCGTCATCGAAGAAATTCTTCCTGTCTCGATGGATGTGTCACAGAAAAAGGTACTGCCGAAAGGTGCCTTGGCCATCATTCTGCACTCGTGTGAATTCCCTGAAGGAAACACCTGGGGCAAGCGAATTACGAAACAGGCCATCAAGGTACTTGGTGCCCAGGATGAAGTCGGCGTGCTCGCCTATACTGAAGTGGGCGAGAAATGGTTATTCGAACTGACCCCTGCCGGGAATTACGAGCAGCTTGTTCCGATCATTAATGGGGCGAGTATCGGTGACATGCCCAGCTTTCAGAACACAATGCAAATGGGTTTGAAGGGGCTAATGAAAAGTGACGCGGCAACGCGGCATATGATCATTCTTTCGGACGGTGATCCACAGCCTCCATCTCCGGCTTTGATCGCTCAATTCATTGATGCCAAAGTCAGTGTGTCGATGGTGGCCGTCTTCCCGCACGGGGGGTTGGAAATTTCGAAAATGCAGGCGGTCGCGGAAACGACCGGCGGACGGTACTACTTCCCCGAAGACCCGAATCAGCTTCCCGCAATCTTTATTAAAGAATCAAAGACCCTGAAACGGAGCATGCTGCAAAACAAGGTCTTTACACCCGAAGTCGCCTTCCCCTCACCAATCCTGAAGGGGATCGAAGGGATGCCGGAACTGAAGGGTTATGTCATCACGACGGCGAAGGGTCATCCCGCGATGACGATCCTGACCGCTCCGCCCGATGCGGAGGATGCCGATTCGCAAGATCCTGTCCTTTCGGTCTGGCAGCATGGGCTTGGCAAGACAGCCGCATTCACGTCCGACTTCAGCACAAATTGGGGCGAACACTGGCAGAAGTGGGATCGCTTTCAACCCTTCGTAAAACAACTGATGACTGATATCAGCCGAGTGAAAAAAGATGGACATCTGCGAATGTCGACTCATACCTCAGGCGGTGACGCCGTGATCGTTGTCGAAGATTTTCATCCGGAAGAAGGGTTTTTGGAGCTGAACGCGAAACTGGCTGGCCCCAACCAGAAGTCCGAAAACGTCCAGTTGAAGCAAGTTGCTCCTCGTCGATACCAGGCAACGGTTCCGCTTTGGGGTCACGGTCGATATCACGCCATTGCGCAAGGTATTGGCGGTGAACGAAAAGACCTGGCATTCGGAGGGTTTATTGTCCCCTATTCGCCTGAGTATTTACGGTTCCGCTCGAATCGTCAGACCTTGCAGGACGTTGCCGACCGGACCAGTGGACGAGTTCTTTCCGGCGATCCTGAGAAAGATGATATTTACCGACATGGCCGAGCACCGAAGCGAAGTTCGAAACCAATCTTCGACTGGCTGTTGATCGCACTGGCGATTCTCGTTCCGCTCGACGTTGCATTGCGTCGAATTCAAATCGACTTTGCGTCGATCAAGTCTGCCCTGGGACTTGGCCCCCGCACTGCAGCAACGGCGACAATGGGAGCCTTGCTGCAAGCCAAGCAGACAGCGAGTGCGGCAATCAAGTCTCGACGCGAAGATCGCCCCCTCCCCTCTCAAACGCCAGGTTCGATGCCGGTTCGATCGGCATCGAAATCGACAACGTCATCGACGGTTGTCCGGCAACAACCCGCCGAACCGCCGCCACCGTCGCCAGGCTCTGCCACATCCACGACCGAGCGATTGCTGGCCCTGAAACGAAAACGTGACGAAGACAAGTAATTCAAACGACAAAGGGTGGATCAACAAGAAGTGCGACCTCACTTCTTTCCTGTGTATTACTAATTCATCCTTCCGCCTTCATCCTTAGCTATATGAAAGTCCCCAATATGAGTGCAGCTGAAGTTATCGATCTGGTTTCCCTGGAAACGGAAGCGGAACATTTTAAGTCCCAATTCGCCGAAGCTCGTGCAGCCATCGGTCGAGTCATCGTCGGTCAGCAACGGACTGTCGAAGCGGCCTTAACCGCAATCATGTGCGGCGGTAACGTGCTGTTGGAAGGTGTCCCCGGCCTCGGCAAGACGGAACTCGTAAAGGCCCTTTCACGGGTACTCGACCTGGAATTTCGCCGGATTCAGTTCACTCCCGACCTGATGCCTGCCGACATCGTCGGGACGAACGTGATGGCGAGCGATGAGAACGGTCAGTACCGGTTTGAATTCCGCAAGGGGCCAATCTTCACCCAGTTGCTGCTGGCAGACGAAATCAACCGAGCCTCACCAAAAACGCAGTCAGCTCTTTTGGAAACGATGCAGGAACACTCAGTCACCACCGGCGGAAACATCTTTCAACTGAAAGAGCCTTTCTTCGTCCTCGCCACTCAGAACCCGATCGAACAGGAAGGGACATACCCCTTGCCTGAAGCACAACTCGACCGCTTCATGTTCAAGGTCGTCGTTCCATTTCTTAACCGGGAAGAATTGAACGAGGTTGTCAGCCGCACAATCCTCAAGACGCCAATCGAGATTCCCAAGCTGCTTGATTCCGAACGGATCATGTCGCTACGAAAAATCCTTGAGAAAGTCGTCGTTACCGACGCCCTACGCGATTACGCCGTTCGGCTGGTCCTGGCGACCCATCCGATTAGTGACTTCGCAACACCGCGAGTGAAGCAATACATCAAGTGGGGAGCCAGTCCGCGTGCGGCGCAGGCTTTGATCCGGGCCGCCCGAGTGCGAGCATTGGCGGAAGGCCGAGTCCACGTCGCCTTCGAAGACATTCGACATTTCGCCTGTGAAGTCCTCGGCCACCGAATGCTGCTGAATTACGACGGTCAGGCCGAAAGCCTCGACGTCAACGAAATTGTCCTGGAATGCGTGAGATCGTTGTCCGAAACAATGTGACGATGCTAACAACTACTGCGTGTATCAACGAATAAAGTTTGCCTGCCGTGCCACTGCTTAGGAGTCTTCGGAGAAGCAGTGTCTTCGCTTTTTAGTTGCTAAGAAAGAACACTGTTTGACCGAAGACGGTCAAACAGTGGCACAGGACTTTTTAGTAGTGACACGACTCTGACATGCGCAGTCAAAGTAAACGGAACATTCAGATTGGTCGGTAATTCATGGAATCAACAAAACAGTTCACATCACTTCTCGATAATACCACGTTGGGACGAGTCGAGCGGATGCGGTTGTTACCCATGCGGCGGATGACAAACCGCAGCCGGGGTGAGCATCTTGCCGGTAAGGGTGGAACGAGTACCGAGTTCAACGACTACCGCGATTACTCGGCCGGTGACGACATGAGGTACGTCGACTGGAACATCTTCTCACGTCTTAACCGCCCCTACGTGAAGCAGTATCGCCATGAAGAAGAAATGCATGTGGTGATCCTGGTCGATGCCTCGGCCTCCATGCGATTCGGCGATAAATTCGAAAAGGCAAAACAACTTGCCGCCTGCTTTGCCGTCATGGGTTTAATGAATCTGGAAAAGGTCAGCCTCTTCGCCTGTCAGCATGCGGGACAGACGCCTCAAATCCTGCCCCCCTGCACCGGCCGGATGAGTATGAAACGGATCTTTTCCTTTCTGGAGAATCTTCCGCCCGGAGGCGATTTCCCTATTGATGAAGCAGTTGAAGCGGTACTGAAACAGCACCGTGGTCGGGGGGTCTGTGTCGTTCTGTCAGACTTCCTCACATTCGGTGCGATGGAACGTCCGATGAATCAACTCTTCAGTGCCGGGCTGGAAGTCTTCGGCGTCCAGCTTCTGTGTGCCCTGGAACTGAACCCCGAATTGACCGGTGATCTGCGGTTTGTCGATTCCGAGACCGGGATGACGTTGGATGTTTCGTCCGTCGGAGACCTTATTGGTTTCTATCACGATCACCTGGCAGGCTTACAGGATCATCTGGCCGCATTATGTCGACAACGAAGCGGACGGTTTATCTGCCTCGACTCAGGCTTTCCATTGGAAACGATGGTCTTCGATATTTTGAAGCGGAAAGGCTGGGTGCAGTAATGCCGCAACCGCTTCGTCGACCACTGAAAGATTTCCGAATGCAGAGAGGTGACACTCCATGAGCTGGCCAGGCTTTTCCGCGCTGATCAATGCCTGGTGGTTTCTGCTGCTGGTGCCGTTGATCATTTTCTATTTTCTCAAATTGCGTCGACCGCGATTTGATATCCCATCACTGGCACTCTGGCGTCAGGTTGTCAGCGATCAGCGAGTGAACTCGCCGTTCCAGAAGTTCAAACGAAATTTATTGCTACTACTGCAAATCCTGCTTTTATGCTCATTGATTTTCGGAGCGATGCAGCCCTATTTGTCCACAGGCTCGGAACAAGCTCAGTATCTTCCAGTGCTGATCGACAACTCAGCCAGCATGGCGGCACTCGATGGTCCGAACGGAAAATCTCGGCTGGATGAAGCGAAAGAAAAAGTCACCAAGTTAATTGACGATCTGCTTGCCGATCAGCGGTTATGTCTGATCTCGGTCAATTCCACGGCCCGCAAACTGACCGACTTTACGGACAATAAACGACTACTCAAAGAAGCTCTTGCCCGCCTGGATATCAGCCAGGTCCCCAGCCGTCTGGAAGATGGCCTGCGGATGGCCCAGGCCATGTCGCGAGTTCAAGCGATCGACACCGTTGTCTTGATCTCCGACGGCAACGTCCCGGCAAACATCGAGTTTGAACTCCCCTACAAATTGAATTTCCAGAAGCTGGAAACTGCTGGAGCCAACGTTGGGATTGTCGATTTCAATGCGAGGCGATCCCGAACCGGCTGGGATGTCTTCGCTCGAATCGAAGGGACAAAACAGCCTGACGGATCGAAGAGCGGCCCGCCAACCGCCAAAACCTTGTGCGAATACGAATTGCTCCAGAACGGAACCTCGATCAAGCAGGACACTGTTTCGATCGATGGAGGCAAGGCCGAACGACTGGTCTTCAAAGTCTCGACCTCGATCGCCACGTCGCTGGAACTACGAGTGAAACCAGACGGGTTTGATTCGCTGGCCACGGATAACGTCGCCTTTCTGGATCTCCCCGCACCCCGTCCGTTGACCGTCTTTTGTCCCCGATCGATGGAGACGTATCGGAATGCCCTCGAAAACATTCCCGATATCAACTTGTATCCTGGTACAGATAATGAACCCAAAGCGGTCGATCTGAAATTCGCGGAAGGCCCACTCTCAACTGGCCCCGAGGCCCGAGTCAGATTCAGCGTCGGCTTCATCCCCGACGATTTGTCGAATCTCGCCGAACTGGTCTCAGGCCAGTCGGAAGTCGTCGACTGGCGGCGAACATCACCCTTACTTCAACACGTTCAGCTTCTCGATGTTCAAATCGCCGACGATCCTCAGTTAGCCAAAGGAGTTGGCGAACGCGATTTTGAATTAGCGGGCTATGAGATTCTGGCTCAGTCTCGTTCGGGACCACTGATTCTCGAACGAGATCTGGAAGGTCGATTGGACTATAATTTTCTCTTTAACACCGACCGTTCATCGCTTGTCTATCGGGTCGGTTTTCCCATTCTGATTCAGAACGTGACGCAGATCGCAGCTCAACGAGCGAACCTCCTTGATGCCAAAGCACATTCAACGGGAACGTTACCACCACAACGGATTGAGCCTGAAACCGAAGTCCACATTGCGGGCCCAAACGGATATACCGAAACGGTCAGAAGCGACAAGAACGGTTTCTTATCAGGGATGGGTGCGCCGTACGTTGGAATGTACGAAATCACCGGACCTGCCGAACCGCTGAAGATTGGCGTCAGCCTGCTCTCATCCAGTGAAACCGGCCTCAAGGCAGTTGAAAAGTTAATGTTCCCGGAAGTCTCCGTCGAAGCGGCGAAATCGGTGTTGAAAACCGACCAACCGCTATGGCGCTGGTTCGCCGTAGCGGGTTTAGTTTTCCTATTACTGGAATGGTGGTACTTCCAAAAACGCCCCTCAGGCGTACCAGGTTAAGCGAACGCAAACAAGAAGCGGACGACCTCTTTAATTGTTTTATCGTTTAACCCGAAGCCAGCGGCGCAGGCAGATCGGCGTCCAACCGATCTCCTCAAAAGCTTGCGCAACTATGGCGGAATACAAACCGTTTTCGACATTTTAGCGGGTTTGAAACTTGCGCAACTATGGTGAGCGACTATGGTGAGCGACTATGGCCGTACCGAGTTTCCCCAACGACGGCGGCGTTTGCGCAACTATGGAAAAACCGAATTGAAATTTCGAAGAACCGTAGGATGCGTTCGAGGACGTGGCCGACGCTGCTAGCGTCGGCTTCGTAACATTTCGAATCGTCAAAATAAATGTAGGGTGGAGTCGATACTTCGAGGCCCACCAAAGGATCGCAAAAAAGTTGGCCAAGTTCCTTTTTTTCAGGCTTTTTTGCAGGTTCGAAGTTGGCCAACTTGGCCAACTTCAATCGTTCCCGCCTTGGCATCGAGATGGCACCGATTGACCAATCGAAAAACCGATTTAACACAGAGGCACGGAGGAACACAGAGAATACGAATTTGCGAATAAGGAACATTTAGCCGAACGTCCTGCTTTCGAAGTCTTCTCCGTGACCTCTGTGCCTCTGCGTTAAAATCCGTCTTCACTTCGTTACCTTCGCCTTCTGTTCAAAATCTTCTCTTTCGTTCCGCTGGAATCCCGCCACCAAGAAATTTGGCGTAAAAGTTCGATCGACTTCGACCATTCCCCATAATTCATAGGGTTTTGTGCATCTTTCCGTCGCGTTCGAGTTCGACCGACTTCGATCAAGTTCGACGCAGTTCGATCGACTTCGATCGAGTTCAAATCCCATCATGCTTCCCAATCGAGCCAGGCGCATTCAACCCACGGATTTTTCTTGATTTTTCTACTTACTACTCTCTCAAAACTACTCTCTGCCGTTTCGGCCGGTCCGTTTTTAATGAATTCCGAATTATCAAAGAACAAAATCGCTGTAATAAATCACGGAGCCAAAACGGATCAGAAAGTTGAGAGGAGAAAGAGGAAAGTCGACCAGATCAAGAAACGAAATCGGTGCCCTGATCTTCCTGCTTGCTACTCTCTCCAGTCAACTCTCACCGCCACCAGGGACTCGTCACACCCCGACTCACCGACTCCGCAACACAATATCACGACACCTTTATTACACGCAACATATCGCATGTCAATAGAAACACACGGCAGGTTTCTTAACGTTTGGAAGGCGATCGTGAAAATTGCTTGACGAGGGAAGGAGATCGTCAAAGAAGGAGTCGCACCCGTCACGACGGATGCAAAACATTTTGCGCCGATACAATTTCGCCTGATCGCCTGCCCATAGTCCACGATTTCGAGCCGCCATCTTGCCATGAATTCGCGTCACACCGCGCAGTCTATCTCACTATTGATTGCGCGCAGCACGATCAACAATATGCCGCGCGAGGTATTTTTGGATAACAACAGGTTTCCACAAGATCAATTGCTGCACGTGGGCGTTTGACAAGCCGGTTTTTAGTGGCCATATTTGCACGCACGTCGAGGCAAAGACATGAAAACGATAGACGAATAGACTGCGCTCGGCACAATTAACGTTGCACTCTAACGTTCGGCAGCAAGAAATGAACACGCATGGTGCGTACTCGTCTAAATGCCGTTGCGCCTGACTTGGAGGCTGCTATTGCGGCCGTTCCGACAGATCAGCAACGCAATGCTGCTTGGGCGGCGGCTCGTTGGGCATTGGAGCGAGTTGGGCTTTCTCATCCTGCGATCAACGAAGCAGTGGCCACGGGCGTGGTCGGCTCCGTTGGCACTTTAGTTGTTGAGTACGACGACAGATACTTCGAACTGCAAGAACTCAACGAACTTGGCGAGTGCACAGTCGAGAATGTGCAGATGGCCTTTTCGTTGGCGCGTGCGGCCGGAGCTGTCGAATTTGCCGCTCGGGGCGAATTCGTTGAAGCGATTTACGAATCAGGAATCGCCGCAGATGATTGGCCGGGACTTCGCCTTGTGGTAACATCTTTTCTTAATTGAGATCGAACATCGCACCCTGCAGATGGCCGAACGAGGCGGTCAACTTGACCCGCAGTCGCTGGCGGTTCAAACTGTTGCCGTGTTAATTGGAAGCCCGTCGTTGATCGCGGGCAAGTTACCTTGATCGTTCGATCGAAGAATTGATCTCTCACAGAGCCACAGAGACGCGGAGATGCAAGAGAACGAGATTGATCACTCCGCCGTGTCTCAGCGCCTCTGTGAGAAACCTAAGAAACCGATTCAATTCGGTGAACGTCAGGTAAGGACGCCCTCGTTACACTAAAAGTTCGGCGGTGGAGATTGGCAGAAAATCACCACGAAGGAAGCGAAGAGGGCGAAGGTGAAATTCGCCGACCATTCCAATCGCGTGATTAGCTGTGCCATTGAGGTTCAATGATTTAACCCGACCAGACTAAAGTATGGCATCAAGCGTTTCGTTCTCTGATTCCTTCGCGATCTTCGTGTCGTTCGTGGTAGAATAAACCAGTGAGATCACGACTCATTGTCGCACTTCACGGCCTCTCTTTTGGTTGGCTGAATCAATTTGTATTGTATTTCATTGAATGCCGAACTAGGCATCCAATGCGGACGGCAAGTACGCTGCTGGATAATTTGAACGTTCGTTGACTCATCGAGATCATACGTGAATCCGCACACCGAGAAAGTGGTACTCACTCGACGCCGTTGGAACGCGTACATGATACCGCTGTTTCTTGGGGCCGTGGCGATTGGGATTGTGCGGTTCTGGCAGACTGGTCAATTGAAATTTGCCCTTATCCCGATAGCCGTCATCCCATTTTGGATGATGCTTCGCCGGCAGACGCCACGCGATGGTATGCGCGTATCTACAATACAATCGACCCCCGGTGCGGTCGTATTGCTTTGGTTCGTGGCAGCCTCACTGGTCTCGATGGCTTTTCTCTTTGCTCTCGACATCTATGTGTTTGGCCATCCGTTTCGCGCCCCGCTTAAGCCATATCATGCAGCATTGTTTGCTCCTCCATTCGTAATCATGTTGACGGGTGGATTCTGGGCAGATCGGATCGCAAAAGCACAGAAGACATCACCGTCCCAACCTGACGACGACGAACACTCCCCGTAGAAGACATCGATTGGAAAAAAGACCGTCGACGAACAAGTTGCTCGACTAACGACGCTGCCTGTGAGTTTGACATGACTTAATTGATCTCTGGCAAACTCGACTTAGCGTCGGAGCCGATGTCCTCAATGACGAAGTTTTCTTCCCGCGATAAAATCAGCTTTTCCTTTTCGTAGTCTTTCGTCTGGATTCTTTCTGCGGCAATGACGGGCGATGTGACTTGATCAAACCAGACGGTCGTTTCGATGATTGACGTCCAATTCACGGTTTTCTGCGAACCCCCTGCATTAATGACGTTGATGGGCATCGTGACGTTTCGTTTCCGCGCTTGGGGCATCGACAATCGACCTTTCTGGTAATCGACGATACGCTCTTGATCCACACGCTCCGACTTCTGCCACTCACCAGGAAAGATCCTCAGGTACTTGGAATCGGAAGTGACGTCTTGTCCAAGTTTCA
>CAILLA010000248.1 GCA_903834925.1 uncultured Schlesneria sp.
ATGACCGAAGACGGTCATGCTGTGGCAAGCAATGTGGGTAATGATTTTCTGTGGAAAATATCGTGTGGCAATTGTTGCTGTCCCGGAGGGCAACGCCGTGAAGGAATTTTCTTCGAGAAAACAGGGGCTCGAGCGAGATCTTGTGCCACTGAATGACCGTCTTCGGTCACTCAGTGGCTTACAATTGCTAGTTTACAGGTCAAAGACACTGCGTCGGAGAAGACCCCGATGCAGTGGCACGTCACGTCGGTATCGTTTTGGAAAATCCTTCACGGCGTTGCCCGGAGCGGCTACATCAAAATGCAAAACATAGCGAGTTGTTTCTGTTCGTTGATCGTTTTAAGCTGAACGATGAGGGTGCCTGTTTTGTCGCGTGGGATTTAGACGGTAGACGACATCGTGGCGCACGGGCTGAAGCCATGCTACGGGTTAGTGTGAGCGTTCTTGTCATCAATCTCCGGAGGCTAGCCATGGGTGGAAATCAGTTGTCGATGCAGAATCTTGCACTATTCACGCTGTTGATGACCGCAGCCGTGGTGACTTCCCAGGAACCGCCGAAGGACAAGCTGGTCCCGTTGCCAGGGATGATTAGTCTCATCGTTCGAGAACCTGTTCAGCGGGAATTGGGAATCGAAAGCGATTCGCCAGAAATGGAGAACATTCGAAGACTAATTAAACCGTTTTCGACAGTTCTGAATCAAAGGTTGAACAATCCGACTGAAGAAGACAAAGCCGAACGCCTGAACGCTCAACAGCTTTATGGAAAGGTCGAGGCGGAATTTGTTTTGGAATTGAAAAAGTTGTTGATGCCTGAACAGTTCGCCCGCTTAGAACAGATTCATTGGCAACGTTGGGGACTGCAGGCGGTTATTGACCCGGTTGTTCTAAATGAGTTGGAAATTACAGAGGATCAGCTCGCAAAACTGTCAGCGATGAAAAATGACATTGAATCGCGGCGAAAAGAAATCCGAGCCGACGGGGGAACGAATAAGAATGCGAAGATCCAGGAACTCGACGCAGAACGGAACGGGAAATACGTCGAGATTTTGACACCCCTGCAATTGGCCAAGTTTGAACGGCTGAAAGGGAAACCGTTTGAACTCTCGGAACCAAATGCCGCTACCGCAAATGCCACCGCGCAAGTTTTACCAATTCGAACTCGGCCCGGTGGACTGATGGCATTCGCGTTAAAGGATCCAATTTTGAAGGAATTGGGAATTGAAAAAGACTCACCTGTCGTTGCAGAAATTCGTGAATTGTCTGAAGCGCATACAGCAGAGTTGCAAAAGGAATTGCGTAAGCTGAATCCCGTCGACCGAGTGAAAGCGCAGGCGACCGAGACTAAGGTTCATCGTCAATATGAAGTGGAACTGGAGAAGCTGCTGACACCCGAACAATTCACTCGATTGAAGCAGATTCATTGGCAGCAACTTGGCGTGAGTGCTTTGAATGACGCAGAAGTCGTCTATGAATTAGAGATCACGAACGAACAAAAGAGCCAGCTTGCCGCATTGGAGTTAGAAATGTTCCAAAAGATCAGGGAATTGATGAATCTGACGTCTGATCGCTTCGACGGTTTAGCAGCCAGCCAGGAATTTCAGAAGCAAGTACAAGCCGTACGAACCGAACAGGAAAAAAAGCTTGAACAAATCCTGACACAAGAGCAGAGAGAACTTTTCGCCGAACTTAAAGGGAAACCATTCGATCTGCAGTTTTTGAGAACCCAACCAACCGGTCGACAACGACCAGCGCCTGACCGTCAGTAACTAGCCAGGAAAGCCCCCAAATGAAATTCGCGATTTGCCAGGAATTGTTTGAGAACTGGGAATGGGAACGGCAGTGTCAGTTCATTGCTGAAACCGGGTACACGGGGATCGAACTTGCGCCATTCACGCTAGCGTCGCGAATGACGGACGTTTCTGCAGCACGCCGCCGTGAACTGAAGTCGCAGGCCGAGGAATACGGTTTGACGATTTGCGGTTTGCATTGGCTACTGGCAAAGACCGAGGGATTTCATCTTACGACCAATGATCGATCGGTCCGTGAAGCGACAACGAAGTACCTGATCGAATTGGGGAATGCCTGTGCGGATTTCGGAGGAACCGTGATGGTGTTCGGCTCACCCGCTCAGCGAAGTTTGCTCCCTGGTATTTCCCGTGAAGAAGCTTATGACAACGCTGCGGAAGTCTTTCGAGCGGCTGTTCCAGCCTTTGCGGATCGTGGCGTAAAGATTGTCATGGAACCGCTCACGACTCGTGAGACCAATTTCGTCAATACGTGTGCCGAAGCAGTTGAACTGATCGACCGGGTGGGGCATCCCAATTTTGTGCTGCATCAGGACGTGAAGGCAATGCTCAGTGAACCGACACCGATTCCCGAGCTGATTGCCCGATATGCAAGTGTTACCGAACATTTCCATGTGAATGACGATAACCTGCTGGGGCCTGGAATGGGGCGAACCGATTACCACCCGATCGTGAAGGCGCTGCTTGAATCCGGCTATTCCGGTTGGGTCAGTGTCGAGGTCTTCGACTACAAACCGGGTGTTGAATACATCGCTCGCGAAAGTATCAACTACATGCGACGCATCATTGACGAAGTCACTGCTGCAAATAAAGCGGCAGGCCAAGGAGACCGAACGTGATCCATCACGACGATTCCATCAGTGTGGATCTTGGACCCCGCACTTACGAGATCCCCATTGTCAGTCACCAGCTGGCCCATTGTGCAAAACTGTTCGAGAAATGGTGGTACATTCGCGACGGCATGTCCTCTGCTTTTTGCACGCAACCACCGCCTCATGGAAGCGTCTGGGTTGCCGAAAAGCGCAATGCCGGCCGGCCTTTCGCTCTGATCGTCACAGATGCAAATGTGGCGAATTCACATGCAGCGATAGTACGTCAATCTTTGATCACCGATGGTTGGCGATGTGAAACCGAAATCCTGCCTGCTGGCGAGACGTCAAAGTCACCCGAAATTCTGTCGAAGGTCTACGATCGGTTGATCGACCTGAACGCCGATCGACGGACGCTGATCATCGCTGTCGGAGGGGGCGTCGTCGGGGATGCCGCAGGATTCGTTGCCGCGACATTCATGCGTGGCCTTCCTTTCATCCAGGTCCCCACAACGCTCTTGTCGGCTGTTGACAGTTCCGTTGGCGGGAAGACGGGTGTGAATCACCCGCGGGCCAAGAACATGATTGGTGCCTTTTATCAGCCAATCGGTGTGTTGATCGACACGGCGACACTCGAAACATTGCCTGACCGGGAATACCGTGCTGGTTTGGCCGAAGTTGTTAAGTACGGCGTGATCCTTGATGCGGAATTTCTGGCGTACCTGGAGCACCACGCTGCGGCGATCAATTCGAGAGAGCCTGACGTCCTGCGACACATCATCGCACAAAGTTGCCGTTTGAAAGCGGATGTCGTCGAGCAGGACGAGTTCGAGACGAAGGGGCTTCGAGCGGCGCTTAACTACGGCCATACATTCGGGCATGCTTTCGAGGCACTTGCTGGCTATGGCGAGTTGTTGCATGGCGAAGCAGTGGCAATCGGGATGGTTCACGCAAGCCGACTGGCGGAACGTCGCGGTCTCATTGAATCGCCGTTGACGAATCGACAAATCGCATTACTTGGTGCATTACATCTGCCGACAAGATTGCCCGACGGTCTGAAGTTTTCCGCAGATGACGTGATCTCACGAATGCGTCTGGACAAGAAAAGTGTCTCAGGAAGCTTGCGATTCGTGCTGCCGGTTCGGCCGGGAGCGGTCAAGACGTTTTCCGACATTCCCGAATCGGATGTGCGAACAATATTGGCCGCAGGTGCCTGAAAAACGTGTCACAAACGTCGGGCTGTGACTTGTTCAAAAGACGTGATCACTTCACAATCGCGAGCCGTCCCCTGCTCTCACACTGATGTCGTTACTTACCTTGAGGAGCTTGAAGAATGTCTTTGTTCATGCGTTGGTGTCTCGTCGTCGTTTTCGTGTCTGCTTCAGCATCGGCTGGCGCGGACGAGTTCTTCTTTAAGCCGGGTGATGTTGTGGTGATGATCGGCGACAGTATTACCGAACAACACCTCTATTCCAATTATGTGGAAATGTGGACTTCGACTCGATTTCCCAAGTGGAAGCTGACCTTCCGCAACGTCGGGATTGGTGGCGACACTTCACGCGGTGGAAACAGCCGATTCGCTCGAGATGTGCTGTCGCACAAGCCGACCGCGATGACAGTCGATTTTGGCATGAACGACGGGGGTTACCGGGGATTTGAAGAAGGAACGTTCAGACCTTATATGGACGGTCTGCAAGGAATGGCCAATCAGGCCAAAGCGGCCAAGATCCGGACGGCGTGGGTCACACCACAGCCGCTGGATACGGATCAGCAAGGGCCAACCGCATTGACGGCCTATAACGAGACACTCGAAAAATTCTCGGAAGGGGTGAAGGCGATTGCGGACACGAACGGCGGATTGTTCGTTGACCAGTTTCATCCTTACCTGGCAACGCTTGATCGTGCTCGTGGCAAGGGACCAAAGTATGACCGTATTACCGGCGGTGATGCCGTTCACCCGGGCCCACCAGGCCAGGCATTGATGGCCGCGTCCATTCTGAAGGGACTGAGCTTTCCATCACTGGTCTCGTCCGTCGAAATCGATGCAACGACGAAAAAGGTCGTCTCTCAAAAGAACTGTGCGGTCGAAATCGCCGATGCGAATGGCGGGGGAATCAGTTTCAAACGGCTCGACGAAGCGTTGCCGTTCTTTCCAGCCGATGCTGTCGGCATCCTGCCATCGGCACCGATTTTGGAAGAGCTGAATGATTATCGATTGAAAGTGACGGGGCTGGCCCCCGGTAAATACGAAGTACGCGTGGGGGGCAAGAAGATTGCGGAACTGACCGCAGAACAACTGGCTGCTGGAGCGAACCTGGCCGCTGGCGCCCTGACCGACGGCCCCATCGCCGATCAGGTGAGAGCGGTTCGAACGGCCATCGAGAAGAAGAACTCATTCCATCACGACGCCATTTTTCGCGGCATCGTTCTGACGGGCGTTCCTGGCTGGGTACATGAGATCATCCCAGCACAAGAACTTGAAGCCAAAAAGAACGCGATCATTCAAAAGCGACTTGCTGAACTTCCTGCACTCGATGCAGAAATCGCAAAGGCCCTGGAATTGCAGGCGAATACATTCGAAGTGGTTCCGGTGAAATAGGGTGTCTTCAATAAGGTCGTTGTCCGACATTAAAGACTGGGTGCTGTGCCACTGCGTCGGAGTCCCCGGAGAAGCAGTGTCTTTGCCCTGATCCGACAAGAGCACTGCTTGACCGGGTACGGTCAAGCAGTGGCACTTTGATTCAGACGTTTGACTCAACACTGAGTAGCCAGCACATTTTATGGTGCTGGCTATTTGCGTGTCCGAACGGCATCCCACCACCAACGATGAGTATCGATTCTCGTACCACTCGTGACAGCCATACGAGATTTGTCGAGCACTGTTGAGTCAGATGAAGCAATGATCGCCGTGTCGAGGGCTCGTTGAGGGTTAACGGTGACTCCTCCTCCGACGAGTCCGACGACGAGGTTTCCAGCTCGTTTATAGCTGACTGACGAAGGGATTTTCTTTGGGGTGTCAAAAGTCGGATAGGCGAATCGATTTTGATCAAGCAGCAGTTCGTGCTTCCAGCCAACCCGTTCGGGAATGTGTTCCTTTTGCAAAAGGGCTGCGAAGACTGCCCAATCGATGAGATTCTGTAACTCAGCGAAAACCGGCGATTTATCGGCCAGCTGAGGAAACTTGTCGGTGAACTGTTTGGCAAAGCCGTGCGTCGATTTACGAGTTGTTGCTGCACTCGATCGGTTTCCAGCAGCATCGGTGACTTCGTCTTCTGCCAGTAGCTGTGCCCGTTGCCCAACGAACTGGAAGGCAAGGCCGTCCTGGCTGCGATAGATCGCATCGTAGAACGGGACGAACCACCAGCGCTGCATGACGTTGTCACCCGAACCAATCATAGCCAGATTACTCTTTAAGCCCTTGATTGCCGGATCTTCCAACCCCATGGCAATCCGTTTCATGCGATAGTCTGCTTCGACGAGCATGATTGCGAAATGAGAATCTGTGGGGACACCGTCAATCCTGACGTCTTGCAGACCAAGAATGTCGTCCATCTGATTGAATCGAGCTTCCACTTCGTCGATCGTTGCTGGCCCACCCTGGCGGATAAACTTCTGCAGTTCGGCGATCCGACTTGGGACCGGATCAATCGAACAACCTAACTGTTTCGAAGTGGATTTGGCGACCGTTCGCAAGGCGACGGCAAGGTCGTCCAGTCGTAACGCTGGCCGCCCCGATTCCACACCGATCATCCGACCAACGACATCCGGCACAAAGCCTTCGGCAGGACCAGCGATGACAAGATCTTGTTCGTCTGGAAAGACAAAAACGTGTTCGATTCGCTGAAGTCCTGCGAGATAAAAAAGTTCATCAGGAATGGATTGTGCTTGAGACAGAACGTCGCCAAGTCGCTTTTCCAGCTCGACGAGCGATACAAAACGCTGCTTTGTTTTTTGGTTGATGTCTTGTGAAAGATGTTTCTTCGCCATTGCTTCGCGGCGTTTCTTGTCGAGCGTCATGGTGCCGTCGGCAGCGACCGTTAACGAGACCACTCCTTCCGCGTCGATCTTGATCCCCGAACTGTTGTTATTGTTTTGACCTTGGCCATTTCCTCCGCCACCAATGCCGAACCCTCCCCCGCCGAGACCGCCGCCGCCCACTTGAGCGAGAACTGTCATTGAGTGACCTAAAACCAACAGGATCAAGCAGAGTATCCGTCGAGGTTGGCACATCATGATTCTCCGGGTTAACGCAGAACGACATCGGTTCGATCGACTGGAATCCAGTCTTGACATCGCGTCATGATAACGCGCCGGGGATCAAATGACGACATTTTCAAAACACACGAAGAAGGGGTTCGTGTTTTGTCGCATTGCTATGCCGCGTCAGATTCGCCGATCAAGGTTCTGCCAAACTCTTCAATTTCCTTGTTTCCACCCCTTGCTTCAACGAGCGTTCGACGCACGACATTTTTCTACGTCTGCGCTCTCTGACAATCAGCCGACCAGTTTAGGGCCTGTCATTTTCAGATATCCTGAGATTCCAACGATGATCGCGGCAAGAATGATGATCACCAATTGCCATAGCTTGGCGTTCTTCCGCATCCCTTCAAACGACTTTGATCGTCCAACAAGTGCCGATGCAAAAAAGAAAATGCCGAGCGCCAGCAGGATCTTAGTCCCCATCAGTGCATGATAGAGCTTGTCTCCCTTGTGATTCGGTGCTTGAACAACCAGATAGTTGTAGAAGCCGCTGGC
Source organism: uncultured Schlesneria sp. (assembly GCA_903834925.1). Taxonomy (GTDB): domain Bacteria; phylum Planctomycetota; class Planctomycetia; order Planctomycetales; family Planctomycetaceae; genus Schlesneria. The sequence continues at coordinate 7,370 of CAILLA010000248.1, forward strand.
AAGAAAGAGTGTGATCCCCGCGTGGACGAATTTCTTCCACGTCTTCATCACCAGTTCTTTGACTTTCTGATGCTCGACATCCGGCAATTGAGCAGCAGCCGGAGCGAGGACAAATCTGAGAAAACAAGTTCCCCCAACGAGAACGATCGCTGTTCCAATGTGCGTCCAGCGTGAGAGAAGCGAAAGTACGTCCATCTGTGAAAATCTTTTTTCGTTTGAGTGAGGTTCTGTGTCTGCGATACGTGGACTTTACGAAACCTTCAGCGTCGCTCCAAGTCACTTACTGTGAACAACGACATTGATTGATGGGTTAATCTAGGGATTCTTTCGGTCCGAGCCACCGAGAAACTGGTCGAACCAGTCGAGATTCCGATTCATGCAGTCGAGCATCAAGCGTGGTTCTTCTATGCCGTGCGGGGTTCGCGGGTAGATGATCATTTTCGTTTTGCAGCCTTGTCTTTTAAGAGCATTGTAGAGTTCCAGACCTTGCGAGAGCGGCACTCGTTCATCCCGTTCGCCATGCTGGATCAGTGTTGGTGTGGTGACTCCTTTGATTTGAAACATGGCCGAATGATTTCGATAGGCGTCGAACTTATCCCAATACTCCCCCTGAAAGTAATCAGGAATGAATCCCGGGATATCGGAGGTTCCAGTGAAACTCATCAAGTTCGTGACGCCAGCTCCGACCGACGCCGCGCGAAATCGTTTGGTCTGAGTGATCGCCCAGGAAGTCATAAAACCACCATAGCTCCAGCCCATCACGCCCAATCGATCCGGGTCGGCGATCCCTTGCGCAATCACATGATCGACGCCTGACATCACGTCTCGAAAATCACCACCACCCCAGTCATTATAGTTTGCGTGGCGAAAAATTTTTCCATACCCGCTGCTTCCGCGTGGATTAGGGCGAAGGACGGCGTAACCTTTTGAGGCGAACGCAGCGATCGGATAGGTTCCGGCAGAGCCATCGAAGGTCTGGGTGAACACCCCCATCGGCCCTCCATGCACAACAAGGAGCAAAGGACATTTGTCGCCCTTTTTGTAGTCGTTGGGATAGGTCAATAAGCCTTCGACGTCTAACCCGTCGGAAGACTTCCAGCGAACGACTTCCGTTCGTGGTAATGGAGGCATCGACAGGTCGCCATGAACCTTGCTGACGATGACGGGCTCGAATCGTTCCACGGCGCTGACGAATGCTTCGGCTGGCTGAGCGAGCTTTTCCCAGCCAAAGCCAAAGTGAGTTCGAGTCGAGTTGAGCGAAACGCCACCTAAGGACATTCCTGCGGATGCCAGTCCCGCTCCATGACTGATCTCGACGGGCGCCCCCTGCTTTGGCATGGCGAGCAGCTTCATGCTCGTCCCTTGAACTTCGGTGAAGAAGACCTGTGTTCCATCTGCCGACCAGCCGACGAGCTCGGAATATCGACCAAAACCATCGTAAGTCTCGGCCAATTTTGTTGTGGAACCATCCGCGACGGAGATCAGGTGGACTGTTCGAGTCCCACCCCAGGAAGGGGGATCGTCGCTGATCGTACAGGCGATCTGCTCTCCGTCGGGTGAAAACAGGGGCGATGTCTCCGCTGCTTTTGAGTTGAGCATTGTTTTCACAGTTCCATCTGCAACGTTGATCAACGAGAGATCTGCCGACGGCCAGTCATCCGGACGTGGCGAGCTCGTATGGGCCGAAGCGATCGTGGTTCCATCGGGCGACCAGTCGTATCCCGACCGTCCGGCTCGAGCTTCACTGACGATGCTCAGCGTTCCCGCCGTCAATTGTCGCGAGGAAAAAGTGCGGCTTGTCGGTCCAGTGAAGTTAACGATGTGAAGGCGGTTCAGCTTAATATTCTCGTCAACGACTCTGGCGTCATTCTTTTCGCGAGAGGCACGTTCCTCGTCATCGGTCGCGGGATCGATGGCAGTGAAGGCAATTGCATCACCTTTCGGCGACCAACGAAAACTGCCGATGTCCGATTTCAATTCCGTCAGTTGGAACGCTTCACCACCGTCAACGCTGATCGCCCAAAGATTCTTCTTACCAACGCGAGACGAGACGAAAGCAATCCACTTCCCATCGGGTGACCACTGCGGGTCGTCGCACGATTTCGATCCTTGAGTCAGTTGCCGTGATTCTTTCCCTTGAATATCGGCAAGGTAGATGTGAGTCCGATATTCGCTGCCATCGCCGTCCATGACCGTTTGCCGCACAGTATACGCGACGCGTTTTCCATTTGGCGAAACGACAACGCTACCAACTCGCTTCACCTGCATCATCAAACTGGGTGTCCACACAGCAGGCGATTCGTCCCCCTTCGCGGTTGCGTTAATCGCTCCTTGCGATGCGATCAGAGCCAGAAGTAGCATTCTAAATGGCAAAAAGCGACGTCGTTTTAGGAAGAGGACTTGGTGCGAATGGATTTGTGTCGACAGATTCATGATTTGACAACCCCCAGGATTTTTGAAAACCGCACAATGTGACGTGCCACCGCATCGGACTTCTTCGAGTTCAAAACTTGGCCTAATGAGTCAGGTTTCAGAATTTCTTCCAAAGTAGCCATCATCGCTCCGAGGTTATCAGTTTTTGTAAGTTGAGAATGGTAAGCCACAACCCGTAGCATGGGGTTCAGCCCGTGCGACACAACAACTTGTGCGGACTAAAGCCCGCACTACAAAAACTGACAAACTCTCCGCGTGATGAGCATGTGTCGAAAATGGTTCAAATGTTGCCTCAGCCTCGGGACAGATACTTCGTTGGAATTCCTGATTTGAAAACATGCTGATAGTAATATGAATAGTTCTCGAACAATGCTCATCACGCGGAGCGATGATGGCTACTTTGGTCTGAGGCAAAGCCTCTCTGGGGTCTTCTCCGACGCAGCGTCTTTGACTTTTAAACTCGCGATTGAAAGCCACTGAGTGACCGAAGACGGTCATTCAGTGGCACAAGATTTACGTCGAACCCACTTGTTCCCGACGAAAAATCCTTTACGGCGTTGCCGATCCGGTAGGACATTGAAGCGGATTCAGTGAAGATACCGAAACCGACCACCGAAAGCGCCTTGCAGGAAGTTGCTGTTCCAAAAAACGCTGTCATACTGAAATAACGGATCTCTCTCACTGCCATCTGCTACAGAAAAGGTAACACCATGGGTTTTGCTGATGATCTCTCTCGCCGAGAATGGCTGAAAGCTTCTGCATCTTTGGCCATTTCCGGCCAGTTGATGAAATCATCTGTGGCGAACGCAGCACAAAAAAAGACGAAGTCCGTTGCAGCCGTACTGACCGCCTATGAGAAAGGACTGCACGCCGATGTTTTGATCGGCAAAATCCTGGAAGGCTGGAAACAGGACGGTGGTGTCGGGCCAGCGTTAACGCTGGCTTCCATGTATGTCGATCAGTTCACGGATCGGGATCTCGCCCGTTCCATGTCCAAAAAATACAACGTCCCACTTTTCGATTCGATCGAAAAGGCGATCACCGTGGGAAGTGACAAAATTCCGGTCGATGGTGTAATCAGCATCGGCGAACACGGCACTTATCCTCACAACGACAAAGAGCAACATCTTTACCCTCGTCGGCGTTTCTTCGAAGAAATCACCAACACATTTCGGAAGTACGATCGAGTCGTCCCGGTTTTCAATGACAAACACCTGGGGCCGGTCTGGCAAGATGCAAAGTGGATGTACGATCGTGCCAAAGAGATGAAAGTTCCCTTCATGGCGGGATCGTCGCTGGCGGTGACGTTTCGTACTCCCGAGATTACCGTTCCGATGGGGAGCTCGATTGAAGCAGCTGTCGGAATTGGCTATTCCGGCTTGGATATTTACGGTTCCCATGCGCTGGAGTGTTTTCAGACGATCGTGGAAAGGCGACAAGGGGCCGAGACGGGGGTCGATTGGGTCCAGTTCCGGCAGGGTGATGCGATCTGGAAGGCGATTGACGACGGCCTGGTCTCTAAAGGCGTTTTTGATGCAGCACTCGCACTGGTAGCGACCGAGCCAGACCGAGTTCGTCAGAGTGAAAAGGCAGGGCTGTTCCTGTTTCAATACCGGGATGGCTTGCTGGGCTCTGTCTTTATGTTGCCTGGTTTTGCCACGGGATCAGCAGTCGCGTTGAAGCTCAAAGGGCAGGATCACCTGCTGGCAACTCGCTTTGAAGAACGACATGACCCGTATTACCCTCATTTTGCTTACCTGTTGAAGGGAATCGAGCGAATGATCCACACCGGGAAGCCGAGCTACCCCGTCGAGCGAACGTTGCTGACAAGTGGCATTCTGGACCGTGCCCTGACATCGCGGGTTCAGAACCAGGAAAAACTGCTGACGCCCGAATTGGCGATACGGTATCAACCGGTTGATTATCCACATGCTCCGCAGCCCGATTTAACCTTGGACCCGCCTTCAATGTCGTACTAACGTCATGCTACTTCGCGTACCGCGAATATTTTGCACCGGGAGGACGAAGCAGGCCGGATGAAAAGGCGAAACCAGCGTGGGGTAATACTGTTGCGCCTTATGAGCGGAAAAGCGACCGAAACATGGGGTGGCACGGTTTTGGAGTCTTCGACAAGGCCGTGTCTTCATGGTTCAACACTGTGTGCGAAGAGCACGGCCTTACCGAAGACGGTATAACCGTGCCACCCATTTTCATGGCTTTCTGTTCCAAAAGCAGGTCGTCTCCAACAACGTAAACATCCCATCGGGGTGAAAAGCCCGCGCCGTGATACACGTTACGTTTGTACGACATCCTGCTTCAGCCCAACAAATGTGTTGTCAAGAAGATTGATTTGTTTGGTTTCTTTTCCAAGACGGATACCGATTCGCTGGGCCGCCTCGCGGCTTTCCCTGATCGTGTTCTGTCGCAGCGTGACCTGTTCGGTACCACCTTGTACGTCGATAGCGACACCATCCGCAGGCCCGCTATTTTCGACGACGTTCTGTTCGATCAGATTGCGGTGTCCACAAAAACCGGCTCCGCGTTCCGGTCGGAACAGGATGCCGGTCTGGCCGCTGTTGCGCACGACATTCTTCCGTACGATATTGTCGGTATCGCGGTGACCGATGGAAATCCCCTGTCCTTTGATATCGAGGATCGTATTCTCTTCTGCCAAACCGTATTTCACTCCCCAGCAGAAGAACAGTCCAATTTGACATCGTTCGAGCTTGTTGCGACGCATGACGGGCCGCTGCGAACCTGATCCAGGATGCAGGCCAAGTCCCGCGTGGTCGTGGCTGTGACAGTCCTCAACCGTGACATCGTGGCAGATTTGCCAACTGATGCCATCGCCGTTGTTATGCCTTGCCGTCACGTTGCGGATCAGGACCTGGTTGACATCCTGTAAGAAGATGCAGCCACCATAGTTCCCGTCGAGGTTTTCATTGTTGGCTCGATTTCCGTCAAGCGTCAGACGTTCAATGACGAGGTTGTCGATCTCTTCACCGGTGACCAAAGGGAACAACGTCGAGCACGTTGATTCACCGATCGTCCAGAAGTTTTCTCTCAAGGGCCGGTCGAGCTTAAATCGATTTCCTGATCGGGCGACAAGTGTCCGCTTGAGAACCGTTGCGCCGCCGTTGTGAGGGTTACGGGTCCGCAAACAAACACTGTCACCAATTTCAAAGCCTTTGGCATCGTCGAGTGTAACTTCCTGGTCGTACCAATCCGAATCGGCCACAAGTTTGGTGCTGACCGATGCAGGCTTGGTCAGAATGGTCTCGTCACCGGTACCAATCAGGCGGACATTTGACCGCAGATGAACAGAACCGCGCAACAGGTACGTCCCCGGTAATATCTGGACGGTTCCTCCGCCCAGCCGAGCGACATAGTCGACGGCAGATTGGAGCACCTTATGAGACGTTCCAACGAGATCGCCTTGTTTTTGACCCACAGAAATCGTCAACCGCTGGTCCCAATCCGGTTCACTGATTTTATCACCGGAAGTGGCGCGTGGTTTCGTGACGCGTGGACGACCTTCAGGACTAACCGCAGGATCATCAGCTTTAAGCAGCGAAACCAGACCTGAACTGACTGACCATCCGGTCGCAAGTCCAAGAAAACGACGTCGATTGCAAAACGAATCTTTCATCGATCATCCTTCAAACTGGCAGGTTAGCCCGGATTATTCATTAGCCCGACGCGTAAGCGAGGGATCGTCTCTTCGTTTTGACGCGGAATAAGATCCCTCGCTTGCGCGTCGGGCTAACGTTTCACGGTGTTCTGCACGAAATCAGTTTAACTCTTGATTGCAAATTAGTTTATGCCAAATCGCACAAGATACATTCTAATCCTGGTCGGAAGAACTTTCTGAATCAAATGTTTCCCAACCTCAAAACCCTTTGACTGAACGGTTCATCGTTTACGTTCCGGATACGTGTATTTGAAGCGAAAGAGAATCCTCAAAAGTCGTCTTCGTCTTCTTCAGATTCCTCGTATTCACCTCGTGCACCCGCTTCGAGAATCGCTCGACCAGCAGCGATCGTTCGCTCATCGGGAGCACGGAGGTCTTCATTTATTTCCAGTTCCCAGCAACAATGAAGTGCATAGGCATCTTCCGGGGACATATCGGGATTTGTCTCGTTAAATAGCGAGAACGTCGCGCTGCCGTAACATCCCAATCCACAATCGTCAGATTCACCCGCTTCTTCCGCAATATAGCGATAGCGAAATAGCCAGAGCTGCCGGACGTCATTTGTTGGTGGCCAGAAAAGCTCTCGCGTGTCGTACAGCTCAATTTCATCAGGCGGGCGACCAAATTCCTGAGGATGAGCCAGCCAGTCGCACATGTCGGCCATGGCCCGAAAATCCGGTTCATTTGCCTCATCGGGAATCGCATCGTCTCGACCAAGTTCTTCGAGATAAGCGCAAGCCGTTGTCGAATAATTGCGATCCAGACACAATCGGACAAGAAACTTCAATCCCGCTTCGCTGCCAAGGCGGGCAGACGCCCAGGCGGATTCCATTTGAACAGTGGGGTCAGGGTGGTCCATCCCTAACGCAAGTAACTGCTCGCGTTGTGGCTCGCTGATAAACGGAAGTGATGCGGCTGAACTGTGGGCAAAACTGAAGTCATCCTTCCGGCTACTTCTCAACCAGTGCTTTAACTTTTGCACGCCGTCGTGAGTATTAAATGGATGTTGAGAGAGAATATCTTCGCGAGCCAGTCGATTGACCCAATCCAGGAATGCAACGCATACAAATCCATCGGGCAAGGGATCGCTAAGTCGATCGATCAAGTCCGGAATTGCGGGATCTTGATCACCCAACTGTTCGAAAATCACAGACCAGAGATAGCCTTCCCGCAGGATCGGGTGATAAGCCGCTTGAACCAGCCGATCAAGTCCCTCTTCCAATCCATATCGTGCGAAGATCTTGATCGCAAACAACAATTCGTTCTTTTGTTCTTCGGCAAATGAAAGTCGATTGTCAAAAACCTGAATTAAAAGGGGGATCCCCTTTTTTACCAGGTATTGAAACGGGCTGACGGCCGTGACTGACTGAAAGAGTGAGACCAGCTGATGAAATGCTGAAAAGATCCCTGGCGCTTCGATCGGTCGTTCGACATACTGTTCGACGGCATCAACGAGAGCTTCGGCATCTTCCAGAGTTTCGATTTCATAATGTTTCAGCTCGTTTAATGCCTGGAAGAGATCCCCTCCGTCTGCCAGACCTCGTTCCAGTGCCGCCTGCAAAGGAGTCAATTTCGCCATCGCGGTCCATCTCACTACTGTTCAAAACGGATTCAAACACTGGTTCACGATTGTTTCTATAATCAATCAGGTTGCCGACGCATGGCCTGCCGAATTTCTCGATCAGCGTCGTGTTCTTTCAGTTTGTCGCGCTTGTCATGTCGTTTCAGCCCTTTTCCAATCGCGATCGTGACTTTGACGTTTCCACGAACAAGATGGACCTCAAGAGGGACAATCGACAATCCCTTCTGAGTTGCCACCTCGGCAAATTTGCGAATTTCTCGACGATGGAGCAATAATTTCCGTTGCCGTTTGGGATCGTGATTCAGATAGGTTGCCTGGGGATATTCTGCGATATCACATCCCACCAACCAGACCTCGTGACCTTGAACGCGCACATACGCTTCTTCAATCGATATTTTGTTGTTTCGCACGCTTTTCACTTCGCTCCCATGTAGCATGATGCCGCATTCCAGCGATTGTGACAGTTCGTACTCATGCTTCGCTTTTCGGTTGCGACAGACCACGCGGGAAAGTGAATAGTCCGGTTTTGACTCGTCAGGTTTGGCCATATTTCGTCTCAAGGCTTTCGAACATCAATCTCGAAAGCCAATTTTCGCATCTTTTGAGGGCTTGCGCTTTAGGTGTACCAACTTCCATTCTAGCCATGAATGGTCCGTCTGCGAAATAGGTCGGCGAATTGCCGCGACCATACGGCGGAATTCTGTTCTTGAGCGGATTCTCTGGAAATTGCGTGAGAATGAATTTTCCGGCAGGACATTGTCGTACTTGTCGGAATAATCGATTCAGTCGGTCGGGTTCAAACGTGATGTTTCTGGAAAACAACGTCGACGTTGCCACAAGTTCCTTTTTGTGAACTAAATTCGAATTATGAAAATCATCGAGTTCATCAAGAAAGAGAGGGATTAACGAATGGCAACCGCAACCATGAGTCCGAAAATCGAGAAACTTTTGGACGAGATCCTGAGCAAGTTTATTGGTCAGCCATCAGGAACACCGCGACCGCACTGTTCGACTCCGTCCAGAAAAACCTTGGGTCGTTTAACGACATCGAAATCGTCACAGAAGAAATAGTGGCCGCAAATGACAATGGAGAATTGACGAAAGTCGAAATTCTCCAGAGTTTTCCGAGCCCAAAGAAAACACAGTCCCCTCGCACCAGCTCTCTCCCAAAAACTGATACGAAGGGATTTGTGTTTTTTACGATTCAACTGCTAACGCAGTCGAGGGCATCTTGAAATCAGGCGGCGCGTCGATCAATTTGATCAGAAACGCCAGCATCGGGTACACTCGTCTGATCGCTGGGCGACCAGGCTTTCACGTTTGAACCTGGCCCGCCACGTGGAGGATATCCGTATTCCCGCAACTTGCCTGAAAGAGTTCGAATTCCAATTTGAAGAGCCTTTGCCGTCTTTTCACGATTTCCGGCGAAACGGTTGAAGGCCGCTTCGATCAACTTTCGTTCCATTTCGGCCAATGTCATTCCAGGAAGTGCGTCAGACTCTTCGCTGGAACATTCTTTTGACATCCAGGGGACAAGCATGGCAGCGGTCAGTTTTGAGCCCCAGTCGAGTGCACAAGCGCGTTCGACCATATTTTCGAGTTCGCGTACGTTGCCTGGCCAATCATAACTCTGAAGTACATGCAGTGCTTCGATCATGATCGAACGTGGCGGCTTTCCTTCACGACCGGCAACACGACGTAAGAAATGCTCGGTCAATGAACCAATATCTTCTTTTCGTGAACGAAGCGTTGGCAATTCAATCGCGGTATGACAGATTTCTTCGAACAAGTCGCGACGAAACAACCCGCGATCGACCAGTGTTTCCAAGTCGACGTGCGAACCGAACACGAAACGAACGTCGAATCGAACACGTTCGTGACTTGTGGGATGCTCGAAGCGTTGTTCGCGAAGCAAGTTGACGAGCTGCTTCTGGACAGGCAGAGCGATGTACTGGACCTGATCCAGTAGCAGCGTTCCACCATCGGCTTGTTCGAGACGACCTGGTTTGTGACGAGCCATGCCACCCGGTTCGTATTCGAGTTGACCGAAGAGTTCTTCTTCCAGGGTTTCGGCTGACAATACGCTGCAATCGACCTTTACGAATGGACGGTGGGCACGTCGGCTGGAATCGTGAATCGCCTGAGCCACCAGATCAATTCCTGTCCCTTGCTCACCCTTCAGAAGGACACAACCTGCTTGTTCGGCAATGTTCTGGACTTGCTGCCGCAAGACCTGCATTCCCTGACTGTGTCCCACCATATCGCGTAAGTTGCGATTGCTGAGTTGTCGTTTGAGTCGGCGATTTTCGGCATGCAATCGGGACCGCTGACTGGCACTGCTTAGTACCCGAGAAAACGTGGTCGGCGAATACGGCTGCGAAAGATGTTCAACACCTGTGGCACTTGAGAAGAGTTGAGGGGCATCAACGGATGCCTCGGTCACGACGCAAACGACTTGCGTTGACCAGCCCTTCTGTTGAATTTGACTCGTCAGTCCGGAAACCGTTTCACCGGCTGACAGAACGCCGACCAGACAAATGTCGGCGCTTTGAGTGTGCAGTGATTGCAGAGCGGCTTCAACGGATGATACCGTTCGGCAGATCATTCCAAGCGTCTGACCGTCTTCGCACAATCGCCGAGCCATGTCGGGATCAGACGCGACGACCAGCACCGATGGCGCTGGATCGCTGGTGGATGCAGCCGGGGCCGAAATGGCCCGTTGTGGGAAGGGGATCACATCAGGATGCGAAAAGTTCATACTGGCACCGTGGTCTGGGAGGAAACCGTGCGAAGGGATGTGAGCGCACCGAAAGCGGTCGAGAGACGTGAATTTCACGCCGTGATCGTGTTCGATACAAACGAATTGTTGGGGGAGAAACCGACAGACAAACAGACATGATGCAACGAACGAATGTTCGAGGCCGGGGTGCCAGTCATCAATTAGAACAGAACATCGCGTTACAGACGTAACAACGAAAAGTCGCTGTTCCAATTAATGGCTGGCGGTTGAATTGAATTGTTTTTTGGGTGTTGGAGAAAGGCGGGCGAGATGTATCGGCAAGGCCAAAGTCTGTCAATCTGTTTTTTCCGGTTTTTTCGATATATTTTTTCTTGACTTTCATTATCCATCGGTCAAGGATGCCGAATCGATCGTTAGTTAGTCCAAACTTGCGGCAATTGAAAGTGGAACGAAATATCGATACGCCACCGAACGTAGCATCGTACCTGAACGACGTTCCTGCTAATCAAGATCGTTCGATGGGACAATTCATCCGGCGGATTCCGCTGGGTTTCTACGGACTTGTCGTAGGAGTTTTAGGATTGGGTCTTGCTGTGATTCCCAGCATCGCCATGCAACGACCATTGCCGAATCCATTCGAAACGCCCGAACAGGCGCAACGCAGGATGCAAGGCCCTCCATCAAAAAAGGGAGGAATTACCTTAAAGTTCAAAGGTCTTTCCATGAACTTTGGTGGAAAGGAAGTTGAAAAACCCGTGGCTCCGAATCCGTCTTTAACGAACGATCCAATCCGCTGGTTAATGATTGCCGCGATCCTATGTGGTTTAGCCGGTCTGTTACTTTGTTCCGTAGCACATGTCAAAGAAAAGCAAACTGCTATCACGTTGACGGGTATCGGTTGTTCCATCGCTGCGATTACCTGGCAATACCTTGTCATCGGAATCATTCTTGGAGTCGCCGTCGTTGTTGTTCTTTTCATTTTGCGAGTCGGGTTTGATTTTTGATTTCGGACCCTGGTTATGACAAAGCGACTTTCATGCCGACTGTTCGTTATGCACCCGATGTTTTATTTCCGACTTATGCCTTTGTTCCAGGAAGGCATCCGCATCCCGTAACTGATCCTCGTGGTCACAGCTTCGGACATCCACAAATTGTGCCGGAACCGTTGAACTCCCAATTTCCAAGAAACTCCATCGAATTTCTGACTGCTGTTGATCTCTTCAATGCGGGCTTCTACTGGGAAGCCCACGAAACCTGGGAAGGCTTATGGATTGCCGCCGGTCGAAAGGGAGAGCTCGCCGATCTTTTGAAAAGCCTGATCAAACTGGCTGCGGCAGGCGTGAAGGCTCGTGAGGGTCAAATCAATGGAGTCCAACGTCATGCACGCCGGGCTGTCCAGTTGCTTCATTCGATCCGTGCCGAACGACCCGCAGCCCAAAGCAATTACTGCGGTTTGAATTTGGAGGAACTGGTTCCCTGCGTGCAATCACTGGCCGAGAAGCCCATCGTCGATGAGACCCCATCCGAGGCTGGGCGGGTCGTCATTCCCATTCAATTGACGTTGAGCGATCTTGACCCTGGTTCAATGTAGGCGTATACCACGCGCTCATATCATACAGGCACAACGCCAAATTCCACCAGACGACCGGATCGCATTCGTAGCCTGAGCGTCCTTCCGCCGTCGGTGAACAACCCTTCGCAGTCAATAACAATATCCCTGAAAAAATAAGGAGGCGGTTCGTGGTTCGCTTATATCAACCCTCCTCCAATTCCAAAGACATCACGGATCTGGAATTCCCGAGTCGATTGCTCAAACAAGTGCTCGTCGGCCACGGCTTGCGAATTGGCGGTCGTCTCCTCGTCGCAGGATGTGGAACTGGCGAATTGGTCCCATTTCTTGACGGGCTTGCCTACCATGTTGAAGCGGTCGACGATTCCCTGGATGTGATCACCGACGTACGACAGAAGTTTCCACAATTCGAGTTTCAGTTTTCACGACTCGACGAATCGTTTCCCGTTGCCAACGATGAGTTCGATCTGATCATCGTTCAGGAATTAGCCGTTTATCGCAATAATCTGCTCGATCTGCGAACTCGAACAGCAACCGCGAATCTCCTTTCCTGTTTGAAACCAGGTGGTGATCTGGTTTTCATCCGGCCATATGGTACATCCGCGCCTACCAATGCGGGACACGGTCCTCTTTGTTGGAAGCGGCATCTTGCCTGTTTCCCAGGTCAGTTCGAAACAGTGAGCTACCGCGAAACGTTGTTCCAGCGAGCCGAATGGGACTGGCTGTTCGGTGCTCGAGAACATCGCAATTATTTCACCGTGACCCTGCAATCGCCCCCAGAAAAACTGCACCGCAATTTCTGGCGGGACTTCGGCAGACGCGGTCTCATGACTGGACAGGACCTCTGTTGCCAGATCAATCCCGTCACAGACGGCCTTCGTCGCGCTGCGTGACGTGTGATCATCGATCTTGTCCGCCAACTCTGGTGAAGTCTTGTGGGCAGAGTTACGGGCTGAACTATGATAGAAGAGCCTTTCTCGAAGTCGTTTCGAGCACCAAGTCCGTGACCAGTACTCATTTTACAAAGCCTGAAGATGGTTTATCTCAACTGTATCTACACCAAAACAGGGGATTTGGGTGAGACTTCGCTGGGTGACGGTCAACGAGTTCCCAAAACGGATCAGCGAATTGTTGCTTACGGCACCGTCGATGAATTGAATTCGGTTCTCGGGTGCGTACTGGCCGTCGGGCCACCGACTGAAATTGTTCGCATGCTGACATCCATTCAAAATGACCTTTTCGATGTCGGTGCTGACCTATGTGTTCCCGAAACAGATACTCCTCGAGCCCATACACCTTTGCGGGTGACTGTTGAACAAGTCGCACAGCTCGAACGCTGGATTGATTCCGCAAACGAGAAACTTCAGCCTTTGACGAGTTTTATTCTTCCCGGAGGATCAATCGCCTCGGCAAACCTGCATGTGGCACGAACCGTTTGTCGTCGGACCGAGATCGAAGTGCTTCGACTGGCCCAGGTCGAACGAATCAATCTGCAAGTCCAAATTTATCTGAATCGCCTTTCCGACCTGCTTTTCGTACTTGCCCGGTGTGCCAATCACGACGGAAAAAGCGACGTTCTCTGGATCCCCGGAGCGAATCGAAACACGGATCAGTAGAAAACCCCATTGACCGGCACTGGTCAGACTCTAAGAATCCAAATCTGAATGCGCTGAAAAAAATTCTTGATGTCAAACATGCCAGGTGGATCCTCAAATGCCTTCTCCGACTGAACACGAACCCGATCCAACGCTGGAACAGGATGACCGGTTCCCATCCGGGCCGTGGGAAGGGTACTTTCTGCAACCAGGATTGTCGGGCCGTCAGTCAATGGAGCTCTTTTTAACCTTCCGCGAAGGGAAGATGCGCGGCGAAGGTCGAGACATCGTTGGTGAGTTCTTGATTTCCGGTAGCTACGAACGAGATTCGGGCAATTGCTGGTGGTCCAAACGATACGTCAGAAAACACGATGTGTCGTATCAAGGCTACAACGAAGGCCGAGGCATCTGGGGCGTCTGGGAAATCACCCCGACTTTCAAAGGGGGATTCCACATTTGGCCTCTTGGTCAGGGCAACGGTGAAAGCAAGGAGGTCTCCGAAGAGGCTGACATCCCGGCTCTCGTCGGCGTTGGCGGGGATCACTTCGGATCGGAAACACTCGACGATTCTGACCCGTTTTCCGATTAACAAAGTTGGAAATTCCAGCCGTTCCAATCGATTCCAACGTTCCCTGGTTGCGCCATGGATTCAAGGCTTGGGCCGCGAAAATTTCCTCTTGTGAGACCGCAGTTTTCACGAACAGGTTTCGCTCGCGGCGGGGCGTCGATAGAATCCTTTGACGACAGAACCGAATCGCTGTCAATTTCGATCCCTTTCAGTCAAAGCAATTCCGACGGTGCCAATATGACCGAATCGCTACGTGGTCGGTTTCTGATCGCCGCCAAACGGCTGCGAGACGATAATTTCTACAAGACCGTTGTGTTACTGCTCGAACATGGCGAACACGGTGCGATGGGACTGGTCATCAATCGTCCCTCATCGATTAAGGTCGCTCATGCCTTGGCCGGCCACTTCGATCTGCCCGAAACGGAAGATGTCGTCTTTGGCGGCGGACCGGTCGAGCCTTCGGCACTCGTCATCTTGCATGATGACTCCGCCTTTCAAGACGATAGTCCTTCGGTGTTGCCTGGATTATTCGTCGGCGGTAGTCCAGACGCATTCGAACAGGTCATTGGTGAAGCCGCTGCCAGCGATAGCCTTAAGCATTCGTTCCGTGTTTTTTCCGGCTATTCCGGTTGGGGAGCAGGACAGCTGGAAGGAGAGATCGCCCGAGGCGACTGGCTGATCCATCCGGCTTGTCGCGAAATCGTTTTTCACGAAGACCCCTACGCAATCTACGACACGATCCTGCAGAAGTTCTATGCAGCCAATCATATCCTGCCACTTCGGGTGAAGGATGCGTCAGCTAACTGAACTCTAAAAAACTGAACCGTGGACTTTCGTCAATCGCGACTCATTGAAGACATGGCGGGAATCTTTCGAGGGGAGATTCTCTGTGACCCGCTTGCGCGAGCACTTTATGCCAGCGACGGGAGTCTGCATCAGATCACCCCTCTTGGCGTGGCCCAACCCCGTGATCGCGACGACGTTGTCACCCTGGTTCGTTACGCCGCAGAAAATCATCTTCCGCTGGTACCTCGTGGAGCGGGGACCAGTGTCGCAGGCGAAGCACTCGGCCCAGGAATCGTGATCGACTTTTCCCGTCACATGCACGCGGTCGAGGAGATCGGGACGCAGACGGTACGAGTTCAACCCGGCGTAGTTCACAGCCGACTCAATCACTTACTACGGGAATCAGGACGTTATTTCCCACCCGATCCGTCGAATACAGCCACAACAACGATTGGCAGCATGCTGGCTCTCGATGCCTCTGGTTCACATTCGATTCGAGTCGGTTCGACACGAGACCACGTCGCCAGTATCGAACTTGTCATGGCAAACGGAATTTGCTTCGAAGCGGCCGTTGAAAAAGCGTTCGACCGTATCCACGGGGATGCCACCGATCCGACGACAGACCAGGCGGCAGCAGTCAAGCGAACGTTGGTCAATCGTCTTTCCATATTGCTTGGCCGAAATGCCGAACTCATTAACGTAAAACAGCCCGCCCGACAGGTTCGGAATCGAGCGGGATATCTATTGCGGGATGTCCTGTCAGAATCCCATGTCTCGCTCCCTCGCCTGTTGATTGGTTCCGAAGGGACACTCGGCCTCTTTACGGCAGCGACACTACGGACATCCGCGTTGCCAGCACATCGCTCGGCGCTGATGATCGTGTTCGAATCGATTGAATCCGCAATCCAGGCGGTGCAGACCACGGCTGCACACCATCCGAGTGCCTGTGACCTGGTCGATCGTCGATTGTTAACGCTGGCTCGCGATCTCGATCCCCGTTTCAATGTTCTGATCCCCGCAGCAGCAGAGGCGGCATTGATCGTGGAACTGACGGGATTCAGTCAGTCAGAAACAACGCGAAGCGTCCGGGATCTGCTGCACGCACTCAAAGACTTACCCGATGCCGGTCGTTCGGTGTACGAGGCAACGACCTTCGACGAAGTCGAATTTCTGTGGTCCTTGCCAAACCGGGTCATCCCGCTTTTGAACCGGGTTAGGGGTGAGACTTCGCCCGTGCCCATTGTGGAAGATATCGCGGTCCCCCCCGAAATGTTGCTTGAGTACGTCTCAAGAGCACGGCGCATCTGGCAAAAACATGAGGTAACTGCCTCGCTCTACGCCCATGCTGCGGTCGGTCAACTTCACATGCGTCCGTTTTTGTCTTCGCCATTCGACCCGTCGCTTTTGGAAGATCTCGCGCGAGACCTCTATCACGCGGCAATTTCGGTCGGTGGATCGATCAGCGGTGAGCATGGCCTTGGTCTCTCGCGAACAGCCTTCCTCCAATCTCAATATGGGGAACTCTATCGAGTTTTTCAGGAGGTTAAGACCCTCTTTGATCCAGATCATCTGCTCAATCCCAATAAGGTTCTCAGCCACGATCCGCACCTGACTGTCAATCACCTTCGTCCGCAGCGCGAAGTCCCCGCACCGCTTGTGGAATTGCAACTGAAATGGTCGCCAGGCGAATTCGCTGACACCGCGATGGCCTGTCACGGTTGTGGAGCCTGTCGGACTCAGGAATCCGATTCCCGAATGTGTCCGTTCTTTCGGTCGGACCCGGCCGAAGAACGGGCGCCCCGATCCAAGGCCAATGCCGTGCGCGCAATCGTCGATGGAAGGCTGCCGCAACATGAGTTGGCCTCCATTTCAATGCAGAAGTTGTCAAACAACTGCTTCAACTGTAAACAGTGTCAGCTCGAATGCCCGACCGAAGTCAATGTCCCGCATCTGATGCTGGAAGCAAAAGCACAGTATCTGGCAGTCAATGGACCAAAGACATCCGAATGGTTTCTCTCACGAGTCCATGCATGGAGTGATTTGTTATGTCGACTGTCGTGGATGATCAATCCCCTGTTAAACACGAGAAGCATACGCTGGATCATGGAACGACTGCTTGGCGTCTCAAGCCGTCGTAAGCTCCCTCCCTTCAGCCGCCGAACCTTTCTCCAGAATGCTCCACGGAAATGGTTGTCACCACCCGTCTCGCTTAATGACCCCGTTCCGGTGATCTATTTTGTCGACCATTATGCGAATGCACATGACCCTGAACTGGCATTCGCATTCGGCAGAATCATCGAGCATCAAGGCATGACTTTGCATGTTCCGCCCACACAATTGAGATCGGGAATGGCATTGATCTCTACGGGCGATCTTGATGCGGCTCGTCATTTGGCGATGACAAATGTCCGAATCCTGGCAGAATTCGCCCGGGAGGGTTGCCCGATCGTCTGTACGGAACCTGCTGCCGCAGTCTGCCTGAAGTTGGAATATCCACGATTCCTCGACCATCCCGATGTTCAACTGGTTGCCGATCACGTCGTCGAAGCGGGAGACTTTCTCGCCAGGCTGCAATCAAAAAATGAACTCAGGACGGACTTCGCGGCATTACCCCATACCGCAGCCTATCATACACCCTGTCATTTGCGTGCCTTAGGGCGTTCGACACCCTTGCTTGAGCTTTGCCGTTTGATTCCGCAGCTCAAAACATCCAATATCGACCACGGTTGTTCGGGACTTGCAGGGACATTCGGCCTGACGAAAGCCCACTTCGATGAATCATTGGCGATTGGTCACAAATTGATCGAACAGATGCGCTCCGACCAGATCGAATTCGGCATCACCGAATGCAGCAGTTGCAAGCTGCAGATGGAACAACAGTCGACAACTCCGACCTTACACCCACTGAAGGTTCTGGCACTCGCCTATGGCCTGATGCCTGAAATTCGCCGACGGTTCAGACCAAATTACAAAAGACGGCTGACATCCTGATGCGATCGAGTTCGACCGATTACTGACGAAAAACCGAATCGGGATGCTCCAGCTCGTCCAGCATGCGAATGGTCTGTTGCAACAATTGTGGTAGGCCTTTGCCTGCCACCGACGAAATTCTCAAAACCGGTCGGCCAATACGTTCTTCCAGCAATTCTGCGGCGGCATCCGCGTCTTCCAACTCACATTTTGTAATGCAGACAATTTCCGGACGCTTGGCCAGTTCCTCGTCGTATAGCCGCAACTCTTCGCGAATATTCAGGTAGTTTTCGATCGGGTCCGTCTGATCATCTGGATTCGGTTCCACCAGGTGAATAAACATTTTTGTTCGTTCAACATGCTTCAGGAACTCATGCCCCAAACCGACTCCTGCATGAGCACCTTCGATCAAACCCGGAATATCCGCCATCACGAACTGACGTTCCTGCCCGACCCGGACGATGCCAAGATTCGGGTATTTCGTCGTGAACGGGTAATTCGCAATTTCAGGAGTTGCCCGGGAAAGGCGACTCAGCAATGTCGATTTCCCGGCATTTGGTTTGCCGATCAATCCGACGTCGGCGATCACCTTCAATTCCAGGATCACATCGCGTCGTTCACCCGGTTCACCCGGTCCGAATTCACGAGGAGCGCGATTCGTGGAGGACATGAACCGCGTGTTCCCTTTACCCCCCTCGCCGGCCTTCGCAATGATTACTCGTTCGCCGTGCTCGACCAGATCTTTGAGGACAAAGTCACGCGCTAAATCACGCAGAACCGTGCCGGGAGGAACCCGAATCACGGTGTCCTCGCCATTTTTTCCTGTTTTCAAAGTCGGTTGGCCAGGCTGACCATTCTCGGCGTTCCAGTGACGAACACCAACAAGATGGACGAGGCTGCTGACGTTTTCGTCCGCTTCGATCACAACATGACCGCCGCGACCGCCGTCGCCACCATCGGGACCACCGCGCGGAATATGAGCCTCGCGCCGAAAGCTGCACGCTCCCGGACCGCCATCCCCCGCCTTACAAAAAATGCTGACTGTATCTACGAACATCCCGCAGAGTATACCCGAAAAACATCAGCTGAAATAGCGACCCGGCACATCTCTTCACACGCGTCGGATGACGGGTTCGGACTTCAATTCGAGTTTGGCTTGCTCAAGTTCCTGTTTCAGCCGTTCATTTTCTTCCACCAAAGGCTGTTCCGCTTACGTTCCGTGTCGATTACTCAGGCAGACATGTGCAATCTCATGAAGCAAATTTCAAACGTACAATTGCGGTCGGACGGCTGTTTTCTCGCACTAGAATTGTGGACTCGATGACTTCTCCATAGCAATCCAGAGGGATTCTCAATGAGGAATCAATCCAGAGATGTCCGAATTTTCGATTCAGTTCTTCAAAACTCAAAGCGTTGAATTCCAAATCTGTTGGCTTACGAGAAGCCGGATACGCTTTTGATTTACCGATTTTTCCGACTAAAATCATCCCCGGTTGCAACATCGTTCCGACCTTGGCCAACCCGTTGTTATCCAAATGAAGCGTGTTGATTGGATCAACTAACGGAATCAAGTCCCACGAAAATTCCTCTAGCTCTCCCGTTTCATCCAAATTGGCGGTGATTTCGAATACCAGCACGTGGTCATCCATCACGTTAATCCTTTGATTAAGTGGAATCATCGAAGGATACCAAAGGCTTTCGGGAAATAAACATCGAATTACACGAGTCTTACGAATAAGAGCGGTCCAGGACAACTGCAATTTGGAGCTGTCGGGGATTCGGAAGGAGAAGAAAAAGCGAAGAGTTTTTGCCGCAGATCAACACAGTTTCACACAGATAAATGCAAAACAGGAGATTTCAGGCAAAGGTATTTTTCAACTATGTTTCATGGGATTTGCTCGTCTTTATTCACATTGGGTTGAAACCCACGGCTCTCAACCTGTGTCGCTCTGCGACGGAAGACGAACCGGGGTTGTTGTCATCTCGTCGTCGAAGAACACTGCTTGTCGGCTGTCGTCAAAGAACACTGCTTGACCGAGTACGGTCAAGCAGTGG
>CAILLA010000249.1 GCA_903834925.1 uncultured Schlesneria sp.
CTCGCGTTGAGGACGGCTCGCGTTTTTCATTCGGCGCATCGTTTTCAGGCTGCTCAACAATAATGCCAGGCTGTAGAACCGACTCGTTTTCGCCCTTGTCATTCGCCCCAATCCCTCGTATTTGGTCAAGCTGCCGACGGTATTCGGTTTGGACGATCGTCTTGCCATACAGTCGTTCTAATCTACGAATGCCGAAATGATATTGGGCCACACTATTGAAGTGCCCGGCAAAGGCGTTATTAATTGCGGCACCGGTGATAATCCCTACCACAGGAATACTTTGTGCCATGAATTTCTGTGAGATCGTAATATTGAACTGCCCAGCGATCCGGTTTAGGAAATTAAGAAGCGGCGGCGCGGAACCGGTCGAAATCGCTTTGGAAACGGCCTTTGCACTCCGGGTTGCAAGGAATTCGGCGGCATCACGGACGAGTTTTTCCATTCCCATTCGGGCGGTCAAGTAACTGGAGTCCATTGCGTCGTCATCAGGAGTGTTGCCACCGAGTAGAAATACGTTGAGGCACTCCAGCCGTACCTCGTGGGTACTGGGCGCTTCACCGAATTCTCCTGCGATAGTTGCGATCGACCGAAGCATGATTCCGGTGGTGATCGGGAGTTCGACCGCTAAGCCAGCAAATCCAAGCGCGCCACCGAGACCGCCTGTCGCAGTCGAAGCCAAACGGTGCCAGAAGCCGCTCCACCCTGACGCTCTGTATGCCTGTTCGAAGTCTTCGTGACCTTGTGTGGCAAATACAGAGTCGGCGGCGCGGGCCATGACTTCGCGTAACACCTTGTTCCCAAGCTCAGCTACCCTCGCTGGGACGACCCGTCCCGCGATCCGTTGAAGAGGCACGCCAACATAGTCGGCTAACTTCCTCAGATAACTTGGCGATTCAAGATAGGCGGCAGCGTCATGGAGGAATCTAATATCAAAGTCTGGAATCAGACTTTTTGTCATGGCACAATCTTCAGCTGCTCTGCGCTTAGGTCGCTTCTTCATAGTTAACGTTTCTCACAAACTACGCACAACGTGCGGGCGTAGCAATCAATCGCTTTGGCCAATTATTGGACGACTGATGAAGTCGAACAGGGGACACACGTCGGGGAACCGCAGATAGGGGTAGAAATCTCTTTCGCACTTCCATATTCAGGCATGTTCATTCCATTGATGAACACAGAAAACCTCAAACAGGATATTTCCATTCCCCGCGATAGTTTCGTTTCAACAGCTTGTTCGCAGCGTCATCGTTGACGACGAGTTCTTTCGTTGCGTCCCATTCCAGACTGCGACCAAGTTTCAGTGAAAGCATTCCGAGCAAGCTCATCGTCGTCGAACGGTGACCAATTTCGATGTCGCTGATCGGCAGCTTTCGTGATTTGACCGAACCCATGAAGTCAGCCCACAATTCCTTGATGTTCTGTTCGTCGGGCATACCTAGTTTCGGATTTTCGTGGATTGGCTCGCCCCAGGTTGGATAGAAGGTCCAACCCTTCTGCCAGCCCATATGGAACGTCCCCTTCGTCCCGTAAAAGTAACAACCGACCGTTTCACCCTTCTCGGCACTGTTGCCTGCAAACTGACGGTGCTCCCAAACAGCTGTAAACCGTTCGAATTCAAAGCTTGCTACCTGATGATCCGGTGCATCGGTTGTCTGTTCCGTGCTGGTGTTCACCACAGGGCCTCGAATCGATCGTCCGCCTGTCGAGAAGACTTTCTTCGGTGCCTTTTCGTCCATCACCCACAAGATCTGGTCCATCCAGTGAATGCCCCAGTCGCCTAATGTTCCGTTGGCATAGTCCAGAAAATTTCGGAACCCTTTCGGATGAATGATCGGACAATAGGGACGCAGTGGTCCCGGTCCGCACCACATGTTCCAATCAAGCCCCTTGTGAGGTTCCTGATTCTTGGTCGGTTCTTCCTTATCACCGCCGTAATGCACGAACGCACGGACCATTCCGATCTTGCCCGCTTTCCCTGATTGAATAAATTCACGCCCAGATATGTTGTGCGGCGAAACCCGGCGATGAGTTCCCACCTGAACGATGCGGCTGGTATCGCGAGCCGCATTGACCATGGCTCGACCTTCAAGAATCGTGTGTCCCACGGGCTTTTCAACATAGACGTCAGCCCCGGCCTTCACGGCGGCAATCGTGATCAAGGGATGCCAGTGATCCGGCGTGGCATTGATCACGATCTCGGGCTTCTCTTTGTCGATCAGTTCCCGAAAATCCTGATAGACTTTTGGAGAATCGGCAGTGAGGTCCTTCTGCTCACCCTTCAATCGTTCCACTTGTTTCAGATCGACATCGCAAAGCGCCACAATCTGACATTCGCCCGAAGCAATCGCTTCACGGACGATATTTCCACCCCACCAACCACAACCGATCAATGCAGTCTTGTAACGCTTGCCACCCTTCGTCGGGTCCTGACCCCGCAACAGGGCAGGAGCGGCAAAAGCCACGCTTGCTGCCGCCGCAGTCTTTAACATCGAACGACGGCTTAATCCGTTATCAAAAAGTATCAATTCAGTCATGGGGAGCACCTCCAGGAGTTTTTTCGTCACGAAGAAAGGCTAAAGAAGATGATACCGAGCTTGAAGGCCTCGCAACAGGATTGTGGGAACGAAGAATTCTAAATCACGCCCCGGCGACTGCGCAATACGTTCAACCGAACAAGCTCCTTGTTCGAAGTGTCTGATCGTGACAGAATAACAACTCAGAAATAAACGTGAGTGATTGCCATGCCGATCGTGACACTTGGAAGGCGTGGCAGCCAAATCTCTATGCGAAGTAAAGGAGAGGAGCCATGATGGGACGAGTCCTCGTTGAAGCAACGGTCGAGAACTTGATGGACCTCTGGGATGCCGACCGAGGGTTGATTCCCCCTGATCAAGTGCGACGCGTCCAACTGACCGAGGCACTCGTCGATACGGGTGCTACGACATTGGCGCTCCCTACGCGATTTGTCACGCAACTCGGTTTGAAAAAGAGCTACGAAAAGGGCTCGATTTCAACGCAAGGGCCGGGAGTCGTTACGGTTTATAGTACCGTTCGGTTAACTCTTTTCGGCAGGACATGCACGGTCGAGGTCATGGAAGTCCCCGATTCCGTCCCCGCCCTCATCGGACAAATACCCCTCGAAATGCTGGATCTCGTCGTCGATTTACGCGCGCAACGACTGACCGGCAACCCCGCTCATGGCGGTGAGCATGTGCTCGAACTCTATTAAACGATATTACACCGTTTTGGGATTTGAATTCGAGAATATCACGAATCCACCCCTTATCGATTTTGACAACGTATTGGAGTCAGCAACATGCAACATTACGTCGTGTACCATAGTGTCAAAGGGATGGGGTGGAGCTTCCGCGATGGCGAACCACAGGTCGGCGAGTTTGGCATTGTAACCGGGAAAAAAAGAACGATTTTAGAAGGAAGCATTGTCTGGCTGATTTCAGGAGAGGGAACGCCTTGCGATTACCGGCTGGAACACTGGTTCATTGTTTCGGGAAGCGAAACAATCAACGGCGATAAATTCGGGACGCGTGTATTTGGTACCGACGGCCATGATTTTTTCGGCGGCATTCGCATCAACGAATGCACCTTGGTTTGAAGATTTTCATAGTACTAAATTCTACAGCCTTGGTTTGCAATCCCTTTCGGAAGAGATGGTAGAGAATTTTTACAGTGTGGTGCATTCTTCAGGTGAGATGACACCGGACGACCCGACAACTGTTAGTCAAACGGACGCGAAATCGGGAGGGGATGAACCCGTTAGCCGGTCGACCGTAATTTCTGAACGAATCATTCGCGATACGACGATAACCGCCGGAGTGAAGCGACTTTATGATTTTTATTGTCAAGTGTGCGGGATTCGTTTGGAGACACCTGACGGCCCATATGCCGAGGGCGCACATATCAAACCTCTCGGCATCGAACACAACGGGCCGGATGTTGTCGGAAACATCCTTTGCTTGTGCCCGAATGACCACGTCCTATTCGACAACGGTGCATTCTCGGTTAACGACAATATGAAGTTAGTCGGAAAGAAGTCCGGGCGGCTGAAAGTTGTTCCGCGCCACCAAATCGACCATTTGTTTTTAGCCTATCATCGAAAGGTCATTTTCAAAATGGGGAAGACGAAATAGAGAAACTTCCGTGTGATCGGTTAATGAAAGAATTGAATCCAACATGCAGATCCAATAGTAAACCATTGGATCGAATGCAAAACCCCGCTCTCCGCAACGTTATATGTCTCTCGAGGCCTAAAGAATCGATCGCACCTTCGCGAGAAAATCGGCGTTGGTCGGATACTTCTGCAGAATCCGGGTCAGCTGCTCCATCGCTTCGACTGGGCTTAGTGACACGAGACTGCGACGCAGCAGTGTGACCCCTTCGAGAACCTCAGGAGGCAGGATCTTCTCTTCGCGTCGGGTGCCTGACTTGGAGATATCGATCGCCGGCCAGATTCGACGTTCGGCCAGGTCGCGGCTGAGCACCATTTCCATGTTGCCCGTCCCCTTGAATTCCAGGAAGATCGCTTCATCCATTCGGCTGCCGGTTTCGATCAGGGCAGTTCCGACAACAGTCATTGAACCCCCTTCATCGAACTGACGAGCCATACCGAACATCTTTTTCGGCAGATCCATCGCCTTCACATCCAGACCGCCAGTCCCCGTTCGACCGGTATTCGTCCATTTATTAAATGCACGAGCCGTTCGGGTGATGCTGTCGAGCAACACGAACACATCGCGTCCCGACTCTGCCATCCGTTTGGCTCGTTCGAACACTAACTGGCTGACGCGAATGTGGTTTTCCACTTCGCGATCGAGTGATGAAGCGACCACTTCGCCCTTCACTCGTCGCCGCATTTCCGTCACTTCCTCTGGCCGTTCGTCGATCAACAGCACGATCAGGTAAATTTCCGGATAATTCGTGCTGACCGAATCGGCAATTTCTTGCAGAAGCATCGTTTTACCGGTTCGCGGAGGTGCCACGATTAGCGCCCGCTGCCCCTTACCGATTGGAGTCAGCAAGTCCATCACTCGCATCGTGATCGGAGTCGAACCCGTTTCGAGCTTGATTTGAACATGCGGATTGATCGGGGTCAGAGCATCAAAATTCTTGACCTCGGCATACTGTTCAGGAAGCCGACCTTCAATCGATTGAATCGATCTCAGTCGAGGCCCTTGCCCACGTCCGCCTGGGATACTCTCGCCGGTGATCAGCACCCCTTCGCGAATGCCATACTTTTCCAGCAACGAGCCTGATACGAACGAGTCTGTTTCTTGAGAGATATATCCCGCTTTGGGGTCTCGTAAGAAGCCGTATCCTTTCGGATGTAACTCAAGAATCCCCTGCACGAGCGTGACAGTGTCCGAGGTGCTGCGATCACGATCCTGATTGCCACGCGGTTCCGAATAGGTTCGCCCGTTCCCACCGGAATTCGAGTGACCGTTATACTGTCCACGCCGATTATCCTGCGGTGGACGACGCTGACCGCGACCTGGAGGCTGCTGTCCGTACCCACCCGGCCCTTGCGGTTGATTATAACGTCCCTGAGGTGGCCGTTGTTGCTGCTGATTCGGCGGACCACTGTAGTTTCCACCACCACCACCTTCGTTTTGCCCGACAGGCCCTCGGCCTCGCCCTCGACGGCGACGACGACGACGGTTTTGCCCACCGTCCTGGAAACCTTCAGGTCCGGTTGGATACCCTTCCGCTCCGGTTGGAAAACCACCGGGACCAGCCGAAGCATCCCCTGGTTCGTCATTCACAAATTCGCTGCTCTCACCGGCGGACCGGTTGTCAATTGCGCGATGATCGCCACCACGACTGTCATCAGGCAAGCCAGCAGATTCTCGCGGCTCTCTTGGTTCGTACGACGCTCTGGGTGTTCTTGGCTCCCGCGTTTCCCTTGGCTCTCGCGTTTCCCTTGGCTCTCGCGAGACTCGTGGTTCACGGACAGGCGCCGGTGCAGGCGCAGGCTCGATTCGCTCAACAGGAGCAATTTCTGAAGGAGCCGCTTCAGGCACTGCGACGGCACGAGGAGGCCGACCGCGCCGAGGACGATCCGTCGCCGGAACAGGCGTCGCCGATTCCGTACGACGGGCTCGAGTACGCCTTGGAGCCGGCTCGGCGTCTAAAGCCTCGAAATCCATATCCTTTTCGGTGGGATATCCTTCGGATTCAGCTCGCACAGCAGCGATTTCCTCCAGGACATCCTCAATCAAAGGCTTTGACGATTGGGAATCCGATAGACCGGTTTCACGCATTTCGTTGGATTCGGTCGCATCCACCTTCTTCGTACGGCGACGGACTACGCGTTTCGGGGAACCGGAACTTTGATCGGCGGTCATAAACATTTCCATTGGCTAAACACACTCAGCGCGAGCGGGCAAGAAAACCTCAACGCTGTCGA
>CAILLA010000250.1 GCA_903834925.1 uncultured Schlesneria sp.
GCGTCAATGGTTCCATGCAATTGGCGAAGAAACAGCTCGTTGTCATTCGCTCGATCCACGAGCGTACCGATGGCCGCACCACCCAGATGGGGGCAGTGGCTGACATTCGGGCAACTCTGTTCGAGTTGTGGGTAGAACACAAATGACATCGGCATCCATTCCGTGCAGGAACGAACGCCGATTTAAACGAAAGTCCAATCATCCGCAACATCAGTCTGACCGAGGGTGAACTAAACTCTTACTTGCCGATCGAGGGGAACGTGAACCTTATTGCGTTTGCGGATTTGAAAGAACCTAAAAACCCATGGGAGTTTCCCGCGTGACAAACGAAAACAACCCCGCCAGCATCGCTGACGGGGTTGAGTGCCTTGGCGCGTCGCTCTATGATTCCATAAAGTGATACACCGCGAGTGCGATATAAATCGCACCCATCATGCCGTAGCAGACACCGTGAAACATGGCACCTCCTTGACGCCCGTTAAGGTCGATCGCCACTGCCGAGTCAGCTTCTTGAACAAGCTGGCTCGGCGTTTTCTTTGGTGGGCGATCCATGATTCCGACAATAGGCGAATACAACCAATCAGGTCAACTAATCCGCATCGACAAATTCACGTTTTCTCTGTGAAGATTCGAGAATAAAAAAACGTTACATTGGGGACGGGTTAAAACAAAAAGAACTCCGCAAGCCATCGCCTACGGGGTTCACTTTTTCCTGCCTATCGTCACTCACCAAACAAATGGCGGATAACCTGATCGCCAAAAAAGAAATGTGTTTTCGTGCCACCGTTGCCGGGCTTCAATCCGCCTGCCATCCACTTTGACAACGTGGTTTCATGGATTTTGAAAGCGATCAAAATTTCTGCCCGTGAATAGATCCGCCCCCGAACTATTCCGTAAACGTGGATTGCATCGGGTTCCGTCAGGGCGATATGGATGGGCTTTCGTGTCTTGTAGGGACCACTTGCGACAACCGTTTTTTTGTCCGCCATTGGTGGGCAAACTGTCGGCGATGCGTTCTAATCGCTTCGGTTGAGTGTCCGGTCAATCTGTCGTCCAAGCGGGTATCGTTGATGTGATTTGACTATCGCAAAACGTCACAAAAATGCCTTGCGTGTCGATCGAGAAAGTTCCCGGCAGATTGGTTGTTCGCGTTTCTTGCGTTCTGTTGCGGTAAGATGTTTGACACTCTCACGGACACCCCCTTTTTCATCTTTTCTTGTCGAATACAATTACCATGCGAAACTGGAACGCGAGAGTCGACAAGAAGAAGGGCGGACCGTTCGACACAATCGCATTACGAAGATTGATCTCAGCGGGCAAAATACCGGAAAACGCGTTCATTCGCGAAGAGAACGACAGCACAGATTGGCAACAGGTTTCCACAATTGAGTGGCTTACGGATGTTCCGCAAACAAGCGAAACCAGATATTGCCTCGAATGTGATTGCCGGGTGGTCGTTGAACGAAAATCCGCGTCGAACGCTGTTTACTGCCCTGAGTGCCGCACATTTGGCCGCCTAGTTAATTACCTTGAAGGGAAGCCAGTTGAGATTATCGACGCACCGGCAGAACCGTGGGGGAAATACGACACAATTGCCTGTGTCTTCGCGTCGTGTGCTATCCCCGTGATTTTGAGCGGTGCGATTGCTCTTTTCCTCAACCCTAGTCTGGCGATTCTCTTAGGGTTCATTTCATTAGCGGGGTCGGTCGCATTATTCGCGATAACATTTCAACATCGCAGTGAGTCGAGCAAGTTTCGATCGCACCTGGCAAAGGTGGAATCGTTGCTGGAATCCCGTTCAAGTCAACTCGAAACGACATTCGCTGAATTACTGGCATTAAGGCGGAACTTATCAAGCGTACGCGACAACCTCGTGAAAACTACGGAAGAAGAGTTTAATCGCACGCGTCGAGAGATCGCAGATGAATTGTCCATCGCCCGGGATCAACATAACGCGGTTCACCGTATGGCAGAACGGTTTCTGGATGAAACGCGTAAATGGTGGACATCAAAACTGACAGGGCAGAATTTTCAAGCAACGCAAGAACGCATAACCAAAGCTGTCGGTTTTTGCCGAAAACAGGGTTATCCAGTAACCGCGAAACAAGAAAGGGAACTACTACAGCAGTTGAAGGCAGACTACGAAACAGTTTTGGCCAAGGAACGTGACAAAGCCGAGCAAAGTCGTATGCGTGAGCAAATGCGAGAAGAGATACGAGCACAGCGAGAGCTAAAAAAGGAATTGGATCGAACAGAAAAAGAAGCGCAAAGACGCGAGACAGAGCAAGACGCTATCCAACGGGCATTGGACGAGGCAATGCAGAAGGTTGGCGCGGAACACTCCGCCGAAGTTCAGAAGCTTCGGGAATCACTACAAGAAGCGCAAAGGAGGGTGCTTGAAGCGCAGGAAATGGCGCAAAGAACCAAATCACAAGCTGAATTAACACGTGTTGGAAACGTGTACGTGATTTCCAATGTCGGCTCTTTTGGCGAGGATGGTTACAAGGTGGGGCTTACACGTCGGCTTAATCCGTTGGACCGTATCAAAGAGCTGGGCGATGCTTCAGTCCCGTTTCCATTCGACATTCACATGATGATTCGTTCTGACGATGCCCCAAAACTAGAGCGAGCACTCCATGTGGCACTGCACAAATATCGCATCAATCGTGTCAATTTCCGCAAGGAGTTTTTCCGCGTTGATCTGGAGACGATCCGCCGCCTTGTGGAGAAGCATCACGGTAAAATCGAGTATGAGTATCAAGGGAGCGGCGAAGAATCTGAATATCAGCAATCGCTAAAAATCTCAGACGCCGATTTTGCCTATCTGACAAGGGTGGCTGACGAGCAGCCTACCGAAGATGACGATGATGATATGGACGGTCTCGATGAGTTGGTTAGCGATGAGGCGTAGGCAGCCCAAACGTACTTCGCCACTCATCACCCGCCATCAAGCCAATCTTGCCCCGTCTCCACTTCCAGTCCATTGAACTCGACCGGGTCAACCCAATAGCGCGTAATCGAATCGATGAAATACCGTTTCCACTCATCAGACTTTTCTTGCCGGACTACGACGGCATCACCAACCCGCGCCGTTAACCATGTTCGTTTCGAGTTGATCAATTGGCAGGGGATCAATGGGGACACAGCACGTTCGGTGCTGCGAGCGTTTCCGCTTGGGACAATTTTGTACGTTAACTCGCTGCTGCTGGGGCAGTTACGGCAGAAGGTTGTCCGAGGGGCACCAGTTCGCCGTCGCAATCGAAGTCAGCAAAATCATAGACATGCTGTGTCCCCATTGATGACAGGACAAAGCATCAACCAGCGCCGGGCGACTTCCGTATCATCCCAAGTCGCCACGACATCGGGTCGGGATCGAAGAATCAAATGGAAATGGTTCGAAAGAATCGCGAAGCAAAGCAGATCGATCCCAAAACACGCGGCGAGACGCTGCAATTGCTCTTCGATCCAGACCTTGCGATGATCATAATTGTTTCCCGTCACCGGATCGTTTCCGAGCAGGAAACACCGCCGAACAACACGGTTCATCACATGGACGATGGCAACCTCGTCAGGCGAAAAGATCTCCACACGGGCTAATCGTGCCATTGGAACTCTCCGAAAATCTCCTTTATTCATCTGTCAACGAAATTATGGATAACACACGAGTCCTTTAATGTCAACAATCGCTACGAAAAAGCTGTGTCCCCGATGACCGATGATTATGCGAAGGTCAGTTACGATCCAAAACCCATCATCGATCCCACGGTGATCTCCGTACCTTTGATTCACCTTGAAAATTATCCGAACCAGATTGTTGACCTCGAGTTGCCGAGCTCGATACCTCCTGGAGCTGGCTTGGCCTTTGAGGGCCAGTTGACTGTAGCGAAGCCCAAACATCGGGGCGGTATTATCTACGTCGAATTCTTCCAAACAGATCCGGAGGGCGGCGATCGATGTACTGCCGCCGCATTGTTACCGCTGGAGGTGGTTGGCGATGACTTAAAATACCGATTGGAGATCCACGCACCCAAGGCGAAGGGGAAGCACGGCGTAATGCTTCGAATTTTACACCCGCCGTCGACCGAGGGATTGTTCAAAATTGCAATTGGAAACGTAGATATTCGAAATTAATGTTTCGCTCAGAATGCCGCATTTGAAACAATTTCCCCGACATCTATCCCTCAGAAATTCTGCTCATCTGAGAGCACGTCTTGGACCGCCATTGCCATTCAGCCTTGAATCATCGCCAGATAAACTGCGTCACCCCTGCGCGAGCGAGTGGTGGAACTTCGACTTTTGTTTCCCAACGTGGCAAAACAAAGTGGCAACCTCATGTAACTTTGGGGCCACTGTTTTTTGCGAAAAAGGAATCTCCACGAGGTTTCATGTAAATACGATTTTCAATCCTGTCTTGGGTGTCAAGAAATTGCTAATGAGAGTTTAATCACGGATCACCTGTTCGGCACGGATAAGACAGCAGGGGGGGCTGTCATTGTTGTGGGACTTTATCCGTGCCCATCTGCGTAATCCGTGGTTAAAAAACCTGAATTGAATTCGATTTAACGTGCGGGCAGGACTGTTCGATTGGAACCTTGCCCTCCCGGAGAGGAGGCAAGAATGGGTGAAGGTGGTTGACGTGGCCAACGAGTTTCGGGTGCTTTGGTGGGGCTGCGAAGACTTGTTCCGCCCTACGAAATCAAAGATGGCTCGGTTGGAGCATTGCTCTCCCGAAGACGAGGTGGGAATGCGTGAAGTTCGCCAAAAGTGGTCAACTTCATGACCTGAAATACTCGACAAAAGATGGAACTACACCGTCGGATTTCGTTTTGAGATTTGGACGATTGATCGCATCTGGTGGTGTTTGCCAGGGGTAAGCTCAACGAAGGAATCGCCGACGTTACAGGTTTCGATACAGATCATTTGCGGCCATTCGCTGTCGCCGAAGTCAGCCATTGCTTTTGCCTTCTGAATCCACGGATTCCAGACAACCGTCGACATGGAGTTTTCTTTTGCAATCCTGATCCCGCGATGCAGGGCGGGGTCTTCGACATCAACGGTCGCGTCTGTATTCAGATAAATCCTGTCAGTCTCTGAGATGATCGCGATCTGACCGTTTTGTGTCTTGATTCGCTTGTCGTCCATCTTGTCCACGTAGGTGACCCCGTCCAAGCCCTTTACCAGGACGGTTTCAATGTTCCCAACCCGGAAGTAAGTATGCTGAGCTTCCTCGAAGTGGAATGACGTTTTGCCCGTGTTTACGACGTCGAGTTCCAGGGTCAGCTCGGCCCCGAATGTCGCGCGATGCACGGCGCGAAAGTCGGCGGGCCACCATTTCTTCGTGGCGTCATCGCTTTCGATGAACATGCTGACGGTTACCGCGTCGCCAGTCTGTATGATCGATTCAAGCTGCCACGGTGTTGTCCGTGCGAATCCGTGCATCGGTGCGGTGGCGTCGTCTGCTTTGCTGGAAAACCAGGGAAAGCAGACGGGTACGCCGCCACGAATAGGGCGGCTGTCGTTCCACTGCGATTGCGAACTGACGAAGAGAACTTCTTCTTCGTTCGATGGTTTCCAGGACGTCACGTGAGCGCCGTGAAGATACATCTCACCTTGTGAAGACGGCGAAGTGATTTCGACTCTGGCAAGCCCACCATGACCCGGGACGATTTTGACGATCCCAGGGATTCCGAAACGTTGATTCAACTCTGAGATTAGAAATGCCTGTTCCATGCGATGCCCTCCTTTTGAAAACTTAAACATCTCTTATTGATTTTGCGAGTCTCGCGCCAATTGCATGCGATAATTGTCGTTCGACAAAAGTGCGTTTTTGGTTCAGTGTGGGTGTTCGGTAAACAGGATCATTGTTCGGGTTTGTTTGTCGCATTGTGGTTAATGTCGCACTCCCACCCAGGCTCTTGAAGTCGACAGGGGAATGGAATTTGGCGGGTTTATGAACGCACTGTGGCTTCATGCATCACCGAAAAATCATAAGCCAAGCTGGTAATACTTTGGTTGCGTTTATTTTAAGCAAAATCTTGGGTTTATGGATTGGTTGTGTTGTCAAGTAGGTCAATGTTGTGCAAGATGTGGTTGTTGTTGGTGCAGTATTCGCGAAAGCCCCGGCCCTTCTTAACAAGTGGAGTTTCAAATGCGGAATGCAGTAGCCTTTGCCAATAATGATGTCGCAACGATCGCCTGGAGCTACGGAACCAAGCCCGAGGGCTGTATGGGGTTCGCGCTTTATCGGATTGATTCGAAGGGCAAAGAGACTGTGTTGCCCAGTCACGCGGTATTTCCGGGCCAGACAATTGCACCGAAGCAGACTACCGATCAGTTCCCGATCCAGAAGTTTTACTGGAAGGATGTGTACGCAAGACTCGAAGGGAACCGGACGGGAAACTACACATTCCGTTACAAGGTCGTGCCGCTGGAAGGAACTCCAGGTGCATTGAAGCCAATGACGTCGCTGCCGATTCTGACGACGAACGAGGTGACGGTTTCTGGCGTCTGCTCATCAAGCATAACTGCAGTTTTCAATCGAGGCATTATCTCAACACAACACGTGTCAAACGCGTTGAAAGGGAAGGTGAGTACGAAAAGCCTGTTGGATCAGATTAAAGTTCCGGGAAATCAATTGCGGAAGGATTTGGCAGGCGACATTCTCAAGACGCTTACAGATTTTGTTTCGCGGGCTAAGACAAGTGGCTCGATTTACGCGTCGCTCTACGAGCTAACAGATGTTGAGTTGATCCAATCACTGGCGGGTATCGGAAGCAAGCTGAAAATCGTGCTTGCGAATATCGTCGCGAAACCAACAACGGGTGGATCGGAAGAGGAGGCGGGTGAGAACGACGACGCGAAATCCACGCTCGAAGCCTCCGGAGCTTCGCTGCTTTTTCGCGAGCCGCCGAGTGGCCACATCGTCCACAATAAGTTCCTGATTTATGTCGACGCGAGCGGGGCTCCTCAAGCGGTTTTGACCGGTTCCTGTAACTGGACCGACACGGGGATGTGTGCTCAGACGAACAACTCGATCGTGATTCAAGACAAGCAGGTCGCAGCGCGATATATGGCCTACTGGCTGAAGCTTCAGGCCGACGAAAAGGGGCATGAGGCGGGCAAGCCATTCCAGGACGCGCCGCTCAGAACGTTTAACTCAACTGGAAAGAAGCTGAACCTCGACAAGGGGACCGACGAGGCCAGTACATTGACAAGCTACTTTTCTCCCAATACGCCGAAGCAGCGCAGCAAAGCCAAGGGGGCAGAGGTCTCTCCCGTGGACATGCAGGACCTGAGCGACCGGATCATGGCTGCCAAGCATGCCGTGCTTTTTTTGGCTTTTATTCCAGGATCACCCAGCATTACTGATTTTGCAGCGGCTGCGCAGAAGGCAAACAAAGACTTGTTTGTCCGCGGATGCGTGACATCACCGGATGCGGCGGGGAACTTTTACTACGATCTGAAAGGGACTTCGCCCCCGGCCAAGCAGAAGGGGGTCAAAAATCCACCAGCGCCGCAAGACGCGCGGGTCATCTCGGCAAAAGCACTGGGCGATAAAGTTCCCGAAGGTTGGAGTAAAGAGCTGCTGAAGGCGGGTTTTGCGATTACACACGATAAGATTGTGGTGATCGACCCATTTGCCGATGACTGTGTGGTGGTGACCGGAAGCCACAATCTTGGATATCAGGCCTCGTACAACAATGACGAAAACCTGTTAATGATTGAAGGCAATAAGAAGCTTGCGATGGCATACGCCACCCATGTGCTGGATGTGTACGACCACTTCGCGTGGCGCTGGTCCCTGGATCAGGGAACAAGTGCTGACGCCAACCTTAAGACGACGCCGGACGATTGGCTAAACTGGTACTTTGACGCAAAGGGAAATATCAAAACGGCGCAGTTGAAATTTTGGTTGCAGGCGACCGTTTAAACGTTTGGCCAGAATGCGATGTAAAGATTGAGAAGCTTCATAAATCGTTCAGATTCTCCAGCTTAATTGCCAATTCCTGTATTGAGGTAAGCCGTCGTTGCGGCTCCTTTTGCAGGCAGTTGAGAATCAACTTATTGACTTGTAATGAAAATACGTCGCTGTTCTGCAATGGGGCTGCCGGGAGTTTTTGTGACAACACATTCGCCAGTATTTCCGGCAAGTCTCGTCCTGTCATCGGCGGTTGCCCGGTAATCAGTGCATAAAACAAGCCACCCAAGCCATAAACATCCGTCAGTTTTGTAACAGGGCCAAAGGCGTCAGAAATCTGTTCGGGGGCAAGAAAACCGGCTGTTCCGCCACGCGGCAGATCGTCCGGATCAGTCGCATAGCGTGACAACCCGAAATCACAAAGAGTCATCTTGCCCTCACTATCGATCAGGACATTTGCCGGCTTTAAGTCGCCGTGGATGATTTGTGCCGAATGAGCGACCGTGATGGCTGAGGCGATTTCTCGGATCACCTTCAAGATTTGTCCGATACTCGGTTTGGTGATCGAACACCAGGTCTCAAGATTCCCGCCGTCGATAAAATCGGTAACCAAGAAGAACGAACCGCCCGGTGTTGTTCCCCAGCCGTGAACGGC
This sequence comes from uncultured Schlesneria sp., assembly GCA_903834925.1. Classification (GTDB taxonomy): domain Bacteria; phylum Planctomycetota; class Planctomycetia; order Planctomycetales; family Planctomycetaceae; genus Schlesneria. The sequence continues at coordinate 8,574 of CAILLA010000250.1, forward strand.
GAGAATCCCGGGATGATTCAAGTGGCGCAAGATTTCGTATTCACGAATCAGCGCCAGGGTGGCACGTGGATCGTACCAGCAATCTTTTCTGAGATACTTGATGGCCACGGTTTGCCCAGAAACACGATCAATGGCACGGTAAACTTTGCTGAAAGCCCCTGATCCCACGAATTGTTTCAACAAATAATTGCCATAGTTCACCGTACCCTGCAAAGTGATTTTTGACTTCTGCGGGGCCGTCATTTTCTGATTCGTATTCGACGCGAGTTTTGCGAAAATCGGAGAATCGATCGTTGTCGCCGATAATCGATGATGAATTCGCACTAATGCCCTCCGCAGGCGATTTATTATGAAGACGATGTTCCTATGAAATGGCACGAATACATCGCTCTCAATCGCGAGATGGCACCGCAATGCCCAAACATCACAGAGAAGAAAACCCCTTCGTGCTGAGTAATGAGAAAAAGTTTCATCGCCAAATTTTCAATACGCTCAAACTTCTTTAAAAGGGTGTTCGAACGGGATTGAACCGTCACCTTCGGCTTCACAGGCCGACATGCAGAAACCACTACACTACGAACACCATCCCTGCGACAAGTAGGTAGAAAGAAGAGAGTGGTAAGTGGAAAAGGTTCGGCTGATGAGCTTCTCTATTTTCAACTTTCTAACTTCTGCTTACTCGCGCAGCGCAGCCTTTCTGTGTAGATTCAGGCGTGTCGATACCAACACTTTTTGATGGTTACCTGTTACCGTTTTTGAACCGTGCTTTCGAAGTTGCCCGGTTCAAAAACGCCAGCACTAAAAGAATTCGTTGCCGACTTTTCGGGCGCGTTCGGGTTTGTCGATGTTGATGTTCAGTTGCAGACCTGCTTCGACGAGCAGGTTCCAGCCTGCGGCGAGTTGTACGAAGCAGGACAGGTCACCGGCGTCGGGGATTTGAATTGTCGGGAAAAGGGTTGGGCGTGATGCGATCGCAATAACTGTCAGGCCGACACCTTTGACGAGTACGTCAGAGAACTTCTGTTCGGAATCTTCGAATGGGTCGATCCAGATCACAACATCGTCCGCCTGCATTGATTCTTCAATCCCGTGTACGGCATAAGTTCCTTCAAGATAATCACCTCGTTTACGAGTGATTTCGTTGGTTTTTAACGTCAGTTCTTCGGCGACTCCGTCATTACGACCGGCGAAATAAATCGAGCCTGCATTCGCAACTTTTTTTGCAAGTTCATTGTCGATCGGCAGGGCAAGTGCCGCCAGGAACTGATCTGCCAGAGACGATAAGCGTCGTGCGAGGGTTTCTTCGCCTGCGATCGATTCGATGATCGCTCGACAGTACAGGGCCTGCTCGACGACGCTTTTCGTTGCGGCGACGGCACCTTCCTTACCACATTTCAGCACGTGGCCACTTGAAGCAAGTGATTCGAGCAATGAGGAGGGGCTGGCTGTCAGGCTGTATCGATGAGGGTTACCTGCTGCCTTGAGGGTATTGAAGAGGCGAATCACTTCGGCTGTACGACCTGAGTTTGACACGCCGAGTACCGCCCAATCGTCAAGGGAATACTCTTGAGACTGCCGTCCTCCTTCGGTGGCAACGTGATATGTCCATCCTTTACGTCGAGCGTGTGTGATGGCGCTTTTCGCCGGGAACATGCGACTTGAGCCTTCGCCCGAAATCAATAATTTCCCGACTTGGGCGATTTCAGCGGCCGTTTCTTTAACAACTGATGTGTCAAAGGTTCGGATCACGTTCGCCGCAGCGACCATATCCGTGATGAGATGAAAATCTGAATAAGGCGATCGATCTAAAATCACGTACGAGTTCCTTTGTTGCCTGCTTGGCTTTCGAGCTTGTTTCAGGGTTTCGCCCGGTTTGCTGCAAGGGTCGCGTAGGTTGGCAGCACACCAACCAGGGGCGAGACGTAATCCAGGAAGGCATCAGTGACTCCGAAACCGTCTTCCGTGATGAAGTTGTCAGGCATCGGTCGTTCGTGGTTGGCGACTTCGCTGAGTGAAATCGTGCCGAAATCGATCTCGTATTTCTCGTGAGGTTGATTCCGTCGAATCATCGTGACCATGACACCACCAACGCCTGTGGTTGCAAGTTTTACAGCTTCTTCCCCACAGGCAAAAGCCTCGTCAAAATCGAGTTTCACACTGCGGTCGGCGGAGCACATTGGCAATGATTCTGTCACCTGGAATTCGCCTCGCCACCCAAACTCGTCTGAAATCAAGCGGTGAAGCATCATTGCGGCGCTGGTCCCGCCCATCGCTCCGAATTCGACGTTGCCGAATTTGTCGCGTGTCTGAGACACGCTGACGGGTGTCCCGTCGGCGTGGGTAATCCCTTCGCCACAGACGATACTGACAAACCCGTGTGATTGATGTACGTCAGCCACCGCCGACAAGAATTTGTCGCGTTCAAACGTTCGTTCCGGCAGAAGCAAGATGTGCGGAGGGGTCATGTCTGCGATACGTGCACATGCGGCGGCGGCGGGGAGCCAACCCGCGCTGCGACCGATCGATTGGTAAATGACAAACTGATCGACTTTCTGCATATCCCGAGCGAGAATTCCCGCCTGCAATACGCTTAAGGCGACGTAACGAGCCGCACTCGGGTAACCTGGAGTGTGGTCGGTACCGTGTAGATCGTTGTCAACCGTTTTCGGAACACCGACACCGATCATCTCATGACCGTTCTCATTGGCGTACTTCGTGACACGATGGATCGTGTCCATGGTGTCGTTGCCGCCGATCATGAAGTAATAACGAATATCATACTTCTGCAGTTGCTTGAGAACGGCTGGAAAATGTTCGTCTTTCAGTTTCAGGCGGCTTGAACCGAGTGCGCTTCCTGGAGTGGTCCGAAGTCCGGCCAGAATCTCGGACGATTCGCTGCCAAGATCGACGAGATAATCATTCAAGACCCCTTCAATCCCGAACCGCATGCCAAAGACTCGACCAATTCGATCACAGTTCATCGCTCCATGAATCACTCCTGCCAGCGACGAGTTAATGACAGAAGTCGGTCCTCCCGACTGACCGATCAGCACATTACCTTTCGACATAGATAATCTGATTCCTCGCAAAAAACAGAATTCCGAAACCGACGCCAGGCAAAAAAAAGCCCAGTAACATGACGAAGTCAAAATTGTGAGAAAACGCTTCTACACGGGAAAATTAGCCATTTCATGATCGTTTTGCAGAAGCCCTGAATCACTCGACTCCGTTTTGTCACTTGAGCATGATGACTACGACCGGTCAAAAAGAAAACCCCGCGAAGAGGCCCCAGAAAGGTCAAATTCGGTTATTCCCCGCGTCGGCGGGAACTGATTAGGATTCAACTGGTTTTCGAAATATCGAAAAACATTGATTTGTTCTGACGATTGGGTAGACTGTTCATTCAGGACAGTGCGGTCAGTTGCTTCAGGAGAGGTCGCGATGTTGACGTTTCACGGCGAGTCTCAGCGTTTTTGTGATCGGTTTGCACGACGAGACTTCTTCCGCATTGGGGGACTTGCGATTGGGGGACTGACGCTACCGAGGCTGCTTCAAGCTGAGCAAGCATCTGTCGGACGGGCGACAGGCAAGTCGATCATCAACATTTATCTGGCCGGCGGACCTACGCACCTTGATACATTTGATCTCAAGCCAACGGCTCCTCGCGAGTTTCGTGGTGAGTTCCAGCCGATTCCGACCAATGTACCCGGAATGCAGATTTGCGAGCTGATGCCAAAGCTTTGCGAGGTTGGTGACAAGTTCTCGGTCATTCGCTCAATCTCGGGTCTACGGGATGAACATGCTCCTCAGCAAAGTGATTCGGGATGGAGTGAGCAGTCATTAAGAAACATGGGCGGGCGACCAGGTATTGGTTCCGTCATGTCCAAGCTTTGGGGGCCGTCGCAGACAACAGCACATGGTACCGCTCCCACATTCGTCGACTTGACCGGTTGGACGAAGACAGGTTTCACGGGTCAGATCAATGCGGGTTTCCGACCTGATGGCGAAGGTCGACAGAACCTGAGTCTCAATCAAAGCGTCAGCCTGCGTCGATTGGATGACCGGAAGACCCTTCTTGGTGGTCTTGATCGATTGCAGCGGAACATTGATCATTCGGGCATGTTGTCCGCGATCGACAGTTATACAGATCGGGCCGTTGGCATCGTAACGTCGGGTGAACTCGCCAAAGCGATGGACCTGCGTCAGGAAGATCCCCGACAGTTAGAGCGGTACGGTGCAAAAAACGGGAACGAAAACCAACGGTTTATCCTTGCTCGACGGCTGATCCAGTCGGGTGCCCGGTGCGTGTCGTTCTCGTGGGGTGGATGGGATACTCATGGCGACAATTTCAACGTGATGCGACGCCAGTTGCCACCTCTGGACCAGGGACTGGCCGCATTGATCGATGACCTGGATGCTCATGGACTTTTAGAGAGCACGATCATCATGATGTCGGGCGAGTTCGGGCGAACTCCTCGCGTTAACAACACCGCCGGTCGAGACCACTGGGCACGTGCCTCGTTCTTCTTCCTGGCCGGGGGTGGTTTACGACACGGGCAAATGATCGGTGCCACAAGTCGGAACGGCGAAGAACCGATTGAACGACCGATTCACATTCAGAACGTCTTCCACACGGTGTATCACCAGTTAGGGATCGACTCGAACACGGTAACACTCACCGATCCGAACGGTCGACCTCAATACCTTGTGGAAGACAGAAAGCTGATCACGGAACTGCTGTGATGCTGGCGTTCAGCCAGCGGCTCGCATTTCCAGTTCGACAGCACTGACCGCGACGATGGCGATCCCCAGCTTGTCGGCGAGCTCGATCACCTCGGGCTCGTCGAGAATGATCGTCTTGTCACTTTCGATGGCCAGTACACGACCGCCCGATTCATGCATGGTTCGAATGGTCTGTACGCCGATCGTGGGGACGTCGAACCGCATGTCCTGTTTCGGTTTGGCGGCCTTGACTACGGTGAAGCCACCCCGTCGACAGAGCTCTGCTGACCGCCGGATCGCCCGGTCAGTCCCTTCAATGGCCTCAACGGCAATGACAGCCATGTCATGGACAATCACCGACTGACCAATGTCCAGTCGACCCATTTCTTTGGCCAATTCCCAGCCGAATCGGATGTCTCGCCATTGAGACTCCGTCGGTTTACGTTTCGTCAGGAAACCGTGTTTCACGAGTAGCTCCGGACAGTAATCGAGGGCGGAATCGAAAAAAATATTATCGCGTTCAAATTCGCGAATCACAGCAAGTAACAATGTGTCATCTTTACGATCACGTTTTGCATAACAGAGCCACATGTGGATCGTTCGCCAATCCGGCATTAACCGAAGAATTCGAAATGGCTGGAACAGGACGGTCTTTTCGATTTTACCTGCCATGACAACGCGATTAATCCGCGCCTTCTTGAACAAGCTGATCGCTCGACCGACTCGAGCCAGCGGGGCTTCAACGTAGGAATGACAGATCGTACGCAGTTCAGGGGGTGCCATTCCCATCACACCGACACCATAGACCTGATGCCCCTGATCTCTCGCCGCTTCTGCGAACGAAATGGGGAACCGGCCGGCACCAGCCAGCAGGCCAACACGACGTCCGCCCGTTTTCAATTCGTTGTCTGAGGCTCCGTCCATGGAGTCCAGGCCCTTCTGTTCAATTCTGTAATTATGGAAACTCATCCTGAGTTTCCGTGATATCGAGTGATCCCTTGAAGCAATTAACCTGCGGCTCGCAGGCCATTCGCATCGGCAGAAGCCCCTTTTAATTTCTCGAGCTCAACCATGAGCGTGGCAACTTGTTTTTCCAAGTCCTTCAATTGATCCTTCATATCAGGCAGACGCCGCATCGCAACGACGAGCCGTTTCTGTTCCATTTCATGTGTTGCCGGGGCACCCAACCAGGTTTCTCCAGCCGGGACATCCTTGAGGACTCCGGCTTTCGCTCCCACTGTACAACCAGTATGCAATTGGGCATGATCGCGGATTCCGACCTGACCACCGAGGCGAACATAGTCGCCGGATCGGCATGAACCGGCCATTCCTACTTGTGACGCAAACACATTGTGCCGCCCGACTTCGCAGTTATGTCCAATCATCACGAGGTTATCGAGCTTTGTACCCTCGCCAATCACCGTCGGGCCGATCGCCCCGCGATCCACCGTTGCGCAGGCACCAATTTCAACATCATCGTGAATATGGACGGTTCCAAGTTGCGGAATCTTTTCGAACTTGCCAGAGACAAACCGATACCCGAAGCCATCAGCGCCGATGACCGCTCCGCTATGAATAATGACACGACTGCCAACGACGACATCATGGTATAAGACGACGTTTGCGTGCAGAATCGTGTCGTTGGCGATTCGACAACCGGCTCCAACGACAACCCCTGGATGAAGGTCACAATCCGAACCGATCACGACTTCTTCACCGATAACAACACCCGCTGCCACGTGACAGTTCGATCCCAACTGAGCCGTCGGATGGATGTGGGCGTATGGCGAGATACTTCGTTGTGGCCGTGGGCGGATATTTCGAAACAGCGGCAATATCTTCTGGAATGCCGCTTGCGCATCGGCGACCACAATCATTGAAAATGCGACCGGTTCCTTGAAAGAAGCCGCAATTTTCGCGTCCATAATGACCGCACCAGCTCGACAATCTTTCAGCCGGCTGACCTGCGTACTGTTCATGACAAACGTGACTGCCGACGGACCCGCCGCTTCAATCGCGTTCGCATCGTCGATGGCGCGAGCCCGATCGCCGTGAATCGTCCCGTTCACCACAGCGGCCAATGTTTCCACCGATTCAGTCACGCGGCATCCTTTCCACGGAAGTCATTAATCGACACAATCACCGATGATTCAAGTCAGCAGTTTGTATCGGAAATTTGCCGAATCGGGCAAGAGCGATCGACGGCTGGCGATTTCAAGAAAAATCGGCTATTTCTAGGGCACGTAAATTCTTCCGATACTTGGAGTTGAATGCCGCATCGGATTCATTCTTTCAGTATTGTTGGACGGACTTGGAAACAGCCCGTATTTTAACAAATTGTGATGAGCTGAAAGCGGGAGGAGACAGAAAAATGGCGGTGCGAGGCATTCGAGGAGCAACGAGCGTTGAGACCGATGTCGCTGAAGAGATTTTGTCGGCGACGCGGGAGTTGTTACACGAATTGCTCAATTCGAATTCGATCGTCGAATTTGACGAAATCGTTTCAGCGATCTTCACCACTTCACCTGACCTGACATCGACATTTCCCGCAGAGGCAGCCCGCGCCATCGGCATGAAGCAAGTTCCGCTGCTGTGTGCATCAGAAATTGCGGTCCCAAGTAGCTTGCCTCGCTGCATTCGAGTCCTTCTGCACGTGAATACGGACAAGAAACAGTCGGAGATTGTCCACGTTTACCTGCGTGAGGCCAAACGGTTACGCCCTGATATGGCCAGTGCTCAGTAATTCCGTGATTGGGCTCGTCACGGATTTTCCGCATCATCGGATTCGCCGGTTCGATGCTTGCGACGTTTTAACGCACTGATTTCATCAACGGAAAGAAATCCCCAGCGAAGTGACTCGTCCTGAATGTATTGCTTTCCGAGCGTCAGGGCCGTTTTCGCTTTGTGCAATTCCATTCCCAGATAAAACGAATGCTCAGCCGTTAACGAGCCAACCGCGGCAATCATCTGATCAAAGACGTCGTAGGGGTCCGAACTGTGCCAATACCCGTCGCGGTTCATCAGATGTACCTGTCCCCCTTCAGCGAATACGCGGAAGTTGGGATCGGTCAGTCGGCTGGCGAGCTGCCGCAATCCGTCTTCGCCAATGGCACGAAGCTTCGGGTCTCGCAATATGACAAGTTGTCCTCCAAGACGCTTTGGAAGGACTCGGTTTTCGATGCTATGTCGAACGAGACGACGGGCAAGATCGAACTCACGGACTGAGGTACGCCCCCAATTGATCACTTCTGTTGCCAGCACGCTTCCAATTTGCAGCTCTTCGCAAATGGCTGCAAGTAAGAAGTTGATCCCCGCACTGTCGACCTCGGTCAACTCGGTTAAATTGCCGACACCCATCATCATTTCCGTGTCTGGATACCGACGCCGCGTTTCGAAATATCTTTGAAGCGATGCGGCAAAACCAAATCCGATCGGCTCGATCACCGGATCAAGTCGAAAGCTTCGATTGGATTCCTGAAGACGGCGACAGGTTGCTTCCCAGGAACCAAGATCATGCACGTCGTCGGGTATGACGACGAACTCAACCGGCAGTTCGCAGGCCCAATGAACGTTGGTGCCGTTACAGCTCAGCACCAGCTCCGCTCCTGCTTCAACCGCCGATTCGACTTCCGACTGCTCAAAACTATCGACGGAAACTCGAAAACCTTCGGCCCGCAATTGTTTGACTGCGTGTGCGATCTGAGTCCAAGACTCACCGGGAATACAGCCGAGATCGATGATATCAGCACCTGACAGCCGGTAAGCATTGGACTGACGTAAGAGTTCGTCGCCAGTCAGTCGTGGTGCGTGGTTGATCTCGGCGAGGATTTCGATCGAGTAATCGACGAGTGACGGAGGAGGTCGACCACCCCGTCCAAAAAACTCAGGGAGATCGAACAGATCCTTCGGTCCCAGTGTAAATGGAACAGCAAACCGATCGGCCAATAAGGAAAGATCTCCGCCACACCATCCGGGAAGGATTACGCGAGTGATGCCTTCCGGAACCAGAAGCTTTCGATTCACCCAGTCAACGTGCATCAGAGCGGCAACCGAGATTCCCAGCACCTGGATTTCATAATCAAAGCCGACCCGTTCAGCTAACGGCTGCAGAACTTCTTTCAGCGACGGTTCCGCCAGGCGACCTGTCACAAAAAGAATTCGTTCACGCGACATGCTGAAGACTACTGACAAGGGCAAGGACCCGCGCAACCGACGGTCGTTGATTCCCGGATTGATTATTGAATGATGTTTTCGGAGCCCGGCTCGTCGACACGAGGAGTCTGTCCACCTCGAAGAACGCTATTACCCTTGAAGAGGTTCCTCTGATCGATCGGCACGGGGTTCAACCAGTCTGATTCTTGAAATTGCCCGCTTTGAGCATATGCCGTCAACGCATTTTTGTAACAGGCGAGTTCGATTTGTTCGAGCGGAATTCCCCGTTCTTCAGCCAGCTTCGCCGTCTTGGGGACCGCAAGCACGTCTGACTTCCCCCAGTCGGCAGAGCTGTCCACGATGACCCGCTCAGCTCCGGCAACCTTCAGGATATCAACCATCCGCGCATTACCCATCTTGGTACCGGGATAGATTGTAAACCCGCACCAATAACCGCGATCGAGCACTTCTCGGTACGTCTCTTCGTTATTGTGATCGATGATGACCATGTGAGGGGCGATACCGTGCTCTTCAATCACATCCATCGTTCGATAGGTCCCCTGCTTCTTATTTCGATGAGGGGTATGAATCAGGACCGGCAATGCGACTTCTTTGGCCAGTTCAAGCTGGAGACGTAGATACTTTTCCTCGGTCGCGGTCTGATCGTCGTAACCAATCTCGCCGATCGCAACGACCCCTTCTTTGGTGGCGAACAGCGGAAGCAGATCCATCACCTGTTCGGCGAGCGGTTCGTTGTTCGCTTCCTTCGAATTGAGACCAATCGTGCAGTAATGCCGAATCCCAAACTGGGCCGCCCGAAATCGTTCGAACCCCACCAGGCTCGAAAAATAGTCTTTGAATGAACCAACCTCCGTTCGCGGCTGGCCCTGCCAGAATGCGGGTTCGATGATCGCCCTGACACCTGCCGCAGCCATAGACTCGTAGTCGTCGGTCGTTCGAGACACCATGTGAATGTGCGGGTCGATGTAAAACATGGTTGTGGTGCCTCTCTTTATCAATAAACTGAAGTCATTCCGCACACGAATGAGGTTATCCAGGGCAAGCCTGCACTGCCTGCCCTGAAGCGACCAGCGATTGAACTCGTTTGGTTGACTTATTTCGTTCGCAGATGCGGAGCTTTATTTATCCCAAACAACATTTGCCTATTTCGCAACCGAGAACTTGTGGACCGTCATCTGACGATAAGTCTCTCCGGGATTCAAACGAGTTGTCGGGAACTCAGGACGATTTGGTGAATCTGGAAAGTGCTGCGTCTCGAGGCAGAAGGCTCCGTGCTTGACCGCCTTGCCGGTTTCTGGCGTCCCGGCAAGATGGTTGCCTGTATAGAGCTGAACCCCGGGTTCGGTTGTCGAGATCTCCATTACCCGGCCTGATTTCGGCTCGACGATCTTCGCCGTTGGACGAAGCTGTCCTGCTTTGCCGTTCACTACGTAACAGTGATCGTAACCGCCGCCACCATTAACTGGCTGGTCAATGCGTGCCCCAATCTTTTCCGGCTTGGTGAAGTCCATGCACGTTCCGGCTACAGCGGCAAGTTCTCCAGACGGAATCGAACCTTCATCGACGGGCAGGTACTTATCGCAGAACAGCGTCAATTCATGATCCAGAACGGTCCCGTTGGCGGCTCCTGCAAGGTTCCAATAGGCATGGTTGGTCAGGTTGAGCACCGTCGCCTTCTGGTCGACGGTGGCCTCATAGTCAAGCGTCAGTTCGTTGTTATCGTTCAGCGAATACGTCACCACGGTTTTGAGAGATCCGGGAAACCCTTCTTCCCCGTCAGGACTCGTATAAGTCAGTTTGACTCCGGCAACCTTATCATCTGAGAATGACTCGGCCTTCCAGAGTTTTTTCATGAAGTGCTCTTTGCCCCCATGCAGATGATTTTCGCCATTGTTGACGGCCAACTCGTACTGCTCGCCGTCGATCGCAAATTTCCCTTTGGCGATTCGATTGGCATATCGACCGCAGATCCCGCCGAAATAGGGACCATTGATCAAGTACGCTGCCGGGCTATCAAAGTGCAGCGTCACGTTGGCAAACTTCGCGTCGCGATCTGGAACTTCGACAGACGTGAGAATTCCACCTCGGTTGATGAGACCGACCTTCATTCCATGACGGTTGCGAAGGCTGAAAGAAGTAATTTCGTTGCCATCTTCAGTCTGACCGAACGGTTCGCTTTGAACGGTGAGCATTGGTTCTTCCGCAGAGTTAGATTCGTGCGCCTTGGTTGGATTACTTGCGTTTGCTTTGGGATCAGCGGGTTTCGTCACTTTTCCCTCACACCCGATTACGGTCAGCAAGCCGCTGAGCAACAATCCTGTCGCCAGCCGTCGAAACGGAGATTTTATCATCGTGAATGATCCTGGTGTGCGTGAAGAGGAGGAACTCGTGGAATCGTTATCTTGGATTCCACCCGTCAGGGATGCAAGTCTCCGGGAGGGTCTCTTCAGATGAAAAGCTCTTGAACCGCCCGCCCCCCAAGTAGCCGATGTGGACGATTTAAAGAATCATAAAGGACCTGTTCCGGCGAAACACCAAGAGCATCGTACATCGTCGCCACCAAATCCTGTGGCGAAATCGGGTTCTCGGCCGGGTAAGCCCCCCGCTTATCACTGGCACCGTAGACCTGACCGCCACGCACGCCGCCACCTGCCATCAAGCCGCTGTAACAATAGGGATGGTGCTCACGACCGGCACCTCCGTTGATCACCGGACCTCGTCCAAACTCGCCCACCCACACCACCAATGTTTCGTCCAGGCGTCCCGATGCAGAGAGATCATCCAACACGGCACTCAACGCGCGGTCCGCCGGTGGTATCAGATCGTTCTTCAGTCGATTGAAATTATTCCCATGCGTGTCCCAGAAGTTCTGGCCGTCGTTATGCCAATTCACGGAGACGAACGGTACGCCCTGATCGAGCAACCGTTTTGCGAGCAGTATACATTGCCCATGAGTGTTCCGTCCGTACCGGTCTCGCGTCTCGGCGGTCTCCTGGTCGAGTTCGAACGCACGGCGAACTGTGGCTGACGTCAGCAAGCCACATGCCTGTTGCTGTTGTGCCGAATGTCTGTCGGATTGAACAGTCTGGTCAACAAGCCGACGCTGCGCATCGATTGAAGCAAGTAAATGCTGACGTCGAAGCAAACGATCTGGCGACTGACCTTCGATCAGTGCCAATGAGGGGACCTGCCAACCCGGTGCGTTAGGATCACCCGTTACCAGGAACGGATCGTACTGCCGACCGAGCCAGCCCGAATGCTGTCCCGGCGCTTGTCCACCTGGAGCCGCAGGATGAAATGCCATCCAAGGAAGTGTGACGAACGACGGCAATGCGCCCATTGATGGCCGCAGTTTCGACATCACACAACCGATATGAGGCGTATCTCGATCGCTTGGTGGTGCCGCATCGCTTTTAAGTGTCGGCGGCAGATGCCCGGTCAGAATTGTATGCCCGCTCGACAAATGAGCCGGATCATCGTGCCCGAGGGATCGAATCACGGCCAGCTTATCGGCTCGCTGAGACAGCATGCGAAAATTCTCAGAAAAGTCGATTCCGGGAACATTCGTGGCAATCGGCTTGAAAGGGCCGCGAATTGTCTCGGGAGCCAGCGGCTTTGGATCAAACGTATCAAGCTGACTGGGTCCACCCCACATGAATAACAGCAAACACTGCTTCGCCCGACCAAATCCATTGCCCACATCCAGGCCAGCCGTCGATTTCCCTTCACTCGCCCGAAGCACCGAGTTGGCTCCCCAACCTGCCGACCCAAACAGACTCGCCTGTAACAGCGTCCGTCTGGCAAATAGAAGCGGCGAATGCGCGATCGAAGATGTCGGACCGGTGGGGATCATCATGGCTGACCTGTGCAACTGTCACAAAATGCTTTGATCACGATCCTTCTGAGGAAGGAATCGCGACTTGACACTCATGCAACCGGTTTAAGGCAATTTCCTGGCGGGACGTATTAGGCAGGCTTGATGCATTCTGGCGAATGGACTGGGGGTAAGTCAACGCGAAACGGGATTCTCTTCGCGCGACACAACGGCAGTCACTGCCTCTCGCAACGATTGGCCAGGTCTCAATCGAACCTCGCGTTTCTCGATCGTCAGGGTGATTTGTTTTTGCCGAATCTGCTTGACGCTTCCCGTGAGTTCGCCAACAGTGAATTCATCCCCTTCACGCAGCTCAGTTCGCTTGTTTTTCGAAGCATCGTAAAAACTGGCGAGTTTGTTCTGGCCAACGATGAAGATCGTATCGAGTCGAGTGAATTCCGCTTCGTCATCCCTTATGTCCAGCTTCAGTGAAAGGGTTGTCGACTGCGGTGGTGTATCGCTGTCGGTCGCAACCAAAGCGACGATCGTATCGCCAGGTGGAATGGCATCGCCCGGAGTCCACTTCAATTCCCCCGACTTTTCGTCGATCGTCAATCCTTCAGGCGCTTGGCTACCGAGTTTCCAACGGAATTGAGGTGAAGGCGAATCACCTGTTGAAATTTCTGGCTTAAAACGCCACTCCTGATTGAGATAAACAACCGGCGGCTTGGTTGGTGCAAGCTTTGGAACGGCACCCCCTTCTTTTATGCGGATTGTGATCGTTTCTTTCAAACAACCTTCCGGCGCAGAGGGATGCCGGACTTCGATCAAAACAGGGTATTTGTCTGCTTTCACATCCGGGCCCGGTTTCCACGTCAATTTGCCGGACTTGTCCAGCTTTAGGTCAGCCGGTGGTGTTCCCGCCAGCGAGAACACCGGCTTACCTTTCAGCGTGTCGTAACCCAAGGCTGCAATCGTAAACTCGATGGGCTTACTCCGCGGAAACGGTTTGTCTGCTACGGGACCCAGCTTCAACTTGTAGGGAGGAGCCGGCTTCACGAAAATATTCGTTGCAATCAGGTCCGTAAACTCTTCCAGCGTCCGTTCGGGTTGGTCGGGTTTTAGCGGCACAAGCTCGATCTGCGTCTTGGCTGAATGAGATGCCGGCGTTGTTCGATCAACACCTCGAACAACGGTCCAGTTCTCACCATCCATGTCCGTCACGTTCAGGAATTCGTTCTTGATCTGGATTCGAAATCCGGCCTTCTTGGGAAAACCTTCCAAGCCTGCAACTTGTAATGTTGTGTCGTCTTCGGAAACATCTGCTTCCAGCGTCGTTTGCGGGAACAGCGTTCGACGTGGCGGAGCATCAATCAGTGCCAACCCTTCCGCTTGAAGAGTCACCTTGAGAAATGGATCTCCTTCAAACTCTTTCGTGGAAACGTGCATCGACGTGATGCGGTGTAATAAATTCGTGCGATAGAACAAATCCAGAAACCGGACCAGTTGCTCGTAACGGGCATCCATTTCCAGTTTAACCGCGACGGAAACGAAATCGTTTCCCTTCAGCATCCGCTGATCGGGAGTCACTTTCGGGTCCTCGATCTCGCAAAACTGAGCGAGATCTGTCACCCATTCAAGATATAACCGTTGAGCGTTCAGCGCATCGGGTCGTTTTGACTTGCCTGCATCAGGAGGAAGGCTGATTAACTTCGCATCGGCCAGCGATTTCTTGGCCCGAACCAGCATCAGTTCCTGATCTTCTTTTTCCTTGACCGACTTCTTCAATCGGGCGAGGGTTTCGCTGCGAGTCTGAAAGGGTTCAAAGATTGCCGACGCAACCCAACCGCCTCCCTGCCAGATCACGACAGTAGCAAGCAGTACACCCAGGATGATTTGTTCGCGACGTTGCATCATTCACTACTTTGAACCGGGAGTTTGCGTTTTGGGCTTGGCCGCAGCCGAGTTTTTACCACTAGGAGGAATCAAATCCATATCGAGTTCGAAACGGCTCGCATAATCAGCATCACGACTTGTTTGCGTAATCTGTTTTGGACGAATCCCGTTCTTGAATTCGGGCAAATCCGCTAATCGAGCCAACATCTGCTCGGCATCGAATCGAGTCCGTGCATTACCGAATCCAGTCAGCTTGGCGACAACATCACCGATACTGGGATCAAATTTGTAATCCGAGATGACCAGTTTTTCGGTCCCGTTCATCACCTGATACAGTTCCGCCATCTGCTCCAACTGATTCGTACTGCGTTTTCGCCAGTCGTCCAGGGCTTTCGCTCCTATGAAGACAGGCTCTCCCTCCTTCAAAACCCGTTTCAATTCCAGTTCGCGACTCGTCGCAGCTTCAATCTGAGCGTCGTAACTCGCCAGACTTTGCTGGACAATTCCCGTTCCCAGAGCTGTAACAAGCAAGCCTGCTGCTGCTGCCGCCGCATAAAGGGGTTTTCGAGCATCTCGCTTCGGCGGTGGTTGGCGAGGATGAAGCAGGTCAAGCTTCGGAGTCAGCGAACCACCCTGGATCAGAGCCAATCCTGCCGCGATCGAGTATTCTGATGAGGGGCCTTCGGGTTTTACCGAACCCAACGAGATGCCACTATCGCGCCAGGCATCAAACCGCTCAACCGGACACTTCCACCGCTGACTGAGTGCTGCAGGGAGTTCTCCCACATCGTTATCATCGCCGATCACCCAGGCCCGCTGCAGCGTCCCTTCTGGTAGCCAGGCCTGGACCTGCACCAGAACACGTGACACTTCCGCCAACATTTTCGAAACGGGAGGAACATCCGCGACCGATGACCACTTCACGGCGTGGGCGGCAATCAATTGACTCTGGGAAACCACCGCCAGTTCCATGCGCGCCCGGTCTCGCAACACGACAAGACTCGCACCGGCAGCGTCCAACGATTTGCGAGCTTCACCGCGAGCGATCAACTCGGTCAGGCAGAGTGAACTGAGAGTCAGTTGAACCAGATCCAGCCCGGATTCTTCGAGCAGCTTCTTAATCGGGTCAATCGTCGTTTGAAGTGCCGTTGCCAGCCAGACTTCTTTTTGAGCGACTCCCTCGCGAAGCGGAAGAGGCAGGTAGTCGAGCAGCAGTTGGTCGATCGACTGAGCCGACCGAGCTGCCGCTTGAAAACGGACCAATGTCGGAAGTTCGGCGTCGGAAACCTGGGGTAACTCGAGCAGTCTTAGTACGGCATCTTCTCGCGGGAGAGCGAGCGTCACTTGCTTTGCGTTGACACCAAACCGCTTCAAGGTTTCACGAAGCCAGGCTGATGTTGGTGGCTGATCTGGCCATTCAACACTGAAGGCACCAAGAACTCGTGGACCTGCTGACGCGGGCGAGAGCTCGATCCCGGTCAGTCGATGTCGATCCCAACTTAAGGCCAACAAATCGGCCATGAGACATCCTCAATGCAAATCGAGATTCAATTCAAAACCAAAAATCAGACTAAGCACTTATCATATGCCACGCGACCCCGAAATCCCTGAGGAATGAACGAATTCAGGTCCCATTCAGAATCCCCTTTCAACGGCTGTCGTTTTTTGGAAAGGAGGCTTCCAGCCTCCTCTCGATCTTCTATTCTTCACAACTGCGGCCGGAAGCCGCAACTGCTGGCTCGCCATTTTCAATCTACCAAAACGGATTACCTCGAAGCGGTCGAACTCGAAGTCAGAAACACCAACCGGCAGAATCTGCCGCCCGATTATGCCCCTCACCTTCGGGGTGTATTCTACTTATCGGCGATCATCGAAGATCACAGGGAATCGAAGCCGGAAATCCTTTGAGATTCGCAGGATCGTCGCAATTCTTTCGCCGTGCGTGGGTCTCCTTCCGGTTTCTCGGTCCCAAGCTCCAGCTTGGAAATGAAACTCTTCGATGCACTGCTTCGCAACCTTCTGTTCAGGGCTGTCGATTCACCATCCACTTTTGCCCTCAAACCAACTGAAGTTTGTCATCTCAGCAAGTTCGCGAGAAAAGTTGACCAAGTTGACAAACTTCCCTTTTTCGTAGGCTTTTGACGGGTATGAAGTTGGCCGAGTTCAAATTGGTCGCCTCTCGATTTCAGAGGGTGGAACAAGTCGTCGAAGTCCCACCAGAGCGCCCCCCGTAAACGATGAGGCTCCGTAAAGAGACGTGGACGGAAGAGCACTTCCGTTATCATCGCAATAAGACTCCCGTTCGTCCCATCAAAACTGATGACGGACGGAAAAGTTCGCGCGAGTTCGCCCGATACATCGGAAATCTCTTTCTCCAGTCATCAACCCACTGAACAGCGTTCTGTGCGACATGATATCACAAAATTTTAAAAAGAAAATACAATAAAAAACAAAATAAAAATGTCGTAAAAAATGATGGTTTTCGATGCTGCCGGTTTCGGAAATGGTGTGCTCTCCACAGCAGTTCGACCACGTGAAAGTGAACGATGCCAACTGACACCGAAAGGTGGAACGGATTTGTGTTGGCCTTTCAGGCCATCGGCGGTGTTCCGTTCAAATTTTACGTCAACGTCACACTGCGGATCACCGTCGAGCTATTCGCCAACCCGTCGTTCAGTGTGAAACTGATTGATCGCGTCAATGTGTTTGCGGCACTGGTTGTCTGGAACGTGACCGATTGAAGTACGGTCTGGTAATTGGCCAAGGACGAAACTCCCGAGAGAGTTAATGTCCCTGTGGTGGCATTGAAGCTTTGCGTAATCCCCGTTACGACCGTCGCAGCGAGAACGTCCAGGCCCGATTGATAGTTGCCTGAAACCTGGATCGTAACGCTGGCCAGATTGATACTGTCTGGATCGTAGATCACAGCGCCCGGTGCGATCGCCGTTGCAGCAGCATTCCGTACGTAGGCGAGTGGCGAGTTGGGAATATTAGACAAGGCCGGAGGCAGATTTGTTGTCTGCACAGTGACAGTTCGTGTGGCAGACAGGCTGGTGGCTGGAGTCGGGGTGTAGTCGTCTGTGGCATCGATTGTCAGGGTTCGTGTCGCCGTGCTGGGTGCAGTTCCAGACGTACCGAATGTGACTGATCGCAGTGCCGTCCGGTAATTGCTGACCGAACTTGTGCCTGTCAGAGTCAGCATCCCTGTCGTGGCATTGAACGAACCGGTGATTCCAAACTGATTCGTGAAGGCCAATACGTCATTGCCGTTCGCGTCGTTCTCGTAACCTGATGTGATCTGAACGGTGGCCTTGGTCAGATTGTTGCTGTCGGGGTCACCGACCAGCAGAGTGTTCGAGATCGGCTGAGCGGGATAGGCCGGATCATTCGCTTTGCAGAAGAGCGGAGCGATTTCAATGGATGTCAGTGTCGGAGCCTGATTGACGGCTGAGACAATCGTATTTCGTGTGACAACGTTACTGGTCGAAAGTCCGTCGGTGACGGAGAAGCTGGCGACACGAGCCGACGTCACGGGGGCGCCGCTGACATCCCAGTAGATCACGGAACGCAAAAGTGTCTGATAGTGATCAACCAGGTCCGCACCCGTAATTGTGAACGTCGCGGTGTGGGTGATCAGGTCCTGCGTGAAGGTCCACTGATCGGCGAAAATGTTGTTGAAGTTGAGGCGGTCTTCTCCCTGCCAGTTGGTAAAGGAGACTGTCGCACTGGAGAGGTTGATTGTGTTCGGATCGGAGATCACCAGATTCGGCACCAGTGCGATTGCCGGATAGCCCTGGAAGTAGGTTCCTGTCCCGCCGACTCCCGACAGGACTGCGGGGATGCTCGATGCCATCACCGTCACGTCGCGGGTCTGCAGGTTGCTGAGTAACAAACCATCGTTGGCCTGGAAATAAACTGTCCGCGTCAATCCTGTATTTGGTGTCGCACTGATGTCCGTGTAGGTCACATTATGCAACGCGGTCCGGTAATCAGAAACCGAATCGGTCCCGCTGAGTGTCAACGTTCCTGTGGTGGTATTCCATGACGCGGTGATATTTGGCGTGGCTGCGTTTGAGAAGTTCAGAACGTCTTCACCATTTTGATAGTTGATCGCGATCTGAACGGTGGCTGATGTCCAGTTGATACTGTCGGCATCAAAGACAAACAACGACGATGTGATCGGCGTCGCAACGGTCGCCGTGGCATTGAGTGCGACGGGTTCGATGTTGTAAAGGTACGGGGCGACGTCGGTTGTCCCGCCTACAGGTTGTCCCACATAGAAGTTCAGGCGAAAATCGACCGGCGATGTTCCGGCAGAACCACTTAATGATCGACCGCTCACGTCCTGGATCAACTGACGGGCGATCAATTGATACCCCCCTTGTGTCAAGGGGGTGGCAAACGAAAGGGTCGCGAGATATTGCAGGCTGGTCCCGTTCTGTGCAAAAGTAATTCCGGTAATCAAGTATGAGACATCGACTCCATACCGGAAGAGCAGCCAATTTGATGGGTTCGTGACGCTGTTGGCCCCGCCAGTAACGGAGTTCATATTTTCAGAGAAGGACGCTGACAATGAGTTTGGAGAGGCGGATAACGTTGCTCCGGCCGCAATCGGATTTGACGACGGATCGTATACTCCAGTCACATTAACCGGACCGGGGACAAACGTCGGTCCGAGTGGCGAGTAGGCCGTTCCATTAGTGTTCGTGGCATAAGCGACGAAGGAATAGACCGAGCCTTGAGTCAGTCCCGTAGCGTTTACGGTAAAGGCTCCGGTCGTCCCGGTGGCGGTGACTTTTGTTACTCCTGTTCCACCGAGTTGCGGATTCGAATTCACGCTGGTCAACGCATACAGCACGCCGCGTTCTGTAATCGTCTGCCCGCCGTCACTGGTGACATTCCCACCCAGTACCGCCGAAGTGTTGGTGATACTTGAAATCGTAGGAGTCGTAACGCTTGGTGGTGATGTTGCCTGTGTTACCGAAATTGTCTGACCAAGCAGTGTAATATGAGCGGTTCGTGCGGAACCGGTCGAATTCGCACTGAAGTTAAAGTTCACCACATCGTTGGCCACTGAGCCGATGGTCAACCAGCTTTGATCACTGGTCGGCGCAAATACCCCGTTCAGGCTGGCGGTCGACGGAACGATGACGCTCAATTGATCGGTACCGGCCACACTTGTTTCCGACTTCAGGTTCGTATTGACATACGCCCTTGGCAATTCCCTAAGATCACTGATATTCCAATTGGCGAGGTAGACGTTTCCCGAACCGTCAACTGCCACGGCATACGGGTCTTTCAGTCCCGTCGAGATCAGAGTTGAAACCGTCCCCGTCGCTGCGTTCCATTTCTGGATCGCATTGTGATTCCCGTCACCAATGTAAACGTTCCCTGAACCGTCTACTGCCACGCCCCGGGGATAGCTCAATCCCGATGAGACCAGCGTCGTGACCGAATTTGATGACACATGCCATTCTTTCACCGCATTGTTACCCGAATCCGCGATGTAAACGTTCCCCGCGGAATCTAAGGCAACCCCAGACGGATATGACAATCCGGTCGAGACGAGCGTCGTGACTGATCCGTTCGAAACCTGCCATTCCTTGATCGCCAGATTGTACTGATCGGCGATATAGACGTTCCCTGCACTGTCCACCGCGACGCCAGTAGGATTCGACAATCCCGAGGAGACAAGCGTTGTGACCAACCCCGTTCCGACGTTCCATTTCTTAATTGCGTTGTTAGATCCGTCCGCAATATAGACGTTTCCGGAACCGTCCACCGCGACTCCATACGGATTTAATCCCGTCGATACGAGCGTGATGACCGTCCCCGTTGAAGCCTGCCATTCCTTAATCGCGCTGTTACCAGTATCGGCGATGTAGACGTTCCCGGAATTATCTACTGCGATACCATTTGGGTACGCCATTACTGAAGAAACGATTGTCGTGACCGTCGCGGTCGACTGCTTCCATTCCTGGACCGTGTTGTTACCGGTACTGGAAACGTAGATGTTCCCTGACGCATCGATCGCCAAGCACTTCGGAACGGTCAATCCCGAAGAGACAAGTGGTGTGATCGTCCCGGTTGCAACGTGCCATTCGTTAATTGTGTTGTTGTTTCCATCGGGAACATAGACGTTCCCGGATGCGTCCACCGCGACACCAGAGTTACCACCAGACCCTGCATTGAAGAGCGATGTGACTGTCCCCGTCCCAGCATGCCACTCCTTGATTGCCGGTGTGCCACCATCAGCGATGTAGACGTTCCCCGAACCGTCCACCGCCAGGCCATAGGGATTTCCGCCAGAAGTTAACGTTGAGACTGTCGCTGTCGCCGCTTGCCATTCTCTGACCGCGTTGCCATCGTTGAAGTAGACGTTCCCCGATCCATCCAGTGCCACCGCCTGGGGAAAGCCGACGCCGGAGACGAGCGTTGTGACTGTCCCCGTCGCAGCGTGCCATTCCTCAATTGCGCCGTTGAAGGAATCGCCAATGTAGACGTTCCCCGATCCGTCTACCGCTACCCCTAAGGGATTATTCAACCCGGTCGAGACGAGCGTCGTGATCGTTCCCGTCGCGACGTGCCATTCCTTGATCGAGTTGTCATTATGATCGGCCATATAGACGTTTCCCGAACCGTCCACGGCCACGCAGTAAAGAGAAGTCAAAGACGCAGCGGCGAGAGTTGCAGGGCCCGCCGCAACATAGCCCGATCCCGCCTGTGTAACCGTCAGCGTTTGACCGGCGATCGTCACGGTGCCGCTACGGGTTGCTCCAGTATCTGCCGTGAAACTGAAATTGACCGAGCCGTTTCCTGTCCCGCTGGTGGTGTTTAGGCTGATCCACGAGGCCGTGGTCGAGGCACTCCATGCCCCGGACGCGATAACGATATCCGTGTCACTCCCGGCTGCTGGGGCTTCAACCAACGACAGGGTCCCCAAGGCGGAAAGGAGGATTCGATCTTCCATCAGCTCGACGATTGCAGCTTTCGAGGGTAAGCGATTCCGATTTCGGCGACGACGCGAATTCTGCGTTCGTCCATTTCCTTCGAATTCGGCAGACTTACTCCCACGAATAACAATTGATTTCAATTGCGCAAGCCAATGGTGGAGCATCATTTTTCGTGTTTCCGATTGGGTGGAGATTCGTAAGGGAAAGCCTAAGCTGGAAATGCAAATGAACGAATCGCTGTAAAAATACAGAATCATTGGCACCCTGGGTCAGGGCGTTAGTCAAATGAGCTGGTCGTTCGATGGAGAAAAAAGATGCACAATTAGAGTGCGTTTGTCTTTTAGTGTCAATTCAGGCGCGACGATTTCAGGAGGCATTGAAGACGTCATTCGGTTCACTTATCCCAAAACGAAATTCGCTTTCATTTGGGCATGTGAAAATGGGAGCCGCCAGGACAATAAGACTTTCGCATTGCTTGCATGGTGATCGACGCTAGCAGCGTCGACTCCGTGGCCGACGCGGGCAGCGTCGGCCCGATTATCGGGCCTGCAAGGTCAACCGACACACTTCGATTACGGCTCGAACCTGGGTTCACCCAAAAACCTGCTGAACGACATTTCCTGCAACATCTGTCAATCGAAAGTCGCGGCCTTGGTGACGAAACGTCAGGCGTTCGTGGTCCAGCCCCAATGCGTGAAGGATCGTCGCCTGAAGGTCGTTCACGTGAATGGGAGTTTTGATGGGGTTGAAACCTAGTTCGTCGGTCTCGCCGATGACCTGGCCTCCCTGGATACCTCCTCCTGCGAGCAGCATCGTATAGGCCGCCTTGTGATGATCTCGACCTTCCTTTCCAGGGCTATTTCCTCGACGGACTTCGTTCATCGGAGTTCGACCGAATTCGCCGCCCCAGATCACCAGGGTGTCGTCGAGCAGACCTCGCTGCTTCAGATCGTGAATCAGCGCAGCGGCGGGTTTGTCAGTCTTGTCGCAGTTCACTTTCAAATTCACGTTCAAATCCGAATGGTCGTCCCACGTGTAATGATATAGCTGAACGAAACGGACTCCTCGCTCGACCATTCTTCGTGCGAGCAGACAATTACGGGCGAACGTGTCTGTCTTCTCGTTTCCAATCCCGTACGACTCGAGTGTTTCAGGTGTCTCCTGGGAAAACTCTAACAGCTCCGGTGCTGCGGTTTGCATGCGGAATGCCAGTTCATAGGCTTCGATCCGCGACGTGATCTCGGGATCAGGCTGGTGCTGAAAGCGGATTCGATTGAGATCGTTGATCGCGGTCAAGCGATCTCGCTGACGCTTGGGAGTGAACCCGTCAGGGCTGGCGAGATGCAGAATTGGATCGCCTTTGCTTCTGAAGGTAACGCCGCGATAGGGTGCGGGAAGGAAGGTACTGTCCCAAAGCGCCGTTCCCGCAATATCACCCGGTCCGTTATTCGACAGCAAAACAATGAAACCCGGCAAGTCCTGGGATTCACTCCCCAAACCATAAGTGATCCACGAGCCCATGCTTGGCGAGCCGAATCGCGGAACGCCGCACTGCATCAGCAATTGAGCCGGGTCGTGGTTGGAGGTATCGGTGTGCATCGTTCGAATCATGCACAAGTCGTCGGCACGCTTTGCCAGATGTGGAAGGTAGTCGGAAAAATCCATGCCGCAGTGCCCATGTTTTGTAAACGTCCTCGGCGACGCCATGACTCGGGCACTTCCCTTGATCAGCGAATCGCTCAGTCCGGCGAGAAACGAAGCAGGAACCGGCTGTTGATGCAGACGCTGCATTTCGGGCTTGGGATCGAACAGGTCTAATTGACTCGGCGCACCCGCCATGAATAGGAAAATCACGTTCTTGGCACGTGGCTTGAAATGGGGCTGACGGGGATCAAGGGGAGTCGGTCGATCAGGTTTCCCGGCAAGCCCTTCGTTCTGTAGCAGTGAAGCCAAGGCGATACCACCAAGTCCTCCGGCAGACTGCTTCAGGAAACAGCGGCGTTGAAGATTGCGAATGACGTCTTGAGATTGCATGTCGGGTGGTCCTCGCTGAAAGATCCGTTCATCAATCGCGAACGATGAATTCGTGTAAGTTGATCAGGACGGTCGCCAGATCATCCCATTCCGTCTGACGGGACGTTACTCCAGTGGCGACAAGTGACGAAGCGCGTTGCTCATCGACATGTTTTTCCAGCCGATCAAGCTCGTCGTTTGTTGCCGGCCGAGTCATACAGCATCGAAACGCCAGGGCAATTCGTTCTCGATCGGTCGTTGCGTTCGACACACGCAGCGATTCGGCAAACGAATGAGAAATCTGCTGTAAAACCGGATCATTCAGCAGCGTTAATGCCTGCATTGGCGTGTTTGATCGATCGCGGCGCGCACAAATTCGTTGGGGGGAAGGAGCATCAAATGTGATGGCTTGCGCGAACGGTGATGTCCTCTGGATGAATGTGTAAATGCTGCGGCGGTACTGGTCCGCCCCTTTGCTGGTCGTCCAGGTATTGCTTCCGAATGCTTCCATGGTGACCCGTTCATCTTGAGCAGGATAAACGCCGGGTCCGCCCAGTCCGGTGCTCAATAAACCACTGACCGCAAGGATGGAATCTCGGACGGTCTCTGCGGGAACCCGGAGACTTGATTGGCGGGCGAGCAACGCGTTACCGGGATCAAGCTCAAACAGGTCAGGGCGTGGTTTAGATGACTGCTGATAGGTGGCGGAGCAAACGATTTTTCGTTGTGTCGCTTTGACATTCCAACCACTGTCGGAAAGCCGTGCTGCGAGCCAATCGAGTAACTGCGGGTGTGTTGGTTTGGCTCCTCGCGTGCCAAAGTCGTCAGGCGTAGTGACGATCCCTTTACCAAAAAACTCTTGCCACATCCGATTCACCGTCACTCGTGCCGTCAGCGGGTGATCACGGGAGACTAACCATTGGGCGAGTGTCAGCCGAGAAGACTGGTTTTGGAAGTCGTGTTTATTCTCTCTTCGCGAATCGCGAGATCCTTGCGGCGAAGCACTCAGCCAATCGGGTAGGCCGGGTTCGACATTCAGTCCGGGACTGCGAAACTCACCCCGTTCGTGAATGTAGGTTTGACGCAACGTTCGCGATGTCATCATCACGGGTGCGCGAGTTGCCATTGCTTGAGGAAACTGTTTCTTGAGGGCCACTAACTGATTTCGAAGTTCACCCAGCTTCAATTCTGCAAATTGTTTTTCATCAGTCACAGACCCGCGTTCCAGAAAATAATCGAGCAAATCGTTCTGTTGACGTGGTGTCCGGCGTTCCCAACCGAGTCTCACGATTTCCGTCCCCTCAAGTTGTCCTTCCCCAAGCCCTCCGCCCCAGATCAACCCGAGCAATTCCCACTGTCGATCCCAAACGTGGTCTTCGCCGGGATGAACACGAGCATGCAGCAGCTTTGCCTCCCACGCTTTCTGTAGTTCAGTTAGCCCCTTCCGATAGGGCTCGATCAGGTCGCGACGTTGCCGATCGTATTCGGGCCGAAATTGCAGATAGGCATCACGTTCGAGGGGTAATGGAGCATCAATGTTGATTTCATCTGCCTGATCGAAAAACGAGTACAACTGGAAGAATTCTTTGTGCGTTAAGGGGTCATACTTGTGGTCATGGCATCGTGCGCAGCCAACCGTCAGCCCGAGCCAGATCGTGCCGACCATCGCCGTCCGGTCAACGATCTGCTCGACGCGATATTCCTCCAGGTCAGCTCCTCCCTCACGGTTACTCAATGTCTGACGCAGAAACCCGGTTCCAAGAATCGGATCGCCTGTTTCTGGTAGCCGACTTCGCGAATCCCCTTTGACAAGATCACCCGCCAATTGAGAAATCGTGAATTCGTCAAAGGGAAGATTTGCATTCAGTGCATTGATGACCCAATCTCGATAACGCCAGGCGACGGGACGAAGCTGATCGGTCAGATGTCCGTCCGTATCGCCGTAGTGACAGAGGTCGAGCCAGGGTCTGGCCCATCGCTCCCCATAATGAGGTGACGCGAGAAGTCGGTCGACAACTCGTTCATAGGCATCGGGCCGTTCGTCACAGAGAAACTCATCAACGTCAGGCAGGGTAGGGGGCAACCCGATCAGATCGAGAGTCACTCGTCGAATGAGAGCATCAGAAGACGCCGTGGGGGACTGTTGAAGGTTGTTTTTTTGTAATTGTTGGAGAATGTACGAATCGATCGGATTTCGGGACCAGCCATCTTTGTCGCGAACTACTGGACTTGCAGCACGGATAACGCGCTGAAACGACCAATGCGGCTGAGCAAATACAGTTGCAGAATCTGCAAGGCTAACGAACAGACTGACCAGCAACACAAAGTCTCGAATCCGCATGGTGACCATCGCCATTCGTAAGGATTTGCCGGATTGATCTTGCAAGACGGGCCGAAACGAACCGCTCACATGGTTTAAGAAAATCCGACGGCTTTACCCGTTGATATCGTACCCAAGGCTGGCAGCAAGTCGATGCTGAATCGGATTTCACGCTCCATCCAGACGCAACAACTTGATCGCGTTTCCCCGGTAGATTTTATACTGGACGTCCTCGGGCAACTTTAACGAGTCTAACAGCGCAAACTGAGGGATCTGTTGTTCTGGCATCAGCACGTCGGTGCCAAACAGAAGTTGGTCAGCATGCCGAATAATGAATTCGCGACCGAATTTCAGGTCTCGTGCAATCGCCTTTTCACCACCAGGTTCCGAGAGATCCCCGTAGAGATTCGGATATTTTTCCATTAACCGGTCGAGCGCGCCGCCAGGCGCGACCGGTGAGGGAACATTCGGGTAGCGTCCAAAATCTTCAAACGTGGCATCGCCCGAGATTGACGCCCAGAACCCCGCTGCATGCCCGATCAACGGGAGTTTTGGAAACGCTTTCAGCACGACCTCCAATCGTGGCAGGCCGGGCGTATCAGGGTTACGGATATCATCCAGATGGAACAGGATCGGAAAACCAACCGTGTCACAGGCTTCATATAAGTACATCTGCTGCGGCGCGTCGAAGTGCAGGCCGGTTTTATGTTCGCCAAGCCCTTTACAGCCTGCGTCCTGATAGCGTTTTAAGATTTCAATCAGGCCTTTGACACCAGCGACGTGTCCCGTTCGTTGTCCTGATGGCGTCACAGCACGGGGATCGACGACGCAAAACGGAATAATCCGCTCGGGAAATTCCTGATAAGCCTTTAGAGCCGTCGAAACAGGTTGCGGTATCGGAGCCGACTCCGGCGAGACCAGTGGTAAGACGCAGGCGCGTTCGACCTGATGCTTGTCCATGAACCGAACGAGAAGTTCGGCGGTCAATTCACGTCCATGGTAGAACGCGCCAAGATGCGTATGGATATCAATGTATTGAATTTTTCGGGGCAGGGTAGGCTCGGCACCAAGCAGTTCGCGATTCAAGAGATGGTTCGTTGTTTCTGAAGTCAATGCTGCGACAGCGAGAAATGAACGACGCGTCAGTTTCATCGAAGTTCCAATCGTAAAAGGCAGACGAGCTTTGATCATGAATCTGACGAATCTCCCGGATCAGAATCAGGGGTCATTATATCCAGACAAACGGAGATACGTATTTCTGAAAATTGATTTGTGTTTGCCACGACTTGATGGCGGGGTTTAATTTCGGTATCAATCTTGTGGTGAATTCTTGACGGATCGGACCATCATTCGATGGGGTTGCCACGGCAGGCGAACACAGACCACGGCAGACTCCTCGACTCTTTTAAGATTGATGGTATTCAGTTTTGCTTCGACCAACATGTGATGGTCGGCATTTCGATCAACACGCTATTTCCAATACGGCAACTCGGCAGTTCGGGTTTCCCCCTTTTAAGGAATCGCTCCGATGAGACTTGGCAGATTGACAGGACTCGGCTTGTGTTTGTTCACGATCGTTCTCGCAGGAAGTTTCTCTGCCTTCGGTCAGGATACTGCCGCCGTTGACGGCGCAATCAAAGAACGGCTTGCCGGCTTTCTGAAGGCCTACAACAGCCGCAACGCTGCAAATCTGTCTGATTTTTTTACGGATAACGCACGATTGATTGATGTGGACAATAAGGTCATTCAGGGTAAGGCTGACATCGGTAAGCAGTTTGCCGCTGGTTTTGCCGTTTCATCAAATTACACCCTTGAGTCAACAATCGAATCGATCCGTTACATCACGGACGATGTCGCTCAGGTTGAGGGTATCTCAACATTGAAGGCACCAAACGAAGCGGCGATCGTCAACCGGTTTACGACGCTGGTGTCGAAAAAGAACAACGTCTGGAAGTTGGCGGAAATTCGCGATCTGCCATCGGCACCCGAAGATATTGCACCGGCTGATCGTTTGAAGGAACTCGAATGGATGATTGGTGACTGGGTCGACCAAAAGGGGGACTTAAAAATCAATTCGTCAGTCAAATGGGGTGAAAACAAGGCTTATTTGACACGCACAACTACGGTGA
This sequence comes from uncultured Schlesneria sp., assembly GCA_903834925.1. GTDB lineage: Bacteria > Planctomycetota > Planctomycetia > Planctomycetales > Planctomycetaceae > Schlesneria. Next base: position 36,594 of record CAILLA010000250.1, read on the forward strand.
ATGCCGGGCAAGAAAACAGTTTCAGCAGCCTGATGGTGCTTTGCTACGACGCCCAAATCGGACAGCTTCGCTCATGGCAGTTTGATTCCAATGGCGGACGGGGAGAAGCCGTTTGGAATCGTGCAACAGATGACGCATGGATTCTTCACGCATCAGGTAACCAGGCCAACGGATCACCGAACTCAGCGACTCAGGTCGTAACCATTGCAGGAAAAGACGCGTTCACGACGAAGTCTTATGATCGGATTATCGGCGGTGAAGTGGCTCCGGATATCGATGAAATCATGATGGTCCGCAAGGCACCGGCCGTTGGTGGTGCTGCGGCCGCACCGGTTGCTCCGGCAGCGAAGCCCGTCACCCCGCCAGCGCGCTAACAAGCCTGATGTTCAATGTCTCTTCGCCGCTACTCGTGTCGATTCACATTTCACATGGTGAAAGATGCAGTCCCGATTACGAGAATTTCCACCACCGACTTTGCTTCAGGGTGTTATCGATATGTCTAAAAGAGTTGCTCTTTATCTGATGATCGCGACTTGCCTGTCGTGGGCGTCTGTCCCGGCATACGCCCAACGAGGACGCGTGGGCGGAGGTGGCGGGATGGCTCGCCCCGCAGGAGGTGGTGGTGGGATGACCCGCCCTGCAGGAGGTGGCGGCGGTATGGCTCGCCCTGCTCCCGCCCAAATGTCGCGACCAGCGATGCCGAGTCGGCCTGCAAACATGCCTAATATGGGCAATATGTCTCGTCCAAGCATGCCGGCGGGAATGACGCGTCCCTCGATGCCAGCGGGTGGTGGAATGGCCAATCGCCCGAATATTGGGAACATGAATCGTCCGACTTCGCTCCCTGGTGGGTTAGGCGGTGGTAGCATGGGAAATATGAATCGCCCCGCCATTGCGAATCGTCCAACAACATTACCAGGCCAAATTGGTGGCGGGGCCGGTGGATTCAACCGTCCAGGCGGTGGGATCGGCAGCGGATTTCAACCGGGAGGTGGGGTTTCGACACTTCCCGGACAGATTGGAAATCGACCTGGTGGCGGACTCGGGAATATCAATCGACCAGGGATTGGCGGAGGCGCAACGACCTTGCCAGGACAAATTGGAAATCGGCCTGGGGGAGGACTCGGAAATATTAATCGACCTGGAATCGGTTCCGGCGGAGCGACAACGCTACCCGGTCAGATCGGTAACCGGCCCGGATTAGGTGGAAACGGTGGAGTTACGACTCTTCCGGGACAGATTGGCAACCGACCTGGTTTAGGCGGAAACGGCGGTATCGCGACTCTTCCCGAAGTTGGAAACCGGCCCGGCTTAGGGGGAAATGGTGGAATTTCGACTCTTCCTGGTCAGATTGGAAACCGGCCCGGCGGTGGAAACTGGGGCGGAAACGGAAACCGTCCTGGCTTGGGAGGAAATGGCGGGATCACAACGCTTCCGGGACAGATTGGAAACCGGCCTGGAAGCGGGAATTGGGGCGGAAATGGAAACCGCCCTGGATGGGGTGGGAACGGTAATGCTGGTATCGGCAACGGTGGAATCGGAAACAAATTGCCGCCGTGGAATAACAATAACAACAACCGTCCTGGATTGGGGAACGGTGGACTTAATGGAAACCGACCGTGGGGTAATGGAAACAACAACGGAATCGGTAACGGCAACAACATTATCAATATCAATAACAACCACAATAATAACATCGTCAACCGACCCGGCGGCGGGAACTGGGGCGGCAATGGGAATTGGGGTGGAGGAAACTGGGGCGGGAACGGCGGCAATTGGGGTGGAGGTAATTGGAACGGCGGCGGCAACTGGGGCGGAGGCGGCGGGAATTACTGGGGTGGTGGAGGAGGCTGGGGCGGCGGAGGTGGTGGTTGGTATGGCGGGGGCGGAAACGTCATCAACAACAACTTCTACGGACCTGGCTGGAGCGGTGCGAACTACGGTAACTGGTATCGAGGCGGCAGCGGCTTCTGGGGCGGATTTGGCGCTGGGATGCTGACCTCGTGGGGAATGAATGCGCTGTTTTACCCTCAATATGCCTACAGCAGTTACGGATACTATCCATCCGCCTGGGCCGCTCCTGTCTATGGAAGCTGGGGACTGAACTCGATGTCATCGAGTTGGATGTACTCGAGTTACGCCAATCCTTACCTGACGCCAGCAACGCAAACCGTGATCATACAGCAACCGCAACCGGTGGTTGTCGAAGTGGTCGGAAGTAATCCGGCGCCAACAACTCAGGCTTCCACGCAGCAGGTTGTGGCTTACGATTACTCAAAGCCGATTGATACGACGACCCCGCCGCCAGAACAGTCTGCTGCGGAATCCGCACAGAAAGTTTTTGAATCGGCACGAGATCGCTTTAAAGCGAACGACTTTGGTGGCGCGCTCAGTCTGGCTGACCAGGCTTTATTAGAACTGAAAACGGACCCTGTCCTCCACGAATTCCGCGCACTTTGCCTGTTTGCACTGAAGCGATATGACGAAGCGGCTGCGGTGAACTATGCCGTCCTTTCTGCAGGCCCCAGCTGGGATTGGGCGACAATGATCAATCTTTATTCGGGAATCGATGTCTATACGGCTCAACTTCGCGAACTCGAAGCCTATGCGAAGCAGAATCCGAAATCGGCTTCTGCACATTTTGAGCTGGCCTATTTGTACATGGCTCAAGGATCTAAAGAGGCCGCTGCAAGGAAGTTCAATGAAGTGGCTGCGCTTCAGCCTGCAGATAAACTTTCAATACAACTTGCAAAAACCTTGGACCCGTCGGCCGAGCGGAAAGAAATCCAACAGAAGATGGTTGCCGAGGCACCTGCCGCTCAGCCAACACCCGGACCCGATGGAAAAGTTCCCGATGCTGCTGCACAACAAGCGGCCCCGCCTCCTCCTCCAAAAAACCTGATCGGAACGTGGACCGCTTCGCCAGATCCGAAGGTAAAAATTAATCTGGTGCTGAAAGAGAACGGAGAATTCTCGTGGGCGGTCACACAAGATGGCCGAACGCAAACAATCATTGGAAACCCAGGTGAAGCCGCTTACCAGGACGACGTACTGGTGCTCAGTCAGAAAGAAGGTCCTCCATTGGCAGGTAAAGTTGCCTATGACGCAGCCAAAAAGGAATTTTCCTTTAAGCCGCCAGGTGCCCCCGAAGACGCGCCGGGTTTGACGTTCACTGCTGAGGCAAGCCCGTCATAGGTTGTTCAGCGGCCCCTTTTTCAATGCGGCATTGATCGTATGTGCCACTGCATGACCGTCTTCGGTCAAGCAGTGTTCTTTGCCGGGTAGAAGGCGAAGCCACTGCTTCTCCGAGGACTCCGAAGCAGTGGCACCTTGGATGAAGTACCGTCAGTCTGCACGCACGTCAATCAACGATCTGCTGATCTGCTTTGCAGATCAATTCGTACGCGCTCACGCTATCTTCCGCCGCACGCAGATCATCGACGAACCCAGGGGTCTGAAGCAAACGTCCAAGCCTTGCCAAAACGTGCAGGTGCGTCCGCGAGTCACGACAAACGACCAGAAAGAACATGTCTGTCATCACATTATGAGGGGCGCCAAACGGGATGCCAGAAGGCAATCTCCCGAACGCGATGACCGATTGGCCAAGCGCATCAGGAAGTGGATTGCGTGGGTGCGGCATCGCAACGCCATTCTCAAACGCAGTTGATAAGACCGATTCGCGTTCTTGAACGGCGGCCAGTAGTGCAGCCGGTTGCCAGACTTCCCAGGTTCGACCAGCCAGTTCCACAAGACTTTCCAACACAGATCGTTTTGTACGAGCCTCAAGCGGAACCATCACCGTTTCCAGCCTTAGCAATGCTGAAATGGGATGTGGATCAGTGAATTCTGGCGAACGATGCGTTTGCTCAAGCACCGCCAGTTCGCGATCAGTGTACTCACGCATCTCTTGTTCGAGCCAGTGCGTGATTTCCGTGGGATGGAATTGCCACTCACCCCCCATCTTACGTCCGGGGATTCTTCCCCGATTAACGAGCTTTTCAATTTCACGTCGGTCTCGTCCTAGTTGACGAGCCAGCTCTTCAAGGCTGAACCAATCTCGCGACATGTTTCGGCCAGACATTCAAGGGGCGGGATAAATCGTAGGCGGGAAATCTGCGGGTGTGATTGGGTGATTTTTATCCATCGCCCCATCACAATTTCTGGCAATCCATTGCCTCGTTACCATCTATTACTTCGGTGCCGCTACGCGAAGAGACATCCCCTTCACTGCGGCATGCGATTGTTCGATCAAGTGCGTGTAATTCGATTTCCACACATTACCCGACCAGACCTGAATATCAAAGTAACCAGCATACCCTGCTGACTGAAAAGCTTGAATCAATTCACTCAAGGGAATAATTCCATCACCGGGCATCTGGCGATCTTGCTCGGAGTCTGGCAAGCGATTGCTGTCGCTAAGCTGGACAATATTGGTAAGCGGAGCAATCTCGGCGATTCGTTCAACCAGGCGATGCTCTTCCCAAAGATGATACGTATCGAATGCCAACCCGACTTGTGGCCGGTCAACAGCGGACAAAACTTCCAGTGTCTGGTCCAGAGAATTCAAGAACGTCCAGCGTTTGTTGAAAAAACGATGCATTGGAAGCAGCGATAAATTGATAGAAGTCCGTTCCGCATATTCCGCCAGACTTCTTAATCCATCGACTACAAGCCTCATGCTATGACGATCGGTATGTCCGTGCCTCGACCCGCCAACCACGACAACGGTCTTGGCACCGACAATCGCTGCTTGATCGATCGCCTGACAGCCATCTTCAACGGCCTCGAGATAGCTGAAACCACACCCTCCCGTGAAGCCTCCAGCGAACGATAGCGACGACACGGATAGTCTCGCGTTTGCGAGTGCCTCGGCGGCGCGTCGCTCACCAAACTCTGTCAGCTTGGGTCGCCACAGACCGATCGCATCGAATCCCGCCTGTTTGAGTTGCGAGACTTCGTCGGCCAATGACCACTGAAGCGTGGTTAATTGACTGAGCGAGATTCTGAACGGAGCGATAGTCTTTTGCGAAGCCGCATGGAAGCCTAACAAACTGGTCATGCCGGAATCCAAAGTGGAGCTTTGAATGCCGTGATCGGAAATCGGATTACTCACTCTTGCGTCTCTCAAGAGTATGGGTCAACGAGGATGAAGGGATTGTCCTCGCAGGGATGATGGTCTGGAAATGATGTCCCAGACCACACGGGGCAGAATTGTGCCCAACTGATGCACGATTGCCAAGAGCAGCAGGAAAGTTTTATTGAGATAAGAAAATGATCACTGACTTGACGCGCACATCTGGCTTGACAAGAGCATTCGTAAAAGTTGACCAGGTGCTTGTTCCGCATTCGGAACGCGGAATGATTCTTGCCTGATCCTCGAGGCAAAATTCTCGGTTGAATTTCACGAGGCGATTTCATCGAACGAAGCGGGACGAGCAAAAGCTGCGGGGCAACTCCAATCAATACCGTTGCGACGGCAGCCATCAAGCCGGCAACCAAAGGACCTCGACCGCCCACAACGGTGGGTCGAGTCAGTGACGGTTCGAGCAGCATCTCGCGCAACAGTCGAATGACACAGCCAGCAACGATCATGGTCGCCACCGTCCCGATCATCAGAACGATGCGTAGGCCTGCATAGGGAACGAAAATACTGGATGTTGTTTTGATGTGAACATTGCTTCCTGCCAGCAAGATCAACCAGCGACTCCAGAATCCCGCTGTCCATGGACAGCCAATCAGACTCGCCAAGGAAACGATTAACACGAATGTCGCAGCGGGCGCATGTCTCACAAGTCCCTTCAAATCTTCCACAAACTCAATCCCACGATCAATCCGTTCGAGATGATTCAAGACCCACACCAGCCCTCCACACGCGAAAAGACCGGTGAATTGTGACAGCACAACGAGACCGAGCGTTTCGTTCTGTTCGAGGAAAGCACCCCAGCGAGCTTCTGGATATTGTAACTCCATTGTCACTGCCATCAGGCCAACTCCCATCCAAGCGCTTTGCAACAACACGAGACTGGTCACCCATTTTGGAATCGCTTTGACATCGGCGGAGAATCCTCGTACGGCCATAATGCTTGACGAAGCAAAGCTCGCCAGACACATCACGCTGAGCAGCACGTCAAGCGGCTGCCCGATCCCTACAAACACTCGGCCACAGAGCCGGGCCATTACCATGGAACCAATCAGTGGCCCAACCAGCACTGTCAGGCCATACGACCGAAATGAACTCCGATGTATGTAGGAACTGAAACCAAGCTGAAACGGACCCAGCCCCATCCTGGCAACGAGACTGAATACAATCATTCCGATTGCGAGAAGTAATAACTTTGATGGTGTTCCGATCGAGTTTTCTGTGTCACCGGGATCGTAAGCGTCGAGTAGCACCAGTCGCACCGCGTCGAAATGTGTTGTTGCCACGCAATTTGTTAGCAAAGCGATACCCAGCCAGAGCAATGCCGAAGGGAGTAAATCAAACTCGATTTGTGGTCGATCAACACTCTGGGATGATCCAGCAGAACTCATGGGTAACCGCTCTGACCCAGCGCGTGAATTCGTCACTCGACGAAGGGCCGCTGTGGCGAGGCTGGTCATTTCCAGCGACAAACCTAAGTTCAAAAAATCGTTCGATCGCGCAGCGAGCAATAACCCTGCGATGCCAAACAACAAAAAGCCATAAACTTTTGAACGATCGTCGATTTTTGACGTTGATTCAAACAATGCCACGCCGGAGAACAGGCCAAATGTCAGCACAACCCACTGCTCCCAGATTGCCAGTGTGTCGTTGATCCAGACTCGATTGACATTCAACGTTTCAAGCGAGGGCGTTGACGTCTGCGGGTCCATAAAAATTCCGCATGCGGCAATCAACAACGAGAGGAAAAAATACCACCTCCAAAATCCCGATAAGCGAAATCGCAAAAATGGGCCTGAGACCATTGCCAGACCTCCAGCGGCGAGCAACATCGTCGGCGGAGTGGGAAGTGGCATGAATAACCGCTGTGGTAAAAATCAAACTAGACAACAAGAAACAAAGGACCAAGGCCATAGTCTCCCGTCGATTATGATCTTGAGCAAGTGAAACGAGTTAAGACCTTTGTCAAACTTCTCAATTAAGTTTCTGCGCCACTGTTTCAGAGTCTTGGGAAAGCAGAGGCTTCTCAGTTGAGGATGAATCAAAACAGCACTGCTTGACCGAAGACGGAGCAGTGGCACGCTATTTCTTGTTCTGGCGATAGACGAACCCGCAGGCGATCAATGCTGTGACGCATGATGCCTTCAAGACAAACAGCGGCCAGGGACGCCACCACGCTCCGCTAAAAGCCTCGCAAACATCCGATAGGCCAAACAGCACAAACCAGATTGATGCAATTGAACCAAGCCGTCGATGCGGTCCATTCGAACGACTCTTCCAAAAAACGAGAACTCCGACAATCATCCAGAAGGCTGCTTCCAGGATGTTGAAAATCGCGAGTTCGTCCATCAACGTTTCCCTTTTGGCCGTGCATTCGATAATCCTACTTTTACTTCTTTTTCCAGGGGTTGGATATTCGTCAGGTTCATTGATTGTTCTGCACTTTAGGCGATCCTCGGTTGGGGGATCGGATTTCAGAAGCAGAGGTTGAAGAGTGATTTCAATTTGCTGAAGAATTGTACTGGATCTGGGTCTGCTGGCAGAGGTTTGAGGAATTCTTCGTGCAGCATTTCCC
>CAILLA010000251.1 GCA_903834925.1 uncultured Schlesneria sp.
CGGGTGATATCGTGTCTGCTTTTGGTTCAAGCGTGACATTTCGACAGGAGTAAGTGTTTGTGATGTCGACTCCCGTTTTCAGATCTTGTTCCAGTTCATTCAAGCTTTCAACCATCAGTTGACCGACAGTCTTCCCTTCAAAAATCGCATCGCGTTGATCTGTTGTGTCGACCTTTTTCGTGGCCATTTTATGTCCCTTTTTACTCATTTTTCCTTTTGAACCGTTTTGAAAATTCGGCTTCGATCGCTGCGACTGCCCGGACGATTTCTTTCTTTTCGTCTGCTGTGATGTTTTCCTTCGCACCCTTTGGATACACGAGAAACATGACGACGAGGTCATCGTTTTCGAAGTATTTGAACAACAAACGCATCGAACTCCGCTTTCCGAAAGCCGCAGAAACAGGAGCGAGCCGCATTTTGCGAACGCCCGCACATCCGGGCACGACAGGAGCACTCTTCAATTGAACGAGGCATAAATCTTGCAACGCGACGAGATCATCGACGCTCAAACCAAAATGGTCCCAGATTCTGGTGAATAGCTTCGTCTCAATAATTCCCGGCGGCGTTATCATTCAGAGATCCTCGAAAACGCTTTGCGTCAACTATACCAGCCACTGGCATGCTTTCAAGATCGGATCGTCCCAATTGGACAACCCACCGTTCGTTGCATCGCACAGTCAGGCGCACGTCTCACGCTCAATCTTCTTAGCCTCCTGCTCCATTTGCGCAGCCGGGTAGCCGATGGTGATGCACTCGTGCAAATACCGCCTCAAGAATGCTTTGATGTTGCCGAGTCGCACATTCTGCATCGTGTGTGCGAGCTCGTGAACGACCAAACGCCGCGAGTCCCAGTGGTCGCCGCGAATGAAAATGCCGTAACGCAGTGTGAGGCCGATGGTACACGGCGAAATCAGACTGGTCGACTTGCCTGCGGTTGCCAATGCCGGGTGGCTTGTTGTCGGAATCTCGTGCACTTTGAGCAAACGAACTCGGTCCGGCCTGGCGACACCGACTCGTCTGGCATCAGAGTCAAACGCTATTGATGGAAAACCTCTTCGTCTGATGCTGGAATAGTTTTGCTGTTTGGTTCCGACGCTGGCAGCGTCGGAACCAATCGCGTGAATAAAACTGAACAGGCCCAGTCGTCATCCGGCTCCTTCCCGGTTTTATTCTCCTTACGCCAACGGCGTTGCAGATCAAAGCCCAGGGTTGCGAGTGTCAGCGAGCGCACCCTGGGTAAGAACCCATGAAGAGTGTTTTACACCAAAGGTGTTACATCGCTCTTTTTCCACTTCGTAAACTTATCGATCACGCCTTTGTCAAAGAGCACTCGCGGAGTCGTATAGTTCGAAGAATGATGTAACTCCGTTGGAGTAAGATCAATTTCTAACATCGTGACCCAGGGTAGATCGCAAGCGATCTACCCTGGGCTTTGGTATGCAACGCCGTTGGCGTAAAGATCGTCCCGATGGTTGCCAGGCATGGCGCAATCTGGTTCGGATATCGTGCGACCAAATTCTCTTCCGCCTGGAGGAGGGGTTTATCGGGGATGGTCATTTCGAGCAACTTGGCTTCCAGCAGTTGCTCGACATACTGCTTCCGAAAATGCTCGCGTTCCCTGATTTCAGAAGCTGTCGGCAGTTGTTCCCGCGTGCGGGGAGTCATCGCAGTCCTAGGTAAGGCGCGAAAATGCGGGGTCACTTGCGTGCCGACCGCTCAATCCTCCAGAACGCTCCCGGTCATTTCAGTGGGGCAAGCGGGATGGGTAGGAATAGCTGCAGCGGATCGTTGACGACGGGTTCAAAACCGTGTTTGCGATAGAATTCTGAAACGCTGGTATCCTTGGCGTGAACCAGCAGCAATTTCAGTCCTGCAATTTCAGCCGCCTGAATTGTTCGCAGGACGGCATCTTTCAGCAGGGCCTTTCCAAGTCCTTGTCCCTGTTCACTGCGATCGACGGCCAGGCGCGCGAGCAACATGGTTGGAATGTCGTACCGCCCCAAACCTTTCACCAGTTTTGGCGGAAGCAGCTTCTGGTCAAGCGACGTGTAGACCAGCGAATAATAACCAACGATCTGATTGCCACCCGTCCGCGTTGTCACATAGTTGCGAACCATTCCCCGCTTCTGATTTTGCAAGGCATAGTTGCGGAGATACAGATTGAGGACTTGTATGCCGCAATCAAATTGAGATCGATCGTGATCATCGTTGAGTGGGCATAATGGACTGAAACGAGCGCTACTCATCCAAGATCGACCGTTCCGCCAGCAACTTGCGAATCGCCACCAGATTCGTCGCGGGAGGATGATCAAGCGTCTCGAAAATATGGGCTAATTGCTTCTTGTTAATTGAGACAACGCCCTCGTCAGCCAGCAATTCCCGAGCAACGTGATAGGCGTTTTCCAGCACGAAGCTGCTGAGTGTCTCACCCCGCGTTTCCGCTGCACGCAGTAGAACAGCTTTGCGTGCGGGATCGATACGGATACTCAAACGGCTCTCTTTCGACGCAGCAGGGTTTGATCGATCTCTGGCCACTAGACATCTCCTTCTTGTGTTCCCGATGTACACCCGGAATTGTGACGTGTCGAGCACAACGCGTCAAGATTCGGTCGGGGGTAAACTGCGTTTTCCAAGAGCGCGATCTCGGATTCATGCGACGAGTTTGCTTGAGAAATTCCCTTTACGTTGGAGACCCGTTCGGGTTCACGCCTCGCGCCTCTTTGGCTCGCTTGAGGATTTCGGACTTTCTCGCTTCAACATGTGCCTGGTTGGCATCAATGATGGCCTGCACCTCGGGCGGATTCCCTCTTTCGGCCCGAGCCACGATCTGTCGATAGTCCGCTTCGACTTCAGTTCGATGAGCCTCGATGTACTCGATCGCCGCTTCAATCTCTGGAATCCCTTGAGCCAATCGAATCGCGATTCGGGATGCTGGCCAACAATCAAGATAATAGTCCATTACGTCATAGACCGTGATCCGCGTCCCTTCAATTTACGGTCCCCGGCCTCGGTCATGAATTGTCGGCATTTGCATGAGCAGTTCCAGACCTCAATGGGTTTCGCCAGTTATAGGTATTTCCGTACGACGGGACATCAACGTGGGATAGCAAGTTTTCGTTTCACATATCTGACGATACCACAGCCCAAAAACGATGTCAAAATGTTCGTTATCGGCGAACGTAAAACATTTTGTTCCGGCGTCGCGGGGGACCCCAGTGGCCACACGGACAACGCACGGTCTTTATCCTGACGAGCTCGATCAGACCTATGGAAACGGAATGTACTCAGCCATCCGCCAAGCTGACCCTTGCGTTTGGCAATGCGTCATTAAATTCTATAGAAAAGCTCTGTCTCAATGGTACACGCTGCCGTTCGCCGCAGCGAAAGTTAGACGCACATCTCGCGCTCAATCCTCTTGGCCTCTTGCACCATTGGTGCAGCCGGGTAGCCGATGGTGATGCATTCGTGCAAATACTGCTTTAAGAATGCTTCAATGCTGCCGAGCCGCTCATACTGCATCGTGTGTGCAAGCTCGTGAACGACCAAACGCCGCTGGCCCCAGTGGTCATCGCGAATGAAAATGCTGTAACGCAGTGTGAGGCCGATGGTACACGGTGAAATCAGATTCCACTCCATAACTACGCTCGGAATTCCCGATGCTCAAAATCCCGAGATCATTGCGGACGCGGTTAAATTTGGACGCCCCCCTCCACCGCAATTGCCATGCAGGTCTGGTTATTTTGGTCACTTAACCAAACGAAGCTTCTCAGGTTTTCCGAGTTCGGAACAGAAGCGGATCAGGTCGAGAAGTTCACTTGATTTGAGTTTCTCGGTAAGCCCTGCGGGCATCATTGAACCAACGAGCTTTCGTTCTTCAACACTTGATTTTGCAATTCGGACCTCGCGTCCCGTCGCGTCGCGAAGTACTAATTCACTTTCGGTTTCACTGATCAGCAGGCCAACCTGTTGACGACCGTCATCAGTGACGACTAAGGTCGCATTGTAGCCTTCCTTTACTGCGGCACCTGGTGTCAGCAACGATTCGACAATGTAATCGAGTGGTGCACTTGCTCCGATGGTGCCAAGATCCGGGCCGACTTTTCCACCAACCCCGGCAATCGAATGACAGGTTACGCACGAAAGTTCTTTACGGCGATAAACCTGTTCGCCTCGTACGGCGTCACCCTGATTCATCGCCTGTACCGCCAACTGATGATAGTCACCCCAATTGAGCGCTGGGGCAGGTGTTCCTGATTTTGTGATGAGTATCCGACGCAATTCAGCGTCCCCGATACCTAGCGACTGCATCTGTTTCAGTCCTTCGGCGAGAATCGCAGGTGGCACATCGGCCGTTGGTAGCAATTCGCGAAGTCGTCCCATCAGATTTCCATAGCCGAACAGGACCCGCCAGAACTCGGGACTGTCATCCAACGAGGTTTCCTGCAACAGCGACAACAACGCCGAACCACCGAAATCAGGTTTCAACGATGCGAATGTGAATACCGCGCGTCGGCGAATATCGACACGCGTTGCTTTGCTGGATAACTCGATCAGACCTGGCACACTCGCTTCCCCACCACACCGCAAAAGACTGTCAAAGGCGGCTGACCTGATCGGCTCGGTGGACTTCAGATCTGCGGCAAGTTGAACAAGTTCGATTCCGAATGCCGCTTCACGCCAAAAGCCAGTCAGCCGAACTGCGATCAGGCGAACGACGTCATCGGGATCAGCCAGGAATTGACGTAGCTGATCGCGTCGTTTGTCTGGCATCTTTCCACGTAATCGAGCGGCCTCTTCTAATGCGACAAGTGCTACGGATTTCGATTTTTCGTCGAAACCTTGGTTCAGAATCTGGTCCCAGACTCGCTGGACTTCTTTTTCACCGCCTGCACGGCCGATCAACTTCAACCAGGGCCCGCTTCCGTCGCCAGGAATTTCTCGGTCCTTTATCAGAAACGTCAACACGTCTAAACCGATTTGAGGTTCAATCGCGGCCAACGCAAAGGCGAGCTGTCCTTCGCGGCCCTCGTGTTGCCATCCACTCGATTTGACTGCCGCGATCCATGCCGACCCCAATTCCCGGATACTCAGCCAGACGGCGTAATCGAGATCGACATCCATCGGCGTGTCGAGAATATTCAGTACCGCCGTAACAGACGCAGTACAGGGGATGAGCGCGAGTCCCCGCGCCACTTCAAGCCGCACACGAGGATGAGGATCTTGTGCCAGCTTGATTAGACGTGGCAGCTTTGTCGTGCTCTGGGAATGCGACCGACTTAAAACTCGCGTCGCGGCGGCTCGCACCCGTTCATCCTTCGCCTGAAGTGATGATTCCAATAGTCCGTCATCAACCGAATTCAACGATTCGCCGATCCAAACGGCGTGCAACCCGGCCAATTCGTTCGATTGAGTTGATGCCCAATGCTTCACGACAGGCAGTACCGAAGCCCCGCGTTCCTTGAGCAGCCGCCGTGAATGGTATCGCGACCATTCATTCTTTGAACCAAGTTCCTGACATAGGGATTCAGTGCTCATCTCTGTCAATGGTCGCCATTTCATCGGCCTTCGGTCGTTCATGCTGATCCGCCAGATGCGACCATGCACCAGATCTCGACGGGGATCGCGAAAATCGACTTCGCCGTGATTGATAATCGGATTCGTCCAATCGGCCACGTACAAGGCACCATCTGGTCCTAACCGTACGTCCACAGGACGAAACGTCTTATCCTGAGAACGAACCAGTTCAGGAAGTTGCCTGGCCGCAAATCCAGATCCGCGATCTGTGATCTCGTACTGCATCAAAGACAAACCCGTGTGAGATCCGGCAATCATGCGACCTTGCCAGGACTCTGGAAAATGAGTTCCCGTGATCACTTCCAATCCACACAATTTCGGCGAACCCTCAGGTCCAGCAGACGGAGCCATCCGTGGTGCCATCCCCAGATTGTGTACGGAATCCCTGAAGGTCCACATGATCCCATGTCCGTCGTTATCATCCGTAAAGTAATTCCCGAACGGATCGACGGCACGAGACCACGGATTGATCCAGCCATGCGCCACGGTACCGAGCCGACCGTCACGCGGGTCGAACCGCCAGACATGGGCGCGGTCTGCTCGAACCACTCCGAACGGCGTTTCAACATTCGTACGAATGAACAACGATTGATTGAAATAGAGCCGTCCGTCCGGTTCCCAATGGAGCGAATGGATCAGATGATGCGTGTCATCAGTCCCAAAGCCACTGAGAATCACTCGACGTTCATCCGCCCGTCCGTCACCATCATGGTCTTTCAGGAATAACAGTTCTGTACTCGCCGCAACGTAGCAGCCGCCATCTCCCGGCTCGGCACCGCAAGGAATTGTCAGTCCGTCGGCGAACAAAGTTGATCTGTCTGCGACGCCATCATGATCCGTGTCTTCCAGGATATAGATCCGATCGTCAGGCAACGAATCCGGTTTTGCCTGAGGATAGGATGACGAACAAACGACCCACATTCGGCCACGTTCATCAAACGACACTTGCACGGGCTTGCCGATCAGCGGATTCTCTGCAAATAGCTTGATTTGCACGCCGTCAGCAACTTGAAACTCGGGTAAAGGTCTTTGTTGATCAGCCGACTCGACCCGCTCTTGTAGCACGTCGACGGAAACCACTTCGCCGCGTGCGAGTCTTGCAATCCGGGCTTCAGCATCCGCAATCGGCTGATCGAATCTGGGCAATTCGACCGTCATGCGTCCCTGTTCGGCACGGCGCGACCCAGCCAGATAGACCCAGTTTTGAAATCGCCATTGGAAAAAGTGATATCGGTTCTTCTCGACGATGGCTTGCCGCAATGCTTCAATCCGAGCAACGGGTAAATTCACTTTCGACAGATTCAGTTGCCGGGCCATGATCTCTGCACCCGTCCGGTAACCTGACTGATTCCAGTGAATGCCGTTATCGGTCAATCCAATGGTCGAATCAGGGACTGCATCAAAAAACGAAACAATCTGTGCTCCATATTCTTTTGCAAGATCTCGCAAAGCCGCCGTCGATCTGGCCGCATCTTCATTCCGCATTCGCATATCAGGCCACGGCGAACCAAGCGTTTCGGCTTTAATCGGCGACACAAGCACGAATCTGACGCCTGGTTCGATCTGTAACGCGGAATCAAGGATTCTTGCGATCCCGTCAATCGAATCTCGATAGCCGACAAACAGAACTGTTGGCTTGGTTTCCGCTAATTGGTTACGCAAGATGGCGAATCGATCCTTGGATTCTTCCGATGAACCTCGTGACAATCCATCAGGCGTGTCGGCACTGTACCCCAGATTTCGAAACGTCACATTTCGGTCAGGATAAGCGGCCGTTAATCGAGTTTCGAATTCCCCATAAGCCCCTTCTCGCTCCATCAGCGTATCACCAAGAAAGACGACGCGGTCACCGTCTTGCAGATCGAACGGTATCGCTGCGACGATCTGTTGCTCGATGATTTCTACCTCGTTCAACTGGCTGTATTGCGGATTCAGTCCACTCTTTCCTGCCGACTCCAGAATGACCAGCCGCAGATGATCCGTTTCGACTGCTGGGAATTTGACCGTCGCAACTGGCTGGGGTTCAACGGTGCGAATTGCGATTTCCTCCCAACTCTGATTGGGACCTCGTTTTTCAATTCGGATACGAGTCGGAAACGAACTGAGATCAGTGGCATGCAGCAGAATCTGGTTTACTCGTCGCGGTTTCGCAAACTGGAACAGCAACCAGTGCGGATGCGGTGTTTGGAGTTCACTATGCCAACGGTTTTCCACACTGTGGTTGGCAACGCCATCAATCAGTCGCGACGGTCTGTCATCAGCATGTTGATCTGATGCGATCGCAGTTCCGCCATTGCTGGCTAACGCAACGTTCACTTTGGGACTGCGGGTCGGCAGCGGAGCAGGCGGACGCATGACGATTTCTTTGTATTCGACCTTCATTGGTGGCCCGGCATGCAACTGCAGAGCGAGAGTCCTGCCAAGAGGCTGCAACGTCGACTGGTTATCCATTTCGGATGTTTGTACGCCGTTCACGAAGACCTGCAACACGGAACCACGAGCGATCACTCGGTAGTCATTCCATGCATCGCGATGATGAATCGCCTTCAGTAACTCTTCTCGCTTTCCAAACGAGCCGACAGTCTGTCGTATCACCTGGTTTTCAGCCGCCTCGCGCGTTCCTGGTACGGGATCAGAAACCAGCCACTTCTCGCCGAAGCCCGCGCCACGTCCCGGCCCACCTTCGTCGTAGATAAATCCGAATTGACCGGGTATCGCCGAGATATCCGCTTGTAATCCCAGAACTCGCCATGTCTGACGATTCTGAATCACGCTTCGAACCTGAACTCCCGAATTGGCAAATCCTTCTTCATTCTTTGGAGTCAACCGGACCTTCAGCGAAAGATCAAAATCATCCGGCATTTCGCTGCCATTCCAAATCAGGAACGTATTGCCCGGGGCCGGGTTGTCGGGACTCGTTTCACCGATAATCGTGCCGTTTTCGACTCGCCAAAGTTTTAGATCGCCATCCCAGCCGGTCAGATCTTTTCCATTGAACAATTGCTGATCGCGTTCCGCCGCCCATGCCAATCCTTGGGCAACAAGTTTTTGAAAATGGGCCGTTTCAACGGTTTTCAAATCATGTCCGAGCGACGTCCCAAAGACACGACCTCGGCCAAAATAATGCTTCCACGCAACAACATGATCGGATTGGGTCTGGACGCTAAAGGAGGTCAACAAGGGGGTCACACCCTTAACAACGTATTCATGGGCGTAAAGCTCATCCCCCTCGGTTTCCCATGATTTGGGAAGCCCCTTCATGATCGAGATGTCATTGCTGGCTCGCTTGAGTTCCAGCCTGCGGTATCCATCATGAGTGATCGTGCGGATGCCAACCAATTCCGTCCATTGAGGAACGTGCCGGAACGTGTGTAACGCACAGTGAATCAGAACAGTTCCCGTCCCGTTCCTCGCTGTCTCCAAGGCATGATTGACCAGTTCCATGTCCCGATTTTCGGGATCACACGTGAAATAGATGACAACGTCGTATCCCTTGGCAAAATCGGGATCTCGAAGGATTGCCTGCCAGTCGTGCTTGATATCGATGACGGTGTTCACGTGCTGCCGAATCCGTTCGGATAACATCTCGGCAGTCACATCGGCGTGTTGGATCCCCAGCAATAGCGCTTTGATCGCTTTCACCGGTTGAAGCGTAACGCCATCAGGTGATGTCATCGGTAGCTCGGCTGCCGCAACGTCCTTCGCAACCGTCAGCAACAAACATAATCCAAAGACATACCTGCCGATTGTGAGACGCATACGGAACGCTCGTTTGCCATCAGAAATCATGACGAACTCGCTTCAAATAAGTTTGTAAAGGCTCGGGACGGGGACTGGATACTGACCGTCTTGACGCGGGATGACCGGTGGGTCAGCATTGAGATCGAGTTTTTCGGGCATGGTGCGATGCGGTAAAGCGAGCGTTTCATCCCAGCGCAGGTCTTGTCCTGTATGCGCGGCGTAAGCACCAAGAACTGCGGTGAAACGGCTCGTCGCCGCATAATGACCATTATTTAATCGGCGACCATCCCGAATCGCCTGATGCAATACGTCGTGTTCGATTTCATAGGGGTTAGGATGCGGCTTTGGTGGCTCATAGCGCCAGATCAGTTTTCCCGAGTAATCACGGATTTCGCCCATCGGTGCCCGCAGCACACCTTTCGTTCCATGATACTCTTCACGCACTTCATTCTTGCAGCCGAGCATCTGTCGCGACTGACTGTTAACGATGACATCTTTCGGATAGCGATATTCAACGTAGAAGTGGTCAAAGACCTGACTGGGCTGTGATGCGGGCTGTCCCTGCTGGCCTCCCATCCCCGACGCACTGATTGGATGGGAATCGAGAATCCAGTTGACGATGTCCAGTTCGTGTACGTGCCCCTCGACCTGCACGCCGGGACACAGCCAGTTAAAGTGAGTCCAGTTATTCACCTGGAATTGCATCTCGCTAGCCCCCGGACTGCGGCCTTTGTACCACATCGGCCCTGCCGTCCGGTAAACCTGCGCACTGATGATATCGCCAATCGCGCCATCGCGGATTCGCTGGACCACTTCGTGATACCAGGTCTCATAACGCTTTTGCAGTCCCATGACGACTTTGAGATTCTTGCGATCTGCTTCCTTGGCCGCTTCGATGACCATTCGAGCACCGAAGGCGTCGATACACGCAGGCTTTTCCATAAACACATGCTTGCCGACCCGGACTGCCGCATCAAAATGAATTGGACCAGAACTTGACGTCGGGTCGGTCGAAAACGGTTGTCTGTCATCTTCGGTTCCAAGTCATGAATCGTTAAAAATGTGAAGTCATTAATCACTCAACATACACGTCATACTCACACAAAAGCCGTGAGATTCTGTCGTTTCGGCTTTCGCTCGTAGTTGGCCAAATGTCAAAAAACCCTCTTCCGGTGAAATGATTTCAAAAATCACACGCCCGACTATAACGACGGACGCTCCGTGATCAAACGTGAGCAGTACCTCACCGGCGGACAGTTCCAGCAATTGCCCCACTGACAAGGTCTCGCCCCGATCGAAGCTTAACTTCGAATTGACCCAACGACAATTCTGTAATTCCGTCACCTGAGCAACAACTTGTCAGCCAAAAGCAGGATTTGGCCTTGGATTTCTACCGATGTTTCCGGGCTTCAACTGGCAGCAAGGCTTGCTCCAGGATTGCCATAGGGTCATTAGTCTCGGGAATCATGCCTGGGTTGCGAGCAGTCAGTTTTACGTGGCTGACAAGCACGTTGATGAGGTGACCGCCGATCTCCCGATTCTCGGTGAGATTTGAGACATCATGCAATTCGGATGTGTCTTCGGTGAGATGAAAGAGTCGCGTCGATGGTCCTGGTGGAACAGGGCTTGTCGCATAACCATCGCGTCTTCTTCGATTTCCGGCGGAATGAATGAGCTTCCAGCGGTCCGTACGAACCATTGCCTCTGCATTGTCCGCGTACTCAGAGATGATATGTTCTCGATGACCAACTGCCTCACCCTTGATGATGCGAGCCAATGACCTGCCCTGAATGTTCGATGGGATTTTGATCCCGCATAAGTCAAGGATTGTCGGCACGATATCAATAAGTTCGACCAACTGCGAAGCACATCGTCCCGGTGCGATGAGTTCAGGATATCTCATGATGAGAGCTGATCGGACCGCCTCTTCATAGCAGCAATGCTTTTCGAATCGACCGTGCTCGCCGAGCAGGTAGCCATGATCGGAGTTGAAAATGACCAGTGTGTCGTCAACCAACCCTGCCTGTTCCAGCGCTTTCAAAATCCAGCCGACATTGCGGTCCATATACGCAACTGAAGTGTGATAGGCAGCGATGATTCCTTGCTTCTCTTGATGGGTCAGGTCGCGAAAAACTGGTGGAATGTGCGGTTCGTCATTTGGGTCTACTTCGGGAACCGCAAATTCGTCGGGGCGGAACAGACTCTTGAACTCGATCGGGAAGCGGAACGGGGAATGGGTTACGAAAAAGCCGATCCACAGGAAGAACGGCTCATTACGTTTTTCGGAGAGGTATTGCACGGCATTTTCGACAAAGAACGTGTCCGGCATCTCTACATCATAGCGGTATGGCAGACAATCGGCGTTGAGCCACACCGATGCGGGGTCATTGAATGGTCGCCAAGGACCGAGAATATTGACCCCAGCAGGGATTCGCCTTGGCGTCAATGACTCCAGGTAGTCGCGGTGCTCAGGCATATCAACACACTTGTCGAACTCGCGACTCAATGGGTCGTAATAGTGCGTTTTGCCGAATGCAGCCGTCTCGTATCCAGCTTCTCGCAAAAGGTGGCCAATCGTGCGTTCGTCCAACGGTAACGGGGTCGGCGTCAGTGTGACCCCGACGGAACGGGGATATCGGCCAGTCAGAAACGCCATCCGCGATGGAGTGGAAAGGGGGCAGGCACAATAGGCACGATCAAAGCGGATACCATCAGCCGCAAGCCGGTCGAGGTTTGGTGTTGAGGCAACCGGACTTCCGAAAGAACCGCTAACGGCGGGTGCGTAGTCGTCGGCGCAAATCCAGATTATGTTTTGCGGCTTCTTTCCTGAACCGAATAATCGTTCGATGATTGAAAGACTAGGCCATCTCATTGATGCGGGACTCCGCTTTCTGCGTTCAATCTCAGAACGACGTCGACCTCGGGGACCATGCCCCTTTCGAGAACGGGACAAATCTAGAATATTTGATTGACGCAAAGTAGCATCAAGACATCATTTCCAACATCTCAGGATTTTAGTACGCGGTGGGAATCGACATTTGTGCCCGCGTTTCGCATCGGTTGACTTCGGAGACGTTCATTCATGATAGACGCAGCGTCAGCGCCGATGAAAACATCGCCGCCGCAAATTCAACGAACGATTTCGGCGATCTTGCTTGCTACCGTTTTCATCCTGACGAACGTTCCCGCTTTTTATTTTCTTGGAAGGTCTTGCTTCGATTCATTTCCAATGCCATCAATGTATTTCGCCGGATCGGTGCGATTCCAGGACGAATTGATTGGCCATTGCTTGTCGTTTGACGGACTGTCCTCATTGATGTTCAAGATCGATCTACACAATCGGAGGATTCGATTTGAGAACCCGCCGCTTTACCTGGGGGAAAACCTTCTCGTATCGAACGACAAAAAGCTTTGGAACGTGTCGAGAGATGCTGTCATCGTCACGGACGGGCTGACCGAAAAACGATACTCGCCTCAAAGAGCATGGAAGTCGCCTATATCGGGCGTCTTCCTTTATCAGAATTGTCCGGCGATTGTGGACATGGATGATTTCGG
This sequence comes from uncultured Schlesneria sp., assembly GCA_903834925.1. Taxonomy (GTDB): domain Bacteria; phylum Planctomycetota; class Planctomycetia; order Planctomycetales; family Planctomycetaceae; genus Schlesneria. The sequence continues at coordinate 12,871 of CAILLA010000251.1, forward strand.
CGTGAAATACCATTTGTATGTGCTTCAGGACGGCGAATGGCAAGATCGCGGAGAAATCGGAATCCCAGGTGCAGGTCGCAAGTGGATCAAGAACGAATTGACCGGTATCGACCAGATGCAGCCGTGTCTGTCGTGTGTTCAGCGACTTACGCCGGGATCACGATGCCTCGAAGTCATCGAAGTCGGAGGCGTATGCCATCTCTTTTTCAACGACATTGAGAGACGGCTTGACCCTGAAGACAGCCGAATCACGGCCTATCGTAAAGGATTTGATTTTTCCAACAATTTGAACGAAGCCTCAGCAATGGCTCCGGACAATGTTCCGGCGGATACCGTTGGGTGGGGGCTTCTTGACCTGAAATTCGGGTTAGGAGTATCGGCCGTTGATCGAGACAAAATCGTCCTCGTTCGCCACCAGAGCCCATCTCACCCTATTCAATTCTGGGAACAGTCTTCAAATGCGGCAGAACATCAGTTCGAGGTTGTCGCAGAACTGAAGGCGACAAATCGGTGGGAGGATCTTGATCTGATCAATGTACCAGACGGGAGCGGGCTTTACTTCATTCGCTATCGCCCGATCCTGCCCAAGTTTTATCACTACCACAACCGTGAACTGCAAGAGATACCCCCGCCTTGGGATACCGACCTGACTCGGATTGTTCGCTGGGCGGAACCGATCATGGTGCGACTGGCGGCAATATTCGTGATTGGAACTTTACTACTCGTGGTTGGCGCTGAATTGCTTAGCCGTAAGCTCGATGACCGATACGGCTTTGGATTGACCAATGTTCGACTGGCTCCGATCTGGCGGCGATGCCTGGCACGAGGTATCGATCTGACTTTGATTTTCGCATTAGCAGTCTTTCACGCAATCCAATTCGGTCCTTACCAAATCGCCGCAGTTGTTTATGATTTGTGGGAAGAGATGCAACCGGGATATGCGAGGAAGTTCGATTTTTATGGCATCGAACAGTTCTTTCAGACTCCTAATGGAAACTTAGCCATTCAGTCTTCAAGCTGGGCTGCGGTCGTCTTTTTCATCTTGATCGTCGCGCAATCGAGGTGGGGAGTGACTCCGGGAAAATGGCTCTGCCGACTCCGCGTCGTGCGAACGACGCTACGACCTTGCGGATTCGCGAGATCACTATTACGTGAATTCTTGATGATTGCCGACGCTCCATTGCTGCTGACAATTCTGCCAGCAATCCTGGCCATGGTGACTACCGATCATCGCCAGCGCATTGGTGATCTCTTTGCAGACACTGTTGTCGTTGATACTGGCATCCTGTGACAACTTCTTCATTCATTTCGAAAGGATGTAAACGCCAAACGGAATTGCGTCCTTTGGATCTTCGACCAGTTTTACTCTCTGAATTGTCACCGTTCGCTCAGGTTTTCC
>CAILLA010000252.1 GCA_903834925.1 uncultured Schlesneria sp.
AACCCGGGGCGGCGCTCGAAGACGAGCTTGCCCCGGGCTGATATGCGTCAGCCCTTCAGGCTGAAAACGAAAACAAGGACGAATGTCAAGGCGGATTGATGGACCTAAGTTTCCTGAATCGGACCTTTCTTAGGTACAAGACGTGCTCCGAGGTACGTCGCTGGTAGAAATACGATTAAGGAGGGGATCCAGAACCAAAGCGGCGGAGACAACATCAGGTTGTTCGCAACGCCAGCCAACGTCAACAAGCCGGCAAGAACCAGAGCTGGTCGACCTGGTGGCTTTTGGCTGATCAGAGTGGCCAGGTATCCGCCGGCAAAACTGCCGAGTCCCCAGCCAAACAGGACGACGAGGAATGCGCCGATGGGGGCACTCGCCATGATCTCTTTGATTTTCTGTCTGTCAGTGACGCCAGCGGCTTGTTTGCCGAGTTCTGGGTAGAGGATTTGGCCGTTCACACATTCCACGGCCATCATGACCGCACTGGCGGCGACGAAACCGGCGACGACTGCGATAACATTTCGAAATATTGACCGCATCGTGCATCCTGTGATCGTTTTGACTGTTTTTATAGTGGACCAGGCTGGCAGCCTCCTCCACGTAAGATTCGATTCAGCGGCTGGAAGCCTCTGCTACGTTGTGTCGCTCGCCAGCCTGAGTTTCCGAAACTGACAACCTCTGAACGTCAAATCATCGCTGACAACTCGGCTGCGGCGAATTCGTTGCTAGGCCGGCCACCCAAGCTTTTTGACATGTTAGTCGGGGGCGACTGTAGTTGGAAAGAGTATTGAATGAGATCCAGGTACAACGTGATGTTGCGAAGCAGAGCTTCGAAGAGGGGCGTTCCCAAGCTGGAGCTTGGGAACGAGATATCTCCCGCAACGGCGACGCACGTTGACAAATCTTGACCCCTAAAATAATATCACTAGCGGAGTCGTATTTAATCTTAAGATTGAGAGGCGGCAAAGTCGATGAAAGTGTCGCGAAAATCTGATTATGCGCTGCGTGCGCTTTTAACGCTGGTTGGGCGATATGGCCAGGGGCCGGTTTCGATTCGCGAATTGGCCGAAGTAAATGATGTGCCACGCCGGTTTCTTGAGCACATTATGCTGGAGATGAAGACAAAAGGTTGGGTGAGAAGTATTCCTGGTCGAATCGGCGGTTTTGAGCTGGGAAAACGACCGGAAGAAATCACCATGGGCCAGATTGTTCGTTTCTTTGACGGATTGATCGCGCCGATCGGATGTGTTTCCGCGACTGCCTATGAACCTTGTAGTCAGGAATCGACCTGTCGGTTTCGCCGAATCATGCTGGATATCCGCAATTATTCGTCTCGTCGCATGGATGAAGCGAACCTCGCCGCCGTTTATGGAATGGCTCCTGTGACGAAGTCCGAGGTTTTCAACTCGACATTTATTGGCGGCGACGGAATCTGATCTGAATCAATGGGAAGGACTCGTTGTTGAAGGGATTCGCTTTTTTGCCCGAACCACAGAACGCAAATGTCTGTCCGTCCGGTCAGAACAATATACGATAATTTTAGTGTTTGTTTGGTGGGGATTTTTGAATGAGTCAAGTTCGCGTGCGGTTACCGCTTCTTTCCAGTCTATTTGCGTTAGGGATTTTTGTTTCGGCAATTCCCGGTTGCGTTGAAAAGCCAGTGGCTCCCGGAAATGGCGGTTCGGGCGTCCCCACTTCTCAAGCCAAGCCGCCAGTGACATTGCTGAATGTCTCGTACGATCCGACCCGCGAACTTTGGAAAGATCTCAACAAAGCATTTATCCCTCAGTTCGAGAAAGAAACCGGTCAGTCGCTGACGATCGACCAGTCACATGGGGGTTCAAGCAGTCAGGCACGAGTCATCATCGACGGCCTGCCAGCGGACGTCGCGACGCTGTCGATCTGGACGGACACCGATGCCCTGCGGAAGCAGGGATTGTTGAAGGAAAAGTGGGAAGAGACCTTCGAAAACCGGTCGCTTCCTTACACGTCGACGGTCGTTTTTGTCGTCCGCAAAGGAAACCCCAAAGGGATCAAAGAGTGGAGCGACGTGGTGAAGTCGGGCGTTTCCGTCATCACCCCCAATCCCAAGACGTCGGGAAACGGTCGGCTGAGCTTTCTGGGTGCCTGGGGTAGTGTGGTGCTGAATGGCGGAAGCGAAGCTGATGCCGTCGAGTTCATCAAGAAGCTGTACGGGAACGCTCCGAACCTGGATGCTGGTGCCCGAGGTGCCACGATGACTTTTGCCCAAAAGGGGATCGGAGACGTTCACTTGACGATGGAGAGCGAAGCCTATCTGGAAGTGAAAGAAGCGAAGGGTGAACTGGAAATTGTTTATCCGAAGCTCAGTATCCTGCACGAGCCTCATGTCGCCGTTGTTGACAAAAACGTCGATAAAAGAGGGACTCGGGCCGCTGCTGAAGCCTACTTGAAGTTTCTTTACACCAAAGAAGGTCAAGAGATCATTGCAAAACATTATTTTCGACCGACCAACGCGGAAGTGGCGGAAAAAGTTGCGGGACAATTCCAGCCGATCAAATTGTTCCTGATCACCGACATTGTGCCGAGTTGGGACGAAGCACAAGCCAAATTCTTCGCGGATGGTGGAGTCTTTGATCAGGTTTATGACAAGAAGTAATCGTAGATTTTCGATCTGCGAATTTGTGTGCCACTGCTTGACCGTCTTCGGTCAAGCAGTGCTCTTCGAACGGAAATAAAACGATGAAGACACTGCTTCTACGAAGACTCCGAAGCAGTGGCACAAGACCAGAAATTCGGCA
>CAILLA010000253.1 GCA_903834925.1 uncultured Schlesneria sp.
CCACTATAATCCATCGAATTAATGATTAATTGCCGCCATGTCAGCGGCACAGACCCGGACGGACTGGCTAAATTCGCCGAAAAAGGAAGCGAATCACAGGAACATCTTGCCGCGTATCTCAAATGAAACATCGCCTGATTCGTTTGTTCCTCCCGAACGGTTCTGTGATATTTCTCAGCCCCTGCAAATCTTGCCCAAACGCAGCCTGCTTGCATCAATGGATGAAGCGACTCTGTCAAATAATAACCACACTTCCACAACCCGATAACGACAATCCACCATCGTCGCGCCACGATGGTGAAAACAGGCTTGTTCATTTCAGGAAAATAACTACGTTCCGCACACACAACAACACCTTTTCAAAAGTGAAGTTCGAAACGACTCCCGGCAGGGGGACACTTCACTTTCCCAAGGATAGGAAGTCCAAACGGGAACGAGACAAAGTGCCAGTTCGATCGGCTGTGGCCGCAATAAGTTCATATTTTACGGCTTATAATCGAAAGTTGCTCGCGAAAAACAATCCTTTTTTGATCGAAGTGAAGCGTACCCTTGGTTTCCGCAGGAATTGCGGAGGCGAGGGATCTCCCTCAGACTTGCGCTCAGAGAATCACCACCGGTTCGCACAGGCGGCGGAAGGGACAGGGGAAATCCGACCGACGCTGACGGCGAGGAGAATCAACACCACCGGACTGGAAAACATTTTCTGCTTCTCATCAGCTTGACAATCCCTTCTTCATAGATGTCCCCGGCATTCAGCGATTAAAGAACTCGCCCATGATTTATGTCCTTTCGTTTGCAGTGAACCTACTCATGTTCCTCGAGGTCGTTTGGCGTGACTTGGAAAGGAGCATGTAAACGGAGAGGACGGTCAACGGTAAAGTAATGATCCAGTAGGGGATCAGGCATAACAGCAGTCGCCCCGGTCGTTCACTCACCGATTCACCAACACGGAACCCGCCAAAACTCTCGTGCCAGGTGATATAGGGATCGGCGATCAATCTTTTGATCTTCGTCGAATCAATGAAGCGTCGCCAACTTGGAAGGGAAGTGCGATTTTGCGGCTCTGTCTCGATGATATTGAACGCCAAAGACATGGTCGTTTGAAATCGTCGTGATCGTCACGAATTGACCGCAAGGAATGATCACAATATCGTCAACGATTAAGCTCCTCACCCATGCCGCCACAAGCAAGCACGCCACAGTCAGCGTGACGCAGCCGATCTTTCGTCGCCGCGGCTTGAAGAATTCGCCCATGACACCTCTTGGATGAATCGAAAATCTCCTCAACGACCTGACCGGTCTGATTCGTTTTTTAAGATAATGACAAATTGTCTTAATCGAGTCAATCACGGCTCTTCAAAAGCTCGACGTCAAACCTCGACAAAGTGGAGCATGATGCGTTTTCTTTCAGAGTCCGTTGCCGTTTTGGCTGCTTCATTGGTGTTTACCGAAGATAACCCTGATGAGCACAAGCGCCTCGGACACGGTCCGTTTTCCTTTTATCTCTGCTTGCTCTGTGTTCTCCGTGCCTCCGTGTTTTAAGCTCTTCCGGGAATGCCTCGATGAATACAAAAGATCTGTCTGTCAATTCGCGCATCAAACGATACGATCCTACCTATCATGAAAGCGCGGTATAGGACTCGACCGGCGTCAATTTTGATCTGTATGGTGCTGACGATTTTCGTCGCCCTTGCGATAGGACCATTCCATAAACAGTTCACGGAATGGCAGATAAGAGTTAAGGATTGTAGCGAATGAAAGTTCTGTTCTCGCCAATCAACAAAGGGAGGTGGCCATTTGAATCGCTTGTGTCATGCACGGTCAGCGTTGACTCAAGTCGAACTCACCGTACCTACGATGTCGAAGGGATCTTGAAATTCTAACGCCCGTGGAACCTCACGTACGATGGAAAAAGGATTCAGCAACAACAGATCGAAATCAAGAAACAATTGTCATGGTTGCCGCAAATACGTATCGTCAGCTCGGCCATCCAGATCACACGTGACAGCGCGATCATAGCGACTATCAAGCCAAGATACGGAAACTGGAATCGATTCAAATTTGACTGCGACGGAAAGACTTTTGAGTTCACAAATACATGGAGGTATCCGCACCAGATCTGCCATCAACTGGACATGAAGCAGGTCAACATTGACACCTACACGCTCAACGAAACGGCTGACGAGCTTGATCCAGACGCAATCGCCATGCTGTGCGTCTACTGGCGGGATCATTATCTCTCTAGCTAGAGCCATTCCCAATGTGGCTGGGGCAAGTGAAGCCTTGACGGCGCGGGAACCGCCTTTCTGTAGCATTCGCTCGCATTGCAGGTAAACCGCGAGTGGTCAATGTGGCCTCGACGAAAAGACGAAAGAGTTTTGGAACACTAATCTTCGCTAATCTGCACTCATGGGAGGAAAAATCCAAGAAAAGAATGAGACGCCAATTCTGTTTTTTTCTGCTCAGCGTAGATTAGTGAAGATCAGTGCTCTAAATCTTTCAGCCGACGGTGCCGGGGAAGGGCGGGTGAAATGATCAATGTAGCTGCACCTGTTTTTGCTCCCGCTTACCGTGCTTCGGTTTGAAGACTGTAATCTTCGATCTTTTTATGCAACGTGTTGCGGTTAATTCCCAATTTGACCGCTGCTTTGGTTTGTGTTCCCTGACAGGTGCGAAGGACTTGAAGGAGTACTTCCTTTTCAACTAACGAGACGATCCGTTCGTGAATATTCTGTGCTTCGTCGCCCGCTTCCATCAGCCCAAGCGTGACGAGTTCGCTGCACATTTTCTGAATCCCGCCGGATTTGGCGCGGCTGATTCTCACGGGTGCCAAACCTCGAACATGCGGTGGGAACAGGTCCATGACTAACGTTTCTGCGGTACAAAGAACCGTTGCCCGCTCAACGTAGTTTTGCAGTTCTCGCACGTTCCCAGGCCAGGAATATGCCTGTAACATGGAAATCACGTCGCTGGGGATTTTCGGAATCGGGCGTCCGTTCGCCGCTGCGTACTTCTTGGCGAAAAACGTGACCAGGGCCTCAATATCTTCCGGTCGGTCACGAAGGGGGGGCAAATAGATCGGAACGACGTTGAGGCGATAATAAAGGTCTTCTCGAAAGCGTTCGGCATCGATTTCATCAAGCAGGTCGCGGTTGGTTGCGGCGACGATTCGACAGTCGACCCGAATCGTTTTCGTGTCCCCGACCCGCTCGAATTCCTGCTCCTGAAGTACTCGAAGAAGTTTTACTTGCAGCGTATAGCTCATCGAATTGATTTCGTCGAGGAAAATCGTTCCGCCGTGTGCCGCTTCAAAGCGACCTGTCCGATTCTCGTGAGCACTCGTAAATGCCCCTTTTACGTGTCCAAATAGTTCGCTTTCCAGCAGGCTTTCGCTGAGGGCACCACAGTTCACTCGAATAAACGGACCCGACGCGCGGGGGCTCAGCTCGTGCAATGCCCGTGCGATCAATTCTTTCCCTGTTCCCGTTTCCCCCATCAGCAACACGGTTGCCGAGGTGCTGGCGACCTGTCGCGTCAGGCGATAGACGTCGGTCATGGCAGGACCATTGCCGATCATCCCGTCCAGGACGATGGAGCCATTTCTCCCGTTTCCACCAGTACTCATCTTCGTCTACCCCTCGTATTCCTATGCTCGCCCGCCGAACATGTTGCTGGTATTATGAGCCGAGACTCAGGAATTCAAGGTTGATCCATAAAAAACAACGTCGACTCCATGATTTTCCTCAATGCAAGAAACAAAAAATGCGCAGTTTATAATCACAAAAGCCCACCAACAGTGCAATGATTCCCGCAATTGCTTCCCTGCAAAGGTTTACTTCTTCGTAATGCAAGCAACATGCCCGATTGCAATGAATGCGGGTGTCCAGATCGAAACTCGCTAAAAAAACAACACGCTGGCGATTGCTGAAAACTCCATAAGGAATTTGTTTCGGATCGCGAAAGTGGTCAGACCTTTGTGTAGAATCCGTTGATCCAAACCAAATTTCATTGAATGCAGCACGGCAACCTCCATCGCCGGGTCAACCCATTGAAGGGTTCGAATATGTTTCGTAGTTTGCGTGTGAATTTGCCTATCACCCGAGTTGCGGTTTGGTGCTCGTTTCTGACGACGGCGTTTTTTGTTTGCGGACACGGGAATTCGTTGGTGCTTGCTGCCAATGGCCCCCCCAATAAAACGCCGAAAAAGCCGGAACCTCCGCCGCATGTCGCCGAAAGACATCAGAATGTGGCTAAAGTCGATCCTGGCGCACGCGCGGTCGTACTGGCTTCCGCCGCAAAAATCGATGAGATGGTTGATGCCAACTACGGTCGGCATTCGACAAAACCGAATTCGATGACCTCCGACGAGCAATTTCTGCGTCGAATCTATCTTGATATCACCGGCACGATCCCCAGCCTCAAGCAAGTGCGGTTATTTGCATCTAGCAGTGATTCGCAAAAGCGATCAAAGTTGATCGACACCCTGCTGAATCAGGAAGGCTACGCCAGCAATTTCTATAATTACTGGTCCGATATTCTGCGTCTCAAAGATGGGCAATTGACGAATAACGTTCCGGGCAAACCGTACTGTGAATGGGTGAAGGAGACCCTTGAGACCAACAAACCGTATGACAGATTTGTCTACGAGATGCTCACCGCAGAAGGGAAGGTTTGGGATAACCCTGCGTCTGGATACATCTTGCGCGATTCTGGCATGCCGCTGGATGCTATGAATAATACAGTTCGAGTGTTCCTCGGAACGCAAATCGGCTGTGCCCAATGTCATAATCATCCTTTCGATCATTGGACTCAGAAAGAGTTCTATGAAATGGCGGCCTTTATGGTCGGGACGGCGACTCGCCGAAACGGACAGGACAAAAAATTCGGCGGTGGAAATGTCATCAACAAGCTGAAAGATGATCTGAAGAAGACTGATCCGAAATATGATGGAGGCGGGAAGTACAATCGGTTTTTTAACGCCAACCTGATGGAGGTCTACGACCGTCCCGCGAAGCTTCAGCTTCCGCACGACTACCAGTACGACGATGGCAAGCCCAAGCAAAATGTCGACCCGAAAGCCATCTTCGGACCACCCGCGACAATTGAAAAAGGGGAATCACCTCGCATCGCCTTTGCCAAATGGGTGACGTCGGTCGAAAATCCTCGATTCGCAAAAGTGATTTCAAACCGGCTATGGAAAAAGTCATTCGGCGTCGGACTGATCGAACCGATCGACGACCTGAAGGACAACAGTCAGCCAGAAAACCCGGAATTGATGGAGTTTCTCACGAATGAAATGGTTCGACTGAAATTCAATTTGAAAGAATATTTACGGATCATCTACAATACGAAGGTCTATCAGCGGGAAGCGACTCATACCGAAATCACTCCGGGTGACGAATATCATTTTCCGGGGCCAGTGCTTCGCCGCATGACTGCCGAACAAATCTGGGACAGCTTTATCACTCTGGCCGCTTACAAGCCAGGCGAATATCAAATCGAGCCGGCAAGTGTGGAAGCGAAACTCCTGAATATTGATCTCGCTCACGCAACAGCCCAGCAGATTTATGACCGCGATCAACAACTGAAATCGGCCGAACTGAAAAAGGCTCGGGAAGCACGGGATAAAGATCACACCTATAAAGGGTTACTGCTGGTTCGCGCTTCGGAATTGCCGTCCCCGCGTCCACCCGGGCATTTTCTGCGACAGTTCGGCCAGTCGGATCGCGAAGCGATTGAAGTTTCGTCAGTTGATGGATCCGTTCCTCAAGTCCTGCAAATGTTCAATGGTCCGATTACTCACATGCTGCTCGAACCCAAATCGGTGATTTACAACAACGTGATTGCAGAAAAATCGAATGACGGGCGGATTGACGTCGTCTTTCAATCGATCCTCACGCGAAAGCCTTCAAAAGACGAACGCCTTACCGCATTCGCTGAAATCAAAGCACATGGCGACCCAGGTTATGGAAACGTGATCTGGGCCTTAGTGAATACGCGCGAGTTCCTGTTCATTCAATGACACGCAGACAATTGTTTTCAAAAGACGTCCGTATTCGAAATGTGAAATGCAAGATCGCGAAAGCCGAAAGATCAGTCAGGAAGAGTTTGAACACTCATCTACGCTAATCTTCACTAATAAAACAAGAAACTGTTTGTCCATGATTGTTTCTTATTAGCGTAGATTAGTGCCAATCAGCGTTCCCTTCCTCTTTTTTTTGCTTCTTTCGTGTTTGACAGGAATTGACACGAAAGAAAGGGAATGAAGTATGACCAACGAACTTAATGATTTCGTCTCGCGCCGTATGTTTATGGAGTACGCCGCAAGAACGATGCTTGGCGTATCCATCCTGCCTGTTGGCTTCGCGAATGCCGCAGACGACAAAACGCCCAACAAGAAGGACGAGAAGCGATCGAGCGGTGCCAGCACAGAAGCGAAAGAGGGTTCCGCCAAGCACGTCATTTTCTTGTACATGAACGGTGCGATGACACATCTCGATACCTTCGACTTGAAGCCGGGGCGAGAAACCCAAGGACAGACAAAGGGAATTTCCACGAATGTCCCCGGAATGCAATTTGGCGAGACACTGCCCGAATTGGCCAAGCTTGCCAGCGAGATGGCCGTCATTCGGACGCTCCACACCGAGACGGGCGATCACGAAGGGGGCCGCTATTTTATGCGGACCAGTTACAAGGAAATTGCCTCGATTCGACATCCTGGCATGGGAGCCTGGGCGCTCAAGATTCTCGGCCGCCAAAACAGAACGCTACCAGACAATGTTTTGATCGGCGGCGAAGCGCGTCACCCAGGTGCCGGGTTTCTCGAACCCGCTTTTACTCCCGTTCCTGTCGGTGATCCGAACGCCGGTCTGCAAAACACCGTGACACCGAAATACCTGACGGATGCCTCGTTCGACAAGCGAATGGAATTGATCAACAAGTTCGATTCGGACTTTCGAAAGAAGTATCCTCAGAAACAGGTCGATGCCTATGGTGACTTCTACCGCCAAGCCAATCAACTGATTCACAGCGACGAACTGAAAGCATTCGACCTGAATCAGGAGAAGCCAGAAATCCGTGATAAATATGGTCGAGACCAGTTTGGTCAGGGTTGTTTGTTAGCGCGTCGTCTCGTGGAACATAACGTTCGTTACATTGAAATCAGCCTCGGCGGCTGGGACATGCATACGGAAATTTTTTCGCGGGACAAGCTCCCTAGCCGAGCGGCGATCCTCGACCGATCGGCGTCCGTACTGATCCATGACCTGAAGTCCAAAGGACTTCTGAAGAACACGCTGGTCGTTCTAGGGACCGAGTTCGGTCGTACTCCTCATATCAATGCCAACGGAGGGCGCGATCACCATCCAGGCGTTTTTTCGGGCTTTTTCGCTGGAGGAGGCATCAAGGGAGGCCGGTTCTACGGAACTTCCGACAAGAATGGTTACAGCCCCGACGAAGATGACGTACACGTGGCCGACTTTAACGCGACGATCGCTCATGCATTAGGGCTACCGATTCAAAAAGAGTTCTTTTCGAAGTCAGGTCGACCGTTTAAAGTCGCTCACGATGGAAAACCGCTGTTGAAGTTGTTCACTTAAGGTCTTACGTCACATCGACTGGAACAGAAAGCCACGAAAAGGGTGCCACGGTTTTACCGCCTTCGGTAAGGCCGTGCTCTTCGGACACGTTTTCGCACTACGAAGACACGGCTTTGTCGAAGACTCCAAAACCGTGGCACCCGAATACCATTGCAACCCGAGTTTTAATCGTTCCCCTTGGCCGATTCAACACTTGCCGTTCGTTGAGGCATGGGCAGTTCTGGACTGTCTGTTGCCGGACATCGCTTGAGTAGCTCTGACAACTGAAACGAATAATACTTCTGCTCAGCCGCTGGCTTCTTGTCGGATGATGCGTTGGCAACCCAGAACTTCGTCGTCGCTGGTTCAAACAAAACGTTGTGCAGGTTTGAGTTCATGGCGATGGGACGATCCATCAAATGGAGTGCCGTTTCGGCCGTAAATGTCCCGTATCCCGCCGATGTCTGTTTCGAGAGTTCGTCATATCGAGATCCCGAAGAGAGAAGTACACAATCTTTCACGGGTTTCGTTAGCAATGGGTTTGATTCGCCCGGTTTGATCACCGTAAAGACATCCCAGGACGCTTCCATGCCGACAGCGTCATTCGTTTCTCCATCAGCGATTACGTAGAAATACTGACAGGTACGCGGTCCATCACGAAAGGTAGCGATCGCGTCATCGAGCGACTTTGCGGTCTCTAATGCCTCTCGAACCAGCAAAGCCATTGGACGGCCATTCCAATGACCGAGGCCACCGCCGCCCATCTCACCGACCGAGATGTGTTCGGCATTCATTCCGGTGACCGAACCGATGAATCCGGCGTAACTGACATTGATCCAGGGCAAACGCCCTTCCGGTTCGTAAACGATGACAACTGCGTGGTCCTGCAAACCCCAGTCAATCGCATAGTCAAGAACTCGACCGTGAAGCATATTTCCGTTCTGGGTCGCCGACTTCGCGAGTGCAAAACCACTGCAATGAAACAGTTCTGGGATAAAATTCCCGGCACGGATGTCGGCGACCGTCTGACCCGACCCCGCCGCCAATCCGTCCATCTCTTCGAAATAACGGGGCGCGATGTGCGGTTTCTGAAAAGCAACAATCATGTCGATGGCTGTTCGCGGAGTGACTTTCAAGGGGCCAATATCGACCACAGTCAGTTCTTCAGCCCGGTCAACCAGGATTGTCTTCATATTTTGACCGCAGTGATCACGGAGCAATGCACCGTGTTGGAACCCCATTTCGTAGGGGGTTCCTTTGAGGTGCAGCACTGGATACCCATCGATCGTTTCCAGCCACCCCTGTCCACAGCGAGCGATCGTCTTTGTAGAAACCGCTGTCGCCAATGATGCTGTTTGGGCCGAGGCCATGTGACCGAAGTCAGCGATCGCCAAAACCGCGGCGAGGAACATCAGGCTTCGAAAACGAAATTCTGTTCGCATCACAAGCACTCTCCTTGACTCGTACGGGCAGTGGACACCTCTGACTTCAGCATAAATCAATTTACGTAGAAGCAACAGACTCAGGGCGACCCTTGCAGTGAAGCATCGACAATCGTAGCGACTTCCGTCGCGATTTCATCGATTAACCGGACATGGCTTCCCTGGACACAGTGGACACTCTGCCATTGCGGTCCGCAGGCCAATTCAAGGTAAACCTCTCGAACCCGACGCAAGTAATTCCCATCGGCTTCCTGGAGATCGGCGACCTTGTCAGTGTAATCTCGCCGGGATTTGGCCGCGATTAATTTTTGAGCGTGCTCGACATCCACGTCAAGAAACAACGTCAAATCGGCCCGTGGAAGTTTGTAGATCGAATATTCCAGGTGTTGAATCCAGTCGATCAATTCCTTGCGTTCGGCTCCCGAGGCTTTGGCTCCCTGATGTGCGACGTTCGAAGCGACGTATCGGTCGCAGATCACCACATCATATTTCTCCATCGCCGCCTCAATGAGCTCACGCGATTCAAATCGATCGCCTGCAAACAAGAGAGAAACCAGCAGCGGATGGACAGAATCCAGCGTTCCAAACCGGCCATTCAAAAAATCGCCGACCTTTTGGCCAAACATTGTCTGCTGATATCGAGGGAAGCTGAGCAATGCGCTTTTGTGCCCCTTAGACATCAAGTACGCGTGCAACCTCGCCGCCTGAGTTCCTTTGCCAGACCCATCGATACCTTCAATTGCGATAAAGAGGCACAAGCCGAGATTCCTTCAATTCCACTTCGACAAATTATGCTCGGCGACATGAAGCTGACTGAGAAGCATCGGGCGATCCTTTGGCGAACAGTCCTTGAGACACTTCTCCAGCAGATCGATCGCCACACCTGGCCGATTTGATTTGATTGCAATTAAAGCGAGGTCCCGCCGTTGATCAAAGGCCCCGGTATGTAAAGCCAGTAGTCGTCGCTGGACATGCCATGCCAGTTCCCAATGCTCTTGATTGACGTGCAGTGCCTTCAAGTTGTTCAGCATTCGAATCACAACTTCTCTCGGCATCGCCGGCTCAAGCGTCCGTTCAATCTCATCGCTTGTCAATCCGCTCAATGACTCGATCCACTCAATGCAGTCATCATAATTGAGAACTTCACCCGCGTTAAACGGATCAACGAAGAGCGGTCCCTGCACGGTGTCGAATCGGGTGAGAAAATGCATCGGTGCAGCGACACCCGATAATTCCAACCCCGCCGCCTGAGCGACTGCAACATAAACAACCGAAAGGCTGATCGGAATTCCAACCCCTGTTTCGATTACTCGATTGATGTAGCTGCATTCCGCCCGCTGATACGCTTGCTTGTCGCCGTGTAACCCATGCGTTCCAGCCAGACAGCGAACGAGTTCTCGCAGGATTTCGCGATCACTTCGAACTCGCAAAATATGACTGCGTAACTCTGATGAACGTTTCCCAATCCACGTTAGCGTATGCTCGAAATCGAGTTTCGGCTGAGCATCGCGAGCCAATTCCAGGGCCACGCGTGTCAGATCAATGTCCTGCCTTCTTGCTAAAAGCTTGCAGAATTCAGGATCGTTCGAAAAATCGGTGTCGAGAGTCATCCGTCGGATATCCAGAGGGCAAAATCTAAAGCGGATCGCAATTCTACGAGTTGTCGTCAAACTCGTCGAGACAGACTCGCTACAGCATGCCGAAGCGGGTGCATTCCAGTTTTCGTCACCGACCAAATACTTGAATTCGCATTTTGAGCCAGCAGCCGATTGATCTGCAACGTATCAGGACATATCCTCAAGACTTTGTAACCGGAATTTGAGAGGTTTCCGAAAACAGATTGTCAGATTTTCGACGTGAAGGAGGGCAAACCTAAAGTCGTAGCATGGGCTTCAGCCCGTGCGCCCAAAAATCCCCACACGCACACGACAACACCGGACTACCTCGCACCGCGTGGAACGAGTCAACATAAGGAACTGTAATGTCTCTGGAATTGCGAAACGTGACAAAGACCTACCGCGACCCAAGCGGCGGTCGAGTCCCCGTCCTGAATGTGGCCGATTTCAAGCTGACCACCGGCGAGCAAGTGGCGCTGGTTGGTTCGAGCGGCGGCGGGAAGACCACGCTGCTGAACATCATCGCGGGAATCACCTCAGCCGACGCTGGTGAAGTCGTGATCGCCGGTACAAACATCGCGCGACTGTCCGAAGCGTCACGCGACCGATTTCGCGCGGAGCGAATCGGATACGTGTTTCAGACCTTCAACCTTTTAGCAGCATTCACGGCGCTTGAAAACGTCCTGCTCGGAATGAGTTTTGGCGGACGAAAAGCCGATCGAGCACACGCAAAAAAACTGCTGGAACGAGTTGGTCTAGGTCACCGCTTGAACCACAAGCCGTCGCAAATGTCGGTTGGTGAGCAGCAAAGAACGTCCGTTGCTCGTGCGTTGGCAAATACCCCACGGCTTCTCCTGGCGGACGAGCCGACCGCGAATGTCGATGTCGCAAACCAGCAGACTGTTTTGCAATTGCTGCGAGATTCGTGTCGCGAGAACAACGTTTCGCTGCTGCTTGTCACCCATGCTCAGGATGTCGCGGCGCAGTTTGATCGAGTGGAAAAGCTGTCGGATTTCAATCGACCAGCAGAAGCTAAACCGTCGAATTAGAAGCTACGATTCATGCTCCTGGCCACCTCTGCTGTTCCGATGCTGGCAGGATCGGCTACGTGGCCAACGCTGCTAGCGTCGGACGTGATCGAAAAAACGATTCTTAGGAATTGTTGCAGATCGTGACATTTACGGAGTTAAATCCCCAAGGAAACCTCGTCTAGGAAAGTCGAGCATTCATCTCTTAATGGGGACTGTGCGCACAACTCCATCCGGGTGCAGTTCAATGGAAATTCCGTCGCCAATGTCGTTAAAGCAGGAATCTGTCGATTGGATCGATTTGATTTCCGCGCTTGAAGGAGTGACGGTCCGCGACAGACAGTTATATTCTGAGACGTGAATGTAAGTTTTCACCGAGTTTCTGTCGGAGATTGGACCAAGCTTTTTTTGGCCCTTATCTGAGATCAATTGGAAACTTGCAACGTCTTGCCCGGTTTTATTGACGACTTCGATCACGTAACGAGTCCGAACTTCGAAGACCGAACTGATAAAGAATCCCGAGACGGGAAAATTTGCCAGTAACAGGATGCCAATTACGAATTTCCGGACCCAATTCCTTTGACCGCTTTTGGAAAGCCACAAATCAGAAAGTAACAGAAGGCCCCCGATGAGAAACAGCAGTGTTCCAATCTGGATCGTCCAGATTCCCGCCCATTCGAGATCGGTCCAATATGTCAGTCGCCACAACACGTAGATCGACGTCCCGGCCGTCAACGGAACCCCCGCGCAGGCGATTGCCAGTTTCTCTTGGGTCGACAACGGGTTGGTCAAGGGTTGGTTCCTTCGTAAAAAAGCGTGAGAAGCAAAGACGCAAAACGCCTCGTTCACTCCGGTTTATACGAATTTTCTACCAGTTTCGCTTCGATTTCAGAAATCCCATCAAGTACGTCCAACAGTTCCAGATAAGAAAAGCTGCCGTTGTGCAATACCGTAAACGAATAACAGGGACAATTCGGGTGTGTTGTGAGATCGGGACGTTCTCGGACATTACCAACGGAACAAAGACTCCAGATACGGCCAGCGAGTTCCGCTTGTAGCCAATTCGCCTTTGCAAGATCCGCGACCCTGATGCTCGTCAGAATTGGCCTCAGTGGACACACCCAAACTCGAAATCGTGTTCCCATTTTGTTCTGACTCCCATCGGAGCTTGATGAAACGGTCGGTCTCAAGAACGCGAACCGGCAAAGGACCGAAGTAACGCCTTTAGTGTAAAATACATTGATTGGGGCTTACCCAGGGTGCGCTCGCAGAAGCTCGCGACCCCGGGCTTTGTTATGAAACACCGTTGGTGTAAATGCAACTTGATGACAAGTTGGCAGAATGACGAGCGAATTCTGTCCCCGGGGATTTGCGTCCCCATGGACCATGCTTTCGGCTTATCCTACAAGACGGAATCGTGACTTAAGAGGTCACGGTCAGACTGCGCGTGACAGGATTACTAGGCAGGTTTGTGTCGTCGATTGCAACCACGGTAAATCTTCGCGTCGCCGTAGTGGTGTTCGAACCGATCGTGTTGAAGGCCACGGCTCTGAGTGCCTGGCGATAATTTCCCACGTAGCTGCTGCCCGATAATGTCAAGACTCCGAGAGTTGAATCGAATGATCCCGTGATTCCCAATTGGTTTACAAACGACAAGATGTCGTTGCCACTTTGATAACCCGACGTGATCTGGATCGTGAGCGATCGCAGGTTGCTACTGTCGGGATCACTGACTAAGGCCAGGCTCATGATGGCAATCGGGGTTGCATTCAATTGATAACGAAGTTCTGTCGTATCATTAACCTGCACCAGCGGAGGTTGTTTCACGGGAACGACTTGCACGTTTTCCGCTGCCGATGCTGTATAGACGCCGTCACTCACGGTAAATGTGGCGACTCGAAGAGCGGACGTATTCGGCATGCCAGCAACATCCTGGTATGCCATCGAACTCAATTCTGCATTCCATCCTATTGCCGGTGCCGAACCCGTAATGATCAGAGTGGCCGTATGCGCCGTGAAATCTTCGGTAAACGTATGCTGAAGGGCAAGGCAGTTATAAAAACTGAGACGATCTTCTTCCTGCCAGTTTGTGATTGTCACCGTCGCATTTGTGACAATCGTTACGTTTGCAGGAGGTCTCACAACAAGCGTCTTAGCGATTAATGAGGGCACTGATCCCTGAATATAACTCAGTGTTCCGTTAACACCAGTGACAAATTGACAAACAGAGATTTTTCCCGTTGCCGAAACACCTTGATATTGATCGTTAACGGTGATCGTGACGCTTCGAATCACAGAAGAATTCGGTTCGCCCGCGACGTTCCAGAAGGTGATTGACCGCAACGTTGCCTGGTAGTGAAAGGGTGTCTCGTTGCCGGAAATCGTCAGCGTTGCCGTGTGGGTCACCAGATCTTCTGTAAACGAATGTTGCAAGGCATAGCCATTGTAAAGCGCGATGCGATCACCCGCCTGCCAGTTCGTGAACGAAACTGTCGCACTGGTGAGACCTCGACCGTCCTGTTCCGTCACAATGAGACTTGATGCAATGTCGAGAGTAGACGCTCCCTGCACATAGGTGCCAGACTCGTTCATTTCCGACAAGGCAAGGTGACTGGAGAAAGTCGCGTAAAATGTCGAAGCGACCAATTGGTGTCCTGCCAGATTCCAATGTAGTCCGTCAGCATTATCATAAATCGGGTTTAATTGCTGAGGATTTTTCGGGTCGCCCATGAGCTTGTAAGTGTCACAAAAAGTCATTTTTTCAGGATTCGCGGCCGCCTTGGCCGCAATCATCGAGTTCAGCAATTCGAGCTGAACCTGCATTTGCGGTGTCCAATGCAACGTCGCACTCGGAGCCCAGCTACCAAGGGGAGTGACAGACAACACGACAATCTTCAGGCCGTCAGACATCGCTTCATCATAAAGGCGATCAAGAAAACTAAATGCCGTTGCTGCATCTGTGCCGTGTCCGATGTCGTTAACTCCAGCCAACACCGAGATCATTTTGTATCCGGCGTTTCGAACCTGGTTTGTCCAGACATCGTAAACCTGTTGAGTGGTATAACCGCCGACACCAAAGTTCGTGACGTTTGCCATCGAATAATACGATTGCAGGTTTGAAACCCAACCGCCGGTCCAATAGGTCAATGAATCACCCAGACATGCGATCGGAAATCTGCTAACTGCACCAGAATTCACGCTGATGCTGCGAATCGCAGATGGGCTGATGGACATGCCGTCGTTAAGCGTAATGGTAAGCGATTCTATCAGGGGCTTTGCCAACGTAGATTTCGTTCGAAAGGTCGCCGACTGTAACACCGCCTCATAATTGCTGAATGAAGATGTTCCCGAAAGCGTTAGTGTTCCAGATGTGGCATCGAAATAAACACTGATCCCG
Source organism: uncultured Schlesneria sp. (assembly GCA_903834925.1). Lineage (GTDB taxonomy): Bacteria > Planctomycetota > Planctomycetia > Planctomycetales > Planctomycetaceae > Schlesneria. The sequence continues at coordinate 15,061 of CAILLA010000253.1, forward strand.
GCGATGGGGGTCGCATCGAGTACATCCCGTCCGTCGACATAGTTTCCGGTGATTTGAATCGTCGCCTGGGTCAGACTTGAGCTGGAAGGGTCGTAAATCGATATCCGAGGAGCAACCAATGCGGCCTCGGTTCCACCATACGGCAGGGGTAAGGTTGGGACGTCGTAAAGCGAGAATGGAAGATTGGCCACCATCGTGTTCACGTACACGATCAACTTAGATCTTGTGAACGCGCCACTCGGATCGGTGATCGTCGCTGAAACGTTGTAAACACCAGACACGGCGAAAGTGATTGTCGTATCTTTTGCCGAATTCGTTTTGTTGTCAGAAAAGGTCACTGTGGATGGAGAATTACCCGTTACTGTCCACATGTATGTCAATGACGACTCACCCGTGTCAACATCGTCACCAAGTACCGAGAAGGCTCCCGTCGTACCGTACAGAGGACTGGCGGGGCCAGTCGGAAACCTGACGAACGTGGGAGCGTGGTTCGGTCCCGTTGTGAATCGCACAACCGATGTATATGTCGTCCCCGTAACATTTGTTGCAAAGGCAACAAATGAATAACTCGTTTCCGGTGTCAGGTGAATAATGTTGACGGTGAAAACACCCGTAGCGGCTGTCGCCCCGAGTTGTATGACCGCATTTCCACTCAGTTGTGGGTTGGAATTTGTGCTTGTGATCGAGTACAGGATGCCGACTGTGATAAGCGAGCTACCCCCGTCGAACGTGACGTTCCCGCCGAGCGTTACCGATGTGCTGGTGATGTTGGCCGATGTCGGTGCCGTCACCGTTGGTGCAACTCCGGACAGCATTGTCCGCGTCTCAAGCTGTTCAATGATTGCAACAGCTGATTTTGCCGGTTTTTGATACGAACGTCGCGAATTTCGAATGCGGCGAGCACGAGACGACGCATTGACCACCCGCCGAAACAAAACTGGAAACCAATTCGTCAGTCGTATGGAAGGCATAGGTTGAAAAGTCACTGAAACTGGGGCGCAAACAGAAACTGCTTCCGTTTATCGAAAGTTGACCTCTTCAACCAACATGTAAATGCCGGAAAAGCCTGTTTACAAAGCAGTTTTCAATCAGCATTGCCTGCATTGCCCCCCGTTGTCGAGACAAAAAAACAGTTTTTTTGCGTCACCTCGGGAATTCACGATTGGGATGGTCGTGATGCCAAAGACATAAAGTCACGAGAATGGAACCATCTCAACTTTGCAGTGAATATCCTTTTCAGAAAGTCTTTAAGTTCAATGATTGCTTAGCTTGCCTGGCTTTGCAGGCGAGCCAACGGTGTACAAAATTCTCATTTCCAACCACCGCGAAGCTCAAACACCCAACGATCAGCGTGTCGGGTTGACGAAAAAGTGACCGGTGTCAACTGTCGCAAAATCTTGAATAACGCTGCGAGCTCTTGAGCGGACTGGTCAGCCGATTTTCCCTGTTGCAGGTTCTGGGCAATCAGAATCTGTTGATTCGATTCAAGCAGGTCCGCTCCGACTGCTGGAGATAACTCCAAGAAAAGATCGCGAACCGCGCCACCCAGTGCGTCTGAAGCAATGGGCGTGGCAGAGGCTTCGGCCTTAAGTGTGTCGACCAATTCGCGACAAAGTTCCAGACTGGTGGCGAAAACATAGCGATTTCCGACTCGGGCCGACGCAGGCTGAAAATTGTATGAAATCGGCAATGTCGCACCGTCGGGCGTTTTGACGTATTTCGCGAAGGCAATTTGTGTTTCGTGATAGGCTTCGGAGGACAAAACGAACGGTTGGCGTCCCTCTTGTGCTGCCTGAAAATTGCTGATCAAGATCACCGATTGAAATACCAAGTTTAGTATATCACTGGCTTCTGCGGGTTTGGCCAGATCCAGCAAAAGGGCGAATCCGGGCAATTGTACTCCTGGTCTTCCTTTCAAATGGGTGTAATTCTGAGGTGCCGTGACAATCGTCAAACGTTGTCCCAGCAATGGTAAGACCTCTTCACCGAAGTCTCGACCGGGCAGGAACGTGGCCAGGCCCGTCTCAAACTTGTCGAAATTGGGAAGCAATGAGGCATCGAGTAGTGCCTCACGATTGCGATACCATTTGGAAAAATCGCGAGTCAGGGAAAATCCGTTCAGCGAGCTTTTCAGTGAAGGGACATCGGCACGAGGGACCGGTTCACCTTCGAGAACAAAGGGACGGTGAGCTGCGTCCAGTTGTTTCGGATCACCAGCGACAGTGCTTTTTAACTCAAAATGATTCTCGTAAACATCAAGTGTTGATCCGAGATACGGACTTCCCGCAGCCAGTTCCATGTATCCGCCGAAGAGTAACGAAACGACGGGATTGTCCAGCTTTGAAGGGAGGCGATGCCCGACAAGCTGCGTAATCCCCGGCACGTTTACGCAAAGCTGCACATGATGATCCGTCCCCAGTTGCGTTCCCATTTCCTTCCATGCGGCAGCCTCAAGTAATCCGACTTTTGTCGGCGATGGATTCGTCAGATTCAGCAAGGTCTGGTCAAGCAGTGACTTCACTTTGCTCATCACGATCCAGCGATCACGAACAACGATCTGGCCACCATCATCGACGGTGATCAGTCGCCCGCCCCCTGCGTAGTCACCGATCTTCAACTTATTCCCCGCCAACGGAATTAATGGGGTGAGTCGATCCCACAATTTGGTCAGTGATGCGGCCTCATTGACTCTAATGATGATGACCCCTTCTGGCGGTGAGCCTGGCTGCAATGGGGGATAAACGCCCAGGATCATTCTGTCGCCGAGATACGTTTTTGCGAATTGCCATAACGACATTCCCAATTGACCCTCGGCGATGGCTTTTCCCGCGAGTCCCTTCTGTACTTGGTCTTGTTTGAGCGCTTCACGCCACTGCGGACTGTCCAAAACCATCTGCAAGGCACCCGAGGTTTCGATTCGCTCGATCAGCGGCGCCAATTTGGCCGTTTCCAATGTTCCAATCGCCCCGTCGGGAAGATAAGCAGCCAGAGAACCGTTCCCCGCCGCCGTTTCTTCGGCCCGGCCCGTATTCGCCCCGGTGACAATGAACATGAACAAAAAGAACCAGCCGACCGATCGAGTCATTCGCATGGCGGGAATCCCTGAAAAGGCAAAAAAAAGACCTGAAGTCGCGTGCTGGACAGTCGACACGCAATAGATGTACCCTTTGCCGCGATTAACGGTTTCGCCGCTTTTGATGCACATCGGTGAATTGTTACTGGGTTCGAGCGTGGAATTGAAGGGTTGTCCATTTCGATTCTAATTCCAAGTCGTTTCCGGAATGAAGTCCTCAGGGTCTAACGCATGGGTGAGCGAGATCAAGTCTATCTTCAAATACTCAGTTTTGGGCTTCTTTGCCTTCGTGAGGCTGCGATCGTCGGCAATCTCAAACAGGTGGCCGTCGAAGCGGACCATCTGCATAATCTGCCGTCACTGATTGGTGAATCCAATGTACTGCGTCATGCGCATTACCTTGACCATGAACGAATGCTTTATCTGGAGCGTGTTGATCGCAGTGTTCCCAGAGTCGATTTCACAATTCACCGTTATACTGAACTCTGGCAGGAACTTCAGGAACTAACTCCGCCGGTGTGATGAAATTGATGCTTGAACGCAAAATTCGGACGTTTGGAATTTTATCGCTCCCGCCGTGCTGCACGCCGAGCGCTGCCGTTGTTAAGCTGTCCGTTTCAGTCTTTATGCCATCAGCGTTCTTCAAGGATGAACCGTGTCGTCGCCCGTTCCGTATTCACCGTTTTTGAGCACCCCAGCACCCAGACCCGGTGCTCCGACAAGTACAGGGAAGGGGACTGGTTCATCTTCCGGCTCAACGAAACAGGCTCCGGCGTCCTTGAAAGACTTGAACGCATCGCAGCTTGACGCCGCCGTTACACTCGAAGGACCACTTCTGGTACTTGCTGGTGCGGGAACGGGTAAGACGCGAGTCATCACGTATCGCATGGCGGAATTGATCCGCAACGGGGTTGAACCGAGTCGCATCCTTTCGGTGACGTTTACCAACAAAGCTGCCAAGGAAATGGCCGAACGAATGTCTCATTTTCTCGGGCGAAGGCCGAGCAGTCGACCGATGATCTCGACGTTTCACTCGTTGTGTGTAAAGATTTTGCGAGACGAAATTGAAGCTCTGGGCTATCCGAAAAAGTTCGTGATTTATGACCGGGGCGATCAGGAGTCTGCCGCCCGCCGTGCGCTGCGCGACATCAAGGTCAACGAAACGTCACTCAGTCCAGCCGATCTGCTGTCGCAAATCAGCCGTTGGAAGATGGTTGGCGTTCTTCCGGAACTGGCGACGGAATATTCCGACGATGATAAGGCATTCCTCGCAGCGTCCGGCTACCGCCGCTATCAACTCAGTCTTCGTGCGTCAGGGGCCGTCGATTTTGATGATCTGCTGCTGTTGACCGCTCAATTGTTCGACCAGTTTCCGGAAGTATTGGCACGTCAACAAGCCAGGTTCGAACAGGTGCAGATCGACGAGTACCAGGACACGAATGAAATGCAGTTCCAGATCGTCGCGGCACTCGTGAAACCGCATCACAACATCTGTGTTGTGGGTGATGACGATCAATCGATCTACGGCTGGCGCGGGGCCGAAGTAAAACACATCCTCAATTTTCAGCAGCACTTCCCCGGTGCGAAGATCGTTCGCCTTCAAGACAACTATCGCTGCACGACCGAAATCATTCGACTGGCCAACCAACTGGTCAAACACAATCAAGGTCGTCACGACAAGACATTGGTGGCACACAAAGAAGGCCCGACACCCGCAATCAAACCCTATTCCGATGAACAGACCGAAGCCGAAGGAGTCGTTCGCGACATTAATTATCTGATCAAAGAACTCAAAGTGCCGCCGCAAGGTATTGCGATCCTGTTCCGTACGAACGAACAGCCTCGGATTTTCGAAACCGAATTGCGTCGAGTCCGCGTTCCGTACCAGTTGGTCGGCGGTCAATCTTTCTTTGATCGTAAAGAAGTTCGCGATGTCATGGCTTACCTGAAGGTGCTTTCAAACCCGGCAGACGAAGTTTCACTGTTACGGATTATCAATACGCCGGTGCGCGGGATTGGCGAGGCATCGATCGAAAAGTTGCTCGCACGTGCCGTGAAAGCAGGACGCAAGATCTGGGATGTGATCCCCGATGCCGTCGCAGAAAAGGAAATCTCGCCTAAAACCGCCAAAGCAATCGAAAGCTTTCGGAATTTGCTGACCGATTTCCAAAAACGATTTGAAACACCTGGAACAAGTCTTTCAGAAACTCTGCAATCGTTGCTGCACGATATTGATTACGAAGGTGAGATTGAAAAACAGTACAAAGCCGCCGACCAGCAGCTGGCTCGGTCAGCCGTCCTCGACGAATGCATAACAGCGTTACGAGAGTACGAAAAACGTTCGGAAAAGCCTGATCTTGGCGACTTTCTGGAACAGTCATCTCTCAATGGAAATGATCGGGAATTCGGTGAGGACGATTCGTTTGAGCAACCCTCGATCAAATTAATGACGCTGCACAGCGCGAAGGGATTGGAATTCCCACATGTCTATCTGGTCGGGCTCGAAGAAGGGCTGTTGCCACATAAGCGATCGATTACAGACGAATTGGAAAGCAACCCATCAGCGATCGAAGAAGAACGTCGCCTCGCCTATGTCGGCATCACACGAGCCAAAGACGTGCTGACCATCAGTTATGCCGAGACACGAATGAAGTGGGGCAAACGCTATAAGACGAAACCGTCGCGATTTCTCAAAGAAATGCAGCGGAAAATCAGTGACGATTCGCCAAGTGGCGAATGAAATAGGCGTCAAGGCGAGCGTTGCATTCAAGTAGAGTGGGTCGAGCCTTCGAGCCCCACCACTTCGCCAGCCAACTTTTCAGTCGGCCTGGAATACTCAATCGCCTCCTGCAAATCGACTTAATTCCAACGCTGAATCGATCTGGAGTTTTACTTTCGTGTCGAATCGGATGACAATGCTTTCATAATTGGTGACCACGGGGTTAGCAGAACTGCCCGCGGATTTTGATCCGTATGACAAGCAAAAATCCCATCAGGGAAATTCGGACCGAGGTTCGCCGAACTGACATCAATGCCATCGGTATGGGTCGCCCCCTCAACTGAAAACTCACCGACGAATTGATGTGGAGCCTCTCGATGATAGACCATGAACCGACTGCGACCCTGGTCAGAAACAAGCAGATAGCCCGAGTTGTTTGTTTTATAGATTGCCAATCCCTCGACGTCCCCTTTGAGTCCGTTCTCGCCAACCGAGGCAATCAGCGTTCCGTTAGCCAGTGCATCCGGTTCCGCCGCAAACTTCCAAACCCCCTTTTTCTCTTCCGCGATATAGAGCATTCCCGTTTCGTCGTCGGCGACGGCTCCTTCACACTTACCAACCGACAGATCGCGCACCTTTGTCGCGATGATTTGATTGCGACCGTTTCCCTTCAGTTCGTATTGCCCGACATTGCCCGTTTCAGACGTACAGACAAAAAACAACCGTCCCGTCTTCATGCTGTGATACAGACAACCGCCGTAGTTTGGATCGGTCACACATCCTTCATCAATCCGCTCCAATGTTCGCGATTCTGGAACCACTCGAAATACAACCAACCTGAATCCGCCTGTCCGCTGATTCACAACGACAAGATCCATCGGCTTCCCGTCGATCGTCACGTTTTGCCGAATGTCGATATTTCCCGGCTTTGGCAACTTGATGTTTTGTAGCACTTGACCGTCGAGATTATAGACAACGACCTGACTTGCAGATTTGTCGCTGGCGATGACTGTGCTTTGCGCTGGATCGTCTCGATGAACCCAAACACACATGTCATCCTGGTCTTTGGTTTCGGGGTCAGTGAGTTTGGCGGTTGGTGCGACATTGAAAGCCTCTTCACATGAACTCTCACTCCCAAGTATGAGTAAGCCACAACTGAAAATCAGTACGGCTTTGCAGTTTGTCAAACACTTATGAAATACCGATCGCAATCGAGGGGATTTCCTGAGACTTGCCTTCCACCAAAAAGGATTGTGTGAATTCATCAAACGAACGGTATTCCTAAACATGAAAGGTTCTCGCGAAAAAGTTGTTAGAAAGGAACCAGTTCTCTGATGAATTTGACGGACAAAAACTGCCCACGCCACATGCAATCGGTGTTGGCGTTTAAGGCGACTCATTCGACTTCGGGGCTGGCTTCGCAATATCGACAACCATGAATTCCGAGTTGTCATCGACATCGAAAATATAGGGTGAGTTCTGCGAGTCAAACTTACCACCAAGAACATCCTTGCGGTTCCTCTTGAGTTCAACCATCACTCGGTACCTTCCTGGTGGCATCCCTTTTTTCTCGCCTCCTGCCGCGTAGAACGAACCGGTAGCAGGATCAACTTCGGCTGCATACCAATTCCGGGGTGGTGACAGGTCCTTGGCGATGGGAATAAAACAGACTTGAAGATTCTCGTCCTCTTCGGGGACGAAGTCCTCACCGTCTTTGACAACCTGCCCCTTGGCCTTCAATAACTTCGGTTCTTTTTTTCCACAACCCGCAGACCCGAAAGCCAAGACGAGAATTAGGATTGAAACGACGTATCGACGCATGTCATCACTCACTATATAAAAAGTGAATCTTTGAATTAATTAAGATAACTTGAGTTCACCCACGTCCGGAGAGTGGTAGAAAACCCCGGCTACGTTTAACGCAACCGGGGAAGTTCTTTTAAAACCGAAGACGCGGGGTAAATCGATTAATAATCGCCAACGAGTTGACCGTCTTGCGTCGAAGACAGCCGGAGATAAGTCAACTGATCGACGTTATTCGAAATGAATCTCCCGCTACCATCTGCCATCGCGGCGTTAACGCCACCAACATGCTGGCTACGCGCCATGGCCGAGGTCATCAGCGTACCTGAAGTGGTACATCCCATTCCCAAGGCTGCAGCGGCTGGCGTGCAGTAGGTCTTCCCGTCTTCAAGCTCATCACCACCATCGGCGGCGATACCGCCCAGGGTGTTGTTTGGACCTGGGTTGTACACACCACGGCCACCATTTTGCACACTCGATCCGGGGAATCCCATCGCCCAGATACCGCGAGGATCGATGCTTGAAAGTCCGGCTCTTAATTCGGTAAACATGAACTGATTTGAAAGCCCGTCCAGGACGTCACGTGTTTGTGAACCAAAAAACGACGAACAAAGAGGCATGGAGTATAAACCGTTCGCACCGGCGATATTGCTGGAACTTGACTTATATCGATTTCCACCAGCAACGTGGTCGTAGTCTTCATATCCGGCAGAGATGCCATAGTTACCACGGGCCCAGCCACCTCCAACGGTGGCATCCCCTGGAACTGCCGGGTTAATGAAAAGGTTGTTGTTAAACGAATCTGAGGGGCACATGTAAGCGCTGATTTTTCTGCCGACCACCCCATTCCGCCACGACAAGCCGTCGGTACCGGCAATCATATTACCGTTCCACACAGCAGGCGCGGTAGGCGCTACAACTTTGAAAGGTGCCATTGATGCGTATAGCCCACCTTGATCAACAAAGGGAAGCAATGTTACGGCCCAGTTCGGCCCGAACTGACCTTTATACTCCATGTGGGCATCGTCTTTACTGAATCGTCCCCACGGAACAAACGAAGCCATCGGGAACCGTCCAAAAGTTCCTTCGTAGTTGAACATGGCCAATCCCAGTTGCTTGAGATTGTTTTTGCACTGCGTACGTCGAGCCGCTTCGCGGGCTTGCTGTACAGCAGGAAGCAACAGAGCAATCAGGACCGCGATAATCGCGATCACAACCAACAATTCGATCAACGTGAACCCTCGTTTTTTCAACGGTCCAGACATCATTTCTTCCTTTGAATAAGTGCTAATAACGTACATCGCGATTGCAACCCAGTAATGCAATCGCTATTTACGCATTTAACACTGCGTCCGTTAATAACGTATTAACGTGAGGTGAATAATCGAGGTGTATTTCGCGAATCCGAAAGCGTCGATTGGAATGGCTAACCACGCTTTGCTGGACGTTTATTTGTCGTCATGCAGACATCTGCAACCTTGCCCGATTCTTCGATTGCCATATGAAATCGCTGGTCACCTTCAAGGCGATGAACCGTCATGTGATAGGCAGCACTCACCGTCGCAAGGTAGGGGCGTTCTTCAGGCGTTTTCGGAATGCGAAGTTTGCCCCAGGAACCGTCGCCGAGATAAAGAACTCCATTCTTGTCTTTCTGCACTTTAGGCGATCCTCGGTTGGGGGATCGGATTTCAGAAGCAGAGGTTGAAGAGTGATTTCAATTTGCTGAAGAATTGTACTGGATCTGGGTCTGCTGGCAGAGGTTTGAGGAATTCTTCGTGCAGCATTTCCC
>CAILLA010000254.1 GCA_903834925.1 uncultured Schlesneria sp.
ACGGACGAAGACGGCAGGCCAGCAGCGCCCGAACGTTGGTGCATTTCGCGTTAGGGATTGCAGTGGAGGATTCTTATCCGCAACGGAAAGCCCGACCCCGTCTTCGGGGTAACGCCCAAATCGTTGATCGCTCCTGGATCACTCACTTCACGGCACGCTCAAACTACATCCTTAATCCGTTAGAGACAGCAGGCTTTCCTGAAACAATCCCTAAACCCGTCGTGCAGTTCGTGAGATTCAACGCGATAATTTTGAGATGAGCAATCGGTCAACATCAGTATCGAGCATCGGCAAGCGTTGCAGTCAGGCCAGTCTGTCGCCGTGACGGAAGTCACGTCCAAAATGGAATGTGTTGTTCTCCGGGCTGACGTCTTTGAGCAGATCAAAAGACTTCTGCCAGATTTCGATCCGCGCGACGCGTATCCAGCCGTCGATGACGTGATGAGCGAGGATTGGGACGATTCCAAGATGGCCGAATATGACGATTACGAATCTCACAAGAAATGAAATTTCAACGAGGCGACTGCCTGAAGGCCGCTCTTTCGCTTCGATAGGCATTGAAAACCCTTGTCAAAAAAAGGGCTTTCGACGACAGCTAAGGCGGGTTCTACCTCAGACGAAAGTAGCCATCATCGCTCCGCGTGATGAGCATTGTTCGAGAACCAAGCGAATACGAAACAGCATATTCTCAAATCAGGAATTCAAACCAAGTATTTGTCCCGATGCTGAGGCAACGCTTGATTCGTTTCCGACGAATGCTCATCACGCGGAGCGATGATGGCTACTTTGGAAGAAATCTAAGCGTTACCGAATTTTTGAATTCTTTGCGTCCTTGCGCCTTGGCGCCTTTGAGTTGTATTCTTGATTTCACCCCAAAAATCGAAAATACGCGACTTCAAAACTTGTGTGTCGGGCTAATGAGCAATCCGGCTTAGAAAATGCCGTGCAACGGTCCACCCGGTGCCGCCAGTTGATCGACTCGCCGGGTTACGTTTGGGTCTTCAATCAACGGTGGAGCGTGATGAGGCTTGATTCTCGCATCAATCACGAGAGGGCCGCGACAGCCCCAGTGCTTTTCATGCGTACTCGCGTCGATACCGTCGATGTCCACTGCCGGGTTCGATCTGGTGAACGTGACCCAGAGCCAGTTGTTGAGCGTTCGCGCTGCGAACTCGCTGTCATCCACGATGACGATCAGTGGGAATGATTCCAGGGATACGGCTTGTCGAGTCATCTCGGCACAAAACTGAGTCACTTGTGGTCCCGCAGACTTGATGCTGGTGGCTTGGATCACCAGGACGCCTGGCAATGCAATCCTTGGATTGCGGTAGCCGTCTGGTAACGAAAGACCTGGTGGCAATTCGGTTCCCAGGTCTCTTCGTTTTGGACCAGCTGCGGCGATGACGACCTTAGAGCCTTGATTGAACCCGCTGCCGGAGTAATCAAGCGTATCGATCGTCGTTCGTGTCTGAAAATGAAGATCGTTTCGCCAGTCGATTCGCTCCAGGACGTGCCTAAAGTAAGCGGCGATATCGTGGATATCGAGCGTTGGTTGATCTTCGTGAGCAACGATGAATAAGTATTTCGCAAGTGACAATTGCCCTTGTCCGAGAATCGCATTTGCGGTCGTTAATAACTCTTGCGGAGTGCGTTTGCTTGCATAAGGGACGTAACGTTCGCTGCCGATCGCCAGAAGCAATGGATGAACACCGGCAGCGTCGACCGCGTGGATCGCTTTCACGCCCGGTAACACCGTGGGAATGATCGGACCGGTGATCTCGTGGATGATCTCGCCAAACGATGTGTCTTCTTGTGGCGGACGTCCCACGACAGTAAATGGCCAGATTGCTCCGGTGCGATGATAGACATGCTCCACTTGCAAATAGGGAAATTCATGCTGCAAACTGTAATAACCGAGGTGATCACCGAACGGACCTTCTCGTTTCGTGAGGGACGGATCAATCGTCCCTGTGATACAGAAATCGGCATCAGCATAGATTGGTAATTCACCCTTACGAGAAATCATTCGCACGGGACGACGGCCGAGCGCTGCAGCAAACAGAAGTTCGGACAATCCCTCGGGCAACGGCATGACCGCGGCAAGAGTCATCGCCGGTGGGCCACCGACGAAAATATTCACCGGTAATTTCTTTCCACGACGAACAGCGGCAGCATGGTGAACGCCGATACTTCGATGAATCTGGTAATGCAAACCGACTTCGCGATTCGGTACGTAATCGTTGCCTGCAATTTGAACGCGGTACATCCCCAGGTTTGAGTTTTTGAAACCGGGTTGATCGGGATTTTCGGAATAGACTTGAGGCAGGGTGATGAATGGACCGCCATCATTGGGCCAGCTTTTCAATTGAGGAAGTTGATCGAGCGTCGTTTCGTTCTCAATCACGGGTCCACGTCGAACACGTCTAGTCCACATCGACCACAACGTGCCGGGAAGACTGCGATAACGCCACGGATTTTTCGCCAGTTGGCCGGGGTCGATTTTCAGCTCGACCAGTTTTCGCACGTTATCGAGCGAGTCACGAAACAGAAACCGAGTTCGCTCCATGGTGCCAAAGAGATTGGACACCATGGGAAACCGGCAGCCTTTGACTCGGGTAAACAGAAGTGCGGGGCCGCCCGCCAGGTAGACTCGCCGCTGGATTTCAGCCGCTTCTAAAGACGGATCAATCTCAGTATCGATTCGAACGAGGTGCTTGTGTCGCTCCAGATCAAGAACGGTTTCTTCGAGGCTACGATAACCCATGGATTGATCAATGTATTTCAAGAGAGCCCGACAAATCACTTCTACCGCAAGAATGATAGCCTCAGTGACCACCGATTTCGTGTCTGGCAGGAGCAAAAACTCGGGTGTTTTGTCAAACTTCTAAATTGGAGTTCTCTGCCGCTAAATCGGACTTTTTCGAGCTGAAAACTTGATTCGATGAGTCAGCTTTCAGGATTTATTCCAAAGTAGCCATCATCGCTCCGCGTGATGAGCATTCGTCGGAAACGACTCAAGCGTTGCCTTAGCATCGGAACAAAAACTTCGTTGTAATTCCTTTTTTGAAAACATGCCAATTAATATTCGTCTGGTTCTCGAACAATGCTCATCACGCGGAGCGATGATGGCTACTTTGGCCTGAAGCAAAGCCTCGTTGAAGTCTTCGGAGACGCAGTGTTTTCTCCATTACTCGATCAAAGAGCACTGCTTGACCGAAGACGGTCAAGCAGTGGCACAGGAATTTTCGATGATTGACAAATCACTGATCTGCACCGTTCCCCAACCTAAGGCTCAACTGATTCCCGACCGTTCCCGTTCGAAAGCTGTATGAATGTCGCGATGGTGATGGATGTCCTTGGATAAGGCTCGATCGAGTTTTGCCAATAAGAGTTGGATCTCATTCTCTTCGTGGACGGTCAACTCGGTTTCGCCAAAGCGAACTTTATAAAAGAGTCTTGAAATCTGATCGGGAATATCCTTTTCTCCTGCAAATTCGAGGTCCGACGAATACTTACTCGCGACCATCTCAGCGAACTCCCTTTGGGTCTGGTTGGGCGCACGTTTGAGTCCATGCGATTTCATCATTCCAATAAATCGTTCGTAAAACTCGACGATTCGGTGCTGCTTGCGAATGCGCCGACCACCATGTTTGTCCAACCAGCGATTGATCCATTTGAACAGCCATCGGCCTCCCCAGGCAACTCCGGAAACCATCAGTAAGAGGGCCAGGAGAAACACGATTCCACCCGGACTAAGCCAGTAGTTGCGGTTGGTGAGAAGTTCAAATAAGGTCCGAAACGCCGATTCAGGCGACGTAAAAAGCTGACTCAAAAAGACCATGAGATCAAATGCAAATTTTCGCACCGGCTTGTAGATCGACTGTTCCTGACGATCGAGTGACATGTTGAGAATGTTTTCTGACCACAGACCGGCAAATGCCGTTTGCATTTCGGACCAGATCGAGGTCTTTTTTGCAGACATTCCTGCAACGCTTAGCGACCTTGCATCGACGGGGGTTGCATCGAACGTTGTCCATCCCGTTTTATCAACCCAGGCTTCAACCCAGACATGCGCGAACCGTTGTTGAACCTCAAGCCACTCTTTTCTTTCCGGGCGGACAATCCCCCCTTTGTACCCGCTCACCAGTCGCGCCGGGATTTTTTCCGCTCGCAGCATCAGTGCGAGTGCGGTCGCAAAGTATTCGCAGTGACCTTCCTTTCGGTTGAACAGAAAGTCTTCAATCGGGTCAATATTCGGATCCTTGATCGATTGGTCCAGGGTATATCGATACTCGCCGGAATCCCTTAAATGTGCTTCGATTGCTGTGGCGATTTCCATTCGAGTCAGTTCTCCGACGGCCGGCTGTCCTTCTGCTTTTTGTCGTTGGAGGGCTTCCTTTTTTACAATACTGTCAGCCAGGTTTTGCAGTCGAATGAGTTCGTCCGGATTTTTTGTCGTCCGATCAAAGTATCCTGTTGGACGATATAATTCCCGTGTCTTCCCAGAAACCGGATAAGAAAAATGGAGCGGTTGCTGTTGCGGAAGGGTTGAACCTACGCTGTAAACCAGCATCCCCGTCTCTTTTTTCCGTTCATTTTGCATTGCGACACCGGTCCACTCATTGAAGTCCCCAAAGGGGGTTCGATGCGCGTCGCGGACCACTTGGGGGACACCCATGAAAAACAAGACCCCGCTATCATTTGCGTCTCGGCGAACGATTTGCTCGATATCCGATGAATCATCCGATCGCTCAAAGGAATGACTATTGTTATCGTTATGAGTATCGGCGCTCCATCGACCACTTCTATATTTTGTCAGGACGTTCGCACGAAAAAGCGGCTCCGCCAGGCCGAGCTGTTCTGCATACTCTTGCGCAGAAATGATCTGTCCTGTGTTGACATTTCTTAGTTGAATCTCGAAGACTCGCTCGAGACTTTCGAGAATGGGGCCAAGCTCACCAAGACGTACCGATGGTCCGAGGCCCGTTTTTTTTACCGAGGACTTCAGGACTTCAAGGTCTTCACTGAGACTGACCGTCGATCCGACCCAGACTCGGGGTGTAATGGCAAAAAACGCGGTACTCACAAGTAGTGCCGAACAGGTCGTGAGCAATACACCGCTGATAAATCGCGCCGTCAACCAATGAGTTCCACCCTCATGCTGTACGGCACCACGAACCTCGCTTCGTAATTGGTTTTTCATCGAAGAAGGCAAAAGCTCACCGGCTTGCATCCCAACCGATTCAGCCAATCGGATCGTCTCTTCTTCTTCAAATTGTTGTTCCGCTCGCCACAAAGAAAAAATGGAAAGTGTCCAGACCGCTCCAAAGGTATAAGCCAACGCACAAAACCCGAACCAGCCTTTGGTCGTTAGGACAGATGCTAAGGCAAGCTGAAGTATCCCCAGCGCCATCAAAAACCAATACAGTCTTACGGTCTTTTGCTGGAAAAGAACAATCCAGGTGACGTACAACAGCAAGTGTGTTCCCGCAAGCAGTTTCCCTTCGCGATTCTCACTCATGAACTCGTAGCCCGTGGCAAGCAATGCCGTTAGTCCGAGGACATTCGCACTAAAAGAATTCAGGCCAGCCCCAAGGATTTGATCGCGTCCATACCGAATTTCCGTGAAAAAGTATCCGCAAATGACAATCGGAATGGAAAGAAATGGCAAGGCAAACCCAAGCCGCCCGGCCGCGTAGGCAACTCCTTCACTTTCTGCATAACCGAGAATCGCTCCGACGAGAGCGGTCAACCCGTAGAGGCTCATCTTAAAAACAAATCCGAGATCCATTAACGAGCTCTCCCTGCTAATGACTTTTTATACATCAGCTCATCCGCCGAGACGGTAAGTCGTCGTCAAATGATAGCAGTTGATCGGGTACGATCTCGCTCAAGTTTAAGACGTCAACCCGGCTCGTTAACAAGTCTTCGTAGGGAAGGGCTGTCGTACGTGTTGTGACGAGGAGAATTTGCGTCATGCTTGAGCTATGTTGCAGAGTCGAGTTGAAGAGTTCGACAATTTCCTTTGCCGGCCCGGGTTCGAACAGGGCCAGTCCATCGAGCAGTGGCTCAAGGCTGGTTGGTGTGCCGTGTCCTTCCCAGTGAAACGAGCGGTCCCCCGCAGCAACCAATGTCAAAAGCCCTTCGCGGCATTCGCGCCCTCGCTCGGCCAGTAAAGACGCCACAAAACTCAACGCAAATTCCGTCTGCTCTCGGAAGCTGTTTTTTGCGGATGAGGGCCAGAAAAGATCCAAAACAATTGCGAGTGTATGCTCACGATTCTGCTGGAACTCACGCAGGATCAGTTCGCCTCGCCGGGCGGTCGATCGCCAGTGAATTGCCCGGGGATTGTCACCCGAACGAAACTCGCGAAGCTGGTGGAAATCATCGTGAAAGACACCGTGATGTGGCTGCATGCGCAACACCAGTTCGGTCGCATTGACCAGTTTCTGTTTCCAGGCTGGGGACACTCGACCGATTCGAGGGTAAATCAGGATCTCTCCCGAAGCGCGAAAAACCCGACTACGTTCGACCAGTCCCAACGGAAATCGGGACGCGGCGCTCAAGGGCCCCAATCGGTAGCGACCACGATGCCCTAACCGCAGCTGATACTGGCCTGATTGAGTTGTCCTTGGTGAAACACGGGAAAAAAGCACTGTTGCCGAAAGCGACTCGCGCGAATGTACGATTTCATCGCGAATGGACATCATCCAGATCGCGAACAGCGGACGACTGTTTTTCAAAGAGACATCGACAGAAAACAATTCACCTTGCATGGCGCGCTGCAACGCCACTCTCTGAACCCGCGCTGCCTGCAGCATTCCAAACGTCATCCACCCATTGATCACAAATGGACCTGCCATCAATGCGAAGACCAGAAAGAGCGTGTTCTGTTTGGTCAACATGGCTCCTGTAAACAGGACGATCAGGATTGCAAGATAAATCCAGCCTTCCAGCGGTATTGACATCCGGTGCTGGGTCAACATGACCCAGGAGGGAAGTCTGAATCGGGCCTTCGAAAATGCACTGAAAATCTGCATCAGACCAGACAGACCCATCAGGATTACCAGACCGCGGAAGAGCACGTGCCCCGGTACTGGCCACTGTCTTGCAATTTGAGGAACGCGAAAATAAACCGCGGTCAGCAGTAACGCTCCAATGATCGGCAGAAGACCCAAATACGGGTTTCGCTTCGAGCTGGTTGAGGAAAGTGTTGAGTCAGACATTCGGTATGAATCTGCCAGCAAAAAAACTCGATCATTGGCGGGCGACAAAGTATTACAGGCGATTGCCGCGAGATCGTCCAGTGAGTGCGATCGAATGTTGATGCAAAAAAATCGCGTGCCGCACAGTATCATGCGGCACGCGATGAAGTATCGAATCGAATTATGCGGGTTTCCGCAGGATGCTCGCGCCAGAAACCCAATCACGCGGCCATCAGCGGCTGCTGTAATTTCGTCGGCGTGGTGGTCCGCCAGTCGCGCGGTTTCCCTGGAACGCGCGTCGTTCGCCGGGCGGCCCTTGTGGCCGTCGTGGCGGCATCCCGTCGGCGCTGCCATTATCCATCGGACGTCCCGGTCGATGTGGCTCACGATCATCAAACTCGTGAATGATCGCAGCCGCAGCAGCGGGAACGACCACCAGATTTGGCGTCTTCAGGATATTGATCGGTTGACGAATTGCTCGTTCAATCGCACGCAGCTTCGATCGTTCCGAAGGATCACAAAATGTGAGCGCGATTCCGTTGGCACCCGCACGACCCGTTCGACCGATGCGATGAACGTACGATTCGATTTCAACCGGTAGATCATAATTGATGACGTGCGAAATTCCGTCGACATCGATCCCTCGTGCCGCGATATCCGTTGCAACCAGAACGCGCAATCGGTTTGTTTTGAAGTCCGATAGAGCACGCTGGCGCTTCGATTGTGATTTGCCACCATGAATTGTGTCGGCACGAACCCCGGCTTGCATCAGGTGACGTAAGACCTTATCCGCACCGTGCTTTGTTCGTGTGAAGACCAAGGCACGAGTCAGTTCGGGTTGAGTTAACAACGTCTGCAACAGACGAGGTTTATTCGAATTCGGAATGATAAAGATTCCCTGTTCGACCGTTTCGGCAGCCGTTGCGACAGGAGTGATCTCAATCGTTACGGGATTCGACAGCAGCGACGATGACAGTTCGCGAATTTCACGCGGCATTGTGGCCGAGAAAAACAGCGTCTGTCGAACCTTGGGAACTCGTTCCGCAATATGACGGATGTCGTGAATGAACCCCATGTCCAGCATGCGGTCGGCTTCATCGAGTACGAATGTTTCGACGTGGCTGAGGTCAACAAACCCTTGCCCCATCAAATCACACAAACGGCCTGGCGTTGCCACCACGATATCGATCCCGCGCTGAAGTGCGCGAACCTGTGGAACTTGACTGACTCCGCCAAAAATCAATGTGTGACGAATCTGTGTATTCTGGCTATAGGCGAGAATACAATCAGCGATCTGAATCGCCAACTCGCGGGTTGGTGCAAGAATCAAGGCACGGATGGGTCGACGAACTTTCGCGGAGGGAATCCCCGCTTCCATCAATCGATGAATAATCGGCAGTGCGAATGCCGCTGTTTTCCCCGTCCCTGTTTGAGCGCAACCGAAAAGGTCGCGACCAGCTAAGGCATGGGGAATCGCTTGTGCTTGAATGGGGGTCGGGGTCTCATAACCTTCCGATTTCACAGCATTCAAAATGGGCTCACAAAGCCCGAGATCAGCAAAACTCAACGAAAACTCCAAGCAGGCCGTCGGAAGCAGACTCAACGCCAAACTGAATCGGACGTGAGAAATGGAATCGATTCACGCAGATTGAGTGGGTACTTCGGAAACAGGAAGACCAAAGTTCTTCGAGAGAGTTCACGCACCGGCGGCGTGACTTCAGGAAAACACTCAATTTGCGATGGAACGATACCCGTCCCACGACCGTCATTGTGCCGTTGTTCTGGCATGAGGCCGCGTGATTAGGAACCCGCGAGTCAGGGAATTCTTGATCGTGCTCTTAAGTTAACAGCACTGACCGAAAATACCCGTCTTCCAACGCATTGCTCGCGGGGTTCAGGACGAGATGTGCCGGACGCAAGCAGCGTCCACATTAAAACCCATCGCACCCTGAAAGGGCTTATCCGATGGCATCAATCGTCCACAGGATACTATAGAGCCGAAGCTCGTGGCTGAGATTATAGCGTGATCACCGAAAGAGTATAGAGGGAACTTGCGAATTCGCCGGAAATTCATAGTGAGACGAGGATTCAATACGATTTAAAGCGTCTAGAGTGACATGCCGGCCAAAAATATGAGCTCTCTTCACGTCCGTTTTCGGATAGCCGCAGTCGTCGAAGAGGGGGGGGGGAAATCCTCGTCTTCTCATCGTTTCTCTCTGGAAAATATTAAGACATTATTCATTTTTCAACCGACTTGCCGTGGTTGCAATCAAGCTTATGATCTCTCGACAGCCATGAGCTGTGTGCGGATGGTCCGGTCCTTGCAATTGATTTTATGGAGTCGTTGATAATGAAGCCCGTTGCCAATGAAGTGGTCGAAAAACAATTGGAATGGAGATACGCAACAAAGGTGTTTGATGCGACAAAAACGATTCCGGAAGCGGACTGGAAAACTCTGGAACGGGCACTCGTGTTGACTCCGTCGTCGTTCGGATTGCAGCCCTGGAAATTCTTCGTCGTCACCGATCCCGCGAAAAGGGCTTTGCTGAAGCCAGCGAGCTGGGGGCAATCTCAAATCGTCGACGCTTCTCATCTTGTCGTATTTGCCATTCGCAAGGATCTGAGCGTTTCCGACATCGAACGCTTTGTCGCCCGGACGGCTGAAGTTCGCGGAACGACTGTTGAATCCCTGGAGAGCTATCGCCAGATGATGGTTGGCTCGCTGACAAAACCGTCGGTTGACATCAATGCATGGGCCACACGACAGGTCTACATCGCCCTCGGTTTCTTCATGTCAACGGCCGCTATGTTGGGAATTGATGCTTGCCCGATTGAAGGCTTCGAACCGCCCAAATATGACGAAATTCTTGGCCTGACAGCATTGGGTTACCATGCATCAGTGGTCGCAGCGGCCGGCTACCGGTCGAGCACCGATAAATATGCTGCACTGCCCAAGGTACGGTTTAAAGCTGAAGACGTGATCACCTATCTCTGAGCCTTCCGTTGCCCTGGCAATGTCTGCCGTCAGCAAATGGACATAGTCCTTCTCTTTCACGCTGGCGGCCATCCCCCAGTTTCCTGTCCAGCCGATGGCAGGAGCCGGCCCGTGCAACGTAATGCTATTCCCCAGAAAAAGCACTTTTGAAGCGGCAAGTCGGCCAATCATCGGCTTGTCTGCAGCGTCTTCGGCCCGTAACCAAATCGGCGACATCAGGAACAGGGAGGCAATAATCAGCAAGACCTTCATAAGATTTCTCTTTCGATCGGTACGGAAGTTGACGATTTCCTGCGTCGCTTGACGAGCTATCGCCGCTTGGACTCAAACGAACTCTCGCCAACAAATCGACCGGATTATCGTGGCCTCCCTGGAGGTCGACGCGATGTCATGGGTGGAAACGTCTGCTTGATCTCTGACAGCTTAGCCTGAAGACGCTCGGCAACCGCTGGTTCTTCTGAAATCAGGTCGTGTACTTCACCCGGATCTTTAGTGATCTCGAAGAGCATCGTTCTACCATCGTCCGTTTCGATGAATTTCCAGTTTTCGTCATATATCGCTGAATTCGCTGCTGAAATCAGGAACGGGCCTCGATCATTATCTTTCCCATACCGAATTGCTGGCCAACGATTTTTTCCGTCGAGTCCATTTTCGAGATTGAGTGTTAAACCGGCTGCTGCGATGAGCGTTGGATAAAGGTCTTGAGCCGTCACCGGTTGTTCGCAAACGGAACCGCCGGCAATTTCACGAGGCCATCGGATCAGGCACGGGACGTGAATCCCTCCTTCAAATGTCGATCCTTTGCTTCCTCGGAAGGGAGAGTTGCGACCGGACTGGTCAGCGCCATTATCAGAAAGGAACATCACAAGTGTATTCTCGCGCAAACCCTGCTCATCCAGCGTTTCGAGGATTCGACCAATGGCATTATCGAGCGCATCGATCATCGCCACTCGCGTTGCATTCGATCGACGAAGGTTCGAATATTTGGCTTCGTATTCCGGCGGTGCCGCGAAAGGAAAATGGGGAGCGTTAAACGATACTTGAAGAAAAAATGGACGACTGACATCCCGCTCTTCAATGAGATAGACCGCTTCGTCAGCGAAGAGAAATGTCGAATAACCGACTTCCTCGATCGTTTTTCCATTTCGCTGCCAATCGACCTGTCGATTACGACTGGTATGACCGTAATAGTCAATTTCAGGGCCGAGGAACCCGTAGAAATTGTCGAACCCACTGTTGAACGGATTGCTCGAAACACCTAAATGCCATTTGCCAACAAGACTCGTCTCGTAGCCGACGTCTTTGAGGGACCGAGGAAGAGTTGGCAGGCCGGCGGGAAGGCCTGGATCGCGAGCCTGAAGAGCTTGAATAATTCCAAAACGCCGTGGCATCTGGCCGGTCAGCATCGCGGCACGTGTCGGACTGCAAAACGGATAGGCATAGTACCGCTGAAGTTCAATTCCTTCCTGAGCCAGCCGATCAATATTCGGAGTCCTTGCAATTCCTTCGTGCAGGCCGATGTCACCCCAACCCAGATCGTCGGCTAGCAGGACGAGAATATTTGGCATTGAGGCGGAATTTTTGAGCTCATCGGAATATCCAAGACTGGGCTGAGTCAAAAAAAGAATCAGAGCAAGTAACCGGAAAACAGCCAATTGTTGAGGAAAACTCATGTCAAAACGTCCTCACGGCGAGAATTAAGACTATTGCCCAAAATTCTTTATTTCGTTCGTTTCGTGATTGTTCTGTTCTGCTGAAAATTTGGTTGCCGGGGAAGCCATCGCCAAGTTCGACCGCATCTTACAGCGAATCCGCAGTCCCTTTGAGTTGACAATACCAAAATACGCCAGATAATGCGGGGGTCATATGGTATGCCCTTCTCAAGGATGGTTATACGCCGGATTTGTCATTAAAACCTGGGGCATGCGACCGACGCCTCTGTGGATCCTTTGGGCTTCACGGGGGCGTATTCGTTCGCGGGAACGGCCTTGGGCGAGACCGAAACGGGTCATTCGACGTTCTTTCAGCGTCGAAAATGATTTTTCGTCGGTTTCGATAAGAGACGGGGTGATCATTTGACGGGATTGCGGGCCGCCGTTACGATGCGGTTCGTGGGAGAAGCCGCACCAATTGTGGCTTTGCGTCTTGTAACAACAGAATTGGATTCTGGACCCGCACAAATTGCGTGGAGGAGTCGGTAACGTGTCAGAAATTGTGGTGAAAGATTTTCTCGAAGCGGGCATCCATTACGGGCATCGAACCAGTCGATGGA
>CAILLA010000255.1 GCA_903834925.1 uncultured Schlesneria sp.
CAGTTTTTGTAAGTTGAGAATGGTAAGCCACAACCCGTAGCATGGGCTTCAGCCCGTGCGACACAACATCTTGTGCGGGCTAAAGCCCACACTACAAAAACTGACAACCTCTCCGCGTGATGAGCATTGTTCGAGAACCTAACAAATTCCAATTCGGATGTTCTCAAAAAGGGAATTCGGATCAAGTATTTGTCCCGATGGTAAGGCAACGATTGAATCTTTTCCGACGCATGCTCATCACGCGGAGCGATGATGGCTACTTTGGAAGAAACTCCGAAACTTGACTCGATGAGTCAAGTTTCAAACGCGAAGAAGTTCGAAGCAACGGCACAAAGAATCACAACGTTGTCACTCAACGGCTGAGACCCCGGTGAAATACTGCGGCTCATGTCCGGGAATCCACTTGATGTTACACCCGATGCTGGGACGTTGCTCGGGCAGGGGACCTTTACCCAAAAGCACGTAATCGACAGCCTCTCGAAGATCGCTACCTGTTACGGGCTTTCCGTTACCAGGTCGACTTGAGTCAAACTGCCCGCGATAAACCAGCGAGTGGTTCTGGTCAAAAACAAAAAAGTCGGGCGTACATGCCGCCTTGTAGGCGACGGCGACCTGTTGTGTCGCATCGTACAGGTAGGGGAAGGTGTACCCAGCCGATTTATGTTCCTCAACCATCTTGGCGGGGCTGTCGTCAGGGTGCGATGCAACGTCGTTGGAACTGATGCCAACAACTGCAACTCCCTTCGCAATGTAATCTTTGCCAAACTGTGCCAATCCCGCTCGCAGATGCTTCACGAACGGACAATGATTGCACATGAAGATCACGACCAAACCCTTCGACGACTTGAAGTCGTCAAGCGAGACCATTTTTCCATCGACATTCGGCAACGAAAATTGAGGTGCAGCAGTTCCCAGCGGAAGCATCGTCGAAGCGGTCTTCACCATGATGTGTATTCTCTCATTTTGACGGTGGCAGTGAGATTCTGTTCGTCATAACAATAGCCATCGCAATATCAGTTTTGTAGCCTGAATAGACTCGCACTTGAGTACGCTCATGGGGGTGACGCTTTGACAAACGTCGAAATTACGATTCTGTGCCACTGCATCGGAGTCTTCGAGTTTGAAGCTTGACCAATTGAGTCAAGCTTCAGGATTTCTTCCAAAGTAGCCATCATCGCTCCGCGTGATGAGCATGCGTCGGAAACGATTCAAACGTTGCCGACGCATCGGGGCAGATATTCAATTTGAGTTTCTGATTTGAGAATATGCGGATTGGAATTTGGTAGGTTCTCGAACGATGCTCATCACGCGGAGCGATGATGGCTACTTTGGTCTGACTTGAAGCCTCGCTAGCGTCTTTCCTTTCTACCCTTCAAAGAGCACTGCGTGACCGAGGACGGTCATGCATTGGCACATTAATTGATACCGAATTCATGAAATGGCCGCGATCAGCAATCAAAATCGAATCGCATGATTCGACCGGATGTAAAACCGCAGATCATAAAATCTGCCAGCGGCGACAGAATGATCCGCTTCACATCCTCGGGAACCGTCACATTCCATTCGGGATTACCGGCGTCATCAACGCTGAACAGAGTTCGCTCAAGCGTGTAGGCGACAATCTTGACCTTGGCAAATCCACATGTCACCAGTCCCACCGTTCCATCGCAGACGAATGTCCCGCGTGGATTCCCGGTCTTCCCATCAAACGCTTGAATTCCTTGGGCGAAACCCGCGAGAAACATCGACTTGCCGTCTCCTGTTGCGGCAACGTCGCCGACCGTCGACCAAAGCTTGCTCGTCCAGACAGGAGCACCCGCCAATGTGTAGCGACCTGTCAGTCCGTACTCGGAGGCAACGAGAAGTTCCATACTGTTCGTCAGAAATTGCAAATGACGCACGGGACGAACCGTTTCAAACCGACTGACTTTCTTGTTGGCCTGTGAGTAAATGACGTTCACTCCATCGGCCTGACCAGCAGCGACGTGTGTCCCATAGGGGTCAACGGCAATCGAAATCAGCTCGTCAGGAAGATCCCGAGTCCACTGAAACTGCAGACGACGATCAAACCAGCCGACAAGATGATCGTCGAGAACTGCGGCTCCGACCGTTCCCGTATCCGACCAGGCAAGTTTCTGAACGGAATGCCGCGTCCTGGTCAGCGCGAGAACTTGACCACGACGGTCAAGCAAATAAAGCCCGCCAGACTCATCAGCCGCAATGACTTCACCAGTTTCTCGAGACAAACGCAGATCGGTGAGCGGGGCATCGACGGAAAATGACCAACGGAGCGTCGGTCGTTGACCGCGCCCCGTCGTCACTAACCAATCCGCTGATCCGTCAGTCATTTGTTTGCCAATTTTTTAAAGTCGATAAGGGAGACTGAAAGCCTCCCTTATCGAATATCCCAAGATCAACGCGCGATCGATCATCCTATTCTAAGCCCGTCATTCGACGCGCATCAACCGGCTGTGCCGATTAGCGTTTAGCTAATTGTTTGCGGAGCTGTTCGATGCCTGCTTCGATGTCGCGATCATCTTCCGTTTTTCCACTTCGTCGATTTCGTTGAGTCGACTTTGTACCTTCCGTCTCTTCGGCGACTTGCACGTCTGGCTGGATGCCGACTTTACTGTAGGTGCCACCGTTGGGCGAGTAGAACTTGGCGGTGGTCAACCGGAAACCGGTATCGGCATGTCCTGGCAGGATACTTTGAACCGACCATTTTCCATAGGTCTTGCGTCCGACAATCGTACCGCGGTGGTGGTCGTGGACTGCACCAGCGACGATTTCACTGGCACTGGCACTGTCGCCGTCAACCAGCAACACCAGCGGTCCGCTCCAATCCGTCGCATCGACATGAGCCTTATAAATTGTGTTCTGATCCTGAACCCGACCACGTGTTGAAACGAGGACTCCGTTACCCATGAACCGGTCGAGAACTTCAACCGCAGCGTTCAGCAGTCCACCTGGATTGCCTCGCACGTCCCAGATCAAAGCCTGCATCCCTTCGCGTCGCAGTTTTGACATTGCCACGTCAAGTTCTTCGGCAGTGTTCTTTTGAAAGCCCGTCATGCGGATGTAACCAATATGGTTCGCTCGGTCGATGATCTTGGCAACGGGAATGCTTTTGACCTTAACCGCTCGGCGAATCAACGTCGCGGGGCGTTCTTCGTTCGTATTCGGATCAGCAAGTTGGAGCCGAACCCGGCTGTTCGGCTGCCCCTGTAACATCGTGGCCGCTTCTTCGGTGGTCAGCTTTCGACAATCGCGCCCATCAATGGAAACGATAAAGTCGCCAACCTGGGCTCCCCCTTCAGACGCGGGGCTATCAGGCAGAACATTGACCAGAAGTAACCCTTTACCCGATTCGGCCTTCATTTCAATGCCGATACCGACAAATTCACCGTCAATATTATTGTATAAGTCGCCCAGTTTTCCTGGGGTCAGGTAGCTGCTGTAATCGTCCAGTGAATTACAACCACCGAAGACAAACTCCATCACCACGGCACTTGGAGGAAGATTAAGTTCCCGTTGTGTCAGGTCACATAGTTCGACAACAATCCGACGAGCGCCATCCACGCCCACAGCCGGCTTGTTCCAAAAGCGTTCTCGCAATGTCGTGCGGACCTGGGCAATCTTGTCGCGGTCGCCGTAAGGGAGGTTACGCTGGAGGAATTTTTCATTGTTTAAACCGAAGTATAAACTTTCGGTGCCGTGTGCAATGAAGTTCGTCGCGCTGACGGTATCAACATAATAGTGTCGAACCTTTTCGAGCACATCGTCGAGATAGACCATCGCTTCGGCACGTGACATCGGAAGCATGGCGTTGACGAACGACTTGTCTGAATATCGGCGTTCGATCGAGAAATGAATCTTCGATTGTCGCAAACCTTGCTTCAGTTGTTCGTTCTCTGGCCAGGTCTTCAATGATTTTTCGTAGAGTTCAATCGCTTCGACCCAGCGTCGTGAGTTTCGCAGATCGAGCCCTTCCTGAATGATTGCCGAGGGGCCATCTTCCGTTGACACGGTTCGGGTCCGGATCAGGCGACCTTCGGCGATCTGGTCGGCGGCATAGACCGCGCCAAACATGGAGGCTGCGGTACATGCAGCGAACGCGCGTTTTAGAAACTTTGAGGATAACATTGTCGATCATCGCCCTTCTGGATTGAACAGGCTGGTGAGTCCTGCGCCGGTCTTGCACACTCCCCCTCGAAGTGTGAACGGCGGACATGCGGCCCTCGAATCCATGTGGCAAGTCAATCGCTGGGGTCGCCAGCTCTCGACATCCGCGTCGTCAAAATTGAATATATGACGTGAAATTGTGATGTCAAATTGCATCACGCAAAGTTCGCGCGGAAGACTTTATTTGGTCGGCCAATTTTACCTAGTTCCCGTGATCGGATCGGTCAATCCGATTGTGTTCCGGCCCAAGTCGCGTAAATCAGGAGGATTAAATCGATTTGGAGGAGATTTTTGCCTGTTTCGAGACCCAAAAATGAGCCTAACCGGCATCATCAGCCGGATTGGAGAAATCGAACAATCTGACAATCAATCGAAAACTTTGTCACCAGACAGATTGGTGATGAAGAAAGACCACATCCGTTTCACAAATGCACCGGCCAGGGAATAACGCATTTGCAGGCAAAGCGTAGCGGAGGCTGCCAGCCTCCGACTAAAAGCCGATTAATGGTTTCCCCATGAAAATTGGGCTGTCCCTCTGAATTGTCGGCGACTTGTGCCACAAATATGCATCATCGACCTGCTGGCATCCGATCGGCGGCAGGATGCCGCCGCTACGGGGGACTTGTGTCACAAATACTCATCATCGTCGTGCAGGTCGTTTTCGGTCACGATCCGGTGTCCCGCATCCTTCAGGATGTGCAGGGCCTGATCGACATCATCAACGAACATGGCAATCGCGCCACGACCATTCCGCCGGTAGAGCAGGGGGTAGGCGTGATGGATGTTCACTTCTGCTTTTACAAGAGCTGAACAAACCATGTGGATCGGCTTGTCGCTGTCGGGTAACTCAACACCGACAACATCGCTTTCACTGAAGAGAAACCCAGATAGTTCTAACTTTTCACGGGCACGGTCGGCGTTGTCGAACATCAAACGGACCATCGCAAAGTCGACCGAATCGACAATACTCATGGCCATGACGCGAGTATCAAGCGATTCCAACTGTCGCATGACATCGTTCAGTCGACCGACGCGGTTTTCGAGAAAAATACAGAACTGACGCAAGCACGGCCAATCCCGTCCACGCATTGTCTCCGTGTCGTTTGCCTCGCCCCCCTGGAAATTCTCAGGCATGTTGTCGCTCCGTCGATCATTTTGAACTCGGTTCAGAGGAACCCCGTGCAAGCCGCACGCACTCTGTTCGCATCAGACCAATTCTGATATTCACTCTACGGCAAATGAGTGTCCAGGGTCAATCGGTCGCAAGATCAAGGTGTTTTTGTGATTCGTACCTTCCTGTTTGATATGGGGAATGTTCTCGTCCATTTCAGTCATGATCGGATGTGTACACAGATTGGAGCACTCTGTGGCCGAACCGGCAGCGAACTTCGTCCATATTTGATGGATTCCGGTTGGCAATGGGATTTCGAACGGGGTCTTGTGACGCCAGTCGAATTTCACGATTGGTTTGAAACAAAATTCCAGACAAAAGTTGATCGCCAGCAGTTGGCACACGCCGTTTCAGACATCTTCACGTTGAACACACCGATTGTTGCGGTTCTCGACGAACTGAAATCCCGTGGCTACCGGCTGGTTCTACTGTCGAACACCAGTGTTTTCCACTACGAATTTGTCAGCAAGCAATTTCAAGTTCTCGATCGTTTCGATGATTTCGTCTTGTCCTACGAAGTCCACGCATTGAAACCACAACCCGAGATTTACGAAGCGGCATTGAAAAAGATCGGCTGTGACCCCCCGGACTGTTTCTACACCGACGACATTCCTCAATACGTCGAACATGGACGCAAACACGGCCTCGACGCCGAAGTTTTTACGACGGTCGACTCTCTGAAATACCAATTGGCGACCAGAGGCATCCATCTGCGTAACGGAATAATCGTTTAGCTGTGGGATCATCACATTCTCGCCGCATCATTCAGCAATCCGATATACATCAACGCAATCCGGAAGATAAAGAAGATAATGACACTCGCCACCATCCCCCAAATGACCCAGGCGAGCACCGCTGTCATTGCATCCAGACTTCGCCGAGCCTGATCCTCGAGCTGAGGACTGAGTCGTTCCAATGTCTCAGGAACGGTTCCGGTCGCTTCGCCAACTCGGACAAGTTCCAGATAATCGCGAGGGAACAAATGCGTGGCATCCAGAGCAAACGAAAGATCTTCCCCTTCAGTTATCATCGCCGTAACCATCGGAGTGACCGCAGTAAACGCACCATTTCCAGTCGCTTTCAGGCTTGATTCAAGGCTTGGGTTAATCGACATCCCCGCCTGTTGAGTCAAAGCAAATGCCCAGGAAAACCGAGCCATTGCGAATGATCGCAGGCAACCACCGATCACCGGAATTCGCAACAACGCCGAATGAACAAATTTGCGTCCCTTAAATCCATTCACCAGGAACAAATAAAGGAATATTCCGGCGAGTGCCGTTCCGAAACATCCCCCCAGCCAGGTGAGTGCGCCCACTGTGCCGGTCAGTCCCAGTCCCAGCACATCGAATGGCTGCCCCCCACTATTCGACGCGATCATGCCCAGAATCCAGATCAACAGCGCAACGATCAAGATTGCAGCTAAAAGCTGGATAACAGGAAAAGCGATCGCCCCCAGGAACGTGCGGCGCAGTCGCACAAGATTATCGTAATGCTCGGCCAAAGCATGTAGAACTTCCGGCAACGATCCCGTCTGGTCGGCAACGCGAACCATATCCACCATCAATTCCGGAAACGCCTCCCCTTGATCGCTCATCGCCGTTGAGACGTCGGAACCTTTCCGGAGCTCATCCACAATTTCTTCGGAGATTTGTTTCAACCTGGGATAAGTCGATTTCCCACCTGCAACCTGAAATGCCTTGAGGATATTGACTCCAGAATGCAGCATCGTTCCAAGCGATCGGCAAAACGTGGCGAGCGTTGATAACGGCAACGTTGATGATGTCAGGAAATTGGACATGAGGAATTCCAAAAGGGAAATCAGCGCAACTCAGCCGCTGAATTATGGCGGACGTCAATCGCACCAGCATAACGAATCGGCGAGCAGTACCAATCGCATATCTCGCAAAAGCTGAAACACCAGGTGAGCCGGGAAGCGTAAGCTTTCGGATGAAATAACGCACGCCCCGGGAAACTTGCCGTTTCTCGGGGCGTGGCGGGTAGGCGTTGTGAATCTACCGTAACGAATCAGTCAGCCACCGTGTGGTAGCTGAAAGATTCCAATTGGTTCACGTCACCGTCAGCGTAACAACATTCGATATGACGGATCCAAAAGCGTTCGTAAACACGGCCCTGGCCTTTAAGCCATTTTGACTCAGGCTCGCCACAAAACTTAAAGTATATGCCGTCGCACCGGCGATATTATTCCAGGTCACTCCTCCGTCTGCACTATACTGCCACTGGACGGACGCTGTTGGGAAGCCACTGGCCGCGACCGTCACCGTTACGGTCGACCCGGCCGCAACAGTCTGATTTGTTGGCTGTGTTGTGACAACGGGCGGCGAATTCACGGTCAGGGTCACTGCGTTGGTCGTTACTGATCCGGCAACGTTCGTAAATATGGCCCGAGCTTTGTATCCGTTTTCTGCTGCCACAGTGACGAAGCTGAGTGTTGTTGATGTTGCGCCGGGAATATTCGACCAGGTCGCTCCACCATCGGTGCTAAGCTGCCACTGAACGGTCGGTATCGGAAATCCGCTGGCTGCGACCGTTACGCTGACGGTGGCTCCCGCGACAACCGACTGATTCGTCGGTTGTGTTGTCACAACGGGAACAGTATTGACCGTCAGCGTCGCAGCGTTGGAAGTTGCCGTTCCCGCCGCATTGGAAAAGACAGCATGAAACTTAGCACCGTTTTGGCCGGCGGTGCTTGTAAAGCTATAGGTTGTTGACGTTGCACCGGTAATGTTCGTCCAAGTCGTTCCACCATCCGTGCTTTTCTGCCACTGGACGGTCGTTGTCGACGAGCCGACAGACGCAGCCGTAAATGTAACAGTTGCCCCGGCTACCACGGTCACATTCGTCGGTTGCGTGGTGACGACGGGAGTTGAAATGATGGAAAGCGTGGCGGGGTTCGTCGTCGCCGTTCCAAACGCGTTTGTAAACACGACACGCGCTTCATATCCATCTTGAGCGGCGATGCTGGTGAAGCTGATGTTCGCTGACGTGGCACCCGGGATGTTGTTCCAGGTCAAGCCATGATCGGCACTGATCTGCCATTGGACCGCTGGGATTGGAAAACCAGTGGCGGCAGCAGTCGCGTTGACTGTGGCCCCCGCCAAGACTGCGACATCGGACGGATGAGTGGTGACCACCGGAGCTGAATTCACCGTCAACATCGCAGGATTGGTTGTTACTATCCCCGCCACGTTCTTAAACACAGCCCGGTACATATTGCCCTGATTTCCAGCGACAGTCGTCAGACTGTATGTTGTCGATGTTGCACCCGGGACATCGTTCCAGGTTGTCCCATGATCGGTGCTGACCTCCCAATGGACGGTTGGACTCGGTGTACCGTCTGCGGTCGCGGTGAAACTGGCTGTTGCACCGGCGGTCACTGTCGCGCTGGCTGGCTGTGTTGCGATGAGCGGTACCGTCGAAATCAGATCATTAACGGTCCCCGAGGCATCCGAGAAATTTCCTGCATTATCATGGAATGACCAGGCATCACCGTTGTAGATGCCGGGGTTCGTATGCGTGGTCCCCGCCAGCATCAGGCTACTATTGAGATTGGCGTTTCCAACGCCGGTCGCTGAACCCTGCGCCGAATGGGCATTTCCATCAAAAACAACCGAGTACGGCGTGATGGCGATCACCGCGTCAGCCTTCGCAATGCTGTCGGTTACTGTTCCGCTGGCATCCGGGTAGATCCCTGACGGATCGTGGAACGTCCAGACGTCACCAGCGTATTGCCCCGCATTCGTGTGGGTCGTCGCAGTCAACGTAAGATAGGCACTCAGGTCAATTCCGCCAACCCCCGTCGCAGTCCCGGTCGCGACATGTGCGTTTCCATCATAGGTGACGTTGTATGGTGTGACCGTGATCGACGCCACGAGGCTGCCATCGATGACATCGTATACGGTACCACTCACATCCATGTAGGTCCCGGACGAATCGTGGAACTTCCAGCTGTCGCTCGTGTAGTTACCCTGATTCGTATGCGTCGTCCCGGAAAGGTCGAGACCGCTGCTCAAGTCTACCCCGCCAGCACCCGTCGCAGTTCCGGTCGCGGTGTGAGCGTTCCCGTCATATGCGACATGATACGGGGTTACCAGGACCGTCGGCGTCAACATTTCCACCGAACCGCTATTATTAATCGACCGGGAATACCCACGCTGGTCAAAGGCTTGCAAGATGGGCAATCCATTCAGCGTCGACTTATTGGTTCTGAATTGAGCCCGCGAAACGATCAATGTTCCAGCAGTTCCCGTATCTTCCGGGTAGACGGCCCCCACCCTCACAATCTCGGTTCCAATTTTCAGGTAATCCCCGACGGCGACATACGTCACGTCATCGACTGCCAGTTCGCTATGGCCGTCGTCGCCAGTCGCCTTTACCTGCCCCAGTGCAATGGCCGCACTGATGGCGGGACTTCCCGCGACCAGACCGATCGTTTGTGTCGGTCCGCCATTATTTCGCAGCAGGGGTTTATTCAAGTTGCCCGGCACTGTCTGCAAAACACTCGAAAGAGCACCAGTTGTGATATTGCCACCACCATCGACAACCGGTAATCCCCCGATGTCAGATCCATACGTTTCGATGTTTCCAAGAATGATCGAATTCCGGAACGAAAGCGTGCCATTGTTCCAAATTCCGCCGCCATCGCCTGTCGCTGTATTCCACACGATTGTGTCACTGGTCGATGTCAGGGTTCCACCATCATTGTAGATTCCACCCCCATTGTTCGCCGCAGTATTCCCTGTGATCGTATCACTGGTCGCATTCAACGTTCCCTGAAAATTTAAGATTGCACCCCCGATTACGGCAGTGTTATCAGAGATTGTATCGCTGATCGCTGTGAGGGTTCCACTGTCATTGTAGATCCCACCCCCATTGTACGTCGCAGTATTTCCTGAAATCGTATCGCTGGTCGACTTGAGCGTTCCCTGAATATTTAAGATTCCACCCCCGATTTCGGCAGTGTTTCCAGAGATCGTATCATTGATCGATACGAGGTACCCAGTGTCATTGGTGATTCCACCTCCCGCCCCTGCGGTGTTCCCCGAGATGATGTCGTTCGTCGACGTCAGTTCTCCGATGCTATAGATCCCGCCCCCGTGATATACCGCGGTATTTCCCGTGAACGTATCGCCTGCCGATATCTCCGATCCGACATACCAGTTGTAGATCCCGCCCCCTTCGGTCAACGAAATATTGCCTGAAAAGGTATCGCCCGTCGTCGACGATGTTCCGAAGTTGGAGATTGCGCCCCCGAACCAGGAAGTGTTCGCTGAAAACGTATCTCCAGTCGACGTTAAAAAACCTTCATTGTAGATTCCGCCTCCACCGACATTGTTCATCGGTGCAGAATTCCCCTGATACGCATTATTGGACGACGTCAGAGTTCCACTATTTAAGACACCGCCGCCGCCGTAGCCTGCGGTATTCCCCGTGATCACGTTGTCAGAGAGCGTCAGCGTTCCATAGTTTAAGATCGCGCCACCTTCGTAACCGTTTGCGTTCCGAAGCGTCAGGCCACTTATGGTCACAGGAAAACTCGTATATTGAACGGCAAAGATCCGCGACAAATTGTCGCCGTCGATGATCAATTGACTGGCCCCTGGGCCTGTGATCGTCATAGAATTCGAAACGGTAAGCTCGTTTCCGTTCAACGTAAATGTCGCTGGGCCTGAGGCTGTCAGGCTCGGAGAAAACACGATCGTATCGGATGATCCATCGTCAACGTTGGCATAATTGATAGCCTCACGCAACGACACGGTTGGGCCACTGATATCTGCGTCGTCGACAGCCGTGTCGTCGGTTGTTGTCACCACAATTGTTGTCGAAGGCAGTGTTACTGCCGATGCCGACAGCAACATCCTCGATTCCAGCCACTCAACCCTTTGAGGCGATCGGTTTCGACGAGATCGGTATTGGGATCTCGTTCGAGAGGTGTATCCGGCTCGCGTGGCCGCCGATTTCATCACCAAACCGTGCCACAGATTCTGAATCCACGATCGCATCACCATTCGTCATCACCCGCCTTAAAAGAGGAAAATGTCAATCAAAAACAAATGAAACTGAACACAAGACCAAACCGACCGAAAAACTCGTAGCCTGAAACATTTGCAATCCGGGGGGGGATTGATTCTTGCCAATCCGAAAACTGCCATTGAGGATAGAATTTCGAAATATCTTCGTCTTTACTAAAAGATTTGCACGAAAGCGTAATCGCACGCAATAAAACTTCAAGCGTCAACTTATGTCAACAATTCTTGACGGCTTTATTTGCTGCTTAATCAACGAAATTAAATCTTAATGTAGTCGCACTGCAGACTCAGAAGTGTGTCGCAAATCAGTAAAGCACGATCGCGAGACCAACGACTGCGAACACACCGTAAGCAAGATTTTGGTCGACTTGGTCAATTTTTGTCGGCGTTGTGGTGGGGCTTCGAAGACTCGACCGCACCCTACAACACTGAAAGAAAGATGAGACCTTCCGTCACTCCCGCTGTTCGGGTCGGGGAGACCACTTGCACAACAGTGGAGTTCAGAGAACAGGCGAAAACATGCGGCAGAAGTTTTCTTGCAGTCGGTTCCAGACTGGTCGCTCAAACCAGGTGGCCGGGTCGATTTGTTTCGCGTGAGTCAGATCCGTGTGAAACTGATGTTCCAGTTGTTCGGCAATACTGTGGTCGTACAGCACGGCACCGACTTCGAAGTTGAGGAACAGGCTGCGCGCGTCGAAATTAGGGGTACCTACCAGTGACCAGCAACCGTCGATCGTCAATGTTTTCGAATGTAATTGTCCGTCCTGATATTCATAAATCTTCACTCCGGCGTGCAACAGCGAATCATAATTCGAACGTGCAGCTCGAAGCGTGGCCCAATAGGTTTTCGGACCCGAGATGAGAATCGACGTGGCAACTCCTCGCTGAGCCGCCGACTCGAGCGCTGAAACAAGAGACGGCGTCGGTACGAAATAGGACGTGGCCAAGGTCACTCGATGACGGGCTGCGTTAATGGCCGCAAACATCAGCCCATGAAAGACGTCTCGATCATCATCAGGACCACTCGCCACAATCTGAGCGTAGACGTTTCCTATCTGTTCGGGCTGCGGGAAGAATTTTTCGTCGGTTAGTTCTTCACCCGTCGCATATTTCCAATCGATGGCGAACACTTCCTGTAATTGCAACACAGTTGGTCCGTGAAGCCGGAGATGCGTATCTCGCCATCGGCCGAAGTGAGGATCAAGTCCAAGGTATTCATCGCCGACATTCATCCCGCCGGTGAATGCGGTCTGGCCATCAACAATCACGATCTTACGATGACTGCGCAGATTGATCGACCAGCGTTCCCGTAAGGATTGTCCGGGCACGAACGATGCGATCTGAATTCCAGCATCACGCATCGGTTGTAGAAACTGGTGTGTTAAGCGCACTGAACCAATTCCGTCGTAAAGGAAGCGGACACGAACGCCCTGCCTGGCCTTTTCAATCAACAGATCACGAAGCCGAGTTCCGAGTTTATCTGGTTGCCAGATGTAGTATTCCAGATGGATTGAGGAGTGTGCCCCCGAGATTTCTGTCGCGATTTCGTCGAATGTCCGATTGGCATCAATCAGTAATTGAACTCGATTTCCAACAGTTGCTCGAGTTCCTGAGATGCGTTCTGCCAGTCGTTTGAGGTCTCGCTGGGTTTCATCAAGGTGGTCGTGATGAAGGTGATGGTGTCGTGAGAGTTGCGGGAGCGTTCGGCTGACCTTCTTTGTCGCAGCCTGTTTGCCCTGGAGCCGACGATCGACTCGATTAATGCCGAACACGAGAAAAAAGATCGGTCCGACATAGGGCATCGTCACGATGGCCATCAGCCAGGCGACGGTGGAAACGGGTTGCTTTTTCTTCGTCAGCAGCACAACTGGCAAAAGAGCCAGCGTGAGCACATAGCCGACGACATTGATTGCGAGCACGGTTTGCATTGGCTCAGCATAATCAAAACTCGAACAAAAGAGTCACTCGCCGCGGGCGGAATCCTTTCCACCCGGCGGCTGCGCCAGGATTGGGCGAATGACCTGTGACGCGATGCTGCCGCGATTCCTCGTCACATCCTTCCATGGTCGACATCGTCTTCGACCGTTCCGCATAGCCCGGTAGCCAGCGGAGCCTCTCACGAAACTTGAACTTACGACATTGCACGCAAAGCTAGCTGATCGAACTCGGGGGTATAGGCGGTGGTAAATGCATCCCAGGCATCCTTGTCCCATAGTTCAGCATGATCCTGAACCCCCAAAAGATAGACGTCCTTCTTCAACCCGGCGTACTCTGCCAGTCGGTCAGGAATGCGAACCCGGCTTTGGCTGTCGAATTCCATCCGTTCGGCCGACGAGTAAAACAATCGCATGTAACGTTGGTGTTCTGGTGCGCTCGACAATTTGGCTGCGAATTGATCGAAGCCCTTCGGCGAGTAAATCACCAGAGACTTCTCTGTCCCTGGGGCAATAATGAGGCTGTCCAGGTTCTCTTCCGCGAAATCATCCTTGACTCGCTTCGGCACTGCCAAACGACGTTTATCGTCCAGCGTTCGGAGGTATGTCCCCGTCAGTGCCATTTGTCACCATTCTTCCCCACTTCTCCCCACGGCGGCCCAAATGTAGCAAGGCTTTTGGGTAGTTCAAGCGAGAAAAGGACGCAATTTTCCAAACGGGGCCTGTCGTCCGTCCTAGACCCTTTCCACGTATTGGACTTACGATTTTGAGAAAAATTATCAGCGACTTCAGTTTGCCTGACGCTGTAGCAGTTGGAGATAGAGTTTCACGTAGGCTTCGGTCGTACGTTGGATCGTAAACTCTTTTGCAACAATGCCTTGAGAATTCAACCCGGCATTTCTGCTGAAATCGGGTTGAGAAAGAATTCGACGGATCGCGTTTGCCAACTCGTCTGGTTGATCTGGCGCAATGGTCAAACCATTGATTCCGTCGCGGATTAGCTCTGAAATCCCTTCAACTCGAGTTGCGATCACCGGCAACCCAGCAGCCATCGCCTCCAAAACGACGTTGGGCATTCCCTCCCAGCGTGACGAGAGAATGAGCGCCGTTGACGCCGCCAGCAAATTCGGGACGTCATCGCGTCGACCAAGAAAACGGACTCGATTGGTCAGCTCTGCCTGGTTGCGAAGCATGTTCAAATCAGGCCCGTCACCGACAATAACAAAGTAAGTGTTTTCTGGAAAAGGGTTTAGCGACGACACAGCATCCAGCAGAACATCAAACCCCTTTTGCCATTCGAGTCGTCCGATCGAAATCAGAATGCGACTTCCCGCCGGAATTCCAAATTGGGTCATGTCCGTAGGTGTTGCGTTAGAAAATAACTCCGCGTCAACCGAATTCGGTATGACAACGAGTTTTGCGGGATTGAGGCCGGCAACCTCCGCTGAAAAATCCGCAACCCCTTTACTGACGCAGACATTCGTCGTGACAAGCCAATTCGTCCCGCGATCGAGCCATCTGTGCCAGGCAGACTGACGCTCGGCGACTCGCAATCCGGAAACAACTGTTATTACCCCAGCCAGACGTGCCGCAATTCGTCCGACAAGATTCGCGTGAAACAAGAATGTTTGAACGATCGCAGGTTTGATACGACGCAAATGTTGAGTCAGTCGAAACAGCACACGTGGGAAGCTCAAAACGCCAGCGGCATTCAAACATGTGACCGGCACGTTGGCCGCCTCAAGAACCTGCACGAAGTGGGCACGGGGTCCCAGACAGATCACGTGCGGTTCCCATTCGTTTCGATCCAAGTTCAATACAAGCTGGATTAGCGCTCGTTCCGCACCACCTGGATCGAGTTCGGTAATACAGAAAGCAATCCGAATCGGCTTACAAAGCGGCGGCACGGTCCTGGTGGCAAGGGGGGATCGAGTTTTCGAGGCCCACCATGCCGCCATGTTTCACCCGTCGAAAAAAGATCTCGTGCTTTGTCCTGCGTCTCGTTTTCTGTGCCAGTGCATCGGACTTCTTCGAGATCGAAACTTGACTCAAGGAGTCTCGATTCTGGATTTCTTCCAAAGTAGCCATCATCGCTCCGCGTGATGAGCATGCGTCGGAAACGTTTCAGCCGTTGCCTTAGCATCCGGACAGATACTTCATTTGAATTTCTAATTTGAAAACATGATGTTTGGTATTTGTATGGTTCTCGAACAATGCTCATCACGCGGAGCGATGATGGCTACTTTCGTCTGAGGCAAAGCCTCGGGGGAATCTTGGGAACAGTGACTTCTTGAGCTACAGTTCAAAAAGCACTGCTTGAATGAAGACGTTCAAGCAGTGGCACATCAGAATTTCGTCCGGACGAAACACTGGATTTGTCCTACTTTCCAGCGGCAGCTGGCGGATGGGGTCTCTGTGGAATCGTGTAAAGGCAACAATCGACCGGGCAAACGTCATGATTGGGGCCAAATTGTCCGATGGCTCGTTTTTCAGATCTCAGCCCAAGCCGTTCTTCGACCAGTTCGCGGATACATTCCACGAAAACTGGGTGAGTCCCAACCGTCTCGGCACGAGACATTTCGATTCCGACCTCAGCGCAAATCCCCTTGGCCTCTTCGTCGAGATCGAACAGGACTTCCATGTGATCCGACAGAAAGCCCACTGGAGCGATCACGACAGCATTCTGACCAGCCGCTTTCAGTTCGCGAATGTAGTCACCAATATCGGGTTCCAACCATGGGTCACCCGGTCGGCCACTTCGGCTCTGGTATACCAATCGCCATCGATTCTGGGGAATTTGAAGTTCTTGCGCGATCAGCCGGCAGCATTCCTCAAGCTGTTTGACGTAGTTGCAATTGGTCGACATCGACAATGGAATGCTATGCGCGGTAAATGCCAGTGTCGCGGTTGATCTGTTCGTTTCGGAAAGTTTCTCAAGCGCAGCACGAATTCGGTCCACATTAGCGGCAATGAAACCAGGATGGTTGTAGAACACGCGTATTTTATCGATGACAGGAGCGTCTGCTCCGACGTCCTCGCGGGCTTTTTCCACATTCTCGCGATATTGGCGGCAGCCGGAATACGAGCTGTAAGCCGAAGTCACGAACGCCAGGGCGCGTTTGATTCCGTCCCGTTTCATTTGACCCAGCGTATCCGCCAGCATTGGATGCCAGTTGCGATTTCCCCAATAAATTGGCAAATAGATTCCGGATCGCGTCAATTCCGTCCCTAAGGCAGCGATGAATTCACGCACCTGAGCGTTGATTGGGCTGACACCATTAAAATGGTTGTAGTGTTCGGCCACTTCCAGCAATCGCTCACGGGGGACGGGTTTGCCTCGCAACACATTTTCGAGGAAGGGAATCACGTCATCTGGCTTTTCCGGGCCGCCAAATGAGACAACCAGAAGAGCATCGTAGGGAAGTTTTTCCGATTCAGACACAACAGGTTCCTGATGAAGTTCAGTCGATGTTCAGCATGGTGACAATACGGTAATCAGATCCAGAACATCATTTCGTCGCTGGGGGAGCTTCCGTGGAGCCCGCAATCCGATCCACATACATTTTAGTCACGTCTTCAGGAACGACATCCGGCGGGATCTCGAATTTGAATTCTTTTTCATCCACAGGACCATCGAGTTCAACATTTCGGAACTCTAGATTGACCAACGGCCTGAGAGATTTTTTTTCTGGCTGCTTCTTGAGATAGAGCAACCGTTCAGGAAACAGCGTCTGTGAGTCAACGTAGAGTCGAACAAGATCCGGCACGAAAGCGGGCAGAGAATCATCCTTCCCCTTGGGAAAGCGTTGAGCAAACTCTTTTTTCCATCGCCCTTGAATGATCGTGCGCTGATGTCCTTCACTTTCTTCCTGTTTCATGGCGTCAAACGTCATCGTTCGCTCCAACGAGGCAAGCAGCGCCGTCAAGCCGCCTAATCCAAGCTCAACATTCAACGTCGATTCCGGAATACCCTTTTGATTGGCGGCAAGCGCCGCCTTCTGGATCTGAAGGACATTTCGGTGCGTCACACGTTTGGAACCGGGTAACGTCAGCACTGTCCAAAGCTCTTTACCGTCGCAAACTTCCAGCATCGCTCCTTCAGCACCCTGTTCAGGAACAACCAGATAGTCGAGTTTCAACTTCATTCCGCTGGCCGTATTGCCGGACGAAAGATATTGGCCGGTCACTTTGAATTGCTGATCACCGATCGAAACGCTTTGGCTCAAATCCGCTTTGACGGACTTATGAGCCTGCAATTCCTGCCGAACTCGATCCAGGAATTCTGCGGCCTCAGCCCCCTTATCGTTCCCTTCCGCACGATCCTTAATGCGATCCTCCGCTTGCCCGGCGACGAAACGCGTTGTTGCAACAAGAGTTACGGAAACACAAATAAACGCGGCTCCAAAAATCGTCAATCTGAGCAAAGTTTGTGGACGATTCGGAATATGTCGGATTTGCCAAAGATGCAACGCAGTTCCTTCCGAAAAGAGAAGAGCAGACCAAGGTGCCACGATGGGCCAGTCGCCAGGGTGTTATGAATCAGTTCGTCAGAACGCGAATCGTAACGCATGGCATTGTAACTGGAAACGGATGCACGGGTCGACGGAAAAACGTGTCACAAGGCTAATCAGAAGGGATTCGACAGGACCGGCGACGGGACGATGTGGAAAACGGCTGGGAATGAGAAGCCAGCCATCACGATATCGACACCGTTTCGCAGCCTGTCCCGAGAGGGATCGCAATGAAGCTGTACTTTCTCGCATTGGGCACGGTCGTCGTAGTGTGCGTCGGCTGCGCCATGGATGGACATCAAGGGATCAACCAAAGCTCCGGCTTAGGTGGTCCGAACCTGGCGGGGTTGAACCACTCCGCCGGGAACAAGGGGGAATACCATGCACCTCCTCCCGCAATGATGATGCGGCCAGGACCGATGGTTGACGGGCCTGGCCCGGGTGTTCTGGCCATGATGGGGCCTGGCGGTTTCGGTGGTGGCGGAATGGGTCCTGGCGGTAGCCGTACCTTCGCTCCAACGAGTACCCAGGTTCGATTTGTCGGACCAGACGGAATGAATGTTGGCTGGCAAGTTGCCAGCGGTTATGCGGAACGCCAACTGGTCACACCCGCCCGTTACAATTTCATGCAAGGTTCGACCTATCGCCTGAAATTCAGCGGAATCCCTGGCCGGGAAGGGTTGGTCCTGTACCCATCGTTGCAGGTGTATCCAACGCACCCGAACACCGATGCGTACCTCTCGCACAACAGTGTCCCGATTCAGTTAACGAATGAGGACCTGGACCAGGTTGAAAGCAATAACTTCGTCACGAAAGTGATTTACTTGCCGGATGCACGGTTCCAGGAACTGGCGATTGCCAACGTTGAGACGCTGGTTTCAACACGACTTGACCCAGGTGTCGATCCGATCCAGGAAGCAGACAAGCGGGGCACGATCATGGCCGTCATCCGAATCGGGAACATGGATCTGGAAATGCAAGGACAGGCAGGTTGTCCACCGCTCGCTTCCGGTGACGGCAGCGACGTCGAACAAGTTGCCTATCGAATCGACGGAGAACGGGGAGAAATGGTTCCGCCAATGCCAATCGGCCCAGCCGGTAACGGTGGCGGACCTGGCATCCCTAACGCGATGATGGTGGCTGGTTCGGGATACCCAGGTGCACCAATTTCGGGTGCTAACATGCCTCCTTGGGGTATGCCGATCACCGGTACGCCAATCGGACTCGCCGGTCCTCCACACCTTCCACTCGGCGGACCAGCCGGCTTGAAGTCTCACACGGTTCGAAACCGAACCCGAATGGACTTGCCAAAACCAGTTGATCACGTGCTTGTCGATGTTCGACATGAACCGGGACTCAGCCTGCCTGAACCAGTTCGATATGTCGAATACACCGAAAAGCACCCCGTCTACGCTCCAGGTGAACTTTCGAACCCAGCCTGGAACGTTCCAGGTAACGGTCAAGGTTATGGCCCCGGCCCGGGTTACGGTCCAGGACCGGGCTACGGCCCTCCCGGCCAGTAACGTTCCAAAACATGTGACACAACTCAGCCCGGATGCACTGCTGCATACGGGCTGAGTCCCTTCTCTGACGAAACGACTTGTTCTGAACAATCCAGCATTTGATATCTCCCGGCTCGTCGCCGACTTCTGATGCTGAGCAGCACTCTTCCTAAAGGCAGTTTATTGTGAAACGGATCTCGTTGATCCTCTGGCTGTCACTGATTACGACACTGACGCTGCCGTGTGGAAAAGTCGCGGCACAACAGTACC
The DNA here is from genome assembly GCA_903834925.1 of uncultured Schlesneria sp. Lineage (GTDB taxonomy): Bacteria > Planctomycetota > Planctomycetia > Planctomycetales > Planctomycetaceae > Schlesneria. The sequence continues at coordinate 19,618 of CAILLA010000255.1, forward strand.
CGTCTGTAAACGGACGTCAGTTTCCAGTGAACCAGATGAGTCCTCCCGGCACAGCGGCTCAATGGGCAGCCAATGTCGGCCGGATGAATATCGAGTACTTTCAGCCTGTGCGAGTCTCGCTGCCAACAACGGGTCTCGTGACGTTTTACGAAGGTTCGCCACACCGGTCCTACGACGTAAAGGCACCCGCGCAAGCCAGCCTGGTCGTCGGACAGAGGTATCGCATGCGTGTCAGTGGGATGCCGGAATTCCCCGGTGTCGAGTTCTACCCGTCGATCGAACTGATCGATCGACTGCATCCACCTACCTGCCACATCGAAGATTTTCCCATCGAATTTGAACTCACTGAAGAAGAGTTCGAATGGGCCGCGAACGGACGATTGGTCACCAAGGTGGTCTACCTGGAACAGCCCGAGCGTGTCCCGACGACGTTGCTCGACGCGAAGCAACGAATCACGACGATCGAACCCTCACACAACGCGATTGCCGAAGCCGATATGCTCGGGCGACCGGTCGCCATTATCCGCTTAGGGGGACGAACCCCTGATCCGAATCAGCCAGATCCGAGATTTTTCGGGCCGGGCGGACCAATCAAAGTCCAACAGCAAGAATCACAATCAGCATCGAACTCGGGACCTAACAATCTCGATAACCGAATATCCCCAGCCAACGCCCAAACAGGGGTTGTCAGTCTCCGAAAAGGGACGGCTCGCCGAGTCGCCCAGCGATAATCGGTGGTATCCGAACTTACTTTCTCGCCATTGATGTGAGTCTCAGCATGATCTCGCTATCTCGCCAATTCGGACGCAAGGTACTCGGATGGAGCGCCGTCGGTCTGGCGTTGAGCTGTTCGGCCTGTGCGACTGTTTCTCAAACGACCGCCCGTTCAAATTCCCCCGATGACGGCAACATCCAGGCGATTTATAACGAGGTCGCTAAGCCCGGTTCAAAAGACAGTACAGGAACAAAGACCGCTCGAAAAAATCGTGTCTCGGATATCCAACAATTGAGCTACGACCAGCCGCAAGCCGGCATGACGCAGATCAAAAAGGACTCGTCCATCCAGCAGGTTGCTTACACCGAAGAAAATCGACGTGGCGATGGTTCCGATGGAATTGAACAAACCAGCTGGATCCATCGAAGACCCCGCTTCACCGAACCGTGTGAGACCAGCCCGAATCCGATTGATGTCGAATGTGCGCCGTGCGAACCTCGCTTGCCAGCCGCCGGGCCAAATCCAATGGCCCCCGGAATGATGGCCTGCGACGCCTGCAATCTTCCGTCGCCTGAATCCTACGCGGATGAATATCTGTGCGATGGTGGCGACCGAGACAACCCCGTCCACTATGACACCGCCTTCCGACGTGGCCTCGACACGGAAGATACGATCCTGGAATACACGGACCGAGAAGGCTTCGAACGAATGAAACCTTCGAACCGAGTCTGCATTTATGCACCACGGTTCGCCTCGGTTCGCACCGTCAGCCGACCTCACGAAGAATCAACAACGGATGAAGTTGCTGGCTTAGGCCAATTGGCAATGACGGGCGGAATCCATACGCGATTAAAAGCATCAAACGCCATCAAACGCGAAATGACCGGTCGACTTGCCGTTCGTTCGCGGGCCAGTGGTCTGGAAATGGATGCCTATCAAAGTGTCGTTTCCCAACTGCGTAGCCCGTCTGTTCACGACAAGCTGTTGAACATCTACCAGGCACTGACGTTTGTCCGTTTTGGCAAGATCGACGATGCCGACTCCGCTCGGTTGAACTTCGGAATTCAGGCGGCATCACTCTGGACTCGTGAAGAGAATCCCGTCATTACATCGAAAACCGACATGGCACTCGAAGGCCATTTCCAACAGTCGTCAGCGGTCATCACCGCCATCGACGACAAGGAAGAGGCTGAAAACCTGCGGATCGTCAAGCTGGCCGACAAAAACACAGCCGTCCCCGGTGATGTCATCGAATTCACGATTCGCTACGACAACCTGGGCGGACGCGAAGTTCATCACATCCGCATCGTCGACAATTTGACTCCCCGCCTGCAATATGTCGACGACAGTGCCACATCTGATCGGGCAGGGCGGCTGGTCCTTCAGGACAACGGAGAAGGAAGCCAGATCCTGATCTGGGAACTCGACGAACCCCTGAAAGGCAAGACCGGCGGAGTCGTCACTTTCAAAGCCCGAGTCCGCTAGGCTTCACAGGCACGACCTATCAAAACAGGTCGTCACATGTAATGAAGTCAAGATGTATTGTGCCACTGCTTGACCGTCCTCGGTCAAGCAGTGCTCTTCAAAGCCTTCAGTGATGCGAACTCGCCTGCCCGGACATGGTTGTGCGAGTGGTCTCCCGACCCCGCACAAGTGATCGACCGAAGGTCTCATCTTCATTTCGGGCGAATCCTCGCCATCCCATAATACGAAGTTCGATAGGAGCGAGGAAGCAGGCGCACATTCAATCCGTAAATTTCGTAGATGAGAAGGTGTCGAACACTCGTCCGAGTTAACCAAAACAACAACGGCCCAACACACATTTAAACCCTTGCACGACCTACGTCGCCGCAGGCGGGTTTCGAAAACGTTGGGATTTGCGTAGTGGCTGGTTGACATGCTTTCCACCCTGGCTTGCCCAGGTGGGAGCACATTTGGAAACCAGACAACGCCTCCTCCCAAGCCTCTTCATTCTTGCTTTCCACCTTGGCTTGCCCAGGTGGGAGCGAATTGTCCGTGGATCGACAGTCGTCCTCCTTGCTTGAATGGAATTCGCGTTTGGCGACTAGAAACGGTAGTGTCGATTGCGAAACGGCATTCCGCCGAGCTTGTCTCGGTGGTCGTCAGGTTTGATGGATTGACGATCGTAAGTCGCGCGACCAAATTCGCTTCCACCCGGACAAGCCAAGGTGGAAAGCAAGACGAAAGACGCTGAGATTGACAGGGGTTGTCTGGTTTCCAAATTCGCTTCCACTTGGACAAGCCAAAGTGGAAAGCCAAAACAAGGACGCGGCTCTTCCGGCGTTTCTGGTTGCCAAATTTGCGTCCACAAGCCCAAGCCTTTGTGGAAAGCTGGTCATCCGACCGTTAAGCAAATCTCGATAATTTCCAAATCCGCCCTGTCGCACCTGCGGTCAAGATTGTCGATTGATATACTGCGAATGAGAATCCGTCGTCATCCGGACAATTCTCATGAACCCCGTCATCGACCGAGCCTCATCTCCCGAGGCCAAAATCGCCCTGTTCCGATCGCTCTTTCGTGGGCGAGACGACGTCTACGCCAGCCGGTTTGAAAATCGAAACACGGGCAAATCGGGTTACTCGCCTGCCTGCGGCAATGAATGGATACGAGGTCTCTGCGACAAGCCGAGAATCAAATGCTCGGCTTGCTCACATCAACATTTTTTGCCCGTTACCAACGACACGATTCGCTGGCATCTGTCCGGTAGCGATCAAATTGGTCACGAGTTCGTGATGGGCGTCTATCCGATGCTCCTTGATGAACGCTGCTTCTTTCTGACAATCGACCTGGATCGCAAAGACTGGCAAACGGACGCCGAGGCGATTCGAGAAACATGCCGCCGATTGCACCTGCCTGTTGGATTAGAGCGATCCCGCTCGGGGAATGGTGGCCACATCTGGCTGTTCTTCGCCGAAGCCATTCCAGCGGTACTTGCACGGAAACTCGGGTCGCTTCTACTGACAGAAACAATGGATCGTCGGCCTGATATCGGGCTCGGTTCGTACGATCGGCTTTTCCCGAATCAAGACACACTTCCGAAAGGTGGGTTCGGAAACCTGATTGCGTTGCCACTTCAAAAGAAGGCCCGCGAGGCTAACAACAGCGTCTTTCTTGACGACGAGTTTCAGCCACACATGGATCAATGGTCGTTTCTGTCGACGCTCGGCAAGATTGACCGCCAGACCGTGGAGGCCATCACATCGGCTGCAGAAAAAAGAGGTCGCATCACTGGAGTCCGTTATTTCGTCACCGACGAAGAACTCGAAGCTCCGTGGACATTATCGCCCTCGCGTCATCGCCGGGAACCACCACTCGAAGGCCCGTTACCCAAATCGCTCAAACTGGTGCTTGGAAACCAACTTTATGTTGCTAACAAAGCATTGCCACCTGGCTTGCGAAACCGATTGATCCGGCTTGCTGCATTTCAGAATCCGGAATTCTACAAGGCCCAAGCGCTCCGTTTGCCCACCTATGGAACGCCGCGCATCATTGGCTGTGCTGAAGATCATGATCAGTACATCGGCTTGCCTCGTGGCTGTCTCGACGACATACGATCACTGATGTCAGACTTGAAGATCGATCTGGAAATCCAGGACGAACGGTTTCCAGGTCTGCCACTCGCGACCAATTTCCAGGGTGAACTTTCAACCGAACAAGAACATGCGGCCAGGGCAATTCTGGCACATGATACCGGAGTGCTGTCCGCAACGACTGGATTTGGCAAAACTGTCATTGCCGCCTGGCTGGTTGCTCAACGCAGTGTGAACACGTTGATCATTGTGCATCGCCGACAATTGATGGAACAATGGGTGGATCGTTTGTCGACATTCCTCGATCGATCTCCCAAATCAATTGGTCGAATTGGAAGCGGCCGCAAAAAGCCAACGGGATCATTGGACATCGCCATTGTTCAAAGCCTCATCCACAAAGGAGTCGTCAGCGATCATGTCGGTGGATACGGCCACATCATCGTCGACGAATGCCATCATCTGGCGGCTCGTAGCTTTGAGCAGGTTATTCGGCAGGCCAAAGCCAAATACGTGACCGGCCTGTCCGCAACCGTCAGTCGAAAAGACGGGCATCATCCCATCATCTTCATGCAGTGCGGACCGGTCCGACATCGAGTCGATGCCAAAAACATGGCTGCGGCTCACCCTTTTGAACATAGGGTGTGGGTACGACCGGCCGGTTTTCGTCAGTATGGTTCGCCATCCGACGATGCAAGAATTCAATTCCAGGATCTCTATACACAACTGGTCGCCGACAACGGTCGTAATCACCAGATCTGCGAAGATGTCATGCAATCGATCGCAGCCGGACGATCACCTCTCGTGTTGACGGAACGGAACGAGCATCTCGACGCGCTTGCCGCGAATTTATCCTCGCGGATTCCACACGTCGTGATCTTGCGCGGAGGCATGAAAATCACCGAAATCCGTGCGGCAACAACCCGCTTGAAGACCATCCCCGACAACGAGCCACGAGCGATTCTCGCAACGGGCCGATTCATCGGAGAAGGATTTGACGACGCTCGATTGGACACCCTTTTTCTTGGACTGCCCGTTTCATGGCACGGAACGATTGCTCAATATGTCGGACGATTACATCGGCTTCATCATCGGAAGAAAGAGGTTCGCGTCTATGACTACGCCGACCTGAACGTTCCTATGCTGTCGCGAATGTTTGATCGAAGATGTCGAGGATACGAAGCCGTTGGCTACAAGATCTTAGTTCCTGGAAGTGCGATCGCAGGTTGGCCCGAGGAAGTTATTCTACCGATCGACCCACACTGGAAAACCGAATATGCCGCCACTGTACGTCGACTGATCCGCGACGGCGTTGATACCCCGTTAGCCATGCTGTTTGAACACGCGGCACGACAATTCGAACCCGATGCCGAGGGAGTGGAACGTGCACGAAGCGCCTCGGAAGCACTCCTGTATCGCCGATTAGAATCATTAGAAACAACGCGAGGTCGTTTTCGACTGAATGTCGAATTACCCATCCCGTTCAATGGATCGGGACAAATGGAAGTCGACGTATTCTGTGCCGATGCACGAATCGCGATCGAACTCGATGGACTTCAACATTTAGAGAGCCTGGATGCCTACCGACGCGACCGCCGCAAGGACCAATTGCTTCAGGAAAACGGTTTCTTCGTACTACGTTTCCTGGCCAGTGATGTCAGCAAGAATCTCGACCATGTCTTGGACACGATCCTGCGGACACTGTCACTGCGGTAATCGAAGCAATGACTGAATCAAGTAGGGTGGGACAAGTATTTGTAGGGTGGGACAAGTCCTCGAAGTCCCACCATAACCAACCGCGACATCCAAGCGAGCCGGGAGACGTAAGTATTTGTAGGGTGGGACAAGTCCTCGAAGTCCCACCATAACCAACCGCGACATCCAGGCGAGCCGGGAGACGTAAGTCCCCGGATTCTTTTCCCACACCATTACAATCAACCTAAAAACGCAAACACCTTTGAACAGAAGTTAACGAATGACAAACAGGCTTTGCTTTGTGGTTCTTTTGATCGCAACGACTGCCGTTGTGTCTTGTGACGTGGCGAGGAAGGGAACGACCGACCCAGGTTCAGGAGAACGATTGCCTGAATGGGAAACGAATTTCACATTCAATGGGAAACCAATTCACCCTGCAATCATTCACGCGTTCGAAGGATGGATAAGCGATGCGTGGCCGATTGTTGTTGCAATCGACGTTGCATCCGCAGAAGGGACAAATCAATACGCAATACCAGTGTACCGATACCAGGATTTTGTCGGATGTAAATTGCCGGATACTGACCCCGAAGAATCCTACGGTTATCGCTGGGTTGGACGGATGGCCGATGGGACCCACGTTGTCAGAGGGACACTTATCACGGGTGGGACAGGGAAATTCGAGACGCTTTTCTTTTTCCGTTTTTCGGTCGACAACGGTTATGCTGTGCCCGACCAATCTCGAAAGCAAAGAATGATCCTCAATGTGACCGGGTGGCATTCCCTGGGCGACCGTGCCGATCCTACGGTAACAATCGTGGATGACCATGTTGACGTGATCCCCCAACCGGCTTCCGAGAACCACTTTGCCGGAAACGCGACTGCAGCCACGCTGTACCCGTCTGGTAAGAAAACAAATGTAACAGGAAAAAGTAGCCGTCTCGCTCCGCCGAGACGATAGCCGAATTGCAACAGAACTCTACTGGCACTTGAAAGCCCCGATCGATCTCGAGGTAAATGGCAATTCGGCTTTCTTCTCGCGGAGCGGTTGTCAGTTTTCGTAGAGGAGGCTTTCAGCCTCCGCAGATTTTTTTCTTCTGCGGCTGGAAGCCGCAGCTACGGCTTGTGCCTCACCATGATCAAGCCCGCACGATGCGTATCGACAACGCGTCCTAAGTCGCAATATGCCGTCGCCTTTGGTCCCCGCACGGTATCCAATTCCTCAGACGCCAGAAAAACAAAAAGACGAAGAGGAGACCTTCGGTCAGCCTGTTGTGCGAGGTCAGGAGACCTTCGCACAACTCGCCAGGAGACCTTGGCACAACTCGGGCCACCCCGCACCGCATGACCGCCGCGAACTCGTCGCGGGACACAACGACCTGCTGCGCTCCGCTTGCTGGGTCGCTGTGTCCGCTCCTCGCCGCTGGCTAGCTCTCTTGAACTTGGGCACAACGGAAGCCAACGTAGCTGAACCGGATACCGGGGTCGAAGTAGTAGCGAAACGCCGACCGCGCGAGCTGCGCGATGCTGCCCCAGCTCCCGCCACGCAACACCCGGCCGTGGCCTTGATCTGGACCTTGAGGATCGACCGCGTCGCCGTTTGCGTAGTATCCCTCATCGTACCAGTCATGGCACCATTCCCAGACATTGCCGAGCATGTCGTACAACCCCCAGCGATTGCACCGCTTGAGTGCCACCTTTCGGGTCCCGGCTTTCGTATGATTAAATTGCTTCTTCGGCCAACGGGACGAGTCCACTCCGTTTTCCAGATCAAAATCAACTCCGGAGTTTCCGCCGTACCACGCGATCTCGTTGAGAATCGGAGCATTGTTTTCTCCCAGGATCTCGATCGGTCCGGCGTACGTCGCTGTCGGATCGCTTGCTCCCGCACGGCAGGCATATTCCCATTCGGCTTCCGTCAGTAAACGCAATTCGAGACCGGGAACCGCTGAATTAAGCTTGGCGATAAATGCCTGAGTCTCATCCCAACTGACTGTTTCCACCGGGCGGCGTGGATCTTTAAAGTAGCTCGGATTTTCATTTTCCCCCATCACGGCTTGCCAGAGTGCCTGAGTGCACGGCGTGTCGAAAACCCACAGCGGTTTACTGATTGTCACGGCATGTTGCGGACCCTCGTTCCCGAACCGCCCTGGCTCACCATTCGGCGAGCCCATCAGAAAGGCGCCCGCCGGAATCCAGCGCATCCGCTGCGTGACCCATTCACCACCCTCGCCAGGCAAACTGAATTCAACAAAAATCCCGCAGACATCCTGTCCCCATCCCGACGCCCAATCCGGCGCGGTGCCGTCCACGAGGGGATGCCGGATGCGCGATGCATGAAGGATGTTAGTGGTCACCATGTTGTGTTCGCGTCCGAATGAAAACGTTTGGAGATTGGGGGCCTTGAGTTCGGAGAAAACGGCTTCTCGACAAATCAAATTCATTAAATCGGATTCAACGCAAAGGCGCCAAGGCAGGGATTTTGAAATTGAAGAAAAGTCGGGATGTCGGTAAGGCAACGGTTCTGGTGCTTTCCACCTTGGCTCGACCAGGTGGAAGCGAATTTGGGAACCAGACATCGAGCAACCCCCCCCGATCGCCCCGTCTTGCTTTCCACCTTGGCTCGCCAAGGTGGAAAGCAAGGCTTAAGACATTGTGATGACCGCATTCTCTGGTTGCCAAATTCGCTTCCACCTGGGCGAGCCACGGTGGAAAGCAAGAATCGCCCTGATCGCCCGCAGCCACCTTGTGTGAAAGAACGTTATCTCGGAAACAATTGGACCGCATTCAGCCGCGATGCGGCGCAGGAATAAAGCCCGGGGTTTCAACCCCGGGAACGACATCATCCGGCGCAATTCAAGCTCCGAAGGAGCGTAGGACGAACCTCATGTTGCCCCGGCAAATCCATTCAAGGTTCGATCAACAATCCGTTCTTTTGTGACCATCGCGCCACATTGATCGCAAGATCAGTCGCAGGAATCCTGCGCCCTGATCAGGGCTAAACATCTTCCGATTCGGACCTTTCCTGGGGTTGAAACCCCAGGCTGTAGAGACTGTCCTGCTTTTGGGCATTGCGCCATAAGGAGTTGCGTAAAAGTGAAGTGACGAACTTCCGTGTTTTCTGAGAGAATGGAAGTATCACCAACCCATTCCTCATGAACAAGG
>CAILLA010000256.1 GCA_903834925.1 uncultured Schlesneria sp.
AAGTCTTTTTTGGGAATACAGTTGAGTCTTATCAGCACCATCGAATACTGTTCGATCGCTCAAGGTCGGCATTCTTCGGGAGACTCATGTCGTGACCAAAAAAGAAATCGTCAAAGAGATCTCAGAAGCCCTGGGAATGACACAGCTCAAGACGAAAGAGATCGTCCAAAAGACTTTCGATGCGATCGTTAAAACGCTCGTTGAAGACGGGCGTATTGAGTTGCGGAATTTTGGGGTTTTTGAAGTCAAGAAACGAGCGGCTCGGAAGGCACGGAATCCTCGAACAGGTGACAAAGTTTTTGTCCCCGAAAAGTTCGTGGTGACGTTCAAGCCGGGCAAAGAGATGGAAGAAAAAGTCCGTCTGTTAGAAATGGAAGCCGCTGCAAAAGCTGCCGCCAGTCAGAATGCCGAACATCAACAAAACACAGATCATCATCAACATGCGGATCACCATCAACACAATGGTTTACCAGAACACATAGCAAAACCCGTTGATGTCCAATCCAGTTTGCCTGAATGATTTTGCCACTCGTCAAGTGGCCTTCCTTCAACAAACGGGATGACGTCAGTCGGTTTGAGAGATCGAGAAGACATCAAACCAGTGGAATCATCACTGGGTGGATTAAGGATGTATCAATCACAGGGCGACTTAAAGTCTGTGAAAGATAGTGTCGCTAACGGATTGAGCGAATGAGACCGCCTTTTGGCGGTTGGCACGGAGGCCATCATGCGAAATCGACTGTACATTACGTTGTTGCTGCTGGCATGCAGTTTGGGGCAGGTCGGATGCATCGTGCCAATCTGGTCGTCTTCGCCGGATAACCGGGCTCGACAACTGATTTACGCTTCAGAAGGCTATCGACACATTCCCGAGATCTGGGACCGGATCTGGGGCTTGGATATGCCCGACGTGATGACCCCCTACCGTACACACGGCGGCGTCATTTGACGCTTGGGTTTCGTCACTGCTGATGTACAGTGATTGTATCTCTGTACCTGCAAAGTATGGCATTGAAATGCTCCGTTCGCATGTGACCGCGTGCTTGATCGGCGGTTCTCGTATCGGTATTGATGACGAAAATGTCGTCAACCTTCCGGTGTGAATGTTGCATCGATGCAATGGCGGATAGGATAATCAGACGACGACTGTGCGATTGTAGGCGGCCGATGCCAGCGGGGTATCAATGGCGTCAATCACGCGAGCGTTGTGACTGAGAGAAATCCTTGTGCCGAGTCTTGACGTTCAACTCAATCGACTTCACCTCAAAAATCCAATCCTGGTTGCTTCCGGAACGTTTGGGTACGCACGTGAAATGGTCGCGTACGCAGATTTTTCTCAACTGGGAGGGATCATCCCGAAAACGGTAACTCCTTTACCGCGTCCGGGTAACCCACCGCCACGAACGGTTGAAACAACCTCGGGACTGCTCAACTCGATCGGCCTTGATAACGACGGACTCGACGCATTCATTTCCAAACACCTGACCGGTTTGCTGGGTTTGGGAACTTCAATCATTGCGAATATTGCAGGTAAGAACACAAGCGAATTCGTCGAAATGGCTCGCAAGTTAAACGCCTATCCGGAATTGGCGGCACTGGAGCTGAATATTTCGTGCCCGAATGTGACGGGTGGCGTCGACTACGGAACCAATCCGAAGATGGCGGCTGAGGTCGTTTCGGCCGTGCGAAATGCTTGCGAACTTCCGATCATTGCCAAGCTGACTCCGAACGTCACCAGCGTTGTGGAAATCGCTGTCGCCGCAAGTGAAGCGGGGGCTGATGCACTGTCGCTTGTGAACACGTTTCAGGGGCTGGCGGTCGACTGGCGCAAACGGAAACCGATTCTCGGAAATGGAATTGGCGGCCTGAGTGGCCCCGCGATCAAGCCCCTTGCGTTACGCATCGTCTGGCAGGTTGCACAGGCCATTAAGACTCCGATCATTGGCATCGGCGGAATCCAATCGATTGACGATGTCATGGATTTTCTGATCTGTGGCGCGACTGCCGTGCAGATTGGAACCGCAAATTTTTATAACCCAACCCTCGCGACAAATCTTGTCTCCGATCTGGAGTCGATTTTAGAGATTGAAGGCTGCGAATCGGTACGTGATCTGGTTGGCACAATTCAGCCGTCAACCGTGGCAAAAATGGCGGCAGCCGCCGCTGCTTGCGGTACCACATGAGGTGACGTTAGAGTAGACGATTGATCAGCCCGACGCGCAATCAAGGGAAATAGACCAAGGAACTTGCTTGCGCGTTTTGAAGTTGCGCATTTTCGATATATGGAGTTAAAATCAGAATTTCAACGCAAAGGCGCCAAGTCGCAAGGACGCAAAGAATTCAAAAAGTTGGTAACTCCTTGGATTTCTTCCAAAGTAGCCATCATCGCTCCGCGTGATGAGCATTCGTCGGAAACGATTCGAGCGTTGCATTAGCGTTGGAACAAATATTTCGTTTGAATTCCTGATTTGAAAACATGCTGTTTCGTATTCGATTGGTACTCGAACAATGCTCATCACGCGGAGCGACGATGGCTACATTGGTCTGAGTCAATGCCTCTCTGGAGCCTTCACATTTCGCCTTGGCGTCTTTGCGTTAAATTCTAATTCAATTTGCTTAATATTGTGGGAATCCCAATCTCGAAACACCAAAACTCGCAACTTCAAATCTTGCGCGTCGGGCGGGCTGGCGTTCCAGCTCTGCAAATACAATGTCTGCGTCGCTACAATGACTCCGTACCGAATTTTAGGTTCATCGAACCGCTACGCTGTGGAAATCCGTCACGCATGACCGACATCATTGCCAATCGAAATCGCGATTTCATTGAAAATACGGCAAGCCCAAGCGTGCCGAAGTCATCGGAATCTCGTGTTGGTAGCGGAATCGATTACGAACGATTTCTTGATTGCGTTCATTGCGGACTTTGTACTGCGTCCTGCCCGACGTATCTGGAAACGGGTAATGAAAACGACAGTCCACGCGGTCGGATCTACCTGATGCGAGCCGTCACTGATGGTCGCCTTGAATTAACGGAAACGGTGAAGGGGCATCTTGATCTTTGTCTGGACTGTCGAAGTTGCGAAACGGCTTGTCCGTCGGGAGTTCAATATGGTCGGCTGATCGAACCGTTTCGGATCGAGATGCAGCAGAAGTCGAACGATTCCAAAGGAGGCCAGCGGCAGGATTGGTTTCAAAAATGGATTCTTTACGGCTTGTTCCCTTACCCGAACCGGCTGCGCTGGGCACTGGCCCCCGCGAAACTGATGCAATTGCTGAAGCTGGATCGTTTCGCCGAACAGATTGGACTCACAAAACTTCTTCCCGAGCGACTTCGTCGCATGCAGCGGCTGTTGCCGCCGATGAAGTCTCGCGAACCGCAACTGCCTGAGTTCTTGCCTGCAATCGGACCAAAGCGTGCTCGAGTTGCCCTGTTCACTGGCTGTGTCGCCGATGCCATGTTTCATCATGTCAACTGGGCGACAGCTCGTGTTTTGCAGGCGAATGGATGTGACGTCGTTGTACCTCGCAACCAGGCATGCTGCGGGGCCATTCATTATCACAGTGGGGCTGGTGGTCCCGCATTGGAATTAGCTCGAACAAATGCGGACGCGTTTCATGTTAATGACGTCGACGCAGTGATCGTCAATGTCGCCGGGTGCGGATCGATGCTTAAAGATTATGGGCATATCGCGTCTGAGCTGGCGTCAGATGACAAGCCAACTTCGGCGTCCTTAAACAAATTCGCAGGAAAAGTGAAAGACGTTTCTGAGTTTCTCGCGGCTCTGGGACCAATTGCCCCGCGCGGTGAAGTACGGTTAAAAGCGACATACCACGACGCCTGTCATCTGTGCCACGCGCAAAAGATTCGCGAGCAACCACGAGAGTTGCTCGCCCTGGTCCCCGGGCTGGAGCTTGTTCCGCTTGCCGAATCGGAAATCTGCTGTGGTGCAGCCGGCAGCTACAACTTGACTGAAGGCGAAATGGCTGACCAGCTTGCCAATCGAAAACTCAAGAATATTCTGGCAACCGGTGCGGAGTCGGTGATCATGGGAAATGCCGGGTGTTCTTTGCAAATTCAAGCGGCCCTCCGTCAGGCGGGAAGCCCCATCTGGGTCGCACATCCAATGGAAATCCTGGATCTCAGCTATTCCGGTCGTGACTGGCGAACGTCGAAGTAATTGGAAATGGCCTTGCCTGCCGAATCTTATTGGCGTGTTAACGTAGGAAGCTTGCATCCGACTATTCTCAGTTTAACGATTATCTGAGGATCGGTCCCCTCTTCAGTCGATCTATTTCTGTCGGCAGAGTCTTCGGAATATGAACTCGGTTCCAATGCGAGCTTGCAAGATGGCAGACCCAAATATCATGATGCAAATCGACAACATCGCTCACGAAGTGCTGATGTGGATTGGCTTTGGTACTCTCGTCGGTCTCTCGGCAAAAGCCTTAATGCCCGGTCGCGATCCTGGCGGTGCCATTGGAACGATGCTGATGGGGATTGTCGGAAGCTTGATCGGTTGCAGTGTCTTATTGTTGTTTGACACGAGTTTTAAGATCACGCCGATCAGTCCTGTTGGTTTCGTGGCGGGAACCGCTGGGGCCTTCTTGCTGCTGTTCTTTTTCCGGCTGCTGTCAAATTCTTACGTTGTCGAAGCCGTCGACGGGCGAGTCGCTGGAACGCCAGGTACCACTGTGACCTCGTATTATCGAAAAAGAAATCGTCGCGCGGCTTGACCCGGATTATTCATTAGCCCGACGCGCAAGCGAGGGTTTTGCTTTGATGTCCCTCGCTCGCGCGTCGGGCTATCGTCACAAGAACTATTGCGATGAAACGATCGGTTCGAGCTTACGTTCGGCCGTCACGCGGTAGACAGCTTTCATATGTGGGTCGACGATCAACAGTTCTCCCTTCCACAACGCCAGCCCAACTGGATTTTTCAGCGGCTCGCCCGCGATGAATGCTTCAGGCTTCTCACCTTTCTTAACTTTCCAGATCGTTTTCGCATAACCGTCGGCGACAAACGCCTCACCTTGTTTGTCGAGGACAATGTGGTGTTGGAACTGAAACGGACGTCCCTCGACAATCACCTCACGATCTTTGCCATCAGGGGATAGCCGGATCACGGCATCAGTGCCGTGTGAGACGATCCAGAGTTTTCCACCTTCGTCTATTGTCATACCGCGCGGAGCCGTCACTTCCGCGATGATTTCTGGCGTCCCCCCTTCGGCGGGGATTTTTACGATTCGCTGAATCTCAATGTCTCCTGCGTAGATTAATCCATCTTTGGCGACGGCCAGCGACATGGGAATTCCGACACCACCCTTTGTAAGTGGCTGAGGCTGATTGGCATCATCGAAGCGGTAGATCTCACGAGTGCTCGAATCACCCGCGAGCAACTTTCCCTGGTGATCAATTGCCAGACAGCGGACCGCATTCAGCGGCGTTCGAAATTTCTTGGAGCCTTGGAAATAGATGGACCACTTTCCGTCAGCGTACTTCCAGACCCCTGGAAGATCCCGATCGGCGATAAAGATTGTGCCGTCTTCTGAGACTGCGGCCGCCAGAGGATACAGCATTCCGTCCGCTGCGTGGCTGCGGTGAATCGAGCCAGACAGGAGAATGAATCCCACAAGCCAGGCCGACAAGAAACGACGTGTCATCGACATTTTGAAGCAATCCGAAATCAATACAGAAATAGAAAAAACGTGTCCTGCAATTATAGCCATTGTGGTTGTCGGGATGCTATTCGGCTGGGATTTTCTAGAGGGTGGGTCCGTATTTCAAACTGGAGAGCCACGGTTTTGGAGTCTTCAGGCCAGAAACTTGACTCATTGAGTCAAGTTTCTGGATTTCTGCCAAAGTAGCCATCATCGCTCCGCGTGATGTGCATGCGTCGAAAACGATTCAAACGTTGCCGACGCATCGGGACAGAGATTTCGATTGAATTTCTGATTTGAGAAAATGCGGATTGGAATTTGGTAGGTTCTCGAACAATGCTCATCACGCGGAGCGATGATGGCTACTTTGGTCTGAGGCGAAGCCTCGCTGGAGTCTTCGACAAAGCCGTGCGATCGATTGCAGCGTATTCCGTTTCGCACGACCATGTCGAAGACTCCATGATCGTGGCAACCTGCTGTTGCGATGTTGATAGACCGAATAGCACTGAGACATTCTGGCGCTGAACCGTTGATTCCGACTTGAGATTAATCCAGAGTATTTCCTCAAGGGTTCAGTTCACCTGACAAATAGAAACCGGTCATTACATGTCAATTAAAAATCCGATCGCCGGTTTGCCGCCACGAATTGTTGTGGTGGGATCAATCAATATGGATCTTGTAGCTCGAATGGAGCGATTGCCAAAGCCAGGAGAAACCGTATCCGGCGAATTCTTTCAAACGATTTCGGGTGGCAAGGGGGCAAACCAGGCGGTAGCCGCAGCTCGGTTAGGTGCCCGTGTTTCAATGATTGGGCGAGTTGGCGACGATACGTTCGGAGTGACATTGCGGAAGAATTTGAACTCTGCGGGCGTTGATACGAATCACGTCCTGGATACTCCTGGGGTTTCGAGTGGAGTTGCACTCATTGGAGTTGAGCAATCCGGGGCCAATGCAATCACGGTTGTCCCTGCCGCAAACGGGCGGTTAACGGCGGATGACGTGCGATCATTCCAGGACATGATCGCAACAGCCAGCGCGTTGATTGTGCAACTGGAAACGCCGATCGAGACCGTGGCAGCGGCGATTCAGATCGCTCAAAAAAACGGTGTGTTGACCGTACTCGATCCGGCACCGGCACCAAACGAACCATTGCCCCGAGAACTCATGAATGTCGATATCATCAGCCCGAATCAGTCAGAAGCCGAGGCGTTGACGGGTGTCGCCGTCGTTGACTGGGAATCTGCGAAACTAGCAGCGCAGGCCATACGGAAGCAGGGTGCCAACGCCGTCGTTTTGAAAATGGGGGCGCTTGGGGCACTGGTTCATGCTCAAGACGATTCGATTCATCAGTTTGCTGCCTGCAAAGTACTCGAAGGGGAAATCGTTGACACAACGGCTGCGGGAGATGCGTTTACAGCGGCGCTGACGGTAGCCCTTTGCGAGGGCCAGTCGCTGAAAGACGCAGCCCAGTTTGGATCGCTCGCGGGGACTTTCGCCTGCACTCGATTTGGTGCTCAGCCTGCAATGCCGACTCGCGATGAACTGAAAGTCTGGGCGGAAGCGCATACCGCAGCGCAATAATGATTCCGCAAAACTCGTTCGCTATTTCGTAGAAAGTCCCAGGCGTTCCATCAGCCGATACAGCTTTCGTCGGTGTACGCCAAGCATCCGGGCGGCTTGGGACTTGTTTCCCTGGCATTTTTGGAGGACATCCAAGACATGCGTTCGTTCCATTGACTCCAGATTTGTCTCGATCTGCATATCGCGCAGCGTTTCGGCATCATCCGATGAGTTCACGATTTCTGCGGGGAGATCATCAATTGTTACGGTGTTTTCCTCTGCCAGAATTGTGGCTCGTTCAAGCACGTTTTTGAGATGTCGCACGTTTCCATGCCAGCGATAACGGGTGAGCATCGATTCCGCGTCTGCTTCGATGCTCCATTCATCGGGCAGGAAGTGACGGATCAATAACGGAATATCCGTCGCGTGATCCCGGAGCGACGGTAACGTGATCGCCATGACATTAATCCGGTAAAGGAGATCCTCGCGAAATCGCTGCTCGCGAACTTCTTTCGCAAGATCGCGATTTGTCGCCGCAATAATGCGGACATCGACACGACGTTCCTGAGTTGCCCCAACTCGTCGAAGCGATCCGTCCTCGAGAACTCGCAACAGCTTCGGTTGCAGGCTTGGCGGAAGTTCGCCGATTTCGTCGATGAACAGTGTTCCTTGATCAGCGATCTCGAAGAGGCCCGGCCTGGACTTGACGGCTCCTGTAAAAGCACCTTTCTCGTGACCGAATAATTCGCTTTCCACCAGTTGCTCTGGCAAGGCCGCACAGTTGACCGTCACGAATGGTTGATCAACACGTCGACTCGCCCTCTGGATCGCTTGCGCGGTCAGTTCTTTGCCCGTCCCCGTTTCACCCTGAATCAGAACGGGGGCATCGGTCGGGCCGACCCTGGCAATCAAGCGGTAGACTTCTCGCATTCGCGGTGATTCGCCGATCAGGACAGGCGTTGGCCGATTTCGTTCAGCCAGCGTTTTCCATCGCAATCCATCGCGCCGTAAAAGTCCTCGTTCAGCGGCTTTGACACACCGCTCTTCCAGCGCTGCCAGGGGAAACGGTTTCGAGAGATAATCGCACGCTCCGCGTTTCATCGCTTCGACCGCTGTTTCCACAGTTGCTTCACCAGTCAGGATGATGACTTCGATTTCATCGGATTTACTACGAAGTTCTTGCAATAGATCGATGCCAGAAAGGTCGGGCAAATTCGCGTCGAGAATTGCCACTTCGAATTGTCGCTGTCGGGCCAACTCTAATGCCGTTCGAGCGTCAGAGGCTTCAGCGACGCGGTGCCCCTTGCGCACCATCCAAGTCGCGGCGATGGTACGGAATTCGTCATCATCTTCAACAATTAAGAGTTCCATGATTTGATTGTGACAAATCCGCACACCTTCCGCACGTGTTGTGACATGCACGCACACGGACGAATTGTGTTTCCGACTGAAGGTAACTGGACCTTTCCTGGAAATCCCGTGCAAAACGAGATCAGTCGTTTCAACGGCGGATCTGGCATCTGAATTGCAATCGTTTCCGTGAAGCAGTGATTTTGCAGCGGCGCAAGGTGATCCCCTGCGTTTCTGGTTTTGAAAAGACAGTCACTGGTAGATTTTGGAATCGGTCTCCTTGGGAGAGTAATGTGCTTCATCCGGATCGATGGATGTCTCTGTGCGGCGCGTTGGCGCTAGTGTGTGTGATCGGTTGTCATCGATCTGAACCGCCACAATTCGTGACAAGCGAAGCGGCCAAAGATTTGTCTGCCGAGTTGCAGAAGTCCGTTCAGGACGAAATGACAAAGCAAACCGGAACGTTTCTCAAGCCGAAGATGCTGATTTCGGAAGGAGATACGCATGCGGATCTCGCTCGGGGTCAAGCGGTCTATCAAGAGCGTTGTGTGCAATGCCACGGCGTCAGCGGCGATGGGAATGGTCCTTCTGCAAAATATATGTACCCACGCCCCCGCGACTATCGAAAAGGGATTTTCAAATTTGCGTCGACCCCATATGGATATCGCCCACTACGCGAGGACCTGGTTCGTACGGTACGGGCGGGGATTCGCGGGACTTCGATGCCTGGTTTCAATTTGTTGCCAGAAGCTGATGTGCAGACCGTCGTCGACTACGTGCTGACGCTGGGTCGCCGTGGAGAGTTGGAGCGGCAAGTGATTGATATGGCTGATTCCGACAGCGCCGTGAATACTGATGAGGTCAAAAGCGACCTGATCCCTGCCGTCCTGACCCGTTGGTCGGAAGCTGAGGCCAATGAGGTTCTTCCCGCATCGCCGCAACCACGGTTTACTCCGGAGTTTGTTGAACGGGGCAAGAAGGCGTTCTTGACTCGAGGCTGCTCAAAATGCCATGGTGAAGATGGCCGTGGTCAGACTGCTGATAATCGCGGCGCAGACGCATGGGGCTTCCAAACACGAGCGGCCGACCTGACATCAGGAATGTTGCACGGCGGCAATAGACCGATCGACATCTATCGCCGGATTTACAACGGTATCAACGGTACTCCGATGCCCAGTTTCGCCAATGTATTGAAAAGCGAGCCAGAGACTGTTTGGGATCTGGTGGCCTATGTCCTGTCGCTGACAGACAAGCGACGTCGTGGAGATATTCCGTCTCCAGGTGCGATTAAGCCGTATGTCCCGGCGACGAAGTAGTCGTTCGTAATCTCGTTCATAAGGACTATCTCTGTGACAGTTGACGCTCGCAAAGTTCAGGAACTGGAAGAACTCCGGATTCGGGTCAGGGAGCTTGAAACTCAACTCGAAGCTGAAAAAACGGCTGGCCAGTGGCCACCAAAAGGCTTTTACGCCGAGTACTACGCCACGACGGGATTCATCCTGGGGATGTTTGGTGCGGCGATTAGTTTGCTGGTCAATGTGATCGGTGCGCCGATTGCCAAAAAGAGTCCGCTGGAATTGATCCGTATTTACCTGACATTTCCACTTGGAGAGAAAGCCTTAGAGCTTGCTTCAGGGGTTAAAGACGTTTACGTCATCGGCGACGGCGTAATCCTGGCCGTTGGGTGCTGTCTGTACATCGGGACGGGAATGTTGCTTGGGATTCCGTTTTTCGTGTCGCTGGTCTGGCTGACAGAAGGCAAGTCGGTCATCTATCGATTTTTCATCGCGACGATCCTGGCAGCGTTGCTCTGGGCCATCAATTTCTGGGGAATTCTGTCCTGGCTACAGCCATTGCTGTTTAACGGCAACTGGATCACGAATCCCGATTACTTACCGAGTTGGGTGGCATTAGTGACACACCTGATCTTCGGCTGGACTTTGGCATTACTTTATCCATGGACCAAATTCCAGGCGTACACACAACCGACGAGCCACGAAATATAACGAACGAAGTCAAAAGATAATGGCAACCCAAGTTGTCATGTTCGTTCGAACGAAGTTCACGGAAATAAACGACTATCAGGAATTTTCGCATGAGTGCCGGAACAAATATTGTCGCTTCTGATCGCAATTTCCCCAAACATCAGGATTTGGTGGAAGAGCAGTTGGTGCTCTGGTATTTCGTTGCCGCGCTGCTGTTCATGACGGTGTCGATGTTAGCGGGCACGTTGATGGGCTTGCAGTTGATTCGGCACAATCCACTTCCTTCGATCGAAATCCTTTCGCCAGGCCGCTGGCGAATGATTCACACGAACGCGATCGCTTACGGATTTCTCGCGAACGCATTTTTGGGGATCATGCACTGGGTCATACCGAGACTAACTTTGCGACCATGTCTCGATCGCCGGCTCTCGTACCTGATCTTCGCTGCATGGCAATTTGTTGTGCTGGCGACGGCAGTCGGGATTATTTTCGGCCAGGCTCAAGGACTGGAATGGGGTGAGACTCCTGTCTGGATCGACCCTGTTGCACAACTGGGTCTGTTGCTCGTCGCCATTAATTTTGGTGCACCGATTCTGCAGACGCGTGGGCCGATGTACGTCACGCTCTGGTATTACCTGGCAGCACTGGTCTGGACGTTTCTGACCTATGCGATGGGGAATTTCGTGCCCGAGTACTTTGTCTGCGGATCGAGTGCTGGAGCCGTTGGCGGGCTGTTCATCCACGATCTGGTCGGTCTATTCGTCACTCCGCTTGGTTGGGGAATGATGTATTATTTCGTGCCGATCCTGTTGAAACGACCGATGTGGAGTCACGGACTGTCACTTGTCGGATTCTGGGGACTGGCGTTCTTTTATCCTTTGCAAGGGATTCACCACTTTCTCTACACGCCAATCCCAATGTTCCTGCAGTACGGGGCTGTGCTTTCGACGATTGCTCTGGAATTGGTTGTTGTGACCGTCATCATTAACTTTGTCGGAACGCTGTACGGTACCGGTGGGCTGGTCGTGACCAATCTTCCATTGCGATATTTCTACACCGGGATCTTGTTCTACTTCTTGACCTGTTTGCAGTGTGCGCTGCAAGTGACCATGACGTTCCAGGCACTGATCCACTTTACCGATTGGGTTGTGGGACATGCTCATATGGTGATGTTCGGTGTCTTCAGCATGTGGCAGCTTGGGGTCATGACGTATCTGGTCCCTCGGATTCTCAAAACGGAATGGTACAGCGCGAAATGGTGTGAATGGCACTATTGGGCCTCGGCTGGCGGATTGCTTGTCATGTCTGGTGACTTGATTCTGGGTGGCTTGTTCCAGGGTTGGTCATGGGCTGCACTTCAACCATGGGATGCCTCGATTCGTCTTTCGATACCGTTCTGGTCAGTTCGACTCGTGGCAGGTGTTGTGATTTTTGCAGCTCAGATATTGTTCATGTTGAACTTCTATCTGACCTGGCGCAAGGCACCACGAACGAACCCCGTAACGATACCCGATTCGTCGGGGCTGACTACGGCCTGAGAAACGCCCGTGAATCGACTCAGTGTCAAACCATAAATGTATTAATTATCAAGATCCAGGTTGCGTCGGCTCCCGGATTTGGAATCCCAAAAGTTCAATCAGTGAAGGTCCAAGACTTCTGGCGAATTTCAATTGAGTTCGCCTGGATCGCTTATCCTGAAGGGCAGTTTTCATGTTCGAACGTAAATCCGGCATCATCTTGATTGCAGGCATTGGCTTTTTCGCCTTGGCCTTTCTTTCGAATGCCGTTGTTCCTGTGTTGATGTATCAGCACATGCCGGAAAAGACGGTCAAGGAATTGATCAACGGCAATCTGCGTTATCAGTTCGAAGATTTGGCTCAGCGATTCCCGGAAGCGTTTGAAAATGCCTATGGCCAGCCCCCTGCCGACCCGGAACAAGCAGGGAGTTGGTATAACGACAAATGCGAAACTGCTTTAAGGCTAGGACATCAGATCTATGTCGGCGAAGGTTGCTGGCATTGCCATAGCCAGTTCGTCCGGCCTGTTTCCAACGAAGATCGCCGCTGGGGTCCGGTTTCAAAATCGTGGGAATACCAGAACGAGCTTCAACGTCCTGTGATGTTTGGGACGCGCCGCGTGGGTCCGGATCTCAGTCGCGAAGGGGGCCGGCGATCGAGCGACTGGCAGGCGGTGCATCTCTTTCATCCAGAAGCGCTCTCTGTCGGGTCACCAATGCCCAAATATCCCTGGTTGTTTGATGGTGCACCTGACAAACCAACGGCCCGTGGCCTGGCATTGCTGACCTACATTCAATGGCTCGGATCATGGCACGAAACCTATCCGTACTATGAAGACTACATTCCCGTTCCTATCAAGACTGCGGCGAAATCGGAGTAAAATGTCATGACAGTTCAACGTGAGCCTTATCGTACGCACTGGCTGACCTGGTTTTTCTCGGCGGTCGTTCTGATTCCGACAATCCTTGGGTTTGCAAACAAGTTTTTGGACTTGGTGCTCGTCATTCAAGGGGATGAAGACGGAGCTTTCGCCGTCACGCCAATTTGTAATTATTTATTTGCAACGGCGGGATTCCTCTGCCTGTTTGTCTGGACGGCGACTCAAGGTGCCTTTCAAAACCTTGATGGCCCCAGTCATACGATGATGGAAAATGAGCACCGATTCGATTCACAGCCGTAGCCGACATCAGGTCCTGCTGTGATACCAGCTTCGGTCAGGATGCGAATTACACGCCCCAAATACTTGCTCGACTCGGAATGACATTCGATGGAGACCGTTTAGATGAACCCGACACCGGAATCCGCCTCGGCGGAACAAGAATCCCGTTTCCATACGTATTCAAGCCACGTCATTCCCTGGTACGTTCGTTTGATCTGGTTGTTCTTCTGGATCTTTGCCATCGGTTATGTGGTTGCTTATTTTCTACCTGCCATTCAAACGGAGCTGCTGACTCCTCCATGAAATCTGTGAAGCCGATCATTGATGTCGCGACTGAGACTGCAACCTGCGATTATTGCGGGTTGCCATTGTCGGGGTCGTCGGCATTGCAGGACGGCCCATCGTACTGCTGTTTCGGTTGTCGTTTTGCAGCGGGAATTTCTGCCCAGTCGGATACGACGGCGAATCCGATGGGACCTGCAACTGCCTTGGGTTTCTCCGTTTTTTTTACAATGAACGTCGTCATGCTGACGATGTCGCTCTGGAGTTACGCAGCCGAACCTCAAACCGCGTTCGAAGAGGCGTTAGCCGCTTTTCTGCGCTATGGAGCGATGGCCTTTTCGCTGCCCGTGTTATTGCTGCTCGGACGGCCACTTGTCAGTCATGCTCTCACGGGGTTAAGACGAGGACTTTTCACGACCGATCTGCTGTTGGCCACCGGCGTGATCGCGGCGTTTGCCGTATCGATCGTCAGCACATTGCGCGGTGTCGGACACGTTTATTACGAAGTCGGCTGCGTGATCCTTGTCCTGGTGACGATCGGCAGATGGTTGGAAGCTGCAGGGAGGTCGCAGGCGTCGACCGCTTTGGACCAGCTGGAACGTCTCGTCCCCGAGACAGTCCGGTTGCGAGTATCCGGCATCGATATCGTGACACCGAGGGAACAGGTTTCCGTCGGTAGTCATTTGCATGTTATCGCTGGTGAGCGGATTCCCGTCGATGCGTGCGTTGTCCAGGGACGAGGGGTTGTCGATGAGCAATTCTTTACCGGTGAAAGTACTCCCGTCGAAAAGCGAACTGGCGAACTGCTACTGGGTGGTAGTTTAAACCTTGACGGCGATTTAGTAATCGAAGTTACGGCACCACCCAATGCCGGGGCTTTGGGAAGATTGGTCGCTGCTGTCCGTGCTGCGCGTTTATCTAAAGGGCATTATCAACTGCTGAGCGATGCGTGGTCGCAATGTGTATTTCCGATCATTACCGTCATCGCCTTAACGGCATTTGTTGTCCATGGCCTGCGAGTGAACTGGGACTACGGCTTGCTGACAGCGTTGTCGGTCGTCTTGATTGCCTGTCCCTGTGCGTTGGCATTAGCGACCCCGTTGGCCGTTTGGGCTGCACTCGGAACGGCCGCGAAGAAAGGGGTCCTTGTTCGTAGCGGATCGGCATTAGAGACGATGGCAGGAATTCGGGCGATTCGCTGGGACAAGACAGGGACGTTGACAACCGGCAAGCCAAGCGTGTTAAAAATGGCTTGCGAAGAGACTTCACAAGGAACTTCGATCGAACAAATCGCCGCATCGATCACCGAAGTCTCTGATCATGTCTTTTCCATGGCAATTCGAGAGTTCCTGTTGGGTGTTGAGCCACTCACCTCGTCAATCAGCGTGCAGACCGTTCCTGGGCGTGGGCTCCGTGCGACCTCAGAAAATGGTCACGTCGTATTGCTGGGGTCAATTCGATGGATGGAAGATTGCGGATTGGCCTGGGGTCCGAATCTTTCTCGCGTCATTAACGATCCGGTCACGGCCGACTGCCCGATGACGGCCATTGGATATAACGGACAAGTCAAAGGTTTATTTTTGCTGGAAGAAACAATTCGGCCTGAGGCCTATGAGGCTTTACACGATTGCCAACGTTTAGGCCTTGATCAAGCCGTGTTGACGGGTGATCGAGCGGCAAGAGCGGCGGGTCTGGCGAAAACATTCGGGATACCTGTTGCAGCGGATCTCTTGCCGCAAGACAAACTGGCGGCGATTCGTGCTGCTCACGAACAGTTTGGCAGTGTCGCAATGGTCGGAGATGGACTAAACGATGCTCCGGCATTAGCGGGATCCGATATCGGCATCGCGCTGGGATGCGGAGCCGATGTTAGTCGCGATTCCGCTGCGGTTTGCTTGCTTTCAAGCGATCTCAGATTGATTCCCTGGACCTATGAATTCTCACGACGAACCGTAAGTACAATCCGCACAAATCTTGCGTGGTCTTTTGGGTACAACAGTATTGGAGTCATTCTTGCGGCATGCGGTCAATTGCACCCCGCTGTTGCGGCGGTCTTAATGGTCGTCAGCAGTTTAATGGTATTGGGGAATTCGCTCCGGCTGTCAGCCGACAGTCCATTCGCTCCCAGGGAAACCTACAACAGCGACAGCCCAAATTCAGATACCGGTACGGCCTTCGATTCGATTACCCCAAAAGAGGCCACATCATGACACCGCTGTGGTTAACAATGTTGGGTGGTCTTTTAGGGTCGTCTCACTGCGTGGGAATGTGCGGTGGATTTGCGGCCATCGTTGGACTGCGTACCGGTTCCTTAGCAGGGAATCTGCGGGCGCAACTGATCTATAGTGCGGGTCGAATAATGAGTTACGCGACTCTCGGCGCGATCGCCGGCTTTGCGGGTCAGCGACTTTCCGATTCTCTACCAAAGATGATTAATATTCCGGCTGTGTTGTCCCTCGTTGCCGGATTGTTTCTCGTACGAGAAGGACTATTGGCAACAGGTTTGTTTGCTCGACGCGTCAAGGGATCGTCAACTACTGGATGCCTTTTAGGACCATTATTTTCGACGATTTTGAAGACGCCGGGCGCACGCAATACCTTTGTTGCGGGAATTGTTACGGGATTGTTGCCGTGTGGATTGGTTTACGCGTTCGTTTCACTTGCCGCGAGTTCTGGTGACTTACTGGTCGGCGCAAGAACCATGCTAGCGTTTGGACTTGGAACGGTTCCCTTGATGGTTGTCACGGGTTGCGGCGCTGCACTGCTCAGCTGGGCGGCCCGTCAGCGTTTGTGGCAAGTGGCAGCATGGTCCGTCGTCATGACGGGATTGTTAACGATAGGTCGTGGAGTTGGTTTTCTCCAATTGAACGCCGAACCACAAGCCGTTTCATGTCCCTTTTGCAAAGAGATTCCATTAAAAGCCACTGCACAGATTCGTGGGGATTCGTTTCCGTCAGTCAACATGACAATCAGCCCGGTCGCTAAAACCAATCACAATCCACTGCCATGACATGCGATATTGACGAACATGAAGCCATTAGAAACCGAGGTTGTGCAGCCAGGAACTCCATCAACAGAGCAGGCGACGGTTGCGCGAAAAACTGGGCAAAAAGGGACTTTCTGGAGTCGTTACAGCACACTAATCAATTTTTGGCTCGACGTTCTTCTTCTGATCCTTTTCATGATTCAAGCTTGGATGTTCGCCGTACTTCGGGTGGTTTTCCCACGTGGAGCTGGTTCTGACTGGAAAGTCTGGGGTGCAACACCTCTCGACTGGTCGGAAGCCCTGTTTACGACCTATTGTATCTTTGCGATTGCCGTCGTTGTGCATGTGATGTTCCACTGGACTTGGATCTGCGGGGTGGTCGCGACCAGGTTCTTCCATTGCAAACCAGGTAAAGATGACGGTTCGCATACTTTGATTGGTGTCAGTTTGCTGGTATTCCTCGTCCACCTGCTTGTCATCGGCATTCTCGCCACAAAGGTCGGATTGGTGAATTCGACGTAAGATGGACAATTGATTATGACATACAACACCAACCCCCAGGAATTTCTTCCCGATGCACGCTTTCGTCAAGTTGTCGAAGCGTCACCCGCCGGAGTGATCCTGGTTGACGAACGGGGAAGAATTCAGCTGATCAATGCTCAAATCGAAAAATGGTTTGGTTACAGCCGATCCGAAGTGACTGGCCAATTCATTGAGTTCCTCGTTCCCGACAGTATCCGACCGTTACACGTGGAACTACGAAATCAATATTTGAGCGCGCCGGACGTGCGCCAGTTAGGTTCCGGCCGCGACCTTTCCGCTCGCCGAAAAGACGGAACTGAGTTTCCCTGTGATATCAGCCTTCATCCGTTGCCCTCGGAACACGGCACGCAAGTTATGGTCCATATTGTCGATATCACCGAAAGACGAAGGCTTGAAGCCGAACGGCGACAACTGGAATCGCATCGGCGACTCCGTTTCATGGTCGATAACTTACCAGCGGGTGCTGTCAATATTTCGGCCGATTTGATTCAAA
Organism: uncultured Schlesneria sp.; assembly: GCA_903834925.1. GTDB lineage: Bacteria > Planctomycetota > Planctomycetia > Planctomycetales > Planctomycetaceae > Schlesneria. The sequence goes on from CAILLA010000256.1 coordinate 17,534, forward strand.
TGAATCGAGCAACCGAAGAGATCACCGGATACAGCCGCGCAGAATTGGACACGTTAGACCGATGGTTTGATGTGCTTTTCCAGCAACGCGCGTCCAAAGTCCGTGAGCAATACTTGATCGATCGGGCAGCAAATTTTCCACAAACTCGGACGTGGGAGCTAACCCGTCGAAATGGTCAATCGCGCTGGGTTGAACTAACCGGTTTTCGCGACGGAAATGACGAAGTCTGGCTTTTGCACGATGTCACGGACCAAATGCGAGCGCAACAGCAAGTCGTCCAAGCAGAGCGATTGGCGGCGATTGGTCAGATGATGACCGCCTTGGCACATGAAAGCCGAAATGCCTTGCAACGCGCACAAGCCTGCCTCGAAATGCTTGAGCTTGACCTGGAAGATCGGCCCGAACTTTTGAATCTCGCCCGGCGGTCGCAAGTTGCCGTCGACGAATTGCAGCGGCTTTATGAGGAAGTGCGCGGGTATGCAGCGCCGCTCGTCCTGGAGCTTCGCGAATGGAATTTACAGACAATTTGTGAGGAAGTCTGGGAACGGCTGAAGACACCTCGGAGCCAAAAGCTGATTGAGTTTACAACCGATGCAACAAAGATCACGCCGGTCCGTCACATCGACCGGCACCGCTTCGGTCAGGTCCTGCGAAACATCTTCGAGAATTCCATTTCGGCCCTTCCGGCCGCTGGCGGATCAATTAATATTGTTTTTGGTTTAGAAGAGGCGGCTACGACTCCAAGATTAACGATCTCGATTCGAGACGACGGACCGGGTCTGAATGCCGAACAGAGGTCCCGGATTTTCGAACCGTTCTATACGACGAAATCCCGTGGAACAGGACTTGGCATGGCGATCGCCAAACGGATCATGGAAGCCCACGGTGGAGAAATTACGGTAGGAAACGCAATATCCGGGACGGAGATCATTTTGCTTCTGCCGAATGAGGAATTTCGTTGAAATACAAGTAGAAACCTATTGAATTCCGGGGCGAACAACTTCCAAACGTTTGTCCGAAGGGATGTCTCGTGTCGAAAAAGTCTTTACGTATCGTGATCGCGGATGACGAAGTCGACATGCGCGACTATCTTCAAAAAGTTCTTCCGCGTTGGGGGCATCTCGTTGTCGGTGTCGCGGAGAATGGGACTCAACTTGCCAGTGAATGCCGAAAAACCAGGCCGGACCTTGTAATCACCGATCTGAAAATGCCGAACGGTGATGGTGTCACTGCGATTGAAGAAATCTGGCGAGACCAGCAGGTTCCCGTCGTTGTGATTTCAGCGTACCCACAAGACATCCCCGACTGGTTGCGGGGACATCCGCTGCTATACTCTGTTTTAATCAAGCCGATCAAAACTGCTGATTTGGAGCCTGTTGTTTCACGCGTTGCTACATCGAATATCAGTAACTAACCGATTTGGGGAACGTCAATCTGGCTACCTGCGTCATCCTGCGTCCGAAACGGTGAAGTGGCCACGGCTGCAAATGTACCAGGCTTCAGTTGAGGACCGGTCAGATACTGATCAAGGATTGCTTGCAGTTGATTTGCATCAATCACTTCTTTTTCCAGCAATTCCCTTGTGATATGTTCCATCACATTTCGTCGTGACACCAAAACAGCGTGAGCCGTCTCGTAGGCAGCATCGATGATCCGACGAACTTCAAGATCGATTTCACGAATCGTTTCTTCGCTATGAGATCGGTCAACGGGTGCCGTACTTCCGCCCAGGAATGGACTGGTGCGAGATTCGCTGTAGTGAACCCGGCCAAGTTTCTCACTCATACCAAACTCGGTAATCATCCGTCGAGCGAAATCTGTCGCACGTTGAAGATCGTTTGAAGCACCCGTTGAGTTCTCGTTGTAGATGATTTCCTCGGCTGCAATCCCACCGAGTAACACGCAAATTCGATTCTGGAGTTCGGTCTTCGTAATCAACTGTCGGTCGTCTTCGGGACGCTGTAAGGTGTAACCCAGAGCTCCAAGGCCTCGCGGAATAATGGAAACCTTATGCACAGGATCAACGTTCGGTAGCGAACACGCCACCAGAGCGTGTCCCACTTCATGCCAGGCGACTCGCTGCTTGACTTCTTCGGGCATCACACGTGCTGTCTTTTCGAGTCCCGCAACAACACGGTCAAATCCCTCTTCAAATTCATCATTTGAGACAGATGTTTTATTCTTTCTTGCAGCGAGAAGAGCCGCTTCGTTGACGAGGTTCGCAAGATCAGCTCCGACAAACCCGGCAGTCAATTTGGCCAGGTGCTTGAGATTCACTCCATCATCCATTTTGACCTTGGCCGCATGGACTTTGAGTATGGCCTCTCGGCCACGGATATCAGGTCGATCGACAAGAATGTGACGGTCGAATCGGCCCGGTCGCATTAAGGCCGGGTCCAGTGTCTCTGGACGATTTGTTGCACCCAAAACGATCACGCTCTGATCAGAACCAAAACCGTCCATTTCGACCAGCAGTGCGTTTAATGTCTGATCTCGCTCTTCGCCACCCCCCGGCGCACCGTGACTTCGAACTTTACCAATCGCGTCGAGTTCATCAATGAAAATGATGGCGGGTGATCGCTGGCCTGCTTGCTGGAACATGTCGCGAACGCGAGCCGCACCAACACCGACGAATAACTCGACAAAGTCCGATCCCGAAAGACTAAAGAAGGGAACACCAGCTTCGCCTGCAACCGCTTTTGCCAGCAAAGTCTTCCCGGTCCCAGGTGGTCCGACTAACAAGACCCCGCGCGGAATTCGTCCTCCTAGCGCCTGATATCGGGAAGGATTGCGAAGAAAATCCACAATCTCGCGCAGCTCTTCAACGGCCTCTTCAATTCCTGCGACATCGTTAAATGTAATTCCAACGTCTTCCTGTGCAAACAGCTTTCCGCGACTTCGTCCGAAGGCGATGGCCGATCCCGGACCATTCAGACGACGGAACATCACCCAGAAACATCCCAGGCAGATCGCTGTAAATAGCGTCAGATACATCAAGTCACGATATGGAGAAGGAGGTTCATCGTAACCCCAGTCTGCAATGTTTTCCTTGCGAAGAAGTTCGTCAAGGCGCGCCTTTTCCGCATCGCTCATGCTGCCAACAGAAACAGTGGTTTGCTCAGGGCTGCGTTTCGCGTTCGCCGAATCTTTTGGCTGATCCTGGAAAGTGATTGTGCTATGTCCACGCCGAAGTTCAAAGACGTTTTCTGCGTGTAACGTGTGATCTTCAAGTCGCTTGACGAAATCACTGTATGTCAGTGTCTTGCCGCGCCATTTTACCGAATAACCAAACAGAATTGCTCCGACAACCGCGAATATCATCAGGAACCAAAACAGATTACTGGAATTGCTTTTGTCAGGTTTTTTGCCAGCTGGTTCGGGCGAGTCTGCCGGGCGTTTTGGGTCGGATTTAGACATATACTAGCTTCGTCCTGCTTAACTGACGACTTCGCTGATCGATGTTTTAACAATAAGGCAATCGGTTGCGAGCATGCAACCAACAAGCCCTTCACTCTAGGCCGTTCAACTACTGTGGTCAACTGTTTGAAGTGCTTGATTGACCCTTTCGTCTGATTATGGGGCCGCGCCAATCGCTATAATCGCTTGCTCACCTTCTTCGTCATTCCTCTTCTGCGAGGTTACAAAGATCTGGCGGCCATCGGTCGCCGGAGCGCCAAAAAACTCGGAATCTTTCAAGGGACGCAATTTCCATCGTAACTCGCCGGTTTCAATATTGACGGCAAAAAAAACTCCGCTTCCAGACGAAAAATAGGCCGTCTTTTGCGATATCAATGGGAATGTATAAACGAGCCCCTTTCGATCCGCTTCATCAGGCGGTTGAAACATTCGGATCAGTTCGCCCGTCTCGGCATTGAACTGATACAGCTTTCCTCCATGGTGCGGCAGGTAGACAATTCCATTGTGAACTGCGGCCCGCGACGCCAGCCAGCTTTGCGATTTGTATTTCCAGATCAATGCTCCAGTCTCCAGATTCAGGCAGTAAAGGTGCGTATCCTGGCTTGAGACATAAACGCGGCCGTCTGCAATTGTCGGAGCTGGGCCGATCCAGCCACCTGTCTGAAATGACCAGCTTCTTTTTCCTGTTTCGCAGTTGATGGCAATGACACGAGACTGGTCAAACACTGATTGAATGAACAACTTCCCGTTACATGCGGCGCCTCTTGGCCTCGCGAGAATCTCCTGAAAACGAGCACTCGCCCCTGCGAATTCAGGTGGGTCGGGTGGCGCGTCTTCGACAAAATCATGTTCCCAAACAACGTTTCCATTGGCTCGATTCAGGCAATAGGATCGACCGTTGTATCCGGATGTATAGACATATTCGCCGACGGGAATTGGCATCGTCTCTCCGGCACCCTTTTCGACAGCGTGGTGCCAGATCAGCTTGCCATTTTCTCTTCGCAAAGCCGTGATACCAGCTTCTGATCCAAAATAAACATTGTCCTGGTCAACAGAGGGCTCCGTCGAGCTTCGCTTGCCATGAACATGAGTCCACAAATCGGACTGATCGTTGGCATCGAACGCGATAACAGCACCTTTGCCGTCACCAAAATACAAAATTCCATCCGCGATGGCGGCGTCAGTCAACGAATAACTGACAACCTTTCCTTTGCCATCGATCGTCTCGGAAGTTGCCTGCCAAAGCACCACCGGCTGCTCGATCGGCAAATTTGCATTCGCAACGAATCCCGTGATTTTCGAGTAATCCGGCACTCCACGCGGTTTCGCAGCCTTTTCGTTTGATTGCTCGTGATGGGTCACAGGCGATTGTTGCTTGAGATTCTCCGGTGACTGTGACTGTACAAATCGAGGATTCGCGAGTAACAGTACGAACGCGAAACAAACCGCGAATCGATTGAACGACAACGATGTCGTTGACCGAACTCTTTCAAGCATTGTCTTGCCCCCCCGGATACCCCTCAAATCCTATTACCTGGTCGAATTGAAAATACCGCGAACCGCTGGCAATTTCGACGCCGACCATTAACGGCCCGGCAACCCTTTGCACCACGTTTCTCCTCTGTCATAATGTCTTAAGCTGACAACCGGCAATCTGCCGAATGTCTTTACCCGACGTGATCAGCATTGAATTGACGACTTCTGTTTGGAGAACCGAATGCTCTTCGATGGCGATTTTCTCAAGAAGCTCGAATATTTGTCGCTGATCTCACGGCGAGTTTTCCGAGGTTCGGTGCTGGCACAGCGACGAACCAAACAAATGGGTGGTGGAATCGAATTTGCCGATCATCGCGAATACACTCCTGGCGATGACTTTCGCCATATGGATTGGAACATCTACGCCCGACACGGCGAGTTACTCTTAAAGCGGTTTCAGGAAGAAGAGGATTTGCACGTCTATTTCCTGCTCGACTGCTCGCGCAGTATGGCGTTTGGTTCACCGGCAAAGTTCGATCTGGCCCGTCAGGTAACCGCGGCATTGGCCTATATCGCTCTGGCAGATCTTGATCGCGTCTCTGTCGTCGCTTATTCCCAGGAGATTCTTGGCGACTTCCCACTGACACGGGGAAAAGATCGAATTCTGTCACTGCTGCGATTCCTCGAAGATCTGAAACCGCAGGGGACAGATACGAATCTGGCTCGCGTTGTCAGCGGCTTTGTCATGAGGCCCCAACGTCGTGGGCTGGCCATCGTTGTCAGCGACTTGTTCGACCCCACAGGTTACGAACGGGGACTGGACCTGATGCGGCACCGGACTTACGAACCGCACATCATTCAGATTCACGCCCCGGAAGAGGCTCGGCCCAGTATGCTCGGCGAGATCGAACTTGTTGACGTCGAAACCGAAGTCATGCGAAAGGTCACCATTACAGAACGGGCGCTGCGAGACTATCGAAAAGTGTTCGACGAATTCCAGGCGGGGGTCGCCGCTTACGGAAAGAAGTACGGGCTGGGATGTACTCAAACAACGAATGAAGTGAACTTCGAAGACCTGGTCCTGAGAATGATGCGAACGGCAGGTGCCCTGAACTGAGGATTTGATGCGTATGGTGGTCGCACAGTGTTCGATAACCTAACATCAGATATCGTGATTTCGGGTGCATCGAGTCTCGTGCGGTAGCGAACTGGCCGTACGATGCCGTTTGGAAAGTTGTTCATGCCGCTTCGAGCGATTGACCGATTGGTGGATTTTCTTGTCCGTTACAATCGATTATTACTGGCCTTGGCTGTGATTCTGGCTCTCCTGTCGATCGCCCCGGCAGGTCGACTTGCCTTCGATCAATCGATCGAGTCACTCTACGCTGCACAGAACATTCGCCTGCAAGACTACGTTGAAGGCAAGTCTTTGTTCGGTGGCGATGAATTTGTGTTCGTCGCATACACTGATCCTGAATTGTTCACCGACGCTGGACAAACTCGTCTGGAGGAGTTGGCCAATCAACTCGAACTGGTTTCCGGAGTCGATGAAAATAGTATCCAGAGTCTTAACCGAACGTTGGGATTCACGCGTTTTCTCGGCAATTCCCGGCGAGATCAACTGATTGAATTTAGTCGCGGGATCCTGTTAGGAGACGACAACCAGACGACCGCCGTGGCTTTGCGACTGCTTGACCCGAAAGATCCCGATCCGCACAAAAAGTCACCCGTTCCCCGTGCAGAGACTCTTGCGGAAATCAAACGGATTGCAGCCAAACAGACGATTCCAACGTTCGTCGTCGGCGAACCCGTTTTGGTTCACGACATGTTCCGCTACGCTCAAGAAGATGGAGAATGGATGGGCTGGGCCGCATCGGGCTTGCTGGTTCTGGTCATCGTCTTCTTTCTCCGCAGTCTTCGAGCTGTCGTCCTGCCATTTATCATCGTCCAGTTTGTGATCCTGTGGACCAAGGCGATCCTGTTTCAAAGCGGCATGCAATTGAGCATGGTCAGTTCGATCCTCGGTTCGCTAGTGACGATCATTGGCGTCTCGACCGTGGTCTATATGTCACTTTACTACCGCAAACAACGAGACGAACACAATCGCGTGAATGCATTTCGCCAAACGGTCAAAACGATCGGGACGGATGTCTTCTGGGTTTGTCTGACCACGGCTGCGGGCTTTGGTGCTCAGCTCTCAAGTCATCTTCATCCTGTCCGTTCGTTTGGTATTACCATGGTGATTGGTTCGTTACTAGTTTTGGTGGCCATGGTCCTGGTCCTGCCCGGAGGATTCTTGATCGGTCGCGAGCGGGAATCGTTACCCGTCCCACGTGGCGAACAACAGGTGAATCAATCTCTGGAAGGGCTTTCGCATTGGGTGCTTGATCATCAATGGGCGGTCTGGTCCATGTGTGGAATCCTTGTCTGTTTCAGCGCCTTCGGATTATCGCGACTGAAAATCGAAACCGATTTCAGCAAGAATTTCCGAGCAAACAGCCCCGTCGTACAAGGCCTGAATTTTCTCGAATCGCGACTTGGCGGTGCGGGAGCTTGGGAAGTCAATTTTCCCGCTCCGGCGAGTTTGACGGAAGACTTTTTAGATAAAGTGCGCCAACTGGCCGACGAATTGCGTGCCCTAGAAGGCAAAGATGGACCAGCACTCACAAAAGTTGTCGCTGTCACGGACGGGCTAGATATGGTCCCGACCATTCCTTTCCTGGCCGGAACGCCCGATACAAAAGCAAGCTGGTTGAATCGAGTTCAACCCGAGTTCATGCGTAGCCTTTACAATCCCCATTCCGGTCGAATGCGGATCATGCTCAGGTCCTATGAACGTCAATCGTCCGAAGCGAAGGAACAGCTGATTTCACGAGCTGGCGAGATCGCTCGCTCCAAGTTCCCCGAAACCAAAGTCACGGGATTGTTCGTGTTGCTGACGTTCCTGATTGAAAGCCTGCTGCACGACCAGTGGACCGACCTGATGCTGGGGGCGATCAGCTTGATCACAATCATGACGATCGCGTATCGCAGTCTCTGGATGGGAATCGTTTCTCTGATCCCCAACGTCGTGCCGATCGTGCTGCTATTGGGTGGAATGGGCTGGCTGAATGTGCCTGTGAATATCGGTACTGCAATGATCTCCAGCGATACGATGGGGCTGACCATTCACGACAGCATCTTTTTTATCTCGGCCTACTTAAGAGCTCGTCGCTCAGGACTGAATTTTTCCGGTGCTTTACATCACGTCCAATCGGAAACCCGCCAGCCGCTGCTCTATTCCAACATCGCCTTGATCGTCGGTTTTCTCGTCCTGGCGACGTCGCACTTCGTGCCGCTGATCTATTTCGGTGTGATGGTAAGTGTCGCGATCGCTGGTGGCCTGGCAGTGAATCTGCTGCTGTTGCCCCTGCTGCTGCAGTTCGGCGAACGAGGCACGAATGAAGGACGAAACACCTTGTGACGGTGCCCAAACAGGCAATACGGGGCAATTTGCCTTAAACATTCCAAGGGGCGTTGAGTCTGGTTACCGGATGAAAACTGCTGGTGACGTGGTTTTGGACATTACCTAGAATCATCACCGGAATGGATTCCGTGCCCAAAGACTATTTTGGCGGCGGAAAAAAGTTTTGGATCGCTTCAATGGAGTGGCGAGGATGACTTCGCGAAAATCATGTCTGCTGGGCCTGCTCGTGGCTTGTTCGACAATCGGATCTTTGGGTTGGGCGGCAGATCCACCGAAAGTCGCCGACACGATGGCATTTTTACCTCGTCAAAAAGACGTCGATTACGAAACTCCTAAGCCTGCGGACTTCGCAAAATGCAAGGTGGAAGTCGAGCGTAAAGGGAAGGTTAACGGTTGGGTCGTAATGGGGCCGGCTGGCCAGGTTTTACGCAAATTTCTCGATACCGACGGGGTCGGTGGTATTGATCAATGGCGCTATTTCAAAGACGGAATCGAGGTCTACCGCGATATCGATACGAATAATAACAACAAAGTTGACCAGTGTCGCTGGTTGAACCTTGGGGGAACTCGCTGGGGCATCGATCAAAACGAAGATGGTCGTATCGAACAGTGGAAAGTCCTGTCCGCTGCAGAAGCCTCCAAAGAAGCCATTCGCGCGTTGATCACAGGCGATGAAGCGGCATTTCAAGCGATTATGATCAACGACGACGATTTGAAGTTGCTCGGGATCAATTCACAACTGGGACTGAAACTGGTCGAATCGGCCGCTGATCCAGCCAAGAAGGCCAAAGGAGTCATGGCCAAATCGAAATCGCTTTCAGCACAGTCTCGCTGGACACGTTTTGATGCGCAGATGCCCAGCACGATTCCCCAGGACGAAGAGAAAGCGAATGCCGATCTGCAGGTCTACGAAAGTGCGATGGCCATTGTCGAAACGCAAGCCAAATTTAATGCCGTTCAAATCGGAGAAATGATTCGAGTCGGCGACGTCTGGAAAATCACACAGGTTCCGATCCCCATTGAAGGTGAAGTGACGACGACGAACGGCGGAATTTTGATGGAGCCATTGCTGGCTTCGACTGGCGGCCCGACTGGACCCGCTGGACCTTCTCCGAAGGTTGAGAAAATCCTGAAGGAGTTGACGGACATTGAACAAGGGCTCATGAAGCCAGGTCAAACAGTTCCTGCGGTGAAGGCGTTGATGGCAAAACGAGCGACCTTGTTAAAGGACGCAATCGAGCTGGCAGAAACCGAAGAGGAAAAAACGCTGCTGACCAAGCAAACAATCGATGGTTATGCCCTGGCATCGCAGATGGGAACTTACCCAGAGGGGGTTCAGGATCTCAAAGAAATTGAATCGGAGATCGCTCGGAAAACACCCAAGTCTCCTTTATTGCCTTATGTCGCTTACCGGTTAATGCAGGCTGAGTATTACGTCAACTTGCAACAAGCCGAAGAAGACAAGGAAAAACAAGCAGATATCCAAAAAGCATGGTTGGAAGGCTTGGACAGTTTTGTCAAAAAATACCCGAATTCGGATGACTCTGACGACGCCATGATCATGTTGGGGACTCACGAAGAATTGCAGGGGCGAAGCAAAGAAGCTGCGGAGTGGTATCAAAAACTGCTGAAAGAGAAGCCGAAATCAGAAATGGCGACCCGCGCTCAGGGAGCCTTACGCCGAATCAAATTGACCGGTCAGCCCCTTTCGCTGTCGGGGCCTGGTCTTGACGGTGGAACCGTTGAATTGAAAAGTTTCAAAGGACAGGTTGTGCTGGTTGTGTTCTGGGCGAGTGAATACAAGGTTTGCGAAGAGGATATTCCGCAATTGAGGGCGCTCTATCAGGACAATAAGGCCAAGGGCTTTGAAATCCTGGGGATTGCACTGGACTTCGACAAGTCGACGGCGTTGCCGTTTGTCCAGAAAAACAAAATGGTCTGGAAGCATATTTATCAGCCAAATCCCACCACGGAAACGGGTGGGCTGAACAGTCCGATTGCCGAATCATTCGGGATCATCTCGCTTCCGACGATGTTCCTGGTCGACCGGGAAGGTAAGGTTGTCAGTCGGAATGCTACCCTCACCGACGTCAAAACGGATCTGCCCAACTTGTTGAAACCATCAGACAACGTGGCCCAGGGTAAGAAGACAAAATGACCGCCTGATGGCGAGTTCATCGCAAGTCGCATCGATTCGTGTTTCAATACGGTCGACGCGATTCATGCCGAAAAGTACTCACCATGACGAGGCTGCAAAATATGTTCGACCGAATCAAGTCCCTGCTTGGGTTTGGGTCGCTTACTGACGAGCAGTTTGAAAGGAAACGTGAGGAACTCTTAAAGAAGATTCCTGTTCCTGTTTTTTGGCTGTTCGGAAAAACAGGCAGCGGAAAATCGACGATTGTCCGCTTTATTACTGGTTCGACCCAGGCGGAAATCGGTAATGGATTTCAGCCGCAGACAAAGACGTCGTTTCGCTACGACTTTCCGACTTCGTCTCAGCCGCTCGTTCGGTTTTTGGATACGCGCGGCTTGGGGGAATCTGGCTATGACCCTACGGAAGACATTGAATCCTTCGACAGTTCAACCCATGTCGTGATTGTTGTCGCTCGCGCCATGGATCACGCACTTGCGGAGGTGATTGAACCTCTAAGAAAGATTCGGGCAGCTCGTCCTTCGCGGCCAATTGTGCTGGTGCTCACGTGTCTGCACGAAGCTTATCCGTTTGAGCAGCATCCCGATCCCGATCCGTTTGACGTCATTCGTGAAGCGAAAACCAAAGAACCTTCGACACCGGTCGATGCGAAAGTTGATACTTTCGAAACGGATTCGCGTCGACGTCCCTCGCTATTAGCGGGCCATCCCGCGCTTCAACGAAGTCTGCGCGAGCAAGAAGATCGGTTTGCGGCGCTTGTTGATCGAGTCGTTCCGATTGACATCACCTCCCGTGAGGAAGGCTTTGAACAACCGAATTTTGGCGGTGGACGATTGGAAGAAGCGTTGATCGAACTATTGCCGGCCGCCTATCGCCAGGCCCTGATTCACCTTGATGACGTGCGAAATTCACTGCGAGATTTAACGGCAAAACAGGCAATGCCGACGATTCTGACCTACAGTAGCCTGGCTGCGACCTCGGCAGCGTCACCGTTGCCGTGGGTCGATATTCCCCTTGTGATGGGTCTGCAGACACGATTGATTTATGTGCTCGCCGACCTTTACGATCAAAAAATGAATGCGGCCCTTATGGTCAAGATGGCAGGAGCCGTTGGCGGTAGACTGGCCGTCAGGTTTGCGATCAAAGCCCCGCTCAAATTCATTCCGTTTGTAGGACAAACAGCGAATGCCGCAATGGCATTCGCTTATACCTATTCACTTGGAAAGGCTTGCTGCTGGTACTTCGGTGAAATGAAAAACGGCCACGTTCCAACGACAGAAGATTTGAACAAGGTCTGGGCCGAACAGCTTCAGCAAGCCGTTGCGGTTTGGCGAGACAAGAAATCTCACTAAATCCAATCTGGAATGATTCAGATAGGACTGAGACGAAGCAGGATCAACCCGCTGATGCGGCAAGGCTATCCAGGAATTTTCGCGATTCGGAATACTCTGGCATCGGCATTTTCCTAATAAACGATCGCAATAGTGTTTTCATTTGACCGACTTTTTCAACAATCTGAACGGTCAGATCCGATGTGTTTCCATACTTCGACTGTGTTTCAAACAACTGTTCCATCGATTTGCGGAAATCATCAAATTCAGAAGTTCTTAGTGCCATTGGCCAGTTGATTCGACCGGTCGAAGAATCGAGTTGGCTGATGGGAAGCGGTTTTGGCTTGTGAGCGTCAATGAATTCCTGCTGACGTTCTCGTGTTGCCAAATTTTCGACGCGCTCTTCCGATTGCCGAACTTTTGCTTCGCGAGTCCGTTTCAGTCTTTCTTCGTGAATCTTCGTCGAGTTTTCAATATGAAGCGCCCGAGCCTTTTCGCCTTCCTGAGCCGCTTTCCCATAATTAATGGCTGACTGCGAATTCATGACATTGTACATGCCTTCTGAGCGAATGACGTTTGCAGCGCCATCGTAGATGCCACCAATACCACCCTGCGAACCACCCCAACCATAACCACCACCCCAGCCGCCCATTCCCATTCCCGCACCGTACATGCCAAAGTTGTCATAGGCGGTAGCTGGTGTTACGGACATCACGGTCACTGTCAAAAACAGACTTGCAAGAATGTACAGCTTTCTCACGTCCAACCCCTTCGTCGGATGACCAACGTACACGGTAAAAATCGATTAATCTTGTCGAACGCATCACGAAAACGATTTCGTTGAGTGGCGACCTTAGTATCCGCCCTGTTAGAATTTATGAGCGAACAACAAGATGTTGTACCGCTTCGATATCACTCCATCAAGCATAAACTCGCGTTCAAAGGGCATCGAGCATGAGAATGGGACTCACTGGAACGTTGGCAACGTTATTTTTGTTTTGCGCGGTTTCGTCCGCTTCGGCTCAAGATCCGGAGCTCGCTCTGCTGACCAAGCAGCTTGAGTCAGGGAACTTGGACGAAAAGACGCAATCTGCTCAACTACTCGGAGAAATTGGTCCCGCCGCCGCAGGATCCATTCCGCTTTTGATTAAGTCGCTGGAAATCGACGATCCTGCTCTTCGCTACGAGCTCATCGAATCACTGGGAAGAATTAATTCGAATCCCAAGGAAACTGTGCCGGCAATCACAAAGCTGCTCGCAGATCCGTTCCCGTTACTCCGTCACAGTGCAATCGGAGCCCTCAGGAAGTTCGGTTCCTCGGCCCAATCTTCTGTTCCTCAACTGAAACAATTGCTTTCAGACAAAGAACTTTTAATCAGCGTCAGTGCTGCCCACGCCATTGCAGAAATTGAAGCAGGCAAGGCGGAGAACGCCGGATTGTTGGTTCCACGTCTTGTTACGGGATTGAAAAGCGATCGAAGCGACGTTTCTGCTGAGGCCATTCAAGGTTTGGTGTCGATTGGTGCCCCCTCAGTACCATCACTTCAGCAGCTTGTGGGCGGCCCAAGTTCCTCTGCAAGTATTAACGCTTGTGATGCTCTTGCAGGTATCGGCCCGGGTGCCGCGACAGCCGTTGATCGATTAATTGCAGCGGCGAAATCTTCCGATATGAAACTGCGTTGGCATGCGATCAGTGCAATTGGGGATATTGGTCCTGCCGCGAAAGCTGCCGTTCCGACATTAATCGCTTCACTTTCTGATCCTGAAGCACAGGTTCGATTTAATGCTGATCAGGCACTTCTGCAGCTCGGAAAAGTCTCTGTTCCATCACTGATCGAAAGCTTGAAAAACGAAAAACTGCAACGGATTGTTCTTCCTGTAATTACGGGCATCGGTCCGAATGCGAAAGATGCGGTTCCGGCTTTGGCAGGTCTGCTTCAATCAAACGATGTAGACACCAAGCGTGAAGCAATTATTGCAATCGCCGCGATTGGTTCCGAAGCAAAGTCCACTGTTCCTGAATTGATTAAAACACTCGAGAATAAGCAATTCCAATTCCGGTCGGCTGCTGCCTATGCGTTGGGAAAGATTGGTGCCAAGGAAGCAATCCCCAATTTGAAAGGTTTGCTCGACATACAAGAGGATGCCACCCTTGCACTCGCGAGTGTCTGGGCGTTGCTGCAACTTGATCCCGCGAACGTGGAATATCAAACCATCGCGGTTCCGCGTTTGGCGAAAGCACTTGATAGCGGACGACCCGAGATCCGTCGCGAAGCCGCAGCAACATTGGGACGAATCGGAGAAGGTGCAAAGAGTGCCGTGCCTGGACTTCAAAAACGGTTAGGTGACGAAGTTCCGCTCGTTCGTCGCGAAGCACTGATTGCTTTGGCTGAAATTGGTCCTGACAGTCAAGCTGCTGCTGAGGACATTATCAAGATCTTAAACGAAGGCGATTCAACACTTCGTCCGATTGCCGGATTTGCCTTGGGGCGAATCGGTGCACCAGCGGCTGCGGCTGTCCCAAGCCTGCAAAAGATGCTCAAGGGTCGAAATCCTTATGAAAAGTCAGTGGCCGCCTGGGCCTTAGTTCATATCGCTCCGAACCCTCAAACAATTGAAACAGCAATCCCATTGCTGGTTGCCGCGCTACATGGAGCCGAGAACCCGAAAGCACGTGCTGAAGTGGCAAAGACACTCGGCGAAATCGGTAGCGGCTCTGCGTTGGTGAAGGAAGGCCTGACAGTTGCCCTGAAAGATCCCGAGGAATCGGTTCGTAAGGCCGCTGACCAGGCACTGGCAAAACTGAAATAAATCAGGTGAATCCCATTCCTATTGTGAATGGCCCACCGAACAGCAGACAACATGAATGGCCGTGCGTTACTTCAAACGCACGGCCATTTCTCGTGCCAGAGCTTCAAATTCCGCCGAGTCTTTTGGAGCGTCGGCCAGATTGATCAGGGTGTCACGTTCCGGCACATGGGTGCAAAGCGGTGGCATGCAGACGTGATGCGAACGGAGATCATAAACACCATAGAGCACCCGTACGTCCGCGTGCCTGATACGATCATTCGCGGCCCGCACGCTGTGAGCGGCAGAGGCGGCATTGAGGCAAACAGCACTCTCAATGAGTGCTGCCCGGTAGCAGGGAGAACTTGGGGCATCAGGACCCCACACTTCCAGAAATCCCATTGCGGCACGGTGTACCGACACGAAAATATGTCGCAGAATCGATTTCACCCCCAGCGACATCGAATCTAACGAATATTCTTTGGGATCAAGATACGCATCAACAGCCGCCGTGACCGCGCCGCAACCGCTGTGCCCCATGACCACGACCAGCTTGACACTTTCGCTGAGTTCTTTCAGCGCATAATCAATACTTCCCCAGCATTCATCGGCGAGGACATTGCCGGCGACTCGAACGACAAATAATTCATTGAATCCCTGTCCGAAAACCATTTCGATCGGGACTCGTGCATCGGAACAACCAACCACGATTGCAAAGGGATCCTGCCGAGGGACGTCATCGCCAGTCGGCGTGTGGCCAAAATTCAGACCCGTACATTCGATAACGTAACGGGGTTCACCCGGGGATAACGAACCAATCTGACAACTGTTCATCCAATCGGCGAACATTCGATTGCCGACTTCAAGCTCGCGCTTCGCGTGCTCAGCGTCCAGCGGCGCCGGCTTAACGGACGTGTTTTTTGGATCAAAACGGTAGATGTAATCGATCGTTTTCATCAGGTATTGATTTCAATAGGATCAGTGACTATTTCAACTGCGCAAAAAAGTGTAGCCGATCCGCTTCAGGCTGCGAAGAACGAGATGCCCGGCATTGAATCGCCGTAAACGCTGTGAAATCGGCCCTCGACGTCTGGATTCAGGCGACCGACTTGGGAAACTATCATGCGCCAGCTGGAGAGTTCCGAAGAAATCCGCCGGTTTCAATGACGGCATTGCCTTCTTCCGTGGATTCGATCACAGGGATTTGTGACACCGCATAAAGCCCTAAAACGCTTCCAAACGCCATTCCGGCGTACACAATCGGAATCGGTGGCGAAAAGATTAATCCGACCACGATGATGACGATTGTCAAAAGATAAGCCTCGAACTGGACGCGACGACTGATCGCTCCATGTTCCTGCCAATCTCGGATCATTTGCCCGAACATCTTGCTTTTCATCACCCTGTCGCGAAGCTTCGGCGACGCCTGTAACGCGAAATGGGCGGTCAACAGGACAAATGGAACCGTGGGGATTCCTGGAACAATCAATCCAACCCAAGCCATTCCAAATGACGCAAGAGTCAAAATCCCATAATTCAGTTCTCGCATTCGCTGTCGAAAAGAGCGAGAACCTGGCAACAGGGGACCAAATCGATTGATCGAAGGTGTTTCGATCCTCGGTGACAAGTCAATGCTCGAAACCTCTGCGAAATTGAATTCGGAATTGTTCAATGCGCGCGAACCTGATTGTGTACTTCGCGACACAGCCTCTGTCGTCAGCGAACGCAGCGCACTCGCCATCCGCCGAAGGATTTCGTCCGGTTGTGTTTCTGAGTCAAACACCACCGAGATGCGCGGACTTTTGAACCAGGCAGTCCGTGGATGGACCGATTCGACCCCATCAACATGGCTGAGTGTCTGACTCAAGAGCACAAGCTGTTCGGTCGACAGACGGGAGCACCACCGATCAAAGATCAGCGTCAATTCGGGCGACTTACCAAGAATTCGAATTGCCATATCGTCTTTTCCCGTTCCATCAATTGGTTCGACGATTATTTCTTGCTGAATGTCCTGTCGCAGTATTTACTCGCCGCTTTCGCACCGTCGACAAAACCCCAGACGATGCTGTTATTTTGAGGAATGCTTTTCGCCAACAGAAGGATTGGGAAGGTCACTCCAAACGCTAAGCCATACGCAGAATTATACATCCCTTTGCCGACAGCGTCGGTGATCTTTGGCCACGTCTCTTCGACTGAGGCTCGCGCATCGGCGATCCCGGATTCAAAAGCGCTTTTCGTCGTGGCAAGAAAGTTCGTTGAGGTTTCTGCAATCGTTTCGTTGATCGTTACGGCAACCGCGTCAGACATTTCGAGATCTCACAATTAAGGAATGCCCCGCCTCGCTGTGGGGCGACAAATCATAGGCACCAACGTTCTCACGTCTCTGACGTCGAACGACACAAACAGATGAAGAATAAAGATTAAGCAATCATCCCTGACACCGCAACAACGGCAAGAATCCAACCAATTGCAAATGCAAACCCAACAAAAACAGACTCAGCAAATCGCTTTAATGTTCGAATCGCACGAGACATGATTGATATCCTCAAATACTTTTTTTCTACGGGTTTGTAATAGCCAATGTCAGCCTACCAACGAATAAAAGGACTTAGCAACACAATTCGCTGAAACATTTTATTTCGATTCTTCGGGAAACCGCTGCTGGAGATTTGAAATAAACTCCCTGATCTGGATCACACCTTCCTTATGAGCGGCTGGAAATCGTCGGCTAAACCATCGTTCAATCGGCTCGAACGTCTTTGGCCACATGGTGACACCACCGGCAATTAACAGAGGAGTACCGACAGGGCCCGGCAATAAAACACCAGCGACGCCCGAAATGATAAGCAGCATTCCGATTTCTGGCGGCAATTTGCCAAGTAACTCGGTTGAATCCTCGCTGCTGACGTCAAGCACGTCATCTTTCGACGTATTCGGAGCTTCAGTCTGATCACTGTCACTGATCGATTCGTCGTTTCTGCCATCCATCGCACACGAGCCTCTTAAGCACTCCACGTGAGCAGCTTGTGTCGGCGGTGGTTCAATGGTGTTCAATTCGGTCACGATGTCTTTCCCTGGTCAACGCTAGATATTCAACGGGGTGGACTGGGTGGAATTCACTGGATGAGTATTTGCCAAGATCATTTGCGTTGACCGTTTAACCTGGCGATCGTAGAGAGCGGTCGCAGCTAATGCACCAAGATTCGTCAACAAAACAACATGCAAGCTTGTTAATCCTACAAGAAACGCGCCTGATACTGCCAACATATTACAGGCAACGATGGCGGCCCAACCCTGTTGATTAGGACGCCGTGATTCTTGCAAGACTCGCCATAATTCTTCAACTCGATGCGGTTCTGAATGGAGTGCAACAAGGTCCGCACTCGGAGTGCCGAATGAGTTTTCCGGGGTCAGCGAAATCCGAATGAGGTCATCTTTCGCAAGGCTGTTCAGAAGCTTACCGTTTGCCACAACCGCGACTCGACAATTCTCCGACCGAAGTTCGCGAATATAATTCAAACATTGTGCTTCATTGCCGTCGATTTCGTGAATATTCAGGCTTCTTGCACCAAAAGTCACTGTGCGGCGACTGATACGATTGGCGTCGAGATCGAGCGTTTCAATGGCATCTGAATCTTGAGGTTCGACCCGATTCGTTTCATTGATATCGTTGCCGCGAACGACGATGACGGTTTCCGTTTTTGCCAATTCATGCAATGTTTCGGATTTCTTGACCAGCCAACCACGGTTCCACAAATGGCCGACACTGGTGAGAGTTCCAAATCGTTCGGACATCGATGGCCCGGTTGCGAAGTCAGGCCGCAGTACCGCAGCGAGCGTCGTCAGGTCGCCGACCATCAAGGCCGCTGTACCTGTCGCAAAGGTATAGGGTACAAAACCGGAAGCCGAAACATGGCTCCGTTCAGTTGGACCTCCTTCACCCGGCAATTCTGCGATCGATGCCAGAAGCGTTTCCCGGACTTTTGCGACGCGTGTCTGTTTGTCGACAGCCGTGACCCTGACGCGCAACTGTCCCGCTGTCAAAAAAGATCCTGCGTAGACAGAATCTCCGGTTGTACGCGGCGAAATTCCTTCACTTCCCCGAACGCACCTTTCGTCAAGTAATCCGTCACCGCAAACGACAACCCCGTCATAAGGAACTGTTGTTTGCGGTTCGACAGTAACAATCGTCCCGATCAAACATTCTGGAAATCGCTCACCATTCATTAAGAGATTGTGATGGGACCGACTGATGACGATCGGCAGTTGCGATTCGCTTTTTAATTGATCCGCAATTTTTCGCAGTCGACGACTCGACCAACCATGCCAACAGGTAATCGAAGCTTGCATCATTGCCGCTGCGAGGAATTGTCCGCTGATCAGGGTTGTTCCCATGATCACGGTATAAAGTGAGGCGACACGCCATTTCAACGTGCAAAGTTCAACAATACCCTTTCCCATCGTTTTCAGGTTGAATCCGACGAGCGCGGCGGCTGTCACGGGCGACAGACCCGGCACAAAAAACTCTGAGGCAACAGCCAGGCTCATACATGTTCCGCTTGCAACCCATCGGCTGGTTGGAGGGCCCGAGAGCAGCCTGATCTGATCTGACTTGTCAGAGAAAACGCGTTCCAGTTCCAGGGCCAACTGGTTTTCGTTCGTGCTTGACTGGTTGAATGTGACCAGTACGGAACCCGTCGTTGCAGAGACGGAAACGGCCAAAACACCCGGTATCCTCCCCAGTGATTCTTTAATCCGACCTGTTAGATCGCAGTCCCCTCGCACCAGTGGGTGACGGATTCTGACTCGACCAGGAAGCGAATGAACGATGATTCCAGCCGTCGTCCCTGTTTCCGTTTTCCGCAATTGCAGCCGATCGATCGAAGCGTAGTCATCGCTGATCAAAGCAATAGAAGAACTTGCATCGCGAAGTCGACTCGAGATCAATTTCAAAGATTGATTGGGTAAGGCGCTGTCTTGAGGAACCTTTACATTCTCATCAGAAACATTCGAACGGGATGTTTCATCCTGCTTCCATTGAATCGTTGCGGTTTGTTTGCGTCGATCGAGTATCACAGTCTCGACGCATTCGATGGCAAGTAATCGACCAACGAATTCTCTCGTCAGATTCCAAGGCTGGTCCCCCCCAAGCAGGGGAGACTGTAAAGTCACCCTGCCTGATTCTCGGTCAACAATAAGTTGAGTACCTTGAGACATTTGACCACAGCCGAGGGCTGCCTTAATGAGTCGAATTCCTGAAGTAGATTTCAAGAAGTAATTGACCCGGATCTATACAATCGTAACTGTCCAGAATCTGCGAGTCCGAGCAGATAATCTGTTTCGAATGTATGTTTCTCATCAATGACGCCGACCATTTTCTCCAGTCGTCGTCGATTTTGACGAACTTTCACACCCAGATATGTCAGTCCTACGACACCCATGATGCCAACCAGGATTCCACCCAAACCACCTTCGGTCATGGTCATTCACTCCTATTCCAAATTCATTTGTCACCAGGTTTGAACGATCTGTATCGCTTAAGCCACTTCGAAACCAATTGCGATTGATCAAACAGATCCCAAGTCAGTACCAATATCCAGGCAGGTATCAAACGGGCGCAAACTCAAGTAAATGCGCTGTCCCTTCTCCGATCAATTCAATTGTCCCCTGAATTGTTTGCCGATGTCCACTCTCTTTGACGATTGTCGACATTTGCGGACCATTCGATGCCATTGATAATTGAATGGCCCACTTTAACATGGAAATTGCAGCTTCTGGATTTCGCATGTGCCCCAGGCAAAGACGGAAGCCATATCCCTTTGGATTTTTTTGTCTCGACGCTTCTCGATCCAAAACAATCAAAATTGGATCAGCACCGACTAATGACGGATGCTTTCTGATAAATTCCAAAGATTGCTCTTCGGACAAGACATAAAATCGCTGTCCGTGCAAGTATTCAGCAAACACCGGCAAGTTTTCTCGAACAGCCTTACCGACGTCGTTGTTCCATCCGGAGTCCACGAGAAATACGTCCAAAATCCTGCTTGAAGTTGTCGATGGGACCACTGCACTCAATGCTGGATTTGCAACTGGTGAAGAGGCTTGCTGGTCTTCTTGCCGAGTTGAGACGTGTGCCTGGTTTGCTTCGGAACTTTCCGCTTGTTTCATTTCCGCGTTTATCTCTGGCGAAGCATCACAATGATCATTCATGCTGGATTTTGAGGTGAGTTCGTTTTTTTCGGGGCTTTCAATTGAGGGCGAAGTCGGCTCGGAAACCCGCTTGGATGTGGACTTGCGTGCGGGTTTTGACGTCACCTGCTTTTCGCTCGGGTGAGGTCCTGTGGCTGAGGCCGCTTTCTTTTCGGTCATGTTCGGTTCTCTGGGTGCCATCTCAGGCTGGTTGCAAATGAACTTGAGGCTGATGCGCGGCCTCAAGTGACTCCGTTACCATCAACGACATTTCCTTTTGAGCTTGCTTCATGGCCTGCTCGTCTGCGATTCGCTTCAGCGGCATCATACCATTTGCCAGCGCAGCCATCGCTGCGACGTTGTTGGTAAAAACCGATGCCATGATTCCGAAGCCCATTGTGAACGCACCAACGATACACAAGGCGTTTGGCGCCAGGATCAGATACCAGCTGTTTTTGACATTGCGGTCCAGATCGCGTGCGATATCACGCAGTTCGCACAATCGATGCAGGCTCTCTTCCATGAACACGATCTGAGCCGTATCGGTTGCGATCGATGACGCACCACGTAGCGAGATCGAAACGTTGGCTTTTTTGAGAGCAATCGAATCGTTGATCCCGTCCCCAACGAAGCAGACCTTCTTGCCTTGTTTCTGCAATCGTTCGACATAGTCGGCTTTGTCACCGGGCAACACCCCGGCAAAGTATTCATCCATCCCCAGGCTTTCAGCGAGCTTTTTCGTCGGTCCTTCGTGGTCGCCAGAAATAATTGCGATGTGTTTGATCCCGCGATCTCGAAGTCCCTTGATGATGCTGATGACTTCGGGACGCTGCGAGGCACGAAGCTCGATCAACCCCGCAAAAACGCCGTCTAAAGCACACATGACGAGCGTGTGACCTTCGCGATGAGCGATTTCGACAACTTCTTGAACTTCAACTGGTATCTCGATGTTTTCCAGCTTGATATAGCGGCTGCTGCCTACCATCACTTTGTGACCATCGATTACGGCTTCCAGTCCGTATCCAACCTGATATTTCGAATCATCGATCGGCAACATCGGCAGGCCGGTCTTCTCAAATTCCAACACAATCGATTTGGCGATTGGATGTGAGAATCGCTGTTCTGCCGATGCGACAAGTTGCAACAATCGATTTCGTTCGTGACCGTTGAATGCAATCACATGGCCGACTTCGGGGCGTTCACGTGTCAAAGTGCCGGTCTTGTCGAACAGCACGGTATCGATGTCGTTCATCAACTCGAGCGCTCGACCATCTTTGACCAGGATTCCCTTATGAGCACAGAGGGCCAGCGATGTCAGCATCCCCAGCGGTGCCGCCATGCGGATTCCTGTTCCGAAGTCACTGTTGAGAACCGCGACGGCTCCTTGAGGGCCAAGTGTTGCCAGACCTGCAGCGGCGATCGCGAGAGTCGGAATCACCGCCTTATCAGCCATCCGCTCACCTTTATGCTGACTGGTCAGCTTGTATCCTGCCGAATCGTTTAGAATCTGTGCGATTTTGGCGGACGTCGTATCGCAGCCGGCATTTTCGACTTCGACGTAAACCTTACCTGCAACCATCAGGGTCGCGGCAAACACACGATCACCAGGCGATTTTTCGGAAGGAGTCGATTCGCCGGTCAGCGCATGCTGATCGATCATCGCCATCCCCTCTTTGACAAAACCATCGACGGGAACAGCGTCGCCCGTGTGGACAACGATGATGTCACCCTTCTGCAACTCCTCAAGCGGTGTCTCAACCTCTTCGCCATCTTTAAAGAGTCGAACGAATTGTGCCTGCTTGCCGAATGCCTGGACCAACAGCCGCTTCGAATCGTCCTGAGTTTTCTTAACGAGCATGCGACCGAAGCTCAGACACAGACACAACACCGAACCGGCAAAAATCTGCCCTGTCGCGACACAGCCTGTGACCACGATCGCGTCAAGTACGTCGACACCCAATCGGCGTTCGTGAACGAGCACATGATAAGCTTCTTTAAATGTCGTAATCGATGTATAGCCGAATAGAAGTCCGGCGGCGGGAAGCAGCGGAGGGACTGCGAATTGAGCGACGGCGGCAATGGGGACCGAGGCGACTGCGAGCGGAAAATCGAGGTCTGGAGGATCAAGTTTTTCCGACAGTTCCATTCGTCCAATGGCACGATCAAGAATCGTGAGAACCTGATCCTTGCGAAGCTCCCGCTTGTTATAAGTGATCAACAGTGAACCGGTCGACGGTCGGGTTTTGTAACTGTCGATCCCGAGGATGCTCATGAGTTCGCGTTCGATCTCCTGGCAAACTTCTTTCCGGCGATAAAGTGCCGGGTGCTTTAAACGCAATCGGCCCGTTGATTCATGAACGATTTCCCACGTTGTTGCATGCGTCCCATTACGGCCAACCCGCGTGACCCCTTTTCGGTCCGGCATCAGCAGAATATCACCTAACGAGACTTTCAGGCGTTCAGCTGTGGGCTTGGTATTCGTCACATGCGCTGTTCCGTTATGCCCATGACCATTGTGAAATCCGTTGGGAGTAGGCTTTCCATTTGGGCTTTTCAGCGATGTCTCCGTCGAACTGAAAATCGCGTCCGTTGTTTCATTGAGGAACGAATTTCCGTTAACCGAACTCACACCTGCGGAAACCAGCGTTCTTGCCGCGACTTTCGCCTTCTTCGCACGTGACGGGGATTCTAATTGTACTTCAGAAGAATCGGACTTAGGTGAAGCTTTAGCTGGTACTCCAGCCAGGCTTCTCATGTATCCAACAACGGCCGACAAGAATTGAGACGTTGAAGATTGACTATGTCGAATCTCGGCCACAGCCTGTCGTCCGGCCACACCACCACCATGTATCGCGATCTGTGCTGCGGGATCAGCCTCGAGTAAACAACCAAGAAAGGCTTTCGTGTAAGGATGATTCAAATCCGCAAAAAGTGTCGCGCTGCCTATGCGAAGCGAACCTGGACCAGACGGAAGGACCACACAATCCAACATTTCGACAACTCCAAAACATGCAAAACTTCGACGATACCGAATCCCATTTGGATTTGTAGAATCCTCCACAAATCGGCTGGCAGTGGTCATGCATCCGTGCATCTTCTGGAGCAGCACTCTCAGGCAATACGCAACTCGCGTCTACCAACTCCACGAATTAATTTGGCTTCAAGCGATCCGCTCGAATTCACTGACCTTCGTGGTACAAACTGCTTCAAGGGGGATAAAGCGAATTTGCGTGATGGGCAATCATTAATAGTACGCAAGTGGCATACCATATTTCTTACGACAGGTTGACAATTAAGCGGGTTCGAGCGCTCCCGCTCCGTCTTCCACAATTTCTGAGTACTCCTTAGAAATTTCATCCTGTTCGTCGCGGGCGAGACGGCCAGACCGTGCTCGTTCCATGAATTGATCGACCGACGAATTCGCCGATGCGCCGCCATCAACAAAGCCATCCACCAAACTATTGTTCTTGGGAATGTAGTGGCAGGCGACGAAAATTGGGAAACAGACTCCGTAGGAAAACGTATAGCAAGCGGTGTAGGCCAACTTGCTTGCAAAATTGGCATTCGCATATTTGCTGGTCCATCCTCCGACTGCAGCGCTGGTTGCGCCGACACCGGCTTCAAGATTTGCAGCTGCAGATTCCAGTTTGTCCGCGACATCCGCCAGAAAAGCGTTTGTCTCAGGGGAGGTTTCATTCGCCATTATTCAGATTTCCTTCAGGTTACTCAGACGGTAAAACTCTCTGCATTGGCGCTTGTTCCTTTCACGCCAGCGATACCACTTAAAAACCTGAATAACTCCGTTCAATCAGTTCAGGATCACCAAAACACAAAGTTTTTGGCGAAAATCACTCGCTGCGCACTTCGACAGCAACGTCCCTTCAACAGTATTCCCAAGACGAGGCTCGGTCAAACAGTTTTTCTACCCAAACATCATATTTTTCAATTCTTAACACCCGGTGTACCGCGTTAGTCTTGATTTCACGTGACAATGGTACACACGCATCAATCGATGCCATTGAATCTGGAATTCCGTCATTGCCAAGCAATCTGCCAACTGAGCGGAAATTGACCACGCACGCGAAGAATCAACGTTGAAGGCTCAGCCGCCGTTCGTATGATCGCCCAGTCCACGTCAACTCCAATTTCTCATGGCGATGGGGAACGACACATTTCCTCGCTGGCAAAAAACTCGCCTTGCACCCTTCCCAACGCGACCACTTCAAGACAAAATGCCTTGGCCCACTCGGTAAGATCGTTTCGATCAGAATGTTTCCATGTTTCCTTGGGAAAGTTCCGATGATTTCAACTCGCTTCACTACACTGTGCCGGATTGCAGTCTGTTGCCTGGTTATCGGAATAAGCAGAATAGGCGCGGCCCAGGAGCCGAATGCTGACGATGTCAAAGAAAAGGCGATCGTTGACCGTTTCGTCGTCGTCCTCGAAAAGAACCCGCGACGGGGTACCGCGTTGGACAAAGTCTATGGTTACCACGTTGAGCGTGGGTCACTCGATGGCCTCGTCAAAACCTATCGCGAAAAAACTCAGAGTCTAAAAGGTGCGGATGCCGGATCGGCGTGGCTGGTGGTCGGATTGCTGGAGTCACTGCGAGGGCAGGACGCTGCGGCAGTGACGGCATTCGAACAGGCCGAGAAATTATCACCACAAAACTATCTGGCTTCGTACTACCTGGGACAGTCTCTGGTACTCGTCGGCCAACCGGACAAAGCCGCCGAAGCCTTCGAGCGTTCGATCCAACGTAAACCGGCTCAGGCCGATCTGCTGGATATCTATCAGGCGTTAGGCCGAGTCTACCAGCGGGCGCAAAAAACGGACCAGGCCCTGGAAGTCTGGAGCCGGCTCGAAAAACAGTTTCCGAATGACGCTCGTGTTCAGGAACAGATCGCCACAACCTTGCTCGAAGAAAATGAATTCGCAGCGGCATTGCCCAGGTACGAAGCGCTCGCCAAAAGTTCCAAAGATAAATATCGACAATCTCAGTTTCAGATGGAGGCAGCCGGGTTGAAGGTTCGACTCGGCAAGGCCGACGAAGGGATCGCAGAACTCGAAAGCCTGCTCAATCAACTGCTGCCCGAGAACTGGCTGTACCGGGACGTAAGGCGACGAATTGAAGCGGTTTATCTTCGTACCGACGATCAATCGGGGCTGGTCAAGTACTACGAAAACTGGATCGAGAAGAAACCAACCGACCTGGACGCCATCGCGCGACTGGCCCGATTGCTGGCCGGGTATGGTCGCGGTCCTGAATCGCAGGAATGGTTACAACGCGGATTGAAGCTCGCCCCGAAATCCAAAGACCTCCGTCAGACCTTGATTAATCAATTGATCTACGAGCAAAAATATGCCGAAGCGATTGCACAGTATGAACAACTCGACAAGCACGAACCGAACAATCCCGATACGTTGCGAGAATGGGGGCGCCTGGTCCTCAAAGATACCAAACAGGAAGAACCTGCTAGAAAAAAACTTGCTGCAAACATCTGGCGTCGACTGACAACCGCAAAGCCTAAAGATCCCCTGGTCGCTTCCCAAGTCGGCGAATTGTTCCGACAGGCGGAAATGACCGAAGAAGCGCTCGAACTCTATCGCAAGGCAACCGAACTGGCTCCTGATCAGGCACAATACCGCGAGTATCTTGGTGAGTACTATCACTCGCTAAAACGAAAAGACGAAGCTCTGGCAGAATGGCGAGAGATTGCGGCCGGTAAACTGAAGTCTCCTGCCAATGTCGCCCGGCTTGCCGAGGTCCTCGCCAGCTTTGGCTACCTGCCCGAGGCGGTCGAGACCAACGCGGAAGCCTGCAAACTCGATCCGAAGGATTTTCTGCTTCAGGTCAAACAGGTCGATCTGCTGGCTCAAGCCGACAAGCACGACGACGCGTTGTTGCAATTGGCGGTCGTCAAGAAGATCGCGGCAAACGACGAGGAACGCGAGGCGTGGATTTCTCGAGACCTGCGCGAGTTGCAGGCGACCGAAAAGCTGTTGGCTCGCATCACCGAAGTTCGGAATGAACTGGAAGGAAAAGGAACCCCAACCGATACCAGATCGAACGAGGAAAAGGGGGCACAATGGTTCTGGCTAGCGCGGGCATACGAATCAGAACGACAGTTGAAAGATGCGGCTCAGGCAATCACGAAGGCAAGCGAACTCGTCTCACAATCGATTCCCATCCTGATGGCCTCGGCAAGGATTCAGGAAGCGCAGAACAATCTGCTGGCGGCGGTTGAGATCAATACCAAACTCGCGGCGATCGACCGAAGATATCGCACGGAATATCTCAAGCAGGTGGCGACGCTCGAACAGAAACTCGGACGAAAAGACAAAGCCGTTCAGGCCGGACGCGACCTGATCGCTGCCGCGCCTGGAAACCCCGAACTCTACGAATTCTTCAGCCAGCTTTGCTTTCAATTGGGAGAGAACGAAGAAGGACTGGGTGCGTTACGTCGTTCGGTCCGCGTCAATCCAACGGAACCGAAAGGCTTGCTGCTTCTCGCTTCGGCACTCGGTGACCAGTTCCGCACTGGTGAAGCAATCGAACTCTATTGGCGAGCATTTGAAAAGGCGGCTGGCTTGGAAGAACGCCTGGGTGTCGTTCCGAAATTGACAGAGCTCTATCTGAGAACAAATCAGTTTGACCGGATTCTGGAACGACTGGAACGTCAACGTCGGGAACCAAATCAACAACGAGAAATGACGATCTGCCTGGCCCAGGCATATCAATCGGCGGGTGACGATGGCAACGCACGTCAAGAGTTGGAAAAGCTGCTGACCGAAGACACCCGCGATACACAGTTGTTGACGCAACTGGTGAAGCTGTGCGAATCAGACGGCGATTTCGAATCGGCGATCAAGTTCCAGCAACAGTTGCTCAAGTCGATGCCGGGCAAAGAAGGGATGATGCGGCTTTCGCAATTATTGTCCAAATCCGGCGAGACAGACGAAGCGATTGCGATCATGAGTCGCCTTACGATCGAAGAAAAGGACCCAGAAACCGTCCTCAAATCAATCGACGCGATGTTATCGCAGGGGAACTACGAAAACGTCTTACTTGTGGCGTCCAAGCTGGCCCGCGATCAGCCAACCAATTGGGAAGTCTTGTATCGTGAAGGATTTTCGTTGGGCAAAACCAAGGATAAGACGGCAGAAGCCAAAGCAGTCTTTGAATCGATCCTTGCCATGAAATTCTCTGACGACGAGCTTTGCCTGGCCGACAAAAATAAGGCGAAAAAAGGGCAGGGAATTACCCGTTCCTCGACGGCGAATTACGATTTCTCGAATCCGTTGAACCAACGAGCTAGTTTGCTGACCGCATTTCGCCAGTCAATTGGCCTCCAAGAAAATCGAAATGTTGGCTCTCAGTCACAGTTCCTGACCCCGCGAGACTTTGGTCAGGCTCGACTGGCAAGTTTCGGGTGGCTTTTATTATTCGCTCGAAATGCAGGAACCGAAGCAGAGTTTCTTAACTTACGTCGCGAGGTCGGAATGCAAGCCAGCAGCCGGCGTGAGATTTTTGATTGGTACTACCTGGGAGGATTGGCAGGGAACGGTCGGGATAAATACCTGATCCTCAAAAAATTGTCGCAGCGCCCAGATGCCGATAACGATATTAAGCAGTTGTACCTGAACTCTCTGATGGGCCGTGGCATCGATCCAGACGAAGCCAAAGTTGCCGACGAAAAAGCATCCATTGACGAATCACCGAATTCATTACCGAAAATATCGAAACTCGACGAAGACGAGATTGAGCACGTACTCGCCTGTTACAGGTCACTCGACGATAAGCCTCTGTTGAGAAGCAATTCGCAATCTTTTCTGCAGATCGTCAGCGATGAATTGATTCGGTTAGGCCGTAAAGAAGAAGCGGACGCATTGCGACAAGCGACGATCCAGAATGCAAAAACTCAGCTTGAAATTGCATCGCTGATACCCGGTGCTGTCGAGCGGAATGATTTTGAACTTTCCCTGACACTCTTGAACCGCCTGAACGATCTGAAAACCGACCCCACATCCAACCCGACGACACTCGCGCGAGGCAATTTCAACTACGCTCAAAACCAGTTAATGCCCGATGCAATGGCGCAATCGATTTGCAGTCTGATGGACAAACGGGTTCAAAGCGAACAGCTCAAAGATGTTCTGACTCTGTGGGACTGGTACGTCCCCACCGCTGTCGCTCGCAACCAGGCGTCGAAAGCCACTGTCAATAAGCGTAATGCCTCGTCGAATCAAAGTCTTCCACGTGGCTATGTCTTTATCTGGCGAAACAATTCGAATCAGTATGAAAGTGTTGACTTCCCGGCACCCAACGAAGTCTTCGATCAAGCGTCGATCCAGGTGCTGCGTCAAGCCTATTCACTTTACAATGACGCAGAAAAAGCAAAAGAACTGACCGAACATTTTCAGCAGAAGCTGGCCGATGCAAACACACCCAAAGAACAGAAAAACTTCTTGAAATTCGGTTTGGGTTATCTCCACTGGTGGTTGGCCGAAAAGGATGATGCGTTAACGGTTTTGACTGACGCGACAGGTGAACTCCAAGACAGTGATGAAATGCGGTTTGAGCTTGCTCGCGTCCACGAAAAACGGGGCGAGCACGACCTTGCTCTTCAAATCGTCGATTCACTTCCGGTATCAGATCAGCGAGCGATGCAACGGCGGGAAATCACTGCGCTTCGAATGGCGGTCAACAGCGGAAATATTGACCGAGCACGAACGGCGGCTGAGCGACTGTTCGGATTAAGGCTCGATTCGAACGTTCAGATCCAGTTGTCACAGCAGATGCACCAGCTTGGCATGCACGAACAGG
Organism: uncultured Schlesneria sp.; assembly: GCA_903834925.1. GTDB lineage: Bacteria > Planctomycetota > Planctomycetia > Planctomycetales > Planctomycetaceae > Schlesneria. The sequence continues at coordinate 47,182 of CAILLA010000256.1, forward strand.
CTGAAGCGGTACTGGCGCGAGCCGGACGTCAGGCAGGTAACAGAACCGAAGTCCTGGCCAATCTGATGCAGCAGTATCAGTCGCAAGGCAAGAACGAAGTCGCAACACAAATGGCCTATCAGTTGTTGCGACGTTCCGGCAGCAGAAATACGGGAAACCGGACAATGTCAAACCAGAACGAAATGGCCACGCGACAGCATGCCTTCACGGTCCTCAAGCGGTCTGGCAAACTTCCCGACATGATCAAGAAAGTCGAAGGCCAAATCAAGAATTCGCCCAAGTCGCAAAAACTTGTGGAAACTTTGATTGAATATTACATGGCTAACGGCGAGGACAAAAAAGCCGCCGAACTCGCGTCCAGCCTGGCGGAAACGAAGCAGGACGATCCCCAGTTTCGGTACAACCTGGGCAAGCAATTGATGGAACAAGGGAAGCACGCCGAAGCGGCAACTCATTTGAAAATCGCGTTCAAAAAGGATTCGCGACTGATGAGGAACGACTTCTGGCAAATCATGAATTCGTTCCAGAACGCCGACAAAGTCGAAGAGCTTGCCGCCATCTTCGACGATATTGACTTTAAAGGATTTCGCCAGAATCCCTGGGAAATCACCAACATTATCAGCAATTTGTCCTATCAGGAAAAATCAAAAGCCCAGGCAATTAAACTGTTCAAACGAGCCTGGGAACAAATGCCTGATCAGCGTTCGCAAATTCTTTCCAGCCTCAATAACGAGATCTTCTGGCAGATGCCCGAGATCTACGATTACGCCAGGGAAGGAATCATTCCGCAATCGGAAGCGTCGCTTGCCAATACCAAGTGGCCAGGTTTCGGAAGCATCCACAATTGGGGAAACCAGGACGGAAAAATCGACACTTTGATGACTCGATTCCTGACACTGGCAGGATCGAAGAAAAAGCTGGAAGAACTGGCACAACAAGTCGAAACAACGAGAAAGAAACTGCCGCAGTGGGAAGCGGCCACGGCCCTATTGGCGTTAATCGATCTGAGACGCGGCAAGATTGATTCGGCCAAAGAGACGTTTGAAAAAATGCTGCCGACTTTCAAGGCGGCCAATTCAGCACAACGAGGTCAATACACGCAATGGGAGATCGGCCAGGAATTGATGGCACACGAAAAGTGCGGCGAACTGGCGGTGAAATACCTCGAGGCAGCCAGCAAAGATCCAAACGTCATTCAGATGGCTCAGATGAATGGATTCCAGTACTCACCCGGAAAGTCGTTGATTGCGATCTATACTCGTCAAGGCCGCAAAGACGATGCACGTCGTTTACTGCTTTCATCCACGAATATCAAAAACTCGCGTCAGCAGGGAAACGAAGCCTGGGAAGCCTATCAGCGTCTTCAAAGCGTGACGTCACTGGCGAATGAAGTCTCGCAACTCGGGTTTCCGATGGATGCGATTCGCTTGTATCAGGAACAACTGGGGCGATCCGAAGATTTTGTCATCGGAGCCAGCGTTTTTGGAAGCCTTTCCCAGGGGCGCCAACAGATGGAGCATTACAAAAAGCAAATTCAAACCGGAATGCAGACTGCGATTCATGAACTACGTCCCGAATTACTGCCGCAGTTGCTGATGGATCGCAGCGCGAAATCCGTTGAACAAATTCCGAACACAAAGGAGCAAGCCGAATCAGCTTCCGTCGACCTTTGCCTTTTGCTCGAATCTCGGGAACTTGATCAGACACAACTCACGAGCGTGATGGGCAAGCTGGTTGCCAGTTTGGCAAAAAGTCCTGCATTCGTTGAACCGACTCGAAAAGGACTGGCTGAAGCGATCGCACAACGACCAGAAGATGTCTCGTTAAAGATTCTTGAGGCGCTGATTGCCAACAGTCTGAAAGAGACAGAAAAGTCCGACGACGCAGTCAGGCAACTTGCTGCATTTGTGGAACAAACACCACTTGAACCGCCGCCCGCCAAAGGTGGTTTCACGGTGAAGCAACGCGAAGCCGCGACGCAACAGGTCGGATTGTGGCTGGTTGCTCGCGAATGCCTGAGACAGACTCCACTTCGTACAGACGGACTGAAACTGGCTGAGCGGGCTTATGAAGCGTCCCGGCGTCTTGCTCATCACGACTTTTCCCTGGCGATTTTGCGTGAATGGGGCAGCATCGCACTTAAAGCTGGTGACAAACAGGAAGCGACTCGCCGCTGGTCCGAGATGATGGATATTGTCCTTCCCAAAACGGGTGACAAGTCGAAACTGCAAACATCCGAAGAGGAAAAGTCTGAAACGGTCGAGGCGAAACCGACCAAGAATCCCTCGAAACCGGCAGTTGTGTCGGGTCAAAAAGAAAAATTGACGGTCGTCACGCTTGGACAGTTTGAACAGTTGTCTCAATTGGCCAAACTGGCTGCGGAAAACGGACTTGAAGAACTGTCGTTCGACATCATGGGACGAGCACTTCAATCCGGACCACCAATTGAAGCGATGCTCGCCATCGACATTAACCAGAGTGTTTCCGCAAGGAATAACGAGGATGACCAGTCCTCGCCCGTCGCAGCCAAGGTTCAAGAGCGGCTGACGACCATTGAACGTGTCTGGCGACAAAAGGGCGTTTCCGATGAAGCGATTTACAATGTCCTTGAACGGGCGGTCGTTCCCGACGCTCGTCCCTTCGAAGTCTTTCTCCATCCACATTCTCTTTCGGATGAAAATCAGAACGGCCAACTTCACGCCGTACTGCAAACACCGCAAAGCGTCGGAGCACTGCTGGCGGCTGCAACCGTGAAGTCGGGCAAAATCGACAGACTGAAACAGTTGGTCGAGCCACGGCTGAAGCAGCCGTTGGGTGAAGTTTCCGGCCGAATTCTGCTTTGCCAGGTCGCTTTGGCGGCAAAGGACTTTTCGCAGGCCAGAGATCAGATCGCGTTTTTAACAAGTCGCCTTAAGCAGGATTCGTCACACACATCAAACGAACTTGCGAGCCATGTTGCGATTGCCGCTTTATCAGAGCCTGAACTTGCATCACAGGCGGCGGAACTCTTGGAACTTGTGATCGACCATCTGGCTCAGACAGTCAGTCCCGGACGCGGAAATGGTTCGGCAGAACCACTACGGACATTCCGTTTCTCACTTGCGCGATCGCATTTTCGAAATCACAATTCCGCTGCCGGCAAACGTCAGTTGGAAGAATATCTCTCGTCGCTGGTCAATCTCTATCAGAACTATGGTGGAGATTACGGCCAATACATGCGAAAGCTGGAATTCCTCAAGGTTGCGGAAGAATACGCTAAGGGAGGGCAACGAGCGGACCTGCTTGATTGCCTGGGCCGATACGCGGACTTGCCAGCGACGCAAAATTATGGACAAGTCGGAAACTACAGCGGCACAATGATGTCCGCGTTGGCAACGTTGCCGCAAGCAGACCGCTATGAATTGCTGAAGACTTGGACGATGCCGACCGCCGATCGAAAATCGGTCCGGATGATTGCCGGCGTTCTGCCTGGGTCTGATTCACCGCAAGCCTTTGATGGGTTGCTCGGTGACGGTCCACGGCCCCCACGCGACTCGCAGATCAGCAGTACTGCGAATTTCTTGATTCAGGCGGCAATCGATTCCGGTCGGCTGGAGGAATTGCAAAAAGATCTGCTGCCGCACGCCGAACAGAATGTCGAGCAATCAAAATTCCTGCTTCAACTGACACGGATTGCTCAGGGAAAAGGATCGGAAGTCTTGCCGGACCTGCAACAGTTGATCGCTGAAAGAAAACGTCCGAAAGAGGGCGTCGAAGCCCAGCGGGAGAATCAGAATTCGCATGACTACTTGTCTGACGCTGTTTTGGCCAAGGCTGCGATTTCTGATGTCAGTCTGCGAGATAAGGGCCGCGAATTAATGGCGATATCAATGGCCCGAACGACATACGGGGTGACGCCGATCACGTTCATGAGTCGACACGATTATTTCGTCCCAGTTCTCGAAGCAAAAACCGTTGAACGACTCGATCACGAACCCTGGAACACGGGCCTCGCACATTGGGTCTCGACTGCTAGTGAATTCACTGCGAATGTGTTTGGAGCGACGGAATCAACGGGGACTGTCCCAACCTGGTGGCTGGCGAACGAAGGGCTTCTGTGTCACGTCTTCGGCTCTGGGGCCAACCAGATGCATCTGAAATATCCCCTGATCGGCGAATTTGAAATCCGCTTTGATGCCTGGTCAGGATACGGAATGGATAACGCCATGGGATTGGGTTATGGAGGTGTTACTTACAGTGCAAATGACATTGCGTACTCCCAGAATTATGGCTATCAACAAAACGGTCGCGCGTTGCAGGAAATGAAATTTGCCCGGATCAAACACAACCGATTCAATCAGGTGCGGTTGCAGGTTGGCCCCGAAAAAGTGAGTTACTTTGTCAATGGAGATTTGATCCAGGAAGAGTCAAAACCTGCGTCGTCTGCGCCTTGGGTGTTCACCTATTGTTATGGAGCTTCATCAGCAGCCATCCGTAATTTGAAGATCCTTGGTCAACCGACAATCCCACGCGAAATCGAACTTGTTTCTCCGGAATTTCTGACAGGTTGGCAGAGTGCTTCTTATGGCGAATCGCAGCCACACCCTACCCCAAAGCTCAATCCATTCGCGGAAGTGGGGATTGACGAAGTTACTCAACAACCACAAGCCGAGAATGAATTCGACTGGAAGTCCAAGGACCGCGTTATTCACGGCAGGCGAGTCCCATCGACCGGCCTGGAAAAGAAACGCCTGATCCAAAGTCGGCTTTATTACGAACACCCATTATCCGAAGGTGACCAGATTCGATATGAATTCTGGTATGAGTCCGGTGAAAATCCCGTTCACGTTCATCCTGCGATTGGTCGTCTGGCATTCCTGCTGGAAGTGGACGGCCTGACGTTGCATTGGATGACCGCCAACAACTCACCGAACGAGATTCAAAATGGTCTTCCTACGGACAACGTTCTGGTCAACGAATCGATCCGTCGCGAACCGGTTTCGCTGAAGGAAAGGGCCTGGAACGAAGTGGAGCTTTCCCTCAAAAACGGTACGGTGAAGATCAGTCTTAACGGAAAACTGGTTTGTGAAAATCCGCTGGAACCGGAAAACAACCGACATTTCGGCTTCTACCACGACAAAAATGCAACTTCGGTGCAGGTACGAAATGTGGTTTTGCAGGGGGACTGGCCAGAATCGTTGAGTTCCGAAATTGCGTCAAATCTGTTGGCACCTGATCGGGAATTAACCCCTGCAGAACGTCGCGGTTATTCACGCGTGATTGACGAAAAATTCCATGCCGAATCTGTCGAAGATCGTCTAGCGGAAACGGGCTCATTATCACCGGAGGGGCGGTTCAAGGCCCTGTCAGGTTGGGTGCTTCCCAATGATGATCATCACACAATGCGGCTTTACGGTTCGTTTGCGGGTACAAACGGAATCCCGGTCGTGGCCGACAATGCTCAAGTTTTGTCTGGCCCATCAGTTTCAGGCATTGAAGGTCGCCGCCAGTATGTGACTCCCGATCTTGTCGCGCCTGTTTTTGAGTTGATCACGCTGGCGAAAGACTTAAATCAGCTTGAGGAATTGAAACCACATTCCGTTCCACACGCTGACGACGATACCGGTCTGAAACGTGCCAGGCTTGCGCTTCGAACGCTGATCCACATCGCCAGCGAACAGTTTGCCGAAGCGACAGAAGACTTCAATCAACTTGTCACGCTGGCCGGGACATTACCCGATGACACACCCACGCTGGAACGCTGGCCTGAACTGATCGCTGCACATGCGGGATTGCAAAATGCAGAACTTCGCAAGGCGGTCTTGCCGTTGCTCAATCTGCTTCTCGAACAACATCGTAAACGCCCCTTCGATAATTACTGGGAATCTCGCGTCGTCGGGCTGCGAGATCGTTGCAAATCACTGATGGAAACTGACAAATACCCTCTTGCGGGGGGGACATCTCCAAAGTCGCAATGGATTTCGTCACGAATCGAACATGCGGAAAGCCATCCCTCAAGCCCCGCATCCCGCTGGTCGTTCCGCGACGGGACCGTGACACACCTGGGTGGAGAGGGGGATGAGTATTTGTACTTCCAGTCTCCACTTCGGGGGACTTTCCAACTTGATGCCGAAGTGACGACGCCGCGCTGGACAGAGTCTCGTCTGATGTATCACGGCAATTGGGCCGGGACGGAACATACCAAGTCGATGATCACTCTCGGCACTTTGACCACGCAGGGGACAGGACCGAAGATCGAACCGATCCTGGAATTTGATGAATGGTGTCGTTTGCTGCTGGACGTTCAACCCAACAAGGCAACATGGTTCATCAATGACCGGCAAGTTCACGAACTGACGTTGCCCGACAAGGCCGACCCCTGGCTGGCACTGGCAACATCAGCAAATCATTCAGGCCAGGCCCGCAAGCTGCGGATCACAGGGCGTCCTGAAATTCCAACGGAAATCGACTTATGCGCCAATGAAGATCTGCTGGGTTGGTCGGCCAGTCTGTACGGCGATCCGATGAATCCCTCAAACAATCGCCGATTCAATCAATCGAATGAAGCGTGGAAGATTTCAAGTGGAGAAATTGTCGGGACAAAATTTGATCTTGTTCGAAATCAACAACGCCAAAGCTTGCTGAGATATCACCGCCCGATCGCGGAAGATGCCGACCTCAGCTACGAATTTTTCTACACGCCTGGAGAAACTCACGTCCATCCCGCGTTAGGTCGAATCGCGTTCTTGCTCGACGAAGACGGCGTCAAATTACATGTGCTGACCGACCAGGATTCCGCACGGATCGGCCTTCGACCTGACAACGTCATCGACGACCCGGAACATCGACGCCTCAACGGAAAAATTCCGTTGAAATCAAAGGAGTGGAACCGACTGCAACTGAAACTTGTCGGCGATCAGGTTCAACTGATCTTAAACGGGGTCGACATTTATCAGTCGCCGGTCGCCAGCTGGAACCAGCGCCAGTTTGGTCTGTTCCACTATGCGAATCAGACCGACGTCCGAGTCCGAAATATCATTCTTCGCGGGGACTGGCCGAAAACCCTGCCCGAACTGAACGAGCAGGAACTGTCGGAAAACAAGCCGTCACGGTAGATATTCTTCCGAATTCAAGTGCCACTGCTTGACCGTCTTCGGTCAAGCAGTGTTCTTCGGCCATCAGAACGAGAAGGATGAAAACAAAAGATTTTTAACCACGAATCTGACGAATCGCACGAATAAGAATCAAGCAAGACTAATAGTCTTTTGAATTTTCTGATTAGCGAAAATTGGTGCTGATTAATGTTCCAATCCTTCTTCTTGCTTCTCGTTCAATGTGTTTCCTCGATCGTTAATATCTTACTGAGATCTCAGTAAGATCTTCCTACAGACCGAGGACAACGTGACATCAAATTGGCAAAGCCTCAAATGGCAAAACGGGCTATCTCTTCCATAGAAACTTCGACAGGTGCGGTGGCTTCTTCCGCGACGCCGCTTTTGCTGAAAGAACGGGCGTATCAAGAGATCCGCGAGTTGATTCAAACTGGTGACCTGAATTCCCAATCTAACGTCTCGGAACGGCAATTGGTCGAACGGCTGGGGATGAGCAAAACACCGATCCGAGCCGCTCTCGAAAACCTCGAAATGCAAGGCTTGGTGACCGTCTCGCCTCAACGAGGAATTCTGGTCCGCGAGCTATCCGCTCGTGAAACTTCCGAATTGTTTGATGTCAGAATGGCCATCGAACCTTATATCGCCGCACAACTGGCACGTCGTACATTAAACGTTTCCCAGCGAGAACAACTGAAAGCCAATCTTCGCGAACAGCGTCTGGCTGCCAAGACCGAAGATGCTCTTCGTGCCACGCAACTCGATATCGCGTTCCATCGACTGCTGGCAGCGATACTCGAAAATCAGGAAATGATGATCTGGCTGGAACGGTGTTTCGACAAACTGCACCGATCCGTCTTAAGAGTCAATCAAATGGCACGGAATCGATTACAAAAGAGCTACGAAGATCACGACGCGGTCGCCAAATCGATCCTGTCGGGATCTCACAATGACGCGGCACATCACATGAAAGAACATCTCGCTTTTGGCCGCCAATTTTTGTTGGTTGGCGAATCAAGCTTCGAATGAATGAACCGTATGCAACATCAGCCCGACGCGCAAGTTTTGAAATTTCACATTTGGGGTTTCGAGAGTGAAATCAAGAATTCCATGTAAAGGTGTCGGAGGGCGACGGATTTGAAACCTCTGGGATGTGCGTAGGTGTTGGATGACAAGCTTTCCACCCTGGCTCGCCCAGGTGGGAGCAAATTTGGAAACCAGAAAATGCATGAAAAGCAGCGTCTTTGTTTTGG
>CAILLA010000257.1 GCA_903834925.1 uncultured Schlesneria sp.
TCAAAATCGTCGTAATGAGGCCCCGTCGGCCGAAATGGGACGTCTATCCCCTGCCGCACCCGTTCATACGCCCGAACCTGAGCCTCTTCCTTCGATGAAAATCGTTGAACCATCTGAAATCCCCCTTGTAAAATAAGTCGTAACCACAACACAACGACAAACAAATATAAAGCATCGTAAACGATTGTCAACACAAAAAACGACATGGGTGCATGACGTTCCGGGGAAGGTGTTGGCAATCGATGAATTTGAAGAAAAGAATGGGACTGATGGGACCGATGGGACTTATGCGACCGATTGCCGGTGGCGAGTTCATGAAATGTACGGAATCAGAACTTGACTGAATCAGTTGTCAGAGTCACGACGGTGCCGATCCGCGTGCTTTTTTGATTTCGGCAGGAAAAACATTCGTTTCCGTGATCCGTAGCGAATCGTTTGCCGTTGCAGGAGTGCCGGTTGGCAAGCAAAACGAAGCCAAGTGGATTGATAACCGCAACAAGAAGTCGTTCACGGGCTGTCTTCATGTTGCATGAATGGGATTCGGTGGACAAGAAAAGGGGGGACAAGAAAAGGGGACAGGTCCAGTTGTTTTCGATTTGGACTTGAAACTGTCCAGAGGTCGAAGCTCCTATTAATTCATTCGGGTTTTCTTGGTCTCCCTCGGGGGCGGAGGGTTGACTCGAGGCTCAGTTGCTTGGCGGTGTCTTCGATCCATTGATCGGATCCAAATGGTTGTCCGCGTCGAACGCATCGGCGTAGCGATTCCAACTCCGCTTCGGTTTCGGCGCCGTTCACGAATGACATCCATTTCCGTGGACAAAGCAATGGCCATTTCGCCAGCAGACTCTGCTGCTCGGCGGTCCCTGCCTCTCGTCGCCAGAGACTCGACCACTTCCAGTCTTCCGCATGCGGAACCAGATTGGCGCGTAACGCGTTCCGCTCGACGTACCTGACGAGTTGATAGAAGTACTCGTCCGTCTCGACGGGGAATGATTTAAAGCGACCTTGGTACACATGCCCCTCACCGACGCGTTGCCGATTCTTCTGCCAGCGAGTCACGTGGGTGACCGTCAAACGTTGCATGAACAGGGCCAAATCGCCATCGTGTTCCGGCCACAACACAAAATGCCAGTGGTTTGGCATCACGCAGTACGCGCAAATCCGCATCGGGACTTTATCGAGCGTCTCTTTCACGCAGTCTTCAAACGCCGAGTAGTCCGCCGGCTTGCGAAACAATGTCTGTCACCCCACTCCACGATTTAACACGTGAAAGACCATTCCACCGGGAGCGACGCGACTGATTCTTGGCATGATGCCGATCAATGCTATCGCATGCCGTCTATTTCGTCAATAAAGGACCTGTCCCCTTTTCTTGTTCGAAATATCCAAAAATCCCGATCGTGACAACATCAATTCCAAAAGGGGTGAACTAAACTCTTACTTTTCTTCCTCTTCGTTAATTGGACTCACCCCCTTTTCCGAAACCCCAGTTCCGACACCAGCCCGCGAACTTCGTAACTCGCCGCCAGTTGCAGCACTGTGGAATCGACGCCTGTCCCCAATGTCGTCACGCAATCGTTCGTCAATCGGCCAAGCAGATCGTAAATATACGAATGGACGCATCCCCGCTGATCGGTGACGCTCGTCTTCTGACCCTGTCGGTTGTATGTCATGGCGACGCTGTCTGTGCCGCCGGGACCGCCGGTCGAGTCTGGATAATCGACGTACCGCAGCAGGGTCGATGTGGCAACGCTTGATTCCACCAGCGTTGTGCCGTACGTGTATGTGGTGATCTGGACCCCTGGCGGCGTCCTCGGATTCACGGCCACCAGCGTCGCTTGTTCGCCGTCCGGGGTGTATGTCAATTGGGTGACACGATTCGTGTCGTCCGACGCATTGCACGTACTGACGCCAGACGAGGATGAACTGCTCGACGAGGACGACGAACTGATGACAACATAGTTTTCGGTGATCGTGATTTTGCGCCCCGCCGCGTCATAGGCGAACAGCGTCACCATTCCTGCCGGATCGGTTGTCGTCAGCGGCATTCCCGTCGGGTCGTAACTGAGCGAATCGACCAGCACCGTGTCCGAGCGGGCGGGAACAGTCGCGGGACGACTGAGCGCCGTCCCAGCGTTCGTTCCGTAGTTGGCTGTGTTTACCGGCCTGCCGATCGGATCGGGATATTGGGCGATGTAGCTGACTCGCGCGTTGGGAGTCGAACTTGGTGTCCCCAAGCCGCCGTGTTGTGTCGCAGGGGCATTGTGATACCGCTTGCGGATCGTGAGTTGAATCCCATTACTGTCCGGGTCGTAAAGCATTTCAGCCTGTTCCAAGACCGTGTTATTCGCCACGCTGCTGGCGTCGGCGTACGTCGAGTCAGGGCCGTAGGCGGCGTATTGAACTGCCGAACGGCCCAGGCTGTCATACGTTGTCTTTGTAAATAGCGAAGACCCGGCTGGGAACGATTTGATCAAGTTCCCACTGGCATCGTACCACATGTTGTCCGTTAAGGCGTTGCCAACAGTTCCGACTGCCGGGTCGACGGCGTACACAATCGTCTGGTAAATGTTTCCTCGGGCGTCGTACAGCGTCTTGTTTTGGCCGATCATGTGACCCGAAGCCGTGGTGTCGTACCGATTCGACTGGATCACTCGATCCAAATTGTCGTAGGTCGTCGTCTCATAATAGTCGATCGGTCCTTGTCTGGTGATCTGCCGGTCGCGAAAGTCGTGTGTCATGTTCCAGACCCGCGTCGCTGTCCCGTCAACGTGACGGATTTCCTGAGTCAGGTTGCCATCCCCACCCGCATTACCGCCGTCATAGACGTTGGTCGTGATCAGGACCATGTTGTTCCCCGTCGCACCTCCGCCGGTCGGATCAGTAAACGTTGCGCCGTTGTCGTTCGTGCCGATGAACGTCTGCGTCAGATTCCCTTGCACATCGAACACCGACCAGTTGATCGTGCCTCCGGGTGTTTTCGAGCGGACCAGCCGGTGCATCACGTCGTAACTGTAATCGGTTTCGTCGTAATTGACACCCGATGCCCCCGTTCCCGTGGCGGGAATCAGTTTATACACCCGTTGCGACATCAGCAAACAGCAATCGGTGTACTGCATTGTCGTCCAGCGGACGTAACTCGATTGAGAGAACGCCGCCGCCCCGCCACCTGCCGCAGCAATAATGGCCGAGAGCGATCCCGATGTGGTCGACGAGGTCGCCTGAATCTGCTGCTGGACAACACCATCGGCATCCGTGATCGTGATCGAAACCGGATTCACCAGCGTAAACGTGTAACTGGGACCCGTTCCGGTGGCGTAACCCTGCGCCGTGTATGTGATGTGGTTGGCGTCGTCGTAATAGTTCCAGGTTGCGGTCCGAACGGTTGTCGCCGTGCCATTGATATCGACCGTATGGCTTGGCTCAAGCGTCTGTGTCGTGCGACCCCGATAGTCCACGACGAAATCAGTGACGACGTTTAATCCGCCACCTGCCGGAGTGGTCCAGCCTGCGGGAGCGTTTCCACCGACGGTGTTGTAATCGTCGATCCGCTGCGTCACGGACGCTGTCGGAATGTCGTACGTCATTCCCGTAATAAAACCCCGTTCATCCATCGCCCAGATCAGATTGCCATATTGGTCGAAGTAATCGAGTCGGATAGCGGAAACGCCGCTCCCGTTCTGACTGGTCGGAACCGCTGGCAGGGTCGTCGTACGGAGTTGAACGGCGCACGTGCCGGGGTAGAACGTGTAGGCATAGCTCGTGACGAGTGTCTGCGTCGGGTCCGTGGCGGACGAGTCGAAGAAAAGGGGATAAGTCCAATAACTTAGGATTTGCTGTCGTCGATTGCCTTTTTCGGGCGGCCTCGGGGTCGAAATGTGGATTCGAGTCCGAGTTTTTTGGCGGTTGCCTCTTGCCATGACTCTGAGCCGAAGGGGCGGCCTCGGACGACCGAGGCTTGCACGGCTTCCAACTCTTTTTTCGTCAAGGCTCGGTTTACACGCGTAACCCAGTCGTTCGGTCGTGGGATCGGCCATGGGCATAAAATCGGTTTCTCCAGGTGTTCTGTCGGATGCAACCAACGCCAAAGGCTGTTCCAAGTCCAATCCTCGGCCCGTTCGACCATTGTCGGTCGTACGGCGTTCCGCTCGACATAACGCAGAACCGTGTAGAGATGATCATCTTCCTCGATTGGAAATGATTTGTAAGTTCCCTGATACAGGTGGCCGGTTCCAACGGAATGGCGATGCAAGTGCCAGCGACGCACATGCGTTGTGGTTAACCGTTGCATGAATCGTCCCAGGTCGCCATCCTGCAGCGGCCACAGGACCAGATGCCAGTGATTCGGCATAAGGCAATAACTCAGGATGCGTACAAAGACTTCGGCTTGAGTTTCTGCCAAGACTTTCTCGAACGCGGCAAAGTCAGCGTCATCGTCGAAAATCCGATCCCGGGCATTTCCACGGTTGAGTACGTGAAAGATCATTCCCCCCGGCGCTTGGCGTGCTGTTCTTGGCATGCCAACGAGAATATCCCAAGAAAACGTCCCTTGTCAACCTTTATTTGGACTTATCCCCTTTTCTTCTACGACATTTCCGTCAGCCATTTTCGTCATTGATCGCCAGTTGGCGCATCACAAACCGTAGCCCAGATCAATCGCGACTGGCAATACTTAAGCTTGAAAGCCAAAACTTCAATCGCCATCCGCCCGGGGTTAACTAAACTTTTACAAAACAATTCAATCGAGAATTGCGTGTTTGCGTCTGGTATCGCTCTGACGGAGTGTGCCCCCAGGGTTGGGCCTCACCCGAGAAACAAAATTGCAAGCTGTGCACACATAACGAACGCAATTAGCACTACTATGGTACTTGAATGCCGCCCATTCGTGCCTGGCTGCCACAAGGTTGCTGCCGTAAGCAAGCAAAGCACCACGGCTATAGGTGAAAGCCATACCACCCCCATCAAATCAATACGATTAATCCGTCCCCCAAACACAGCGCTAAGTACACATGCTATTTGGCCAAGGAGTACGAGAAGTGTCAGCGACACTAATACGCATTGCACTATTCGTCTGAGAAAGTGTGTAGTAACCATTATTGGTATAACCCTTATTGTTGATTCTGCGCTATTGATTATATTATGACTAATGTATATTGACCTGAAATGTGCATGAACTAGGCGATTTCAGCTTGTTCAGAGACGCAGTGTTATGCGATTCCCTTCGTGAAAATAACCTACCGTCCACAGGCGTAAATGTGGTGCACGCTCAGGGGCACTCGAATCCGGCACCGGCAGCTGTTGCCGCCGCTTTTAACGACCCTAGTACACCGGGAGACCAGCCACTTTGCTGGTGAGTTAAATCGAGGGATTCGTAGATCACATCAGTTGCCGTTGAGTGATATACGTCCTCCGTCTGGAAGAGGACCCATCCAATCCAAGTACGTTTCGTCGCCTGTCCAACCCATGCATTTTGTGTATTAGATGATATAATATTGTCCTCTGTCCCAAGCATTTGATAACCGCCGGTGTCAACCGGGTCGATTAACCCAAGGAAGCTTACGCTAACACTACTAAACGATGGACATCCTCCGTCGGCGCAATTGCATCCTTCGGAATTCAACAAGCTAGCCAACGTCATGGCAGCGACTGCACCGCGCGACCAACCGAACAGATGCACCGGTTCGTTCTGAGTTGAAGACGTAGAATTGCAGGCACAAGTCCGTGAACTACAAACGATCTTGCAAACTCGTTGTTTTGCGCTCCGAATATTTGCCCAAATATTGTTTGGGAAAAAGTTCGTTTGATAATGCGTGGCATGTCCACAATAGTTATTGTAGAGCTGCCCAATATTAGTTCCCGCATTTGCTCCCCACCCTGCCCCATCAAAGAAGATTCCAATCAGGCCGCTCGGGTCGAGCGAGTTCAATGGACGACAGCGAACGTAGGTATATAGATTCTGTCTATCTCGGTATCCTAGCGGATCATGCTGGCACCAGATGCCGAGCAGCGGGTGATGTACTCGGAACCGAACGTAATACAGCCCACAGCTGTTGTCAAAACGATACCCGGAATAGAGCGTTTCCCATCCGTAACTACTCCCTGTTCGCGACCCAAAAGTAATGGTGAGGAATGTCGGATTTCCGTATGCGTTATACGCGTATCGCTCCTGCACCGTGCCCGTCGTATCAACAACGCTTGTGACATTCCAGTTCGCGTCTTGCAACCCGTAGAAGCGCTGAGTGCCGACGTCGCGGAGAACGAGATCGTCGATGTACCGCGCTCCCCAGACGAATTGCCTGTCAGCCGTCGTTGCAGTCCCGACTCTTTCTTCGATGTCCCGCCAATTCGACGAGAAATAACAATGCCGGATTTCAGTCAGCACTCCGCCGGAATAACTGTTGATCACCGTGCGGAATGTCCGCGCATCGAATTGATTCTGCTGGACGAGATTACCGCTGCTGGACAAACTAATCAGACGATTCCAGGCATCATAGGTCGCCGTGTAGGAACTCCCCGGACTGGCCGATTGCGGCATTGTCGTCATGTTCCCGGCCGCATCGTACGCGGGATTGGCCCACGGGCTGCCGACGCTGTTCGTGATCCCAGTAATCTCGTTTACCGTGTTGGCAGCTCGAGTTTGGTTTAGTGTCCAGGCTGTTCCGTTCGCGGCTTCGTTGAAACCGCGCCAATTTCCTGTTGGGTCGATTGTCCAGCATTGTTCAAACGTGGGCGACGGAATCCCGGTGTCTCCGCTGTTCAGCGTACCTCGTGTCATGTTCTTTAGGCGCTGGAGGCCATCGTTGCAATAATATTCGTCGAACTCGGCCCCATTGGCCGTTGCGACGGGGTTTTGTCGCCAAATGCGATTGCTGGCTCGGTCGTAGCCGTATTTGATCCTGTCGACATCTGCGGTTGTGCTGGTATTGAACCAACGCGAATCGATGATTCGTCCGAATAGATCTAAGCCCCAATAAATATCCCCGGCCGGGCTGTTCCCGCTGGATGAACCTAGCAATGTGTATTGGATATTCGGCTGCGGATAGGTCGTCTGGACGAATTGTCGCACACCCAAGTAGGCATAATTGACGAGTGTAGTCGTTCCGTCGACCAGACCGTCGACGCGACTGGCCGAGTCGTTGATCCCGCCGGACGTGCCGTAACTGGTGGTGATGGCCCGACCGTTTGGGTACGTCAGGGTTGTGGGTCGAATCGTGTTCGTCGATCCATTTGCGTAGGCATACTGAACCATGGGTGTTGTTCCCGGCACAACTGCACCGCTATGCGACTGCGAATCGGTGATCAGTTGGCCGAAACTATTGTACGTCAGCAGAACGTCGTTGACGATCCCACCCGATCCCGGCGTCGCGCTGCTATAACTTGTCAGTTTCGAAGCCATTCCGCGAACCTCGTAACTCGCCGCCAATTGAAGCACGGTAGAATCAACGCCCGTGCCCAATGTCGTCACACAATCATTTGTCAGTCGGCCCAGCAGGTCGTAAACATATGAATGGACGCAACCGCGCTGATCGGTCGAAGAAAAGGGGATAAGTCCAATAAATTAGGAATTGGCGCTAACGGTTTGTCAGTTCTTTCCAAGCCCACATGCAGGCAAGAAAGAACTTTCGGTCGTCGCATTCGGGGAATTCTCGAAATTTGTCGACATGCGTTTTTGCTTGATCGATCAGCGACAGGACCTCCGATCGTTTTAAACGTTTCGTATGCAGTTGAGACGGCACGACGCAGGTGCGCCTGCTTTGGCTTGCCTAAGTCGATCTTAGCGATCTGGCTGGCGAGTTGCATGAGGTCATCGTGCAAGGCTACTCCTCGTCATCTTCTGTGTCAGCCAGTTCGCTCGGTTTTGCGAGGAAGATATAAGGAAAGACATTGATCCCGTGGTCCCGGAATCGGAAAAAGGGGACAGGCACCGAGGACGGAGCCAGTCCCCTTTTTCCGAGGATTTCGTGTTCCTGACCGACGTCAGATATGGTAGTTTCCCGGTATGAAAACCTTTGGAACAGGACCGACGTTACGCGACTCTTGCCCGTGGCTGCTGGATGAATCTGAGCGTCACGCGCGGATTCTTGAAGTCACCGAGAGAAATAGCGTCATTGAGGGTTTGCCCCCGTTTCAGGAAGAGACTCGGCAGCGGATTCTTTCGCAGCGTCAGTCTCAGGCAAGGATCGCCCGCGAGCGAGAGATTCCCGCGCCATCTCCGCCATCAGCCGATAGTCCCGCCTGAGCAGGCAACGCCGTGAAGGCGTTTTCTTGGAGAAAACATGGGTAATTTGAAAAAAGAGTCGTGGCGACTCTCAAGCTTAATCGCAAAAAGGCAAGCTCTCCACTGACCTTGTGTCAGTGGAAGCAACGACTGA
>CAILLA010000258.1 GCA_903834925.1 uncultured Schlesneria sp.
AGCACGGCCTTACCGAAGACGGTAAGACCGTGGCACCCTTTTCTGGGAGTTCTATAACAAACGCACTTTACGCCTGGCCAACCAAACAATCGATCGTCAGGTCACTTCGTCCTGCCGGTCCCTCGGCCCTGTGCTCAACCAATTAGAATGGCTGTACGTAGATGTCTCCGGTCACCGTGTTGCTGTTCGAAATCCCGTCGTTCACAACGATGTTGACGTTCCTCGTGTTGAATGCCGGATTTCCAGCAACGTTATAGAACCCGATCGATCGCAACATCGTCTGGTAATTCGCAACCGACGTCGGCCCAGTGATGGTCAACGAGGCCCTATGAGCGACTAAGTCTTCGGTGAACGAATGTTGTAAAGCAAATTGATTGTAGAAATCGAGCCGATCACCCACCTGCCAATTCGTAAATGAAATCGTCGCCCCGAACAAGGCCGGGCTGTCAGCATCAGTAACTTGAAGACTTGAAGCAATCAGAGACGGTGATGATCCGATAGTGTAGATGATTGGACTGGTGATCCCCGACAACACTGGCGAAACATTCGTCGTTGTGACCTGCACGTTTCTAGTCACCTGATTACTGGCCAGCGGAACCGGCGTCGTATCGTCGAACGCCGTGAATGTCAGTGTTCGTGATCCCGGCCTGATAATGGGCCCTGATGTACTGAACATGACCGACTGGAACGCAGCACGGTAGTTTTGCAGGCTGCTCAATCCCGACAGGGTCATCGTCCCTGTGGCGGGGTTAAAGACACCGGAGATACCAAGCTGGTTGACGAAGGACAGTACGTCATTACCTCCCAGATTATTCTGGTATCCTGAGGTTATCTGTACCGTGGCGCCGGTCAGATTGTTACTGTCTGGATCGGTCACCAGTAAGGTACTCGTGACTGGCTGTGGCGGGAACTCGGGATGGTTCGCCGCGTAGACCAACGGTGTCTGCTCGATTCCCGACAGCCTCGGTGGCTGATTCGCGGGAGCCACGGTGAAGTTCTGCACGCCACCCAACGACTGCTGGCCCGTCGCTGCAATCACCGTAAAAGTCGCACTTCGCGGGGTTGTCACTGGTGTGTTGGCAACGTTCCAGTAGACGATCGATCGCAAAGTCGCCTGATATTGAGCTGGCGTCGCAACCCCGTCGAGCAGCAACGTCGCTGAAGTCTCATCGGAATTGTAAGTCAGCGTATGTTGAAGCGCGTACTGATTCAGAAAGTCGAAACGATCACCCGGCTGCAGGTGGGTGAAAGTCACAATCGCACTTTTCTCGTTCAACCCAGCAGGCTGATTGATCCCGATCGTGCTGGCAACCGGAACAGGACTGCCCCCCTGAATGAACGTGCTTGTTCCGTTCAGACCGTTTAATGTCGGTGGCAACAGGATATTGACGCTACGTGTAACGGTATTGCTGGCGAGTGGATTTGGCGTCGAATCATCGTAGGCCGTGAACGAAATCGTTCTTGGTGTTGTATTGACCGCAGGACCCGACGATTGGAATAGCACAGACCGAAGTGCAACTCGGTAGTTCGATACACTGGCTGAGCCAGTCAACGTCAATGTTCCGGAGGATGGATCAAACGAACTCGACAGGCCAGACTGAGGCGTAAATAACAGCAGATCATGACTGTTCGAGTCATTCTGATAGCCTGATGTAATCTGAACCTTCGCGCTGGTCAGATTGTTGCTGTCCGCATCAAAGATTGACAGCGTGTTTGTAATGTTCTGTGGTTGGTATGTCACGTAGTTGACCAGATACGTTAACGGAGAACCTTCGATCCCGGACAACACGGGAGCCTGATTTACCAGCATCACAGTGATTGTTTGCGAACCGGTTGCGGTGTTTGCCAGAACGTCGTTGACTGTAAACGTCGCCGTTCGCGGTGAAGTACTCGGAATCGTGGCGACGCTGTAAGCAACAAATGTTCGGAGAGTCGCCTGATAATTGGCTGCCGAGCTGATTCCCGTGAACGTCACTGTTTCCGTGGTTCCATCGGGGCTGACTGCAATTGACCGTTGCAAAGCAAACGGATTGTTGAAATCGAAACGATCCCCGACTTGCACGTTCGTAAAAACCACCGTGGCACTCGCAATGTTCAAACCAAGGTTCTCGCTCACAACCAATGCAGGAGCAACCGGAACAGGACTACTACCCTGGATGTAAGTCACCGTCCCCCCCACGCCCGTCAAAGTGAGTGGAGCGACATTGTTCAAACGGAATGTCGCGGTTGTCCCTTCGGTCGTGGACGAGGTCGCATCAAACCCGCCAAGTGCCAGATTAGCCGTTGCATTGACGCTGGCCTGACCGCCCGCAATGGTCGCTGAAGTGCTCGACAGTGTTGCAGACGGGCCACTCAATGGAACGGCGAAGTTCACCACACCACCATTCACCGGCTCGACAGTGTTGTTGGCCGTTACCGTAACACCCAGCGGATTGGCGAAGGTGTGACCGACAACTGCGGTTTGTGGAGTGCTCCCGGCAATTGGGGTGAGCGTAAAGCCCTGGCTTTCGAACGCACCAATGTCGACATTTCCGACGTACGTTTCACCACGTTGATCCGCAGTCGTGAGGGCTTGAGAGTTGTTACCGGCATCGATTGCGGGGCTACCCGGAAGCAGCGCCATCGTCCATGTCGATCCACCGTAATTCCCTAACGGAGCAAGCAACGGTTTCGCCACGCCGACCTGATTGCCATTGGAACCGTTGACCAGACCATCAGAACCGCCCGTTCCGATCAGGTTATTCGATCCAGTCACTGCGCTGTTTCCGGCTATGTCGCTGACTCCGCCTGATTTGGTGTTCCCCGCGACGATCGTGTTATTTAACGTGATGGTGGCCCGGTAATCGTAAAGACCGCCGCCGGCGGACTGCGCATAGTTTCCGCTGATTGTCAGATTGGTCAGCGTTGCATTCGAATAGCCGATCGCGATCGCACCCCCGGTAAATGAGGCGGAATTTCCGCTGAAGGTCGAATTCACCAGATTGATCGTTCCGAAACCGTCAACGCCGCCGCCGTTCGAAGCGGCCGTATTGC
The DNA here is from genome assembly GCA_903834925.1 of uncultured Schlesneria sp. Lineage (GTDB taxonomy): Bacteria > Planctomycetota > Planctomycetia > Planctomycetales > Planctomycetaceae > Schlesneria. The sequence continues at coordinate 3,034 of CAILLA010000258.1, forward strand.
CACTCACAGTACAGTCCATCATCGTCAGCGAGCTTCCACTCCCGACAAACAATCCACCACCGTTATAGGACGAGTTATTCGAGACCGTGGTATTCGTCAGCGTGACAGAGCCACCGGTGTAACTGTCAACGCCACCACCACCTGGCCCGGCACTGTTTCCCGTGACAACACAATTCGCCAGCGTCACCGTCCCTCCAGCGTATACTCCACCCCCATAGTAGTTACCCGCATTACCTCCAGTGATCGTCAACCCGTTCAAATTTGCTGAAGCACCTTGATAAATTTCAAAGACGCGGCTCGCATGGTTGCCGCTGATCATCAAGCCTGCTGCGGGGGCATTGATCGTGATCGGCTCAACAGTATCCGTCAGACCAAGCTGAGCCCCCGATAGCGTAATCGTCTTTAGGGTCGCAAAAACGGTTGGATCGAACGTGATCGTCGGACTGCTGCTGGTGAATGTATTCGCATATGCAATCGCCTCACGCAGACTGGTCAGTCCGTCCGTGGGATTGACCACGTCGCTGGTGGTGTTGACAATCAGACTGCCTGCTTCGCCATTCGACAGACTGAACGTTTGGGATGCCGCGCCGTTGGCGGTCACCGAAACGGTGTATGTCCCATGTGCGCTATTTGCCGTGGCATCGACCGACGCCACACCTCCTGCGATCACTGCGGTTGGAGACGAGAGGCTTGCCGTTGGACCACTCGACGGTGGCGTGAATGTGACGACACCGCCATTGACCGGTTCGTTCGGATTCTTCGCTGAAACGGTCACTGCCAGAGGATTGGCAAACGCAGCTCCCGGACTTGTCGTTTGCGGAGTGCTGCCAGCAACCGTCGTCAAGGTAAAGCCCTGGCTTTCAAAGGCGCCGATATCGACAACACCGACGTGCGGTTCGCCTCGCTGATCCGTCGATCCGACTGCCAATGAATTCTTTCCAGCATCGATCGCCGGGCTGCCCGGCAACAGGGCCATCGTCTGCGTCAGACCGCCGTAGTTTCCCAGTGGAGTCAACAGCGGATTCGCCACGCCAACGAGATTGCCACTCGAACCATTAACCATCCCCCCGGAACCGCCCGTTCCGATCAGATTGTTCGAGCCCGCAACCACAGTGCTGTTCCCGCCAATGTCGCTGGGTACGCTGCCATTGTAAGTGTTGCCCGCGATGATCGAATTGTTTGACGTCACTTTGCTGCTGTAGTCGTAAAGTCCCCCTGTGTTGGCGATCGCTGAATTACCGCTAATCGTCACATTGGTCAACGTCGCAACGCCGCCCTTAAAGACTGCGCCCGCTCCAACATTTGAAGCGGTATTTCCACTCAAAGTACTATCAGAAAGACTCGTCGTCCCTTCTGTATAAATGCCACCGCCAGAAGTTGCTGAATTGTTGCTGAAGGTGCAGCCAGCAATCGTCCAGACAACGGAAGTGTCAAAATCACAGAGTCCGGCACCGGCATTGGAAGCAGAGTTATTCGAAACTGTCGTGTTCGATAGTGTCAGCAAAGCAGCAGGCCCGGTAAAAATCCCGCCCCCATCTTCCGCAGCGTTTCCAGACACGAGACAGTTTGTCAACGAAGCAGCCCCAGCAACATAGAGCCCCCCGCCATAGCCGTTCGCAGTTGAACCACCTGTCATCGTCAACCCAGTGAAATTGGCAGTTGCACCACTTTCCACATCCAGCACGCGACTCGCGTTGTTACCGCTGATCGTCAATCCCGATGCAGGAGCGCTGATCGTGATCGACCCGCGTGTGTCGTTGATGTCAAGCTGCCCAACTGTCAGAGTGATTGTTTTCGCCGTGTTGAACACGGTCTGGTCGAATGTGATCGAGTCGGCTGTCGGCATCATGTTCGCCAGGTTTACCGCCTGACGTAACGTCAACAGACCAGGTGCCGATTTTCCGGCACCGTCGGTGGTCGTATTGACCACCAGCGATGTCCCCTGGTACTCGAAGGCTCCGATATCAACGGTTCCAACGTAGGCGAACCCGCGTTGATCAGACGACAATGGGTTGCCGTGAGCATCAACCGCCAACGTATTGCTGCCTGCGTTGATTGCGGGACTACCAGGCAAGAGAGCCATCGTCTGTGTTGGACCACCATAATAACCGAGTGCTGCCAGACCTGGATTTGCAACGCCGACGATGTTGCCACTTGTGCCGTTAACCAGCCCGCCAGAACCGCCCGCCCCAATCAGATTGTTCGAGCCCAAAAGACCGGTGGTGTTTCCCGCGTTTACGACGTCGCTGGCACCGCCGTTCAGGGTATTGCCTGCAATAATCGTATTGTTCAAGGTTAAGGAGCTGTCGTAATTGTAATTGAAAAGTCCGCCGGCATTTGTGGTGGCTGAATTGCCACTGATCGTCACGTTGGTCAAAGTTGTTGCTGTGTAGAAATTATAAAGACCTGCCGCCGTCGCGGCGTTATTCCCACTGAATGTCACGTTCGTAAGAGTTGCAGCCCCCTGATGCAAGAATGCTCCGCCTCCGGACTTTGATGCGGTATTGCCGCTGACAGTACAATCTGTGAGGGTCACTGTCCCCTCAGTAAACATGCCTCCGCCGTATTTTGCGGAATTGCCACTGACAGTGCTGTTCGTCATCACGACAGTGGAAGCTGTACCAGAGGAACGGTCAAACAATCCGCCGCCAAAGGATGCGGAGTTACTTGAAAGCGTGGTGTCCGTGAGCGTCACCGAAGAGTGGACTTCGGCAAAAATACCCCCGCCGTCTCGTGCAGTGTTCCCACTCACAACACAGCTGGTCAACACAGCGGTACCAGCGACGTAAAGACCGCCACCGTAATTCGCGCTCGCCCCCCCCGTGATCGTCAGCCCGGTCAAATTACCGACTGCACTATGGTCCACTGCGAACACGCGGCTGGCATCGTTACCACTGATTGTCAGACCCGCCGCTGGTGCCGTGATTGTCGTCGTGGCGCTATCGGTCAACTCCAGTTGTCCGGCAGTCAATGTGATCGTCTGAGGCGATGCGAAGACCGTCGGATCGAAGGTGATCGTATCCGCACTCGTCCTGAAATTCGCCAACTCGACCGCCTCGAACAGTGTCAGCTTGTTGGGGACTGTTTTGTCCCCGCCGTCTGTCGTGTTCACGACCAGCGGCCCCGTAAACGCAACCTGATACGCACCGATGTCAACCGCGCCGACGCGTGGAACACCGCGTTGATCCGTACCGGGAATTCCTGCGCCGATAAGCCCGGCCTGGATTGCGGGACTGCCTGCAAGCAATGCGATCGTCTGCGTCGAACCGCCATTATTCACCAGCGGGCCAAGCTGTGGATTCGCCACACCAACCTTGTTACCGTTGCTGCCGTTCACGAGCCCTCCCGAACCGCCCGTTCCGATCAGGTTATTGGAGCCGGAAAGCGTCAGAGTACCCTGAATGTCGTCGGTCGCACCCGCCGTTAACGTGTTTCCGGCGACGATCGAGTTATTGATCGCGAGAGTGCCTCCAATATCATTGCTCGCGTAAATCCCGGCACCGGTCGTTGATGCGGAATTGCCACTGATCGTCACATTGGTCAACGTCGCTTTGCCATACCAGAAGTTCAAGCCCCCTCCGTATCGGCCGGCCGAGTTTCCGCTGATCGTCAAGTTGGTCAGATCCGCTTGGCCATCATTGATATAAACGCCGCCTCCATTTTTCGAAGTATGATTGCCACTGACAGTACTGTTGTTGAATCCGAGCGATCCATTACTGTAGACGCCGCCGCCGTACGAGGAGCATGTATTACCACTGATCGTGCTGTTGGTCATTTTGCAACTGGCACCAAAAACGACTTCGATGCCGCCACCATTTTTGTTCGAAGTGTTATTTGAAATGGTCGAGTTCACCAGCGTAAGCTGACCAAAAACCTCAACCCCACCACCAGAGTTGGTGGCCGTATTGCCGGTGACCGTGCAGTTGGTCAAAGTCGCCGTCCCGGCAACGTAAAGACCACCACCGAAAGATCCGGTTGAACCACCCGTCATCGTCAACCCAGTGAAATTTCCGGCTGAACCACTAGCCACTTTGAACACGCGACTGGCATTGTTACCGTTGATCGTTACACCAGCCGCCGGGGCAATGATCGAAAGCCCTTTAACGTCATTCAGATCGATCTGACCCGACGTCAGAGTGATTGTCTTTGCGGTCGCAAAGACCGTCGAATCGAACGTGATCGTATCAGCCTTGCCGTCGGAATTCGCCAGACCAACTTCATAACGCAAACTGCCGGCACCGGAGTCATTCGTATTCGTAACCGTGTAATTGGAAAGCAAAACGCGGCTTTCCAGTGCCATCAAGCTCGGAACCAGCGATCGAGCCGACCCGTTCGATCGACGGGCTGCTCTTGAATGAGCCCGAACACGACCTCGATACAATTCGCGAAGCCAGCTAGTCAGCAACATCTCGTTAGTCACCTTATTTTATTGGCGTCCGATTCAAAAACTCGATTCACGCCAGATCCAAATCAACTGAGGTTGGCGGCCAAATGGAATTTATGAAACATTCCGATCGATTCTTTCCACCGGAAGATAAATCATTGGATGGATTCAGAGTCACGCATGAAGTGTGGCATGCAGTATTATGGCGCACACTATTGACTGTCAAGAAACTCACCTCAAACAACCCATCCACCCCATTTATCCGCGTTTGAGTACCCATTGAAGAACTTAAAGAAACCCGCGATCAACGGCGACCAACACCAAGCTGGCATCTCGCGAAACGGACAAAACTGACTTCCCGCGACCGTTCAGGCAGAAACAAACACACGTAACTTTCTTTGCAACAACACCTTAAAGAGACATCTACTCGAAAACTGATCCGGGGTTGTGTGGTCTTTGGAGCGCAAATATACTCAGTGGTTTGGTGGCGCTCGTTGGCGAACTGTTTTGCCCTCAATTTCTTCGTGGAATTGACGTGTACCCGGAAAAGGGTCCCCGAGCCGATTTTGTCGTAGTGGACGTTTTGAATGCGTTTTTTGCTGATTGATCGCATCACGGAATTGGAACCGCAAAAATCCATCACGGCACTCAAGAACTTGTCGTTGGCGGAAGAATATCTGGCGGACCACTTTCCGGGTTTCCCTGTCATGCCTGGCGTTCTGATGCTGGAAACATTGATCCAGGCGGGCGGCTGGCTGATTCGTCATGACGAAAATTTTGCTCATAGCACGATCATGCTGAAAGAAGTCCGGGCGATTCGTTACAACAGTTTCGTGACGCCTGGTAATGCCTTGATCGTGAAAATGGAGCTGAAGAAGCACGAAGGCTCATTGTGGAGTTTCAGCGGTTCAGGAACCGTCAACGGCAGTTCGGCCGTCTCCGCAAAACTTGTTCTGGAAACATTTAATCTCAGTGATCGAAACCCGGAACTGTCAGCGTCGGATGAAATGCGACGTGAAAGCTATCGGGACATATTCAAACAGATTTGGACTCCACCCGCAGTGGAAAAGGGAAGCGTATGAAAGTCTCCGATCGAGTCGCTTTAGTGACTGGCGGAAGCCGTGGTATTGGAAAAGCGATCGTCGTGGCTCTCGCCAATGGCGGCGCCAAGGTGGCCTTCGTTTATCAGTCAAACAAAGACGCGGCTGATAAACTGGTGGCCGAGTTAACCGAACAGGGTCGTGAGGTTTACGCGATTCAGGCTGACGTTTCCAATAAAGCGGACGCCGACGCCGCGATCGAAAATGTCGTGGCCAAATGGGGTCGCCTGGATATTCTCGTCAACAACGCCGGGATCATTCGCGACAAGCTGGTTCTGGCGATGTCGGCCGAGGAATGGAACGAAGTCATCCAGACCAACCTGACCAGCGTGTTTAACTTTTGTCAGGCGGCAATTCGTCCGATGATGGGCAACCGGTTTGGCCGCATTGTGAATATGTCGAGCGTCGCGGCTGACTTTTCGAATCCCGGTCAGGCAAATTATGCCGCCAGCAAGGCCGGGATTGAAGGTTTCTCCCGTTGTCTGGCGACGGAATATGCGAAGCGCGGGATTACAGTGAATTGCGTCGCACCAGGTTTTATTGAAACGGATATGACGATTGCCGTGGTGAATGCCGCAGGGGATAAGATTAAGAGCTCCATTCCGGTAAAACGACTGGGACGACCTGACGATATTTCCAACGCCGTGTTGTTCCTGGCCAGTGAAGAATCGAGTTACATCACCGGCCAAGTCTTGAAAGTTGACGGAGGATTGACGTTAGGTGGGATGGCCTGACACTGGACAGAAGCGTAGCATGGGCTTCAGCCCGTGCGACACGTAGCATGGGCTTTAGCCCGTGCAAAAGAACAAAAAGACGTGCGGGCTAAAGCCCACACTACGAAAAACAAAAAGAACCCCGTGTTGCTCGGGCTGGGCATGCGGGTTTTGAATAGATCGACTTTGTGATTTGACCGGAAGATGCCTCGCCCCGTCCACCGGTTGTAATTCATGGTATTTTGAACTGGGTGACATTTGGAATTGGATCGCCGCAGGCCTAAAAGCTTCTGCACAATGATCCTCAGGAGAACTTGGATGCCTTCGCACGACGAGATTTACGAGAAAGTTAAAGCCACGCTGATCGACGCATTGGGAGTCGATGACGATGAAGTGACCCCGGCATCACGATTGAAAGCCGACCTCGGTGCTGAATCAATCGATTTTCTGGACATCGTCTTTCGCTTGGAAAAGAACTTCGGGATCAAGATTCCCCGAAATGAACTGTTCCCAGAAAGCCTGTTCGCTGCCGATTCTGGTTTTGCTGAAAACGGTAAAGTCACCGAAAAGGGACTTGGCGAACTTCGGACGAAACTGCCTCACGCGGACAAAGCCGCCATCGACAAGCTGGCGCTTGATCCGAAAGTTGAAAACGTCGAAGACCTGTTCACCGTTAATATGGTGGTGAATTTCCTGGAATCGAAGCTGAACTGATTTGGAGAGCGAAGAACCCGGGGGTTAACACCCCCGGCTCGCCTGGAAGTACAAAAACATGCGTTGGATCTGGATTGACCGGTTTGTGGAATTTGTGAATGGCTCACACGCCAAGGCGATTAAAAACGTCACCCTGGCCGAAGACCATTTGCACGATCACTTTCCGGGTTTTCCAGTGATGCCCCAATCGCTGATGCTCGAAGGGATGGCTCAGACCGGCGGAATTCTGCTGGGAAAAGTGAACGAGTTCAACAGGGTGGTCATCCTGGCCAAAGTTCCGAAGATGACGTTTCACAGTTGGGCAATTCCCGGCGATACACTGACCTACACCGCCAAGCTGATTGATGCCCGCGACGAAGGGGGCATGGTCGAAGTACAGGCTCATGTCGGTGAGCGACTGGTTGCGGATGGAGAGATCGTCTTCGCACACGTTGACGAAAACGCCGATGGTGGGGTCAAGATCGACCAGAAGAACTTTGTGTTTTCTATGCGTCTTCTGGGAGTTATGGACGTCGGAAAAGCGGGTGAGGGATTGGAGTCAAAATGAGACGGCGAGTTGTCATTACGGGAATCGGAGCGATCACTCCAATCGGTAATACCGTTGAAACGATGTGGAAGTCGCTGCAGGAAGCGAAGAGCGGTATCGGTCCGATCACGCACTTTGATGCTTCGCACTTTCCCACAACATTTGCCGCCGAAGTCAGAAACTTCGACCTGAAAGACTACGTCGACGATCCAAAGCGATTCGAACACTGTGGTCTGAATATCCGGTTCGCAATCGGTGCGGCCCGCCAGGCGGTTGACGATTCTGGCGTGCTCAATTCAGTCGATCCGTCTCGATTCGGAATCTATCTGGGTGCAGGAGAAGGCCAGCAGGACTTCGCCCGCGTGATGAGTCTGATTGCGGAATCGCAAAAAGATGGCCACGTTGACCTGGAAGCATTTACCCGCGTAGGGCTGACTCGGCTGCATGCCCAACAAGAGCTGGAACAGGAACCGAACATGCCGGCAGGACATCTCGCCAGCCTGTTCGATGCCCAGGGTCCCAATTTGAACTGCTTGACGGCCTGTGCTGCGTCCAGCCAGGCGATTGGTGAAGCAACGGAAATCATTCGTCGTGGCGACGCCGACGTGATGTTGTCGGGCGGCGCTCACAGCATGATCCATCCATTTGGAGTGACAGGATTCAACCTGTTGACAGCCCTGTCGACTCATAACCAGGACCCGCAACGGGCCTCACGTCCATTTGATCGCGAACGGGACGGTTTCGTTCTGGGTGAAGGTGCGGGGATGGTGATCCTCGAAGAATTGGAACACGCGAAAAAACGAGGGGCTCGGATTTACGCGGAACTGGTTGGCTACGGTTCAACCGCCGACGCCTACCGGATCACGGATATTCACCCTGAAGGGCGTGGAGCGGTCGCGTGCATCAACATGGCTCTCAAGGACGCCAAGTTGAATCCCGAAGATATCCAATATATCAACGCTCACGGAACCAGCACCGAAGTCAACGACAAGGTCGAAACCGCAGCCATCAAGACATCTTTCGGTGCTGCAGCCTACAAGACGCCGGTTTCCAGCATCAAGAGTATGATGGGTCATCTGATCGCCGCTGCTGGCAGCGTGGAAGCAATCACTTGTCTCTTGTCGATGCGTGACAATGTGCTGCCACCAACGATCAACTACGAAACCCCTGACCCCGATTGTGATCTCGATTACGTTCCGAACGAAGCTCGTCAAGCACCCGTTCGTCGCACGCTCTCCAATAGTTTCGGGTTTGGTGGCCAGAACTGTTCGTTGATCTTTGCGGAATATCACGGCTGATCCCTTGGCAGCGGTTGATCCAAGGTTGCGTGCCGCTGCTTCGAAGTCTTCTTAGAAGCAGCGTGGTTACTGTTTACCCTGCAAGTGAAGAGCACTTTATGGCCGAAGACGGTCATCCAGTGGCACGATGTTGATCATCGTGACAATGTACTCGATGTCTGGCATGGGGATGTTTCCATTGTTCTGGCTGCTGATCTTCTTAACCTCGCTGGTCATCATTGATTTGGCCGTCCATTTGATTTACGTGCGGCTGATCCTTCGTATCTTTGAAACCAAGCCTCCGTTCTCGGTCGTATCGTCTCCTCCTATTCCTGATGCAGAACAAATCTCATTCGAGACAAGTGATGGCATCACCCTTCGTGGAAGCATTCATCGTCAAGCCAGTGGTCCAGCAAAAGGGGTGGTTCTGTTCTGTCCCGAATTGGAAGGAAGTCACTGGTCGGCGGCAACATACGCCAACGGCCTGTTGCAGTCGGGATACACCGTTGTCTCATTTGATTTTCGCAGTCAGGGTGAAAGCGATCCGCAACCGGGATACGCCCCCCTTCACTGGCCAACAACATTCGAAGTTGAAGATGTTCGTGCCGCAATTCGGTTTATCAACAGCCGCTGCGATCTGAACAAGCTCTCGCTGGGGATCATGGGAGTCAGCCGCGGATCAACGCCTGCATTGATCGCTGCCGCTGAAACGGCACAGGTCAAAGCGGTCTGTTGTGAAGGGGCTTATTCGACGGACGCACTTCTGATGCACTTCATTTTCCGTTGGGCCACCTTGTACTTACCACGTCCAGTCTTAGAAATGCTGCCGAAGTGGCATGTGCGAATCACGTTAATCATGGTTCGCTGGACAAGTCGATTGTTACGAAAACGTCGCTACGTTGTGTTGGAAAACTGGCTGTCTAAGCTAAAAAATCGACCCGTGCTGCTAGTGGCTGGAGCACGCGACAACTACGTTCATCCCGACGTTGGACGCGGTTTGCAAAAACGAATCGACTCACCCTCAGCTCAGCTCTGGCTGGTTCCCTCGGCGAAACACAACAGTGCCCGTGAGGTTGGTCCCGCAGAATACGACCGTCGGCTGAGTGAATTCTTCAATGCAACGCTATCGGCCAACCCTGCGTGAAGCATTGAGGGTCCGGGCGATCGTTTTACCCGTAGCGACGAGCGCAGGCGGCTCGAAAGTTCAGCCCGATCTCTGCAAACGCTACCAGCAGCGATGCGTTGCAACTATGGTTTAACCTTGAAATCTTTTCCTGAAGGGATAAGTAATACCAAACCAGGAAAAGCTGGTCATGGTGCACTGCCTCAGGTTGGTTCCAATCAACCAGCCCACGAAAGACTCATGTCCCTTTGACGTTTGTCACATTCGAGCCAATAATTGCATGGTTCATATTTCCGCGGCAATTATGGTGACTCATGGCTGGTTGGTTGAGTCGAACGACGTCTCTTTTTCAGAAACCGCCGCCACCACTTCCTGAACCATATGAGGTGGAGTGCGATTGTGGTGGCAAAGTCGTTGGTCAACGAGCGGCGAATTATCAAAAACCGACTTGTCCCAATTGCACCCGGCCGGTGTTCGTGTTGCCGTTGAACGTTTATCCTCGACCAATGCCAAAGTCTCCGTCGAAAAACCCGTCGCCTAAGAAAGTTGGCGAATCGAAGGGGACATCATCTTCGACAAATACCGTGGTGCAGGACATTCCGGTCAACAGTCCGACGAAGCCTGCTAACGGAAAAAAGCCGGTTGCAGGTCGTGCTGCTGCGGTATCAGTCGAGACCGAGCCGGAACAGTTGAGAGAACCACGTGGGCCGTTGATCACTCCCTTGCGATTGGTCAGTGCGGCAATCATTCTGGTGAGCGTGTTAACGATCAGTGGTTTGGTACAGCGTCATCGGATCGAATCCGCCAAGGCGACCGTCGCTGCGTCTGCCGATGCGGGAATGGCCGCCATCAAAGACGGTGACTTTTCCAAAGCGGCTAAGGAATTGGAAAAGGCTCGGTTGGCAGTTGATGTGCTTGGAAGAAAGGACCAAACGGCAGACGAGATTCGCCGATTCAGCCGCGAAGCAACGGCAATCGCCAACCTTGCAGCAAGCTCGCTCACCGAGTTCCTGGACGACACGATTGCCAACGCGAAGTCTGGTCAGGCGGAGCCGCTGCGAATGGCAAGTCTCGACAAGAATGCCTGGGTCATTTTTGACGCGACAGTAATCCCGGCTGGCGACGGCGGAAATCTGCTGATTGTTGATTCTCCCATCTATCTGAAAAAAGCTTCGGTCGAGATCGAAATCGAATCGGCGGCCATCAGCCGAGCGGCTCGTTCGCCAGAATCCGGTGAAAATCCGCGAGTCATTTTTGCGGCTCAGTTGGAACAAGTGTCGGTTCCGAAGGGAGAGCCACCAAAGTCGGTGCTGACTTTGAATGGGAAAACGGCGTTCGTTTGGACAAGTTACGACACCTATACCGCGATCGGTTATCGTCCGCATGATGCTGAAAGCGAGCAGCAGACGAAGGCGCTGCTGGATCGGCAGCTTGAGATTCGTTGAACATTGGACGTTCCCTCGTTCCCAAGCGCCGGCGTTTAGTTCCCTCGTTCCCAAGCTCCGGCTTGGGAACGAGCTACTTCCAAGCTCTGGCTTGGCGTTTTAGCCGGGGAAGTTCGCCTTGCAATTCGCGAAGCGGAGCTTCGAAGAGCTGCGTACCCAAGCTGGAGCTTGGGGACGAGAGTTACTAACGAGAGTAAGCGATCTCCGTTGGCGATTTCGCTCTGATCGGGCTATGTTGAATATCAGGATCACCACTTGGTGAACCGGTTCCAAGCAGCTTCTCAGGAATACATAGTATGCAATTGTTAAGTTCCGCCTCTCGACGAATAGTCCTTCGGACTATGTTGGCCTCCTTGGCTTGCCTGACCTTCCTCGTTCCGGTTGTCGCAGCCGATCCCGCCAAAAAAGAAACGATCACCGAGGCCGAAGTGAACTCCGCTCAACAAGCGTGGTGTGATGGACTCGTAAAAATTGGCAAAGTTCATAAAGAAGGGGGCGACTACAAAGCCGTGGCGACGCAAGTGATTCATGATCTTTACGACTACAACGACGGAAAGGTGTTTTTCAAACCAACATTAGCGTTTGGCAAGAACACTTTCCGCAGTACGAAGGAAGGGGCACTTTCCTACTTTGTCGGTGGCAGCAAGGATTTTCCAGAAGATTCAGGTTTTGCACTGAAGCACTGGGTGAAAGTTCGGTATGACAACAACGCTACTGAGAACGGTATTCAAATTCATGGAGATATCGCGATCACCATGGGGAATGTTTACCTCACGAATGCCAATGGTGATGAAGTGATGGTGGACAAGACGTTCGTGTTTCGGAAGTGCAAAGATGGCAAGCTTCGGCTGTGCGTTCACAAGTCGGCATTGCCGTTTGAACCTGCGAAGTAGGCTCATTCCCCTCGTTCATTCCTCTCGTTCCCAAGCTCCGGCTTGGGAACGAGCGTCTTCCAAGCTCCGGCTTGGCGTTTTTCTGGAGACGGTCGCTTTGCAATTCGCGAAGCGGAGCTTCGACGAGCTGAGTTCCCAAGCTGGAGCTTGGGAACGAGACGGAATCGGGAACGAGACTAACACTAGACTTGGGTAAACACGGAATCGTTAAGGACTCCGGTACTGTCTGAGAACGACGGTTCTTCGATCTTCATCGATCGTAGAATGCTGAGATACAGATTCGACATTGGCGTGTTCGGCTTTCGCCAGTGGGTTCCGTGCTTCAGCCCCATGTTGGCACCACCGGCGATGAGTGTTGGAAGATTGGTCGGGTTATGCGTCGTGCTGGCACCGCTGCCGTAAAGTACGATCGAGTTATCCAGCACGCTGCCATTGATGTCCTGGAATTGTTGCAACCGGCCCAGGAAATAGGCGATTTGTTCGCTCAGGAACAAATCGTACTTGGCGAACGCCAGTTGGCCTTCTTTGTCTTCGGCATGTGACAGGCTGTGGTGAGTTCGATTGAGACCCAGCTTGACTGGGAACGTATCGCTGACACCCATGCCGTCTTCGCGATTGAGCATGAAGGCGACGGAACGTGTGATGTCAGCGTCGAAGGCGAGCGCGATCAGATCGAACATATTCCGGTAGTACTCGTGCGGTTCTCCTTCAGAATTGGCGTCGAGATTGAGATGTGAATAATCCTGCGTCTTGATGGGAATATCGATCCATTTTTCGGACGCGGTTAATCGAGTCTCGATTTCATCGAGCGAGGTCATGTATTGATCCATCTTTTCGCGGTCGGATTGGCCGAGTTGCTTATTCAGTGATTTGGCGTTGTCCAGCACCGCGTCGACCAGCTTGATCCTTCGCTGAAGTTGTTCCCTTTGCGTGGCAAGCGAAGCCCGATCACCGCGGAACAGACGATCGAAAACTCGACGCGGATTGTTCTCGGCCGGGATCGGCTTCCCTTCCTGGTTGTACGAGATCGTTCCGGTTCGCGAGAGAAACCCGACACCAGCGTCGATCGACAGAACCAGCGAGGGCTGGCGGCAGTATTGTTTTGTGTGCGTCGCCACGACTTGATCGAGCGCTACAGAGTTGAATGTTCCAGGCTTCGGATTGTGTAGTGGTGCTCCTGTCAGCCACATGTCCGAGCAGAGGTGTGGATCGGCTTTGGTGCCGTTCGGATGGTAAAGACCACCGATGAAGCTGAGCTTTTCGCGGAACGGACTGAGTGGCTCCGTCGACTTGCCGAATTCAAAACCACGTCCATCGGTCTTTGGAAACCAGCTCCACTCATCGATCCCGTTCGTTGGTTTGGGTAACGACATCCCGTTGGCTGTATACATCGCGCAAAAGCGTCTAGGGGGTGTTTCTGCGACTTCTTTCCCCATCGCTTCAAGTAACGGTAGCGACAACGTAACGCCTGCCAAACCTTTTAATACTGCGCGACGATCAAGTTGAACTGATGAACCCATGAATCAACATCCGGAAAGAAAAATCACTTCTTGATGAATAAGTCACTCTTGATGACAAACTTTATCATATCGTGCATTCGGTAGTCATTGGACCTCAAATTTTTTCCTTGCTCCTTCAGGAACATGAATTCGTTGTAGGTCAGGCTGCGGCCGATAGCATAAGAGGCCAGATGCTTCATAAAACTGAAGGCGACCTGATCGATTCGATCGTTGGCAAGATATGTCTTTAGTCCATTCAGGTCTTTGACTTCCGCTCCATCGGGAAGAGTCGATCGCGGGTCGATGTTGGCTCCCGTTTTTAGCAGGCCGCCAGCGTCGAATGATTCAAACGGAAATCCCCAGGGGTCAATTCCGCCGTGACACTTAGCGCAGCCTTGCTGGTTTCGATGCTGTTCCAGCTTTTGTCGGAACGTCAACTGGGTCCCATCGTCCTCTTTAATGCGCGGAACATTCGGTGGGGGATCGTCTGGTGGTTCGGCAATGATTTTGCGAGCCACCCAGGCTCCCCGCTTGATGGGATTCGATTCGCGACCGTCACTCAGCCCTGCAAGGATTCCCGCGTTTGTCAGCACCCCACCCAGATATTCTTGGCCGTGTTTGATCGGAACAAAAAGAAATCCGTTTTCCGTCTGGCTACCCAGGTTGTAATAGTTGGCCACGACTTCGTTAGCGATGATGAAATCGGACTGGACCAGATTCCGTAGCGGCAGGTTTTTTTCGATCAAATACCGCAGAAATTGGACGGGTTCTTGTCTCAATTGAGTTTTCGTGTCACGCGTCAACCTTGGGAAACGCTTGGAGTCGACCGAGACGATGTCGATCTTGTCGAGACTGAGCCATTGGGCGGCGAACTCGTCGATGAATTGCTCGAAACGCGGGTCGCAGATCAGTCGTTCGGTCTCGGAGTCCAACGACGAACGCAGTTCGTTTTTCGATGCAAGCTCGAGCAATCGCTGGTCAGGCGCGGTATTCCAGAGGAAATAAGAGAGTTTCGACGCGAGTTCGTTGGGATGGAGATCTTCCGGTTCGGGAGTCTGGCTGTTCTCGATCAGGAACAAAAACTGAGGCGCGTTGAGTATGACTAACAGTGCGTCTTTGATGCTTTGACGGTGGTTGCCGCTGCTCACGAATGACTTCTGCCAAACAGAAAAGATTGCTTCGAGCTCTGCGTCGGTCACAGGTCGCCGAAAAGCACGCGTGGCGAAAGAGCGGAGGATTTCCCGGGCCTCGATCGCGGGATCGGCATTGGTCACTGAAGCGTTGAAAATATTTCGGTGGGTCTCTGGAGGCCAGGATTCATAAAAAGGGCCTTCGAACTCGACAGACCGAATCCTCAGGCGGGGCATTTCGCGGCCATCGGTGTACTCGCTGCGAACTCCAATTTCCCGAATCCCGGCCAGGTAGTTGACGTTATCCTTTTCAACATCGGGGTTGGGGAAATCGTTGATCGCTCCTTCGAAAACATATTCTTCTAGCTCGCCGGAAGCGACGCGCCTTGGCTGACCGACCTGGGTGAGCGTACTTCCACAATCGCGGCGTAGTCCGAGATAAACACTTAGCGAAGGAACTCGGCGTTCGAACACAGAAAACCGTTGGGCCAATTCGTGTGAGTTATCCAGGCGGTTGAAGACCAGTCGACGTAGTTTTGAATTGTCACCAAGACGTGCCGATATTTTCAGTTCGCCGGCAGGCAATCTGACAAGCAGGAATGCCGACGCCTGCTCTTTTGACTTTTCTTCATCGTTTGGCCGATTTGGATACGCCGTGAGTTTTCGTAGTTGGCCAGCGACCTGCCGATCTCCCAGCGTAATCGAAAACAGGTCCTTTACTGGTTCGGGACCGCTAACGATGTCTAACTGATAGATTCCTGCTTCCTTGATCAACACTTTCGCATCAGGCGAGGAAGTTAATTCAGTGACCGGAACCGAGACGGTGTCAACATTCGTTTGCGCCGGGGCGTCGTCGTCGAGCAATAGTGCGTCGTCATATCGGGCCGCGCGGACTGTGATGCGGAAATTCCCATCTTCGGGTAATTCACGCAGTGAGATTTTGAAATTGGCCATCGGTCCGTAGGTGTCCGATTGACCAAAGATTTCGGGGCTAGGGATCGCTGGTCGCAACAGCAAACCTTCCGGAACGACCTGAAACGACTGTCCTTTTGGATAGCCGGGAGACCCGCGCATGCAGGCGAAGACCGAGTGATAAATGCTGTTGAATTTTTTCCAGGCGCGAATCGTGTCGTTACCGACGTAACCTTCGATGAAATCGTATTCCTTTCGCATGAAGAAGGGTTCATAGGCAAACGGTTTGTTCGGCGTCAGTTCTGTCACCAGGACATCGGGGTTGTTCAGCAGAAAATTATTGGCACCAAGAACCAGGTTGTCTGGACAAGGCTCAGGGTTAATCGCTGTCCCCAGATCCATTCGAAAGTTCTGGATTACTGGCTTTTTATTTTCGTCCACGATGCACAGATCGAGGGCCTTTTCGGCGATATTAAAATAAGATTCGACCTGAAGCGGCGACAAAATCATCGTGTGGCTTTGATTCGTAAAGCCTTCCTTGGAGATTCCATCTGGGGGAAGTGATTCGGTGAGATCTTCTTGCAGTCCCAAAAGGCTTTTCAGCGTGTTGCGGTATTGCGAGACCGTAAGCCGCCGGACAGACCCATTCTTTTTCGTGTCCCGCACTCGCGCGGCCGTAATCGTCGACAAGATCCAATCGTTTAACGTCTGCCTTTGTTCAGGGGTGAATTGCAATTCCTCAGCAGGAGGCATTGCGCCGTCATCCACTTGCTTTTGAATTGCTTGCAAAAGAAACAACTGTCGGTCGTCGGGAGTTGCTGTCAATTGGTCAACCCGAACGCCCGATTTCATATTGTCAGGGTTATGGCAGCGAACGCAGAATTTCTGAAAAAATGGCTGGATCTGTTCATTGAATGCGATGGCGTCGGTCGAAATGGCGGAAGCGGGTTTCGCAGGAGCGTCTTCGGCCGTTGCCACAACGCTTCCGATCAAAAAGGCAATTCCAATTGCAGTCCGCTTAAGAATCTGGCGTTGATCGAACGAGCGGGGTTTGTCTGTCATATTGTGAGCACGTTGAGGTGGGTGGTTGTCTTCAGAGGCAAAAATTGGGGCGGGGTACAAATTCGGCGAGATTCGCTGGCAGAAACAGTCTAAGCATCGAAGCGATCGATCGGCAATTCTAAAGTCTTATCCAATTCAGACTGCAATCCATGAATTCGCCAGAATTCTTTTGGTGAGGTGACGCATAACTTCAGGCGAATACGTTTGTCTGTTATAGTCAAATTGGGTCCGTCTTTACGCAATTTTCTTCGCATTCGTTGAGCTGCCGTGAACTCCGCAGCTTTTGATTCTGCAGGCTGATGTTTCTGCCGTGAATTTTTAGATCGCCGCCGCATATGGAACATGAATTCGCTTCGCAATTTGTCACTTCGCCCTTGGGCGAACAGGAACTACGCCGTATCGGGGCGGCTAAGGATGCGTTTCGAATTTCCTGGCAGAAAAATCAACAACCCGAAATTGAAGAGTACATAAAGACCTTTCCTGAATCGTTAAGGCGAGCCGTTCTCGCAGAGCTGCTCGTTATCGATGTCAACTTTCGTCGGACAGCGGGTGTGCCATGTTCGCTGGAAGATTATACGTCGAGATTTCCCCATTATGCCGAGACGGTTTCGAGGTTACTCGACCCGCCACGAGAATCGGACACGCGACCGACGGATGAAATCACGGTAATGGAGACGAGATCAGAAATGGACGACGATAATCCGTTGAAAAAAAGACCGGAAGGTGAAAAGAGTAAATCAGATGGTTCAGAGGATTTGAAAACTGTGCCCGAGCAATTCGGGCGATACCGTATCGTACGTGAGCTTGGTCGCGGTGGAATGGGGGCCGTTTACCTGGCCATTGACGGACAACTGGGTCGTAAAGTTGCGTTAAAGATTCCTTTCTTTCGCGAAGTTGATGCGAAGGAAGCCGTCGAACGGTTTTATCGCGAAGCCCGGGCGATGGCCATGGTCCAACATGCCAACTTGTGTCCGGTCTATGACGTCGGTCGGCATGAAGAGTGGCACTTCCTGACAATGGCATTCATTGATGGCCAGCCGCTTTCGAAGGTGTTGAAAGAGACAGGTTTTTTCTCCGTCAATCAGGCCGCGACACTGATGAAGACTGTTGCCATAGCGGTGCAGAAAGCTCACGAAGCGGGGATCGTGCATCGCGACCTGAAGCCCGCCAACATCATGCTGAATAAAGATGGTGATCCGATCATCATGGATTTCGGACTGGCTCGGCGGAAGATGTCTGGTG
Source organism: uncultured Schlesneria sp. (assembly GCA_903834925.1). Lineage (GTDB taxonomy): Bacteria > Planctomycetota > Planctomycetia > Planctomycetales > Planctomycetaceae > Schlesneria. Next base: position 21,054 of record CAILLA010000258.1, read on the forward strand.
AAGCGGACTTGACTCAAACGGGAGCTGTTTTTGGAAGTCCCGCGTATATGGCACCCGAGCAGGTCGAGGCAAACCACAACGAAATCGGACCGGCAACCGACGTTTATGCGATGGGCGTGATTCTGTATCAAATGGTCACGGGCAAGCGGCCGTTTCAAGGTTCTGTGATGTCGATTTTTGGGCAAATTGTCTCGAAAGTGCCGGAACCACCTTCAAAATGGCGTAATGATTTGCCGCCCGAACTGGACGCAATTTGTCTGCGGGCCCTTGCAAAATCCCCTTCGCAGCGTCACGCCTCGGCCGCGATATTTGCCGAAGAATTAACGTATCTGGTGAATCCATCCGGCAGCGACGTAAAAACCATTTCCTACGCGTCACGTCCCGAGGTTCAAGCCATCGCCGGAGTGGATGCTGACAACTTGACTAGCAATCGATCGCGCCGTGATGCGGAGTTACGACAGGTGACGGTTGCCGTCTTCAACTATGAAAGCGAAGGCGATGAGGGCTCGATCAGTATGAGTCGAGCCTCTGTCTCTTCTCAGTCGGAGCAATTACACGAGCAGGCACAGTCGTTCGCTGCGTTTGTTAAAGAACAGGTCGCACAACTCGGTGGTGTGAGTGTGAATGGTGCGGGGCAAGAGGTCTTGACGTGCTTTGGCTTTCCTCAAGCCTTTGAGGATTCCCCGCAACGGGCCGTTCGAGCAGCCCTTCAAGTCATGCGAAAACTCGGTGCAGCAGATCAGCAGCGGGCGAAATTGCCTCTTGCCAGTCAAACTTGGGTCCTTCTGCATTCGGGCGAAGCCGTGGCGGAAGAATCGGGTGATTCGCAGGGAACCGATGTCTCGTTAGTGGGTGAAGCTCGTAACACAGCGATTCGGCTGAGTGCGATTATTGAGCCGGGAACCGTTGTGGTCAGCTCAGCGACCCATCAGCGCATTGCAATTTATTTCGAGTGTGAATCACTCGGGGCGCAGCGCGTTCGTGGTATTTCACAACCCGTCGAACTTTTCAAAGTCACTAAAGAAGCCGCCTCGCGAAATCGAGTGGAGCTCGTCGATCCGGGCAACTTATCACCGCTGGTCGGGCGCGATACAGAACTTTCAATTCTCAAAGATCGCTGGGAGCAGGCGCAGGACGGATTGGGACAGGTTGTCCTTTTGATCGGTGACGCAGGACTTGGCAAATCACGGTTGATTCGCGAGTTGCGAGAACACGTGATTGGTTCCGATACCGAAGGTGCTGCCGTTATCGAATGGCGATGCGCACAACATCAACAGGGAACCAGCTTCTTTCCCGTCGTCGAATTTCTGACGCGGTTGTTTGACTTTGAAAATCATTCCGCCCCAGATCGGCTGGAAACCGTCGTGCGTTACCTGGGCGAGTGGAAAATCGAGTCTACCGAAAATGTCTCGTTGCTTTGCGGGCTACTTGGCGTCGCGACAGATGATCGTTTCCCTCCCCTTGCCCTGCCACCGCAAAAGGTCAAGGAGCGGACGGAAAATCTGTTGCTTTTGTGGTTGAAGCAAATGGTTGAGGTCAGTCCGATGTTATTCATCGTTGAAGACCTGCACTGGCTCGATCCATCGACCCTCCAATTGCTTGAAAAGTATGTCATGGAATTCAAGGCGGGCCGGATGCTCAGTCTTCTGACTTTCCGACCAGAATTTGAAACGCCCTGGAAGAGCAGTCCACATCAAACGCAGATTGCGTTGAACCGTCTAACCAAACGGCAGATTGGTGAGATGATGCGGAAGCGGACCAGGCGTCGTGATATCCCCGAGTTAATCCTGCAGCAAGTCATTGACCGTACTGACGGAATTCCGTTGTTCGTCGAGGAATTTACGGTTGTGATCGTCGAGTCCGGAATCCTCGATCGTACCGATGACGGTGCTGATTCCTCGTCGCTTCTCAAGATCATTCCGTCCACGCTGCACGATCTGTTGCTGTCTCGACTCGATCGAATGGCCGCTGATCGCGAAGTCATTCAATTGGCTTCCACGATCGGACGTGAATTCGGATTCGGTCTGCTATCAGCTTCGTGTACGTTACCGGAAGGCCAACTTCAGATCGAACTCGACAAGTTAGTCAAAGCGGAAATCCTCTTTAAGAAGGGGGAAGCAGCCGAAGCAATTTACATCTTCAAGCATGCCCTGCTGCAAGACGCGGCCTATCGTTCGATGCTCACAAAAAGGCGTCAAGCGTGTCATCAGCGCATTGCCGAAGTCATCGAGTCGAGGTTCGAAGGCATCGTCAAATCACAGCCGGCACTTTTGGCGCATCACTTCAATGAGGCAGGCAACTTCGATAAGGCCAGTCAATATTGGTTAAAAGCCGGTCAGAAATCTCAACTACAGTCGGCGAACGTTGAAGCAATCAGCCAACTGACTCAGGGGCTGAAAATTTTGCAGACGCTTCCAGAGTCTCCTCGACGAGACCAATTGGAACTCGCGTTTCAAACCGCGCTCTCTCCTGTGTTAATGGCAGCGCGGGGCTGGTCCGCCCCAGAAGTCGGGACAGCCATCGAACGAGCTCAACAACTTTGTTCCAAATACGGGACCTTAGAAGACCAGTTCTTTGTGAAGTGGGGGCTTTGGGGTTGGCGAGTCATTCGTGCGGATCTGGATATTTGCGAGGGGATCGCGCAGGACATTATGCAACTGGTGGATAGGTCGGTGGAAGGCAAGAAATTGTTGCCCGAAGCTTATTGGGTCGTCGGTTGCACTGCCTATTACAAAGGCGATTTCAAAGCTGGACTGAAGTTGCTCGAACAAGGGTTGCAACTCACCGATCCAGATCAGGAACGAGCCTACGCATTAAAAACGGGTCAGCACTGCAGCGTCATGTGCGGTAGCCACTCGGCATTGGCGCTTTGGGAATTAGGCTATCCGAGTCAGGCTTTGCAGCGAGCTGACGAGACAATTCGACTGGCGAAGAAGCTGGGGCATCCGTTCAGTCTGGCCATGGCGCTCTTCTTCGGCCGTCAGGTCCTTCAGTTATGTGGCCGCAACGAGGAAACGTTCGATCGTATTGATGAAGAATACAAGATTTGCCACGATCAAGGGTTTGTTTTTTTTGAAGTGCATGCCATCTATGGACAGGGAGAATTACTTCTGCGGGAAGGCAAAGTCGATGATGGACGCAAGCTGTTTGATCATGGCTTGGAAATGCTGAAAGGGACAGGCGCCAATTTGTCGATGGATTATCCCTATCGAAATATTGCCGAAGCCTATCTTCTCGCCGGACGACCCGACGACGCAAATCGATGGTTAGATCGCGGTTTTAATCTTGTCGAAAATCATCACGAACGTGGCAAGGAAAGCGAGTTCTTGCGGTTGAAGGGAAACATGTCGCTCGCGACGGGAGACGAAAAGGGAGCCGAGGAATACTATCAAAAGGCCGTTCAAGTCGCCCGCAAACAAGACGCCAAGTCATGGGAATTGAGGGCGATGATCAGTTTCGCCGAATTGAGGCAGCGCCAGCGCCGATCGAAAGAAGGTCGGCAACTGTTGGAATCCGCCTACAATTTCTTCACCGAAGGTTTTGATACTTCGGATCTTGTCAGGGCGAAAGAGTTGCTGCAAGAGCTAGAATCCGAAAAATAAAGTTGGAACGATTCTAGACCGGGAACTTTGTAAAAAATGGGTGAATCGAACCGCACGTTGGGCAAGCATGCGATTGTCATCGGGGGGAGCATTGGCGGGCTGTTAATCGCGCGTGTACTGAGGTCGCATTTCGAGCAAGTCACGATCATTGAACGCGACTCGTTTTCAACGAATTACGAGCCTCGTAAAGGGGTTCCCCAAGGACGAAACGTCCACGTCATTTTCGGTGGCGGAGTGCGTGTCATCAATCGGCTGTTTCCCGGCTTTTTTGACGAACTTGCCAAAACGGGGTCCATCGTTTGTGACTTCTCGAAAGACTTGTGCTGGTATCACGGAGGGGTCTGGAAGGCCAGGCCCAAATCCGATTTGATCTCGTATTGGCAGAGTCGTCCGTTTCTGGAATCGAACATACTTCGCCGACTCAAATCCGACACCAATATTCGGATTCTGGAGAAGTGTGCAGTCACGGGATTTCTTTCGTCCCCCGATCAATCTCGTATTACAGGAGTCGAAATTCGCGGGTCTGAGGGGGCCGATACGCGTGAAGAATTAGTGGCCGACCTTGTGGTCGATGCCGGCGGGCGAGGTAGCCAGACACCGGTTTGGCTTGAATTAATTGGATATGAGCGGCCGGCCGAAACAACCGTCGAAGTCAATATCGGTTATGCCAGCAGAATCTATGAACCCAGCCACGATCCGTCACGTGACTGGCAGATCATGGCGCAGTATGGAACTCCACCGACCAGTAAGCGGACCGGCTATATCTTTCCGATCGAAGGGGGGCGATGGCTGGTTAGCCAGGTAGGATTTCTCAGAGACAATCCACCGGATGACGACGAAGGGTATCTCGAGTTCGCCCGTTCGATGGAATTGCCCGACTTTTATAACGCGATCAAGGATGCCAAGCCACTTTCGCCAATTTCTACCTTCAAGTTTCCAGCCAATCGATGGCGACGATATGACCGTCTCTCGCGATTCCCCACAGGACTATTGGTAATTGGGGACGCGATTTCGACATTTAACCCTGTTTATGGACAAGGGATGAGTGTTTGCGCACTCGAAGTCGATGAGCTTCGTCAGTTGCTCGAGCAATGCCAGGGAAGTACCGCGATTTCAGCCGAACTGGCGAAAACGTTTTTTAGAAAAGCGGCGAGGATCATCGAAACGCCGTGGATGCTGGCAACGCAGTCAGATTTTCTTTATCCAGAAACATCAGGGAAACGACCGCTCCATACGAATGTGCTGAATTGGTATCTGTTGCGGATGCTCCAGCTTTGTTCTGGGAACGAGCGAATCGTCAGAACGTTTTACGAGGTTCTACACTTCATGAAGAAACCAACGGCGTTTTTTCATCCGTTGGTTCTTTTTCCGGTCCTCGCTCGCGGACTTGGATTCAAAACGTCATACGAACCATCAAAGCAGCGTCCCTGTGTCACCGAATCATCTGAAGTAGCGTGACGTTTTCATCATTCAGTCGGTGTTGATGAACTGGCGGTAACCCCAGTTGCTCGGAACGAATTGTATTACTGCTAAAAATGTGGGTGCCGCCAGTGGCTTCGATTCGAGTTGCCCATAAAAACGACGAGCACTGGCGAGCGAAGACGCACGCCAGTGGCACACAACTCCACATTTCAGTCCTCTCACAAAATGTTATCTTTGGTGTGGGACCAGCGCGGCTTTTAATTCTTTCGTTTCGATGACACCGCAGTGAAGGACGGACTTGGATGATCCGCTTGTTCTCACCGCAGCCTTTGACAGAATCGAAGCCAGAATGATTTTCATGGTGAACATGGCGATTTTTGCCCCCAAACACATTCGCGGTCCTCGCCCAAATGGGAAGAAGTAATCGCTTCCAACGGGATTGGATTCAATTCCGCCGTTCGCCCATCGATCCGGATCAAATTGATCAGGATTCTTCCAATGGCTCGCTGATCGCTGGACGGCCTTCATCACAATCATCACCGCTGTATTGGGCGGAAGCTCCCGGCCTCCTAGAGTTGTTGTCCTGTCTTTACGGACATTTCTCCCGAACATGGCGACAGGAGGGATCAGTCTTAACGATTCACGCAGTACGTGATCGACCAATGAAGTCTCGCCAATTGACGCGACGTCGTAATCGGGCTTCTGCCGAATCATTTCCGTTAATTCGCGATGGAGCTTTTTTTCAACCTCTGGATGGCTGTTTAGCAGAGCGAACGTATTCACGATGCCAGCTGCTGACGAGATGTTTCCGCCGGCGTGGAATTCACTCAGGAAGTCCACCAACTGCGTATCGGAAATCTCGGTTCCTTGTCGTAAAAATACGCTGAGCAAATTGTTGGCAGCCGGATCAGGGTTCTGTCGAGCCTTCTTCACGGCTTTTTCATAGGCGCCATAGTGAAGTCGCATGGAATTGTGAAATGACGGACTGATTGGCGGAATCAAGACCGCCTGAGGTGTCGCCATTCGAAAGGTTGCCATCTCTGATATTTTGTAGAAATTCTCGAAACCACCATCTTCGAAATCAGGACCGCAGGTGCAGGAATTGAAAACCTCAAAGCAAATACGTTGGATCTTATCGAGAATTTCAAGTTCACCTTCGGTCGCCAGCATATTGGACAGGTGCCTGTTAACAACCGACTTAATGACGGGAACTTGCGAGTTTAGCCACTGGTCCCATCCCTCAATCAATAATGGATGGGAATGAGGCTTCCGCAGCTTGTCCAATTCCGGTGAATTCAGATTAAACAGCGTGTTGCGCAGCACCGGATTGAGGGCTTTGATCGGATAATCTTTGTAATAATCATCGGCTTTGGTGACCAAAACGTCGCGGATCAGATTCGGATCGTTGAGAACGAGGGTTGGTTCACCGCCAAACCAGACCAAGGTCATTCCGCCATATTGTTTTTCGTAATCAGCACAGATATCCCAAGGATTACCCTTCGCGAAATCGGTCACCGTACCGACTGGATAAATGGGTGTCGGGCCGGGGATTCCCTCAAACTTCTTCATTAAGGCCCCATAGCGCATTCGGAACAACGAACCAAAAATTCCTGCCATGAATCATTTCACTTTGCTGGAGTTGATTTAACCGGGCGTGACGCAATGGAGGGATGAAAGTGGAATAAATTTTCGGCATCTACGCTGACTGATCCTTCAATCCATTTCACCAATTTCGGAAAATGCAGACAGACCGCAGCGTAAATACAAACCCGAAGGAAGCGCTACGAAGAGCGTAACAAACACAGATTCCCGGATCAATCAGCGATATACGACAATTGATCCCAAACACAAGACTTAAACAATCACAGCGTCAGCACTTAGCCAGTTTTCACTTCCGACAAAGGATCATTCTGATTTGTGCCTGCACGCCTGTCTTCGATGAAGAATCAGTGGATTCAACGTCTCGTCCAGCAATCGTTGGCTGGTCTGATTCAGGGAACTTCCGAAAAAAACAGAAAAAACTCGAATTGCTTCTCTGATTCGCGAGACACATACTACTGGAACGGTGTTTCACTTCGGGGAATTCATATCGCGTTTGTATATTGGCAGGAGATTGTGATGTCGACAGCTCCGACAGGAATTCCACCTCTGATCGAACGTCAACTGCTCGCCTTGGACAAGCAGATTCGAGATTCTGCGTTCATTCGGGGGGCGGGTCGGCTGGTGCTTGGAATCTGTCTGTTTCTGAGCGGCGGTTTTCTGCTTGATGCGTTTCTCGGTCTGAACGGAACGGTTCGCGGATGTCTGCTTGGCGGTTGGATCGCTCTGGCCTTGTGGTTGCTGTGGCGAGGTGTGATCCGGCCGGCCATCGCCCCCGTGTCGTTTTCGGCTCTAGCCGCTCTGGTTGAACGACAGTTCCCCGAGTTGCGCGAACGTTTGACATCATTGGTTGAACTACGAGGGAACGAAGGGACCGAATTGGCTCCCGGTGCATCCAAGTTGATGCAAGACTTGCTCGCGCGTCAGACGGTGAAAGCACTTGACCAGTTTTCGGTTGATCAGGTTGGTTCTCACTATGGCCCTATGAAAGCGGTCGTCGCAGGCGCGTTATCGGTCCTTCTGTTGATTGCCCCTTTTGCCTGGAACTCCGATGGCTACGCCCTTTTGTGGAGTCGGTTTTTTGTTCCCTGGGGGAATTTCGCCTGGGGGGCGAACCTGGACGTGAAAGTCGTCGAGGGGGATCAGGTGGTTGCTCGTGGGACCGATGTCCCTGTTCACGTTGTGCTGAGCGAACGACGCCGTCACCGTGAAGTCGATCAAAACAACATTAAGCCTCTCTGGTTGAATTGGCATGACGCGACAAATGCCTCGGATCGCCGCAGGCTGGAATGGGATGCGGAAAGTGAATCATTTACGACAACACTGCCACACGTTTTGCAATCCGTTACGTTCGATGTGACAACTGACGGAGCCAAGTCTGGCACACACCGGATTGATGTGGCTGACCCTCCTGTTATCACTCAATTCAAACTTGAGATCGAACCTGCGGCATACACGGGGCTGCCGGCAAAATTATTGACTGGAGTCCCCGGTGAAGTCCATGTCACAGAATTCAGTCGAATCCAGTTGCAGATGGAATTCAACGAGCCGGTTGTCGAAGCCGAATTGAAGTGGCCGGCCGAATCTGTCGATCCAACGAATTTGGCTGCGAAATCCGATCAGAAATCAGACCAGCGAATCGCTATCGAGACGGCAATACCGATTGAACTGTCTGCCGACCGGCGCTCAGGGATATTAAGTGCCAAGGCAAGCCTCACAGGGCCTTTCGCAGTTCGAGTCAAGAATTCGTTCGGATTGCGGAACAACGATCCGTCTCGATTGCTGATAGTGAAACCCGATCTCCCGCCGGAAATCCGGCTGAGTGGTCCGGAAGATCCTGTCCTTGTCCGTCCCGACGACATCTTTGAGCAAACCATTGAGGTTGCCGACGATTTTGGGCTGACAGCTGTGGAATTGCATGCTGAGTCATCAACGGGAATCAAACACGTCGAGCAAATGACCGCCGAGCAATTGCGTGAACCGAATGTTTCTCACACCTTCGCGCTGGACTTGACTCCCTTTGCATTAAACGGCGGTCAGATCGTGACATTTCGTGTACGGGCGGTCGACAATCGTCCTCAACCAAGTCCCCACGAGGTCTGGACAGCCACTCGGACGTTGATGATTAACACCAGCCTTAAGCAACTGCCCGACCAGGAATTGGCGGCGGAAGAAAAAAGCCTGGAAGATGAATTGACCAGCCTGAGAACGGAGCTGAACGAATCAAAAGAAGCATTAGCCGCACTTCATCAGCAAACCGAACAAGAATCGCTGAATAAGAAACCGGAAACCGATAAGACCGAGCGATTGATCGCTCTTCAAGAGGCACAAGACCGTCTGATCGAGAAGTTGCAGCAGCTGAGTGATCGTCTAGCCGAACGTCGCATGACAAAGGATCTCGCACCACTGGCAGATCGGATCGCCGACGAAAATATGCAAGCTGCCCAGGATCGGTTGGAACAGGCAAAGAATCAGCCAGCTCGCGACCAGTTAGAGCCGATTGCTCAGGCGATCGATCGGACTGGAGCTGCCGATCGCCAATTGCAACAGTTGGAACGCCAACTGAATGAGCTTAATAAACTCGAACAAGATCTTGTCGAATTGACGCGAATCGCCCAGCGAGCGGAGCGACTTGCCGATCAGTTGGAAAAGTTCGAAGCCGATCAGCAAGCTGCCACAGATCAAGGGACACAACAGGCTGAACAACAGCAGGCCGAAAAAGCGGGACAGACAGCCGGGTCGCAGGACCGGCAGGCATCTGCGGCACAACAGAATCCGAACGCAAATTCGCCCGGATCAAACTCACCGCAGAATCAAAGCGAAAAAGCCTCGAAGCCAAATCAGGAACCTGCGGGCGACGGTAAGCAAGACCCCGCTGCCGCAGAGGCGCTTCAAAAACTGAAGGACGAAGGGCAGAAGCTTTCGGATCAAATGAACGAATTGCTGAAAAAGCATCCCGAGCTTTTGGAAGCCGCTCGCCGCGAACAACAGGATCAACTGAATCGACTTGCCGACCAGGCACGTCAACTCGCGGTGCCGCAAGAGCGACTTGCAGACGCATTGAAGCAGGAAGCCGAAAACGCACCAGCCGTCGCCTCGCGACCTGAAAACGCAGTCCAACCAAACGCCGATGAGGCAACCAAAGCAACTGATAAACTGGCTGATCCTCAAGCGGGAAACACGCAGGATCAACCTGTGCAAGCGAACGCTGACACGAAAAAATCCGACACCGACAATGGCGAGCCATCAAAGGTCGATCCATCGCAGCCAAATTCACAAAAGCCGGCGAACTCGGAAATGCCAAAGCCTGATGGCGAATCGAATGACGGGGCGAAGCCTGACAAGAAGGAAGGTGGACCTTCGAAAACGGGCGATTCACAACCCGATTCACAAAAGCCAGCGAACGCTGACGGATCAAAGACAAACCCGACGAAGCCAGATGGCCAGAATGCCGTTGGATCAAAGCCTGACCCAAAGGACGGCAATCCATCGAAAGCAGACGCATCACAGCCAGATTCGCAAAAGCCAGCGAACGCGGACGGATCAAAGACAAACCCGGCGAAGCCAGATGGCCTGAATGCCGATGGATCGAAGCCTGACTCCAAGAACGGTAATCCATCGAAAGCCGTCGCATCGCAGCCAGATTTGCAAAAGCCTGCGAATGCTGACAAATCGAAAACAGACTCGCCGAAGCCAGATGGCCAAAATGCCGTTGGATCAAAGCCTGACCCAAAGGACGGCAATCCATCGAAAGCAGACGCTTCACAGCCAGATTCGCAAAAGCCGGCGAACGCGGACGGATCAAAGACAAACCCGGCGAAGCCAGATGGCCTGAATGCCGATGGATCGAAGCCTGACTCCAAGAACGGTAATCCGTCGAAGCCGGACGCATCGCAGCCAGATTCGCAAAAGCCGGCGAACGCTGACTCGCCAAAGCCTGATTCACCGAAGTCTGATGCTGGAATGCCTGACAACACTAAACCGGGGGAATCTCAAGCGGCAGCTCCTCAGGCCAACAAACCGAACGCCGGTGCTTCCCAATCTGATCAGTCGCCGACAGCTGATAAACCGGCAAATGCGACTGAAACTGATTCCAGGTCAAATCCTCAAACCGGCGAGAATGGTTCACCAAAGCCGCCACAGAATGATCAAGCTGCTGCGAAGCAGTCTCAACAGCAGCAGGGCGCGGCTGCCGCGCAAAAGCAGGAACAGATTGCCAAGGAAGCCACTCAACAGGCGATGCAGCTGGCCAAGGAAACCGGAGCGGATTCGCCTGCCACAAAGGCCGCTACGGATTTTGCACGGAAGGCGGATGTGGCGAAACAGCAGGCCCAGGCAGGTCAATTAGCTCAGGCTGCAAAGGAGGCTCGTGAAGCTCAAAAGGCATCCGAAGAAGCAAGCAAACAATTGAATCCGGAAGGCCGGTCGAACTCGCCGCAATCGAAAAAGGCTCAGCAACTTTCCGAACAACAGCGCGACTCCGCCAAACAGTTGGAAGAGCTCTCGAAATCTGCGGATGCAGCCCGTGGTGCTCAAATGCAAGGACAGCGTCAGCTTGCGGAAGCGACGAAAAAGCTGGCAGAACAACTCGACAAGACGGCTCAAACGTTGAAATCCAAGCCCCTCAATTCACCACAAGCGGGAGAATCTGGCGAGCGAGCGAAAAAGCAGGCCGAACAGGCTCAACAGGCGATGAAGCAGTCGGAACAATCGAATTCGCAGCAAGATCCGCAAAAGTCAGTGCAAGCCGCTGCCGCTGCCGCCGAGAAACTGAAGCAAGCTGCCGATGAAGTGAAGCCAACTCCCCCGCAATCACCAAAGTCAACTCCTGTTCCGAAACAGGTGGGGGCGCAAGTCGCCGAAGCAACAAAACAGATTCAAGCGGCTCAACAGAAACTCGGACAATGTAATTGCAATAATCCAAGTTCTTCGAATTCGGGTTCAAAATCGGGATCGAGTTCCTCATCAAATCCCAACGGGAGCCCGAAACAAGGCTCACAGAACCAGTCTCAACAAGACGGAAAACAGCCGGGAAAATCCCCGTCCGATAGCAAACAGCAAGGTCAGAGTGGTCAGGAAGGGAAACAACAGAGCCAGTCCCAACAGGACGGAAAGCAGCCGGGAAAATCCCCGTCAGACAGCAAACAACAAGGTCAGAGCGGTCAGGAGGGGAAACAACAGAGCCAGTCCCAACAAGACGGAAAGCAGCCGGGAAAATCCCCGTCAGACAGCAAACAACAAGGTCAGAGCGGTCAGGAGGGGAAACAACAGAGCCAGTCCCAACAAGACGGAAAACAGCCGGAAAAATCCCCGTCAGACAGCAAACAACAAGGTCAGAGCGGTCAGGAGGGGAAACAACAGAGCCAGTCCCAACAGGACGGAAAGCAGCCGGGAAAATCCCCGTCCGACAGCAAACAACAAGGTCAGAGCGGCCAGGAAGGGAAACAGCAGAGCCAGTCTCAACAAGACGGAAAACAGCCGGGAAAATCCCCGTCCGACAGCAAACAACAAGGTCAGAGTGGTCAGGAAGGGAAACAACAGAGCCAGTCCCAACAGGACGGAAAACAGCCGGGACAATCCCCGTCAGACAGCAAAAAGCAAGGTCAGAACGGTCAGGAGGGGAAACAACAGAGCCAGTCCCAACAGGACGGAAAGCAGCCGGGAAAACCTCAGCAAGCAGGCAATCAACAGGGGCAGCCATCCAAGCCGGGACAGCCAGACGGCCCTCCATCGGAAGGGGATTCTAAGAGTAATCAAGTTGGAAATCAGCAGCAGCCGAAGGGATCGGACTTTGCCCAGGCGGCTCAGCAATTCCGCGATGTCGCAGCGATGTTGAGACAGACTCGTGGCGAACCAAAGGAAAATTTAGCCGCGCGCCAACCAATGAAATCGCAAAAGCCCGGAAAGCCGATGCCGGGTGAGCCTCAACCGAATTCGGAGCCGGGCGAAGCGGGGGACAATGCGCAGGGAACAACGGCGACTCCGGATCTCAGTCACTTGGATGTTGAGCTTCAGCAGCAGGCACGTCAAAACTGGGGCCGACTCCCAGGACAGCTGCGCACCGAAATTCTTCAAGGGTCGGGAAAGAAGTCGCATCCTGAATACACTCAGCGGATCAAGTCGTACTTCGACGAAATTACCAAACCGGCCAAGTGAGTTGAAATGAAAAGGCGTTCGACGTCAAAAATCGTTTTGATCCTCGCGGTTCTGATCGCGATGGTCCTTTATGTGACACCCGGTTTTGCCGTGGACGATCAGGCGGTCGATAACGCGGTCGTTAATGCGCTCCGAATACTGTCGCGCCTTCAGAATCCGAATGGTAGCTGGAGCATCGAAATCTCTGGTGAATCCACCGCAGCTACATCACTGGCGGTGATGTCGTTTCTGGCGGCAGGTCACGTTCCCGGCGAAGGCCCGTATGGAGCGACGCTTGAGCGTGGTATCAGCTACGTCGTTGATCATCAGGAAGCGAACGGCATGATCGTGGACCGGCGTGGCCACGGGCCAATGTACGATCACGGGATTAGCACGCTGATGTTGGCAGAGGTATCAGGAATGGCCTCCAAAAACCAATCGGCCCGGTTGAAAAAGGTTCTGGAAAACGGGGTCAAACTGATCCTGAAAGCCCAACAGGTTCGAAAGGGACGGAACGACGCTGGCGGATGGCGATACCAGCTCAATAGCGTTGATAGTGATCTCAGCGTGACAGGCTGGCAGCTGCTCGCTCTTCGTGCTGCCAAAGATATCGGGTGCGATGTACCGATTGAGCGGATTGATTACGCCGTCAGTTATGTCAAACGATGCTCGAGCGGACGGGGTTTTGCTTATCAGCCAATGGGTGGACCGACCTCAACGCTGACCGCCGCAGGAATTTTGTGCCTGCAAGTGTGCGACCACCTGGACGACAATGAAGTCCATTCCGGGATTCAATTCCTGCAGCGACAGCCTCTTCGTTACGACGAAGGTTGGTACTTCTACGGAGCTTATTATCACGCGATCAGCGCCTACAAATTTGGTGGCCCTGACTGGGAACGGACCAAAGCAATTATCTTCCAGCAGCTTGTGGCCAACCAGCAGCCGGTAGGAGGCTGGAAGGCGATGAACGGCAATGAACGTCCGCAGGGTGAGGTCTATTCAACCAGCCTCGCAGTCCTCGCCTTGACTGTGGAATACGGATATCTACCAATTTATCAGAGGTAATGCGGTTTCAACTTTAGCCCGACGCGCAAGCGAGGGATCTTCAACTTGATTGAAGGCACGATCCCTCGTTTGCGCGTCGGGCTAACGAAAAAATCCGGAGTAAGACGCGACTTCCGAGAAACCGAATATAGCAACGTCGATCACAATTCTGACGAATCCGCACCACCCCCGCAGCGGTGGTTAACGGGGCTTTGCACCTTTAGTGGCACTTGCACCTAAAGTCGATGGCCTGCACTTTTAGTCGGGAACACTATTTTCGACGATGGTTTTTGGTTTCGCGACACGCGGCTTTGTGATCAACAGGTAGGCAGAGAGGAGTGCCAGCGGGAGGGCGATCGACCAGTGTGGGATGGTGAGGTTTCCTGCGTTTTTAACCGATGTCATTGACCCCATCGGTACGAAGCGGTACCGATTAATTGCGACTTCATTCTTCGCTACGTTGATTCGGTAATAGATCCCTGGTGGTGCGTCTCCGGCTCGAATTGTCTTTGGAATTTGGAATCCAAAAGGCGAATATAGACCTGTGTACCAAACAAACGACCAGGCGCACGCCATCACCAGCGACATCACGCCGATCTTTCGTCGCCAGCCGTGGAAGAATTGGGGCATGATTCAACAACCTGATCAGAAATGAATGTCGCGTTGTGAAGTCTGGCAGAATTGGGGAATTCTTTTAAATACTGCTGATTCTTATTCGTGCGATTCGTCAGATTCGTGGTCAAAAACTCTTTTGCATTTATCTGTGTGGTTTTGTGTGCATCTGTGGCTGAAGCCTCTTCGCGTCTTCCGAGAAACCTGCCACTGCAAGCGCCTTTAAATAGTCTTCCGGGTGGTTCAGGTTTTCGAGAGTTGCCAGCTCGGGATCGACCGATCGTAGCTCGTCAACCGGGACTTCACGCGTATTCACTTCGTCAAACAGAAATCGCGGACGTAATCGATCGGCACCAAGAAGTTGCTGCACGCGTTCAAGAACTGACACGCGATAAACGGCCGCCAGCGGGTGATGATGCTGGCCATCGCGCGGCACGGCGATGTCGTGGTCTTCGATCAGTTCAAACATTCGCTCGATAAAAGCGGGAACCAGCAGCGGCACGTCGCAACTCGTGACATAAGCGGCGTCGATGTTTTTGTCCGTCACGCGTAATCCAGCCGCCAGGCCTTCCAGCGGTCCACGATCCTGTCGTTCATCGTGCGTTATGATGATTTCATGGGAAATCTCAGGCAAATGCTGGCCCGGTGCGGCGACAACCACAATTCGTTGAGGAGCGACGACCTGGCTGACAAGACGAATGACTCGCTGCAACATCAACTCGGGGCCGAACGGCAACGTCGCTTTGTCACGTCCCATGCGACTCGACTTGCCGCCGCAGAGAATAATCGCTCCCTTTTCCATATCATCATTTCGTCAACGTTGTTCGCAATTGTGTGAAGTCAATCGGGTGGTTAGTGTGACAGATGAGAAATAAAATGGAACAATGAATCCAGTTCTTCTTCGAATGGTTTTGATCTGGTGCTTCGCCAGTCTTCTGAATTACTGTGCCACTGTTTGACCGTCTTCGGTCAAGCAGTGCTCTTCGACCCCTAGAAAGAGACGACTCTTTTTCCGAATATGCAAGTGAGATTCATGTTAGGCCAAAGTAGCCATCATCGCTCCGCGTGATGAGCATCGTTCGCGAACCCGTCAAATTTCAATCCGTATGTTTTC
>CAILLA010000259.1 GCA_903834925.1 uncultured Schlesneria sp.
GGACGAGTTTTGGAGAAATCGATCTCAGACCCAGCCTGGGTACCGCACTTACGCAAAGCACGCTATTTAACACTCAGGATTCGCAATCAGTGTCGTTCACTCCGCGAAAAATAAATTTAAACTGACCCACTACTGCGTTGTCCACTCTAAATATTCGGGTGCCACTGGATGACCGTCTTCGGTCACCCAGTGCTCTTCGATTGCCTCAAAAATATGGAAGACACTGCGTCGGAGAAGACTCCGATGCAGTGGCACACAACCCGAACTTTAAGTCTTGACAACGCACTACCCTAGTTTTCGAGAACTGTCCCACAAGAAATAAAAAGCCGTCACGGCTGAATCCTGCGGTGCCACGGATTGACCGTCTTCGGTTCGCCTGTATTCTTCGGTGTTAGAAAGCGCAAACGACCACGTTTCCGTTCGGCCTCGCGACTTTCAAATTCTTTTCCCGGCCCAGTCGCAATTGACTTTCTCTCGAGGCACAGCTACAACGCATTGCGTAGTAGCTGTTTGGCAAGGAGGTTTTTGTGAATTCCTGGGAAACTCAACTGCGAAAGGGTGTCGCCGAGCTGGCGATTCTTGCCGTGATTGCCAGGGAAGAAACGTATGGCTATCGGATCGTAGAGACATTGCAAGGACTCGAGGGGCTTTCGTTATCGGAAAGCACGGTCTATCCGGTATTGACTCGACTGGCCCGGGATGGCGTGCTCTTGGTGCGAGCGGAAGCTTCACCTGCTGGTCCGACACGGCGCTACTATCGGCTTTCGACATCGGGCCGTCAGCGGTTGCATGACCTTTCCGGAAGTGTGCGAAAGGTATTGGGATCATTAACAACGTTACTGGAAGGAGCTCAGTCATGACGGTATTGACCTCGCCAACAATGTCGGAAGCCTGCCAATCGCTGATCGATGCCCGGCTTGATACAATTGATCGGATGCTGATCGGTCAGGTCCCTCGATCGGATCGGACTGCGATCATCGGTGAGATTGAATCGCAGATTCATGAATTACTTTCCGGTTACGATTCCGACTCGATCACACGTGAAGATGTCCTAAACGTGCTCCGGCGGCTGGACCCTCCTGAAGCCTATTTGACGAGCAACAGTGAGGGCGAGAATTTCGTTCGTCTGCGGCAGTCACTTTCTGGTACAGCTGTGAAGACAGATCAGAAAAACGTTTCCCGACGACCGCAAAGTAACTCCGGTCGTGTTGGCGGAATCATTGGCATCTGCTCGCTTGTCCTGGTATTGGTCGCGCCGCCCGTGTGCTGGTTTGGTGCGATTTTTCTGGAATCTGAACTGTTTTTGTTTTCGACTTTACTGCTCACCGCATTTCTCGGATTGGCCGGAAGTGTCACGGGTCTGATCTTTTCGATTCGTGGTCGCACCCAGGGGGTTTTGCCAATTCTTGGGATGTTCACCAGCGTGATCGCCTTGTTGGCTACGCTGATGTGCAGCGGGTTTGTTGGATTGCATTTCTTGATGAACTGAGAAAGACATTTGGCGTGAACGAATTTGGATTTCCTCTTTCTGTCTTTGAATCAGTCGAGTACACTACGTGAGTTCGGCCCAGCGTGATTTTCACGAGGTTTAATTCTGATGTGGCTTGTCCGACTCAGTTCGATTCTGGCTCTTGCGACCGCTTTAATGCTGCCGCCTGGGTTGTTTCGTGACTGTTGTTGTTCGAACCAAACCCGGATTCAGCGGGCCAGTCAGCCGAAATTGCCTCCCTGCTGTCAGGCAAAGGCGGAAGCCAAACGCAAGCTAACTCAGGTCAGATCTGGTTCAAAAGTCGCTGATTCAAGCGTTCGTCTCGAACGTTTCCCTTGCCGGTGTCAGCACAAAATCACAACCACCGCTGTCATCGTGAATGACCAGCGAGTTACGAAAAGTGTCGAACTGACATCGTATTTACCAGTGATGCGAAACAAGGCCGAATGCCGGTTTCCATCACTCTCGCTGACGGACGCTTCCTCGATAAGACGTCGGCAGACTCTTGATCCTCCAC
This sequence comes from uncultured Schlesneria sp., assembly GCA_903834925.1. GTDB lineage: Bacteria > Planctomycetota > Planctomycetia > Planctomycetales > Planctomycetaceae > Schlesneria. Next base: position 2,007 of record CAILLA010000259.1, read on the forward strand.
TCCGTAAGACACTCTGTCGGTGGATCATTTGATTCCGCTGAAAAGCGGATTGTGCCAGTGTTCATTGTGGGGCTTCCAGCCGCCACGAATTTTACGATGTTGGCTCCATGCGTGTAGTCGTATGGGGATTCGCCAGCATCAGGTCTTGGGGCGCACGGGCTAAAGCCCATGCTACGGTTTGTTAGTAGCCGCCCTCAATGTCTTTCCATCTGAGTGTTCGTTTCTGAACTGAATTCTGAGAAAGGTTTTTCCCATGTCGATTCGAAATGTCAGTGTAACGTTGTGTGCCGTTCTGGCTGTCGGTTTCATGGCTTTTGCAGCCGAAGAAAAAGCCAAGCCATTCAAGGCAAGCTGCCCAATTTCCGGCAAGCCTGCTTTGGAAGACAAGATGGCTGATTACAAGGGTGCCAAGGTCTATTTCTGTTGCGGCAATTGCCCCGGTGCCTTCACCAAGGACACCGCCAAGTATGCCGTAAAAGCCAATCAGCAATTGGTTGCTACCGGTCAGGCAACTGGAGTGAAATGTCCACTTTCCGGTGGTCCACTCAATGCCGACAAAAAGGTCGACGTTGGTGGTGTCAGCGTCACGTTCTGCTGTGAAAAGTGCCAAGGTAAGGTTGCCGACGCCAAGGGCGACGCACAAGCCGAACTCGTCTTTTCCGACGCTGCCTTCGCCAAAGGCTTCGAAATCAAGAAGAAGTAATCAACCACTCGTTGGTTGATCGTTAATTGAGCCAGCAGGTTTCCCCGAAACCTGTTGGCTTTCTTTTTTTGATCTTGGCCGCGAAATGCAGCGGCGGAAAAGCACCAAGAAATCAGAAAAGATTTTGACCACGAATCTTACGAATTACACGAATAAGAATTAATAGAAAGTAAAGGAATACCGTTTCTGTTCTCTGTCAATTCACCAGAAAATCTAGCCGGGACTGGCAGTCTCGCTGCGACGTGGACATAATTCACAGACATCACGTCTACAAATGACCGGATTGAGTAAACAGTATTGAGTAAGAGGTGCGCCTCATGAGCATCCCGTTTCGATTTGTCACGATTGTCAGCTTGATTTCAATTGCGTTCAGCCGCATTGCCTTAGCCGAAGATGCACCGGCAACACAGCCGCCGCAGATCGAACCGGTCGAGTTCATCGACAATGCGCGACCCCAACAGGCTGACCCCGCTAATCGTCGCACCGCCGCACCAGCAGTCCCAACGGGTTGGGGGTTCGCTGTCTTTTCTCCTGACAACAAATCCGTCGCCACTGTTTCAGTTCCCGACGGAGCTGAATCCAAGGGCGAAGTGATTCTGTGGGATGTCGCTGAAGCCAAGCCTGGCGTCACGTTCGAACAATCAGGTCGAATTGCTGTCGTGGCGTTTTCACCGGATGGCAAATGGCTGGCGATCGGGCCGAACGGTCCTCATTCCGGCGTCTATCTCGTCGATACCAAGACCGGAAAAATCGGGCTGACAATCCCCGGTCCTACCGTGAAAACGAACGTCATCGTCTGGTCTTCTGACGGCACCCAACTCGTTCTGGGAAGTACGACGGACAAGTCCATTCGTGTCTGGAACGTACCTGAAAAGAAACTCGCCAAGGTTTACGAACCGGAAGCTTTAAGACTTTTCTCGCTCGGTTTCACCAAATCGGGAACCCTATTGGCAGCAGGTGTCCCGGTCGGTGATCGGGATGGATTGGTCATCTTTGACGTGGTCGCGGGAAAGATCGAAAAGACGCTGAAAGGCCATAAAGAACTAATCGAAGCAGCGACTTTTACAGGGAATGCAGAAAAGCTGACGTCTGTTGGTTGGGACGCCATGGTCCGTGTCTGGGACGTTGAAAAGGGTGATGAGTCGGCCATTATGAAAGGGCATAAAAAGGGCCTTCGCTCAATTACAAGCTCGAACGATGGCAAACGAATTGCTTCCTCTGCTGATCGCGAAATGAAGCTCTGGGACGGTGAAAAACACGAACTATTGGCCGATCTGGGTGGTGAGAATGCCGGTGCAAAGTTCGTAACAATGTCGTCGGATGGAGCCTGGCTGGTGTCGATCGCTCGAGATGGGACAGCACGCCTTTGGGATGTTGAGAAGAAAACGGAAAAGGCGAAGCTCGACCGTAGCCCGCAAGCGACGGCAACGGCCGAAGATGATGACGGAGATGATTCAACACCCCCACGAACTGCAACAACGCCTCCTGCCAGTGACGCGCCCGAGCCTGAAGCGGTTCAATCACTCGCCTATTCACGAGATGGCAAATGGATCGCACTGGCACGCGAAGACGGAAAAATCTCGATTCGACACGCCGCCGATGGCAAGGTCGCTCGCGAACTGGAAGCGTTCAGCGATGTCGCCGCCTGTGTCGCCTTCAGCCATGACAGCCAGCGGGTTGCTGCGGGGAGTTTCGATAAATCGATCAAGGTCTGGAACGTTGCCAATGGCGAACTACAGGCCGATCTGACCGGACATACGAATTGGGTCTTCTCCATTGCCTTTTCACCCGACGGCCAAACCTTGGCGTCGGGCGGTTATGACAAGGCAGTCAAACTCTGGAACCTTGCCGAGAAGAAAGAGATTGCGACCTTGTCGGGACATACGGCAGGTGTGCGATCGGTGGTTTTCACTCTGAATGGTCAACAATTGATTTCGGGAAGTGCGGATCGGACCGCAATTGTGTGGAGTCTTGCCGACCATAAACCGGTCGCAACGCTGAAGGGACATGCTGCAGCGATTCGAGCACTTGCGATTTCGCCTGACGGAGCCACTGTTGCTTCAGCCAGTGAAGACTCGACGGTCAAACTTTGGAAAACAGCCGACTGGACCGAGAGAGCCTCGTTGCCGGGGACCGAAGGTGTGATGTTCTGGTGTGTGGCGTTTTCTCCCGCCGGTCGAACTCTGGCAGCGGGTGGCTTTGACGGGATCGTGAAGCTCTACGACCCCAGCGATGGAAAAGTCCGACAGTCACTTCAAGGCCCAACGGAAGCGATTACGGCAGTGGCGTTCGCTCCTGACGCACACGAGGTCGTTGCGGGAAGCGTCGACAAATCGATGCGGCGCTGGAAAGCCAAAACCGCGGCAGCCGTAACTCCCACTACGGAAACACCCACAACGACCACCGCTTCAATCACCGGCGATCCCGAAAAGCCGACGGAACTGAAATCTGCAGAAGCGGTCACGGCATTGAATGCCACCACGCTGAATGTTGCACAACCTGTTTCCAGTCTGACATTCAGCAAAGATGGCAAGCATCTGGCCGTGGGCGGTGGCGCTTACCGTGTCGCGGGGGCACTTCAACTGTGGGACGTGGTCAAACGCGAAAAGAAATGGCAAGGCGACGAATTCAAATTTGGACTTCCCGCGATCGCCTTTTCAAAAGACGAAACGCGGATTGCTGTCGGTAATTTCGCTGACAATTTCCTGCGAATGATCGATGCCACGACTGGCAAGCAACTGAAAGAGATTCGAGGTCATCGAGCCAAAATCCATGGAATCGCCTATTCACCCGACGGAAAGCTGTTCGCCACTGCGTCGTTGGATCGAGACATCAAACTGTGGGATGCTACAACAAACAAAGAAGTCAAAACGTTAATCGGCCATAACGACTTCGTCTATTCGATCGCCTTCTCACCAGATGGAAAGCGGTTGCTGAGCGGTAGCGCCGACCGAACCGCTCGTTTATGGGATATCGAGTCGGCCAAAGAGCTGATCCAACTGAAAGGGCATCAGGGACCGATCCAGCAGGCGGTCTTTTCCAAAGAAGGCCTGTTGATTGCCTGTGCCAGTTTGGACGGGACGGCGCGGATCTATCACGGAATAACTGGCGACTATTTGCTGACGCTTCGAGGTCATCGAAACAGAGTTGAAACCGTTGGTTTTTCACCGAATGGAAAACTGATCGCCACCGGATCGGCGGATAAAACGATTCGTTTGTGGGACCCCGCAAGCGGTGCTGAATTACTGAAGCTGTCACAGGACGGAATTGTTCGAGTGGTACTCTTCTCGCCAGGCGGAAAACATCTTGCATCGGGATGTGATGACAAGACGGTAAAAGTCTGGGACGTTTCAGCCTTTGAAAAACGAGAACCGGTCGCACAATCGCCAATTCCGTAACTACTCGTAACGCAGTGCCTCAATTGGGTCCATACGGCTGGCGCGACGAGCGGGATAATACCCAAAGAACACCCCGACAGCTGCAGCGAAAAAGAAGGCAACAACCCCCGCTGTGATCGAAACTTCGTGGGTCCACTTGGTTCCCGCCGTAAAGGCATTGATCAGCGTCACCAGACCAATTGAAGCTCCGACACCGAGCAGAAAACCGATCATCCCACCGACACACGACAGCAAAATCGCTTCCACCAGAAACTGCCGAAGGATGTCGGAAGCCCTGGCACCAACGGCCATACGGATGCCAATCTCACGAGTTCTCTCGGTGACGGACACCAGCATGATATTCATGATGCCGACACCACCGACAAGCAACGAGATCGCGGCGATGCTCGCCAGCATCATGGTCAGTGTCCCTGTCACCGCTCCAAAGATGTTGGCTATCTCGGTCGTATTTTGAACGATGTAATCCCGGGTCTGACCCGGTTGAATCCGATGTCGTTCAGCGAGAAGTTGATCGATTTCCAGTTGAGCATCGGTCATGACCTGCATCGATCGAGCTGAGACCATGATCGCGCCGACGTTATCGAACTCAGAACCCTGTAACCGCTTGCGGACGGTCGTGTAAGGAAGCAGAACGAGGTTGTCCTGATCCTGCCCCACCATGTTGGCCCCTTTTTTCTGCAGGACTCCCACGACACGAAACGGGATATTTTTGATTCGGATTGTTTCACCGATCGGGTTCACTGTCTGGAACAGTTTGGCAACGAGTGTATGACCAATCACACAGACTTTATTGGAACTGGAAATGTCACGATCTGAAAAGAAGACCCCTTGTCGGACAGGCCAGTTACGCACGATCGGATAATCCTCACTCACCCCCATGATTTCTCGCGGACTGAAGTTCGAACTGCCGTAGATGACCTGACCTGCCGCTCCTACTACGGGCGTCGCGGCAAGAACCGACGCACATTCGGTTTCAATCGCTTTTGCATCACGAGCCGTCAATGTCACGATCGCCTGTTGCAAACCTTCACGGTTGCGCTGACCTGGAAAGACCAGGATCATGTTCGTCCCCAAGGCTTGAAACTGCCCCTGGACCAACGCATTGGCACTTTGACCGAGCGAAACCATTGTCGTGACGGCGGCAATCCCGATCACAACGCCAAGCACGGTCAGGCCAGCCCGCATCCGGTTCTTGTTGAGGGCACGCCAGGCAATTCGCAAAGTCAGTAGCAGGCTCATAGGAACATTGCATTAAGAGAATGTCGGGGCGCGGTCTTCATTGTCAGTAACGAGCGCATTGCGAAAACCTGGAAATTCATCATCGTTTCGCCCCTACTTTGGAAGCTTGAATCCCGGTTACCAGAACCATCCCCGGTTGCAAATCACCTTCGACCATCTCGGTATAGTGGCTGTCGCTCAGGCCTGTAATCACCGAGATCGCTCGAAGCTTGGCTCCGTCTTCCACCCAGACATGTCGGCGATCGCGTTCCTTACGCAGGAATGTTCGCTCTGCTGCCGACATCGATTTGTCGTTCTGCTGGGCTTCATCGTCATTCCGATCTGCAGTCTTCTCGATATGCCCTTCGAGAATCGGAAGGTCCTCAGATCGCACGTGCTTCGCGTCGGGATAAAATCGCAGCGCCGAGTTAGGAATCTTGGTGACATCACCACGATAGGCGACCTGAAACGAAAGGCTGGCAGTCATTCCCGGCAGCAGCTTCAGTTCGGGGTTCGGCGCGGAAACGATGACAGGATACGTGACGACGTTTTGAACGGTCGTCGAACTTAGACGAACTTCGAAGACTTGTCCTTCGAACAATTCATCGGGATAGGCATCAACCGTAAAGCTGACCGGGTACTGTTCGCGTTGTGCCGCCTTGATCAGGCCGATGTCCGCTTCATCGACTGACGCATGGACGTACATTTCTTTTTTCATATCAGGAGCGATTTTGAATAATTCGGGTGTTTGAAACGAGGCTGCGACGGTCTGGCCAGGATCGATCTTCCGATCGATGATCATTCCATCAAGCGTGGCACGGATTTCGGTATATCCCAAGTTCGCCAACGAATTGTCGAGCGTCGCCTGGGCCTGAGCCACCGCAGTTTTTGCCGATTTCAGTTGGGCATCTAGCGAGAGTCGAGCGAATCGATACTTGTCCATTTCCGCCTGCGCAATAAACGTCGGGTCTTCGGCCTTTAACGCCACCGCTCGTTTTTCATCGTTGATCGCCTGTTGAAGTTGAGCACGAACTCGATCGACATCCGCCTCACGATTTTTCAGCGATGCGTCATCCCGCGAAACATTGGCGATGTAAAGCTTCGGATCGATCCGAGCCAGCAAATCCCCTTTTTTGACCTCTTGATTAAATTCCGCTTTCAGTTCAATAACCGGTCCCGATACGAAACACCCAATCGAAACTTGCAACTTTGGTTTGACCGTTCCGGTGGAATTGACCATCGCTTTGATGGTTCCCTGATCCACTTTTTCGGTGCGCCAGACAACCTTATTCGCCTTCGCAAGGTAATCAACAACCCAAACGTAGGCCCCGTAACCGACTCCAGTCAGACTCAGCAGAATCATCAGCCAACGGATGAATCTCATCATTGGGGAAACACCAAATGGAACAGGCCGTAAAGTGAACGACGCATTTGTGCAGGTCACGACAAACAAAACCTGACTTGAGACTAATGGATTGTACGTCCATCAGGCAGCTCTTTACCACTGGAATCGAAAAACGGCTTCATTACTTCTCTTAAAAACCGAAAACGCGGCTGATTGTTCTGTGAATGCGAGAATCCTTTTTGCTTCAGCGTGTGCCCCACAACATTTTCATGTTGTTACTTCGGTCTGAACTTCCCCGAATGATTCCTCGTGTAAGCCTCGGCTTGTTTTCAGTTGGATGTGACGGCAGAATTCGAGAACGGCTCGGCTCGCAGTTCCAACTTAGCCCGGAACCTCTTTTCGAGGTGCATAATGCATAGACCACAATTCCTGTTGTTGATCTTCCTTTTGTTCGCTCAATCGACCAGCGTTCGGGCCGACCTGCCCAACTCAGATGCGGTCCCGTATCCAGATCACTCGAACTTGTTAGTCGTTCGAGACGCTGAGGGACGAGAGAGACCAATCACGACAAAGGCGGACTGGGCTGAACGAGTGAAGCATGTTCGCGCGAATATGCAACAGGTGATGGGATCGCTTCCTGACGAAACGCGACGGGTCCCACTGGATGTCGAAATTGTTTCTGAGGAAACCACCGACAAATACATTCGGCGAAAGGTGAGATTTACGCCCGAGCCGGAGGACCGTGTTCCCGCGTGGATCTTAATACCTCGGCAAACTTCTCAAACAACTCCCTACCCAGCCATGCTGTGTCTTCACCAGACCAACAATGTGGGAAAAGATGAGCCTGTGGGGCTCGGTGGTTTGCCTGCATTGCGCTACGCGCATGAGTTGGCGGAACTTGGCTTTGTTTGTATCGCCCCTGACTATCCGTCGTTCGGTGAATATCGCTACGACTTCAAGACTCAAGGGGCACACTATGCCAGTGGTTCGATGAAAGCGATCTGGAACAACATTCGAGCAGTGGATCTGCTCGAAACATTGCCTCTCGTGGATAAGAATCGAATCGGTGTGATCGGTCATTCACTGGGTGGACATAATGCGTTGTTTACCGCATTTTTTGATGATCGACTGAAAGCCGTGGTGACAAGTTGTGGATTTACCCCATTTCACGATTACTATAAGGGTCAATTGAAAGGGTGGACGAGCGATCGATATATGCCGCTGATCCGCGAGACCTATCAGAACGATCCGAACAAAGTTCCGTTTGATTTCTACGAGATTCTCGCAGGAATCGCACCCCGAGGCTGCTATTCCAACTCACCGATCAACGACAGCAATTTTGAAGTTGAAGGTGTCCGCAAAGCTTTTGAAAGGGCCGAATCCGTATTTGCTTTGTATGGTGCAGAATCGAAACTAAAGCTTGCCACACCCGATGCGCTTCATGACTTTCCGGAACCCCAGCGCAAAGAGGCGTATCAATGGTTAAAGCAGCAATTGAAGTAACGGCGGTAGCCAAGTAGTGCAGGATCGTTTTGCGGAAAACACGGCGATGAAATAAGGGGTGCCACGGCTTTACCGTCTTCGGTTAAGCCGTGTTTTCATGATTCGATCAAGTTTCCGAAGCACACGGCTTATTTATCGATGACATTCGTCCCAGCCACCCGCTGACAAAATACAACGGGATGCCCAGCGCGAATGGAATCGCGATCAATGGCAGAAGCGGACCGGCATAGTTCGCTGCTGAGTAGAGACCGAACCCACACATCCCACAAAACAAGAGCGGGCAGAGCGGAAATAACGGTGCTGAAAATGGTCGGGGTCGTTGTGGATCGATAGCCCGCAGCACGAAGTACGCGACTCCTGTACTCAAAAAGAATAACCAGAAGATTGGTGCAGAAGCGGCAAACAGAGTATCGAATCCTCCATAATACCGATCCCAAGGGATCGCACGAAGCGATGATCGAATCAAGGCTGCATCGATCATTAATCGACCTGATTCGGTTCCGACGCCAAGAATCATCAAAACAGTAATCACTCCTTGCGCAAACAACGACCAGACCGGGGTCTTTGTTCGTTCTGACCAGCGACCCAGCAATGAGAATAACGCGTGGTCGGCACCGACGGTGGCGTGAACTCGTGAGACTGCGAGGATCAACCCGTTCAAACCACCCAAGGCCGAAATCATCACTAGAAGACTCATCGCTCGGCCCGCATATTCACCGAGGGCTACCGAAAGGGCATCCGCAGCTGGTCGCTGCGAATTTCGCAGTCCTTCAAACCCCAAGGCACGCAAATAGGCAAGGTTCACAAGTACATAAATAATCACGATCAGACCCAGCCCATAAAGTAGCGCAAGAGGAATGTTCCGCGAACGATTGCGAACTTCTGCCGTGACAAACGCAGCGTCATTCCATCCCCCATAGGCGTACAAGACCAGAATCATTGCCAGTGACCATCCCGGCCCGCTGATTGGTTTTGTCGCCGCCAAGGAAACAACGGAATTCGATGTCAGTCCGGCCACAATCAGCAGAAGTAACCCTAATAGTTTTGCAAGAACCAAAGCCTTTTGAGTATGCCGTCCCGCGTGAATGCCAAGCATATTAAGCATCGTCAAGCCAGTGACGGCCCCCAACGCGAACCAGACCACAGACGATTTTGGAGCCTGCAAAACTTCGGCGGCATATTCGGCGAAGACGTATGAAAGCGCACCGATGCTGCCAGTCTGAATGATGGCTAATTGAGACCAGCCAAACAGGAAGCCGGCCCACGATCCGAACGCACGAGTCAAATAGTTATACTCACCGCCAGATCGAGAATAGGTCGTCGCCAGTTCGGCATAACAAAGCGCGCCGACGAATGAGAGGCCGCCACACAACACCCACATTCCGATCATCGCGCCGGGACCGGACACGTTACTGCTGATCGTTCCAGGTGTCTTATAAATCGTACTGCCGATGACGATCCCAATGACCAGGCTGACGGCATCCCACAGCGTCAGCGGCCCACTTTCTTCGTGATCGGTGGTGGAGTGATCAGTCAATGAAATTCCTTTCCGCGGTGCTGACGCGGGATTATCCAACGATGAAGACAGTCATCGAACGAGCACCATGTGCCCCGATCACCAGTGATTGTTCGATGTCGGCGGTTTTCGACGGCCCTGCGATGAAACCACCGTAAGGTGAGGCTGTCACGTTCAGTCGCTCGTACGCCTGATACATGTTGTGAACCAGATCGCTCGATTGAATCACCAAAGCCAGATGCTGGCATAGAAAGTAGATCACTCGATGTTTGACATGTTCGTCGCTGACCCAGATGGCGGCGTTTTCGGCGACAGCAACTCCACCTGGCATCAAAGCAAAGTCGATGTCGAATAATTGATGAGGATCATCAACCTGTTCCATCGTCACCGTGCCGGACAAAGCAGTAGGGACCAGTGACAAGACTTGTTTTGCCGATGCAAACTGTGGAAGAGTAGCCAGTTCGCGGGCGATTTCCGATTCGGAAGCAACCCGGATACATCGGCCGCCAATCATTTCCAGCACAGAGGCGAATTGAGCAAACGGATCGGAGTAAGAAATCCACCGACCGTCGAGATCAGGCAACGGGGAAGACTGCGGCAGTTGTCGACGAACGGCCGCCAGGATCGTATCGCGTGAAGACATAAGAACAGCGATTTTCGAGGGAAGGATGTACACGCATCGGCGATGCGTCCGGCAGAAATTTCTGCAAGGCAAAGAAGTTTAGTCGAGGCTTCGAGCGGCGTCACGCGTATCTCGGCGGAATTGCCGAAGTGGATGCGAACCGAAGTCGGCAATCATTGCCGGTTCGCGGCGTGCGTTCGTTTCTTGACTCATTTTTCGTTCAGCCAAAAAGTCGTTGTGGTCGATATTCATGATTGATCCTTCGCTCGCGCAAGCTTTTTCGGACGAGTTGCTTTGGCAGATCAATCAACATCCTTTAAGGCTGACGTATTTCATCGATACCGAGTGGCGTTCATCCTGTTCCTGTTGTTCGTAGTTGCCAACGAAAATGGCTGCACGTCGGCAAGACCCTCGATGAAGTCGCTTTGGCAACAGGTGCCGCCGGTTCGTTGGTCCACCAAAGCTTCGCAGTCGGCAACGGCAACGAAGGAAAAAGTCGCTGAACCTGCGGTCGCTGCCAACGTCGCGATTAAAAGCGACGACGCAGGGCAAGCAGAAGCGACCGAAGATTTCGCCTGGGCTGAGACCAGGCCAAAATCACCGTTGTCCCGGTTAACAACCCGCTTCATCCGACCGGAACAGGGGTCGAATGAAGGTCCTTCAACATTCGAAACGGTCGACTTCGCCGAACCGAAATCCAAACCCTTGGACAATCCAGCAGACGGAACAGACTCCCCGTTAGATCGATTGAATGCGGCGCTTTCAGACGATGCTCAGCAGGCGCAATCACTGCCGCAACGTAGCGTCACGATGCTTGAGGAACGGTCCCGGGTAGACTCGCTGCTTTCACGTGCCAATCGCTTGATCGAAATTGGCCAACTTCAACAGGCAAAAGTAGCGGCCTTATTGGCACAAAAAGTTGGTGACGCTGCTCAACTCGATTACTCGCCGGACGAAGATCGACCGATCGACCTGATCCGAAGGATCGATGGCCAGTTAGAAGCGAATCGAATTGCAGATCAATCTGGTTCGGACGAACAGAACCAGACAGATCAAAACATGACCGAGACCGACTTTCCTGCATCTTCCGACGTCGTCCCCGCCTCGAATTCTCCGGAAAAAGAATTGAAGGTGTTGACTCGTAAGAACCGCAACTGGTCAGCATTCTTTCGTCGTGAGAAGAAATCTTCGGCAACATCGGCAGAGCCCGGAAATCATGCTCCGGAAACGGCGACTTTGGGGTCGCCAGCAAGCGTTCGTGACGACTTTCGGTCGGTCAGTCGATCGACAGGGACTGCACCACATGACGCTGTCGTCATGGCGAATCGTAGCGTTTCACTCGGACCTGCCGAGCCCACCAACGAACGATCAACCGACGCTGATCCTGACCCCTTCGATCAAAGAACTGCCGCCGAAGACTCATCAGGGACTTCCGTTCCAAATTCGACAGATTTTGAATTCTCTCGCTTGCGATCAGACCGAGTCGTTTCCTTCGCGGTTTCGTCTCATTCAACCAGGACGACGATCGAACCGGACGAGGGAACTGGGGAATTGCCCGAATTCGACTCCGTGGAAACTATGATTCCGATACACGAAGTCGAGACGGAGGCTGACGACGAACCGACTCGCCCTAAACGATCCGATTCGATCGAACCAATTCGACCTGCGGATGGAACGTTTTTTTACTTGACGATTGGAGTCTGCACCGTTCTGGCGGTGATCTGTTACCGACGGGGCGCAACGTGACGGATTGGACTCAACGATAGGACGTATAGATCCGTCGTTCCAGCGAAGTACGCAGTGATCCGTCACGGTGTAAGGCATGCCGAGGAATACTAGATAGAATCGATTGAGTGAGGATCAAAAACTCGGGTTCATCAAAGGCCTCGTTCGAAAGGTGTTGCAAGAAGGTGACTCGCAAACCCGCCGAAACGAGATGCTCAAACGGCCTCGATCGGACCTCGGTGTCTGCAAACATCGCTTCTTCACCGAAATCGCGTGCTCGATCAGGATCGAACGCGAATTCAAAACAATTGCTCCGAATCGCAATTGTGCCAACGAGCAGATCAGTCCACCGATCACATCGACGACGCAATCGATCAATTTTCAGCACTCGATCACGATCAATCTCAGGAACGGCCAATAGCCGCGAAAGGACCGTCAGTCGAATCTGCAGCAGGCCGCCGACAACGTTGCGAGCAACACGCGTTAAATCGTCGGTCCCCAGTCTTGTATCCAATGAAGCCAGCAAAGTGCTAAACGTTCGGACGAGAATCTCGCTGGTAAAGAGGCGAGGTGCAAGCTGTTCAAATAACTCAATATCCTGTGGCCTTGCATTTGTCTCGTCATCCAACTCATTCATCCATTGCCTTTGAAGCAAGCGATTGCTTTGCCAGAATCCGCGTAGTGATTCTGATGCGGGAGCGCTGATGTCATCTAACATGCTGGGAGCGACCTGCGAGACAACGAGTGCGAGTTCCGCAAGTGATTTCCCGGAAAGTCCGAAGCGTTGAGATGACATTCTGACCTCGTAAAGCCTGCAACATATTAATCATGAAACGGATCGTGACACGTAACCGGTTTGCAAACCGGATGCCGCGATTCACGGAAGGTTGATTCTTGCGCGTAACCGTCACGACAGGACGCAAATCGGCAGTTCGTGTCAATGTTTGCGAACAGTCGATGTTGCCAGAAATCAACATCTGTCGTGACGAAACCACAACGGAGCGGTGTGGACTGGTTGCAAACGTACGCTTCGATACACAGTCGACGGCAATTCCTACCTGACGCGGGCGAAGTCAGTCCCCCAATTCTTCGCACCAACCCAGGCGGAACCTCCCGCTGGATACCTACTGACAGATGAGTCCCATAAGTCCCATTTCGTCCCGCACCGCGTAACGGCCGACAACAAAGACGAACTTCAAGGAAACCGACGGAACGCACTTTGACCATCAATTCGGCCGAGGAGTAAGCGTCTGTTCCAGGTTCGAGACACGGGATTCCAGTTCGCCCAACCGTCTTTCCGTTTCCGGATTCTCATTCACAACTTTGCCGCCGATGCTGAGACCGATGCATCCGCACGTTAACAACAAAGATGCGACGACAGAAAACACAATGCCGCATTGCAGGAGTTGTTTCATCGCCGATTCTCTGCGAGAACGATAAAGTTGCGGCCCGTCTTGACCGGGCACGTGTCCGGCGACGCAGTATATGTTCAGTCCACGTTGCCCGTTAAAAAGTAAAACGGACGAATATCAAAACAACCAATAATTCACAAGACGAGTTGTCATTGGTCACTGGGAACTCCACTTTTTCACAGGATTCAACGGGCGCAGCACCGACAAGCCTGGGGACAAACTCCGTTTCACTCTTGTCGGCGAAACCCTGACATCACCAGACGAATAACACCATTCCAATATTGGTATCGGAAAACACTTCCGAAAAATCGCGGAACGCATCCTTTGTCCGGTTCGCCAAGCGGTAAGCGTTTCTGAACACTTGCAGACTAGTTGGTCCGTTATTGTCAACGAACGCCAAAAAAAGTTGCGTCCTTGGAGTTTGTTCGATTTTTGTGCCGCTTCTGTTTTTCAGGAATTCTTTTTCTTGAATGGAAAAATCGACTGGAAACCGCGTTTGAAGTGCCTAGAACGAGCGGTCGAGATTGAGTCAATCGCTGGCTCCAAACTCGACTCGCTTAAGAGTTTCTTTCAGCGGATGTTGGATGATTTGTACAAAAAATAAGTTGTTCTAATAAAGCAACGACTAGTTCAAATGATTTCAATATTTCGGCGCGACACTTTCTCGAGGCAACCCATGTCCAGCGAGCACGGCATGAGTTTCCTCTTTTAAACTATTCATTGGCTCGAAGTTGTTTTGGGGTTATTTTCGATGAAGTTCAGGAAATCCGCGTTAGCTTTAATTTCAACAATGGTTCTAGCAATCGGTACTGCCAGTGCCAACAATCTCGTGTTGAACGGCGACTTTCAGTCATTTACTGGCGGATACACCTCTGGGGGAGTCAGCGGGCTTCCATCCCAGCTCAACGACACCGGGACGGGTGGGTACACGAAACTCGACAATTGGTCTGTTGGCCCCGGTTCCAGCGGTCTTCTCGCGTTTCTCATGAATCCGAAAACAGCTGATACAACAGGATCGCGCGACATCCGATTCAACGATAATTTCTCACTGCATGGGCCTGGCAATGGAAGCGCCAACGGCCTGACAGGAAGTTCAAATGGTGGATACTACGTGGCACTGGATGCTTCTTCGAGCTATCGAGGCTCAGGAATTTCACAGGCCATTAACGGAATGACCGCAGGCCACCAATATGTGGTTTCCTTCGAATGGGCGGCAGCACAGCAAAATAGCTATCACGGCGCCACGACCGAGCAACTTCAGGTCAGTCTTGGGAATTCCCATCAAACAACATCCTTGGTGAACAATCCAGACGCTGGCTTTCAACCCTGGACAAAAGAGAGCTTTACTTTTACCTACGATGGCGCTCATAACATCTTGAACTTTCTGTCGCTTGGCGGCCCCGACGGACTTCCTCCGTTCGTTCTGCTTGACGGAGTTTCTCTTGATGCCGCTTCAGTTCCTGAACCAGGCTCAATGGCCCTGTCATTGATGGGGATCGCCGGACTCGGCCTTGCGGCTTGGCGTCGACGTCGCTTGGCCTCAGCGGCCTGACCAACAATGTCCACAGTTCATCAGGAATTTTTATGCCAGGCACGACATAGTCGCGCCTGGCTTTTTTTGTACAGCGGCCCACACTTGCGATTTGCCAGCTTAAATTCCGTGCAAGAGCATTTTTGCCAGCCATCCGGGCGCCGATATCATCCAGGCTGACGCCATCCGACTTGCGTAACGCCTTGCGCATCTGCATTATCCCTTGCAGGCGGTCAGAAATGGCTGTCGCAGCCGCTTTGACGCGCCGACCTTCCGCCAGAATTTCGGGCTTTACAGCTTATACTTGCGCACCGATTTGTTCGGCGATCTCACGCTCCTTCGAATCTATGGCCCTGTAATTTAATTGTGATGTCAATTCCTCGATCCGTGTTCGGAGTTCCAGATTTTCTTTTCGTAGGATCGAACAGCGGCGTGGTCTGGTCCACTCCGATGCTGACAGCATCGGCTATGTGGCCGACGCTGTTAGCGTCGGAAGTGATCTAGGCCATTTCATGAGCACATTCCAATCGTGAAGAAACGATGAAACCCAATCACGAAAACACGAAAGTTCGAAAACACGAAGCTAATCGAACTCGGTCGAAGTCACGCGAAGTCGGGTGAACTTTATAACGATGGAAAAATGGACAACACCCTACGAATTACGAGGAATGGTCGAAGTCGCGCGAACTCGCTCGAACCTTTACATAAGTTTTTTTGTGGGCGGAATTACAGCAGAATGAATCGGAACGAAGAGTCCAAGAGCTTACGCTACCCGGCTCGCCTGGTTAAAGCGACGGAGACCTTCGGTCGAGGAAGTGCGGGGTCGGGAGACGCTCGCACAACAGAACGCGCTGCGGGATCGGAAGACGATTCGCAGAACGACTGCTCGCACAACAGCGTTAGTCACGGTCAAATATCAGATACATGCCTACCTGCAATCCGACGTGAAACAGCATGAACCCACCTGCAATCGCGATGGCTCGCTTGATTTCTACACCACATAACCTGGACACTGCGATTGCCAGGATTATTGTTGAGATCAATAACGCAAGGACAACACCCAATAATCCCATCGGTTCGACCAGTACTGTTGCTAAGACTGACGTACCAATCGATGTTCCCAACGCAATCAGAACTGCAGTCCAGAATTCCACTTCTTCGTCGGTGATCGTCTTCAGGAGGACCATCAGAACAAAAGCATCTAATGCAAGGAGAAGCATAAATGAATTTCCCGAAAAGGAATTACGCAGGAATTTGCGCCCAAAAAAGACGAGCGTTGGATACTATCGAAACCACCTGAAACTGTGAATCGTAGAGTAGCCGCGTGGAAGCGTTGATAGACTCGGTTAAGAACCACACGTGTGGAACCGACGCCAGCTTAAGGCACCTAAGACATTTCTATCTGAAATTGTTAGCATTCCTGTCTGAAATTGTTAGCATAGGACTCACATCCCATCTCACCATCTAAAGCAGGAATCAGTCATGAGTCACAATGCATCGTTCCAACTTGGTGCCGAGACATCCGACGCTGAATCAGCAACATCGTTTCGAGGGCGCTGGGCGTCGACAGTGGCAGCAGCAACGATTGTCGTGCATTTTCTAGCGTTTCTGGTTGTTTCTGGATGGTGGTACTTGATCGTTCCCCGAGTGAAACAAGAGCTTGACAAACCGGGTGCCGTCGTCACAAGCAGCCATGTTTTTTTGATTCAGCAGAGCGATTTTTTCGTCAATTACTGGTATCTCTTCGTCCTTGCGGCGCCGATTCTTCTTGCGTGTGACTTTCTGCTCATCCGATTCATCGGGAAAGAATTTCGCCTGCGCGCCGCAGTCGCTTCCGGAGTGATCATTGCGATGATTTACCTCGCATATCCGGTGGCAGGATCTTATATTTTGAATCATTGATCTTGCAGGTTGACCGCCTGCATAGGTCATGGTTCGTTTTTGTAAGGTGGACTTCGTGTCTGCGCAGATCTTTTTTGCACGGGCTGAAGCCCATGCTACGGTTGTTCTCCATTTTCAATTTCGTGATTGATTAACCCATGCTTTCTCGTCGTGATCTGCTTTGGCAATACGGTGGAGGATTGGGCGGTCTGGCGTTGGCCAGTTTGCTGGGTCGCGATGAAACTTTGGCGGGAGCGGAATCGTCGGCCATTGGTCATCAAATTCATGATGGCGTGCTGGAAGTTCTGCACGTTCCTCCGAAAGCGACTCGTGTTGTCCAGCTTTTTATGGCGGGTGCTGCCAGCCATATCGACCTTTACGACCTTAAGCCGGAGCTCATCAAGCGGGATGGCCAGCCTTGGGACCCCGGTGAAAAGGTGGAACTGTTCCAGAACGGCCACGGTGCGACGTTTGCCTCACCCTGGAAATGGCAGTCATACGGTCAATGTGGAAAGCAACTTTCCGATGTCAGTGCTCCGTTAGGAGCCGTCGTCGACGAAATGGCCTTCGTTCACAATCTTGTCGGCAAGACCGGAGTTCACAGTTCGGCCACGTTGCTGCAAGCGACCGGCTTTCAAATGCCTGGCTTCCCCGGCATGGGTGCCTGGGTCAGCTATGGCTTGGGGAGTATGAATGACAACCTGCCGACATTCATCGTGATGCCCGATCATCGAGGCTTCCCTTCGAATGGTCAAAAGAATTGGGATTCTGCATTCCTGCCGGCTCGTCACCAGGGAACACTCATTCGCCCCGGTGCCACCAACCCGATCGAGGATTTGTTTCCGTCTCGTGAAGGAATCGTGACAAAAGCCTCTGACGCCGATGGGCTGCAAGTCATGAACCGACTGAATCGTCGGCATGCGGAAACCAGGCCGGGCGACAGCCGGCTGGAGGCGCGAATCAAATCCTATGAACTCGCCGCGCGCATGCAGTTGGCCGCACCCGAGGCAATGGATATTTCGGGTGAACCGAAACACATCCTCAAGATGTATGGACTCGATCACGGCCTGGGAGAATTCCCCAAGGAGATTAACGCGGTCGAAGAGACTGACATTTTCGGTCGGAAATGTCTGATCGCGCGGCGACTGCTGGAACGTGGAGTGCGCTTCGTTCAGATCTGGTCAGGATGTGACAACGGATTCCCTCGTCGAAACTGGGACTCACACGAAGACATCTCTCGCGATCATGGTCCTCTCGCTTTAGGAATGTCCCATGGGGCAGCGGCGCTGATTGCGGATCTAAAGCAACGCGGCATGCTCGAAGACACGATCATTCACTGGACGACGGAATTCGGTCGCATGCCGTGTGCTCAGGGAGGCAAAGGACGCGACCACAATCCATTCGTCTTCACGAACTGGCTGGCAGGTGGAGGGATTCGGGGCGGCACAACATACGGCCTCAGCGACGAGTGGGGTTATAAGCCACTCGACCGAGCCAATCCGACTCAGGTCTATGACATCCATGCAACCATGCTTCATCTGCTTGGTATCGACCATACGAAGCTGACGTTCCGTCATAACGGAATCGATCGACGTCTGACCGACGTGCATGGCCATGTCATTCGGGACATTATCGCGTGAACTTGGGGACGTCACCATTGGGATGGCGAAGCTCCTGCTGAGCTGCGAAGCAGGTAAACGCATGGAATTAGCGGCCCGGCGGGAAGTCCGCTCAGGTTTGCCTGTCGAAAGGGAGTGAAATGTGGACGACTTCTTCAAGTCGTGGCAACGAAGGATCGGCATAGTATTATTGGTGATGGCGTGCATGGTTACTGCGGGATGGGTGAGAAGTCCATTTGTGACAGACACCGTGAGTTATGCGACGGGAACGTACTCGATGCATATTTGGTTCTCAGCCGATGGTTCATTCGGTTTGATTCGAGATGGTTGTGATCCCGAAAAATTTTTCAAGAAACATCCCGACTTAAAGCTTGCGGTAGCGGGACCCAACTTTCCAGCATGGCAGACAATGAAGTCAGGAATCATCGACTTATCGACGGTCAAATGGCAGTGGCGATGGATGGGGTTTGACGTCGGAGAGAATGAAGAAGACGATGGTCATTGGTGGACCTATGTCAGCATTCCATACTGGTCAATCGTCATCCCGCTAACCCTGCTCTCGGCATATTTGTTGCTTACCAAACCGCGTATTGCGGAAGAGAAAACCGTGGTCGAGGTTAGAACGACTGAATAATTGGAAGTACGACCGGATATTCGGACAAGAGGCATCATCCACGAAAAGGGTGCCACGGTTTTACCGTCTTCGGTAAGGCCGTGCTCTTCGAACACGTTATCGACCCCTAAAAAGACACGGCCTTGTCGAAGACTCCAAGACCGTGGCACCCTAAGTTTCGGCTAACGTTCCCTCCATAAGGCAACAGGGTTGCCCTACACCTTTTGTCGTTTCATCAGGCCAGCCTCGCTCTCGCGAGCATTGCATGGCCCACGATTCGCGACGATTCCGATGCCTGACTATTGACCAACCGCTTCCCAGAACGCGCTGTCGTCTTGCTGCTCCTTCTTGGATGACTCCGATGGGTTTCCCGGAATCAGCTTGATTTGCGCGGCACCACTCGCGGGGATTGGTGGTGGTTTGATTTTGGCTTTCACAGGCGATTGAGTTGACGACGCAACCTGGTTTGACGCCGGTTTGGATGGTTCCACAGGCTCTGCAAGCAAATCGACGATGGAATCGTCATCGTATGAAAGATTTTGCGATGTGGAAATTGATGTTGAAGGCTTCTTGGGAACTGCGGGCAAAGTGGCCGACTTGTTCGAGGTGCTTGAAGAGATCTTCGCCATACCAGTTGCTGGCCGACCTGGAGTACCCGGTTTTACTGTGGGTTTGACGGACGCGGGCGTGGAATCACAGCTGGGACATTTTCCCTTCGCATCGATCGGCTCGCCACATTGATTGCAAAGCGGAATCGGCTGAATTGAATTTTCAAGACTCGACGAGCGCGGAATTCCAGATTTTGGTGCCGCAGTGGGATTCGTGGGAACACTCGGCTTAACCATCGCTTTTGGCTGAGGCGCTGGGGCGGCTGGCGCTGTGGATGAAGCTGATGGAATCGGCCTTATCGAAGGCTCGGATTTAACTTTGACATCGGCAACTTCCGCTTCTTCGTTCAACGGGCTGACAACAAGGTTTTCGGGACGAATGATTTCTGTTTGAGTTTCCTGCCCGGTCGCCAGCACTTTCGCCCCGACATGAACTCGGGCCTGCTCGTCGTAGGTAATTGTGACCTCAATCTCAGTCCCTTCGGGAAGGTTCTCTGGCAAAGGTTCGATCATGCATGTTCCAAGTTCAACATACGCTGCATCTGCGGCAGTACCGCTTTCCACGATTCGCAGATGGACTCGACGCTGATTTTCCTTGACCGTGCCATAGATTTGTGAGACCGACGTCGGAAGCGGCGTATGTGCCGGAAGTATGTAGTGAGGGATACGCCCTCCGGTTTCGTGATCTCGAATCAAGATACCGAAAGCACGGGCATTCGTGCTTTTTTGTTTGAATTGGGCCAGTCGTGCTGCTGCGGTGGGATTGAGAATCGACTTGGCAAAGGTACTGTTCGTCAGCAGCATTCCCGCGTAGTAGGTCGCACCATGCGCGATCGATTGATCAGGAGAGAGTGACGTATTGAGTGTTCGTCCGCTCAATCGTTTGAGCATCGACCGGACCATCGGCATTCGTGAAGAACCGCCGGTCGTCAATACCACGTCAACCTTGGCCCAGCCCATCTTACGTTCTTCCAACAGACCGAGAGTCAGCCTTTCCATACGATCAACGAGATCTTTCGTGAGTCGTTCGAACTGTTCCACCTCGACCTGATACGTCTTCCGTTGACCTCCTGAAGCGACGGTCAGAGCCGCTTTAGGGCGTACTGACAGGCTTCGTTTCGTTTGTTCGGCTTCCAATGCCAGTGCCTGGGCGCTTTCACGATCCTTCATCGGATCGATACCAAACTCCTTTTGAAACTGTTTTCCAATGGCGACTTCGAGAGCCTTATTCCAGTCGAGACCACCCAGATGCAGATCGCCACCGCTGGCGAGCACACTGACTTCATTCTTCTGGTATTTGACGAGCGACAGGTCGAAAGTACCACCACCCAGATCGACGACCATAACTGTCTGTGATGTTGCAAGCTCCGTGAACCAGATCCCTTCGGTTCCCAGCACGAAACACAATGCTGCGGCAACTGGTTCATTGATAATATCGACATTCGTCAGTCCGGCTCGTTTACCCGCTTCAGCCGTTGCCTGACGCTGAACGTCGCTGAACTGGGCGGGAACAGTAATGACAGCACTCTTGACGGGACCAATTTTTTCTCGTGCCGAATCGAGCATCGACTTGAGAATATACGTGCTGATGTCGACCGGAGAATAACTTTTTCCGGCGATCTTCCAGCGATGAGAAGGATTGCCCATATAGCGTTTGGCGTGGACGACAACTCGATCCGAATGTCGGATCGAATTTCGCATCGCCTCGGTACCGACAATGACATCGTTTCCATCGAACAGCACAGCAGACGGGGTCGACAGTTCACCATCTTTGTTTGGAATCGAAATCGGCTCGCCATGCTCATTCAAGTAGGCGATACAGGAATAAGTCGTTCCCAAGTCGATGCCGACGGCGTGTGTCGGAAGCATGATGTGGCGGCTCTTCTTATTAAGGGTGAAATCGACGCAGTTTTCCAGCAAATCACAAAGCGATTAAATCAGCGGAAGTATTCAAAGTTTTCAAACAGATGATCGATCCGTGATCAGTTGCCACAAAACCCGATGTGACCAAATTTTGGATCTCGGATTTTGCGGAGCAAACCCAGAATTCGGGCGACGTTATGGTAACATTGGTATATGGCGTTCGCCACGCGGGAATTTTTCTCGAACCAAAACAACGGAGATTTGGACGTGTTTGTTCCTTTTGCCCTTTTGCTGGTTGTTGGATCACTTACCCAGATTGAACCCCCGTCGAAGGATTCTGGACCAACAAATTGGTTGACGGGGACAAATTTTCGTCAGGAATTGGACCGCCCGTTCTCGGGAAGCTGGTCGAGCGTCGAATTTCGTCATCTACTGAAAGAAGTCGCGTTAGACCGGCGAATCTCAATCGTACTTGATCGAAGGTTGGACCCGTCGATCGAAGTTCCGATCGACGTGAACAATGTTTCGCTTAGAACTGGCCTGAGAGGCATTGCCAGGCAGGTCGGTGGCGACACCACAATCCCCGAAAACATCGTTTTTTTCGGACCCAAACCCGCGACAAAACGGTTGCGAACTCTGATTGAACTTCGAGAACTCGAATTGCAATCGAAAGAATTGTCTGTTCCCAAGCCACGCCGATCGGAGCTGATGCGACGGCAAAACTTTGAATCCGAAGATCTGGAATCACCACGAGCGATTCTGGAGAAGTTTGCACACTCGGTTCATTTAACCGTTTCAAACGGACAGATCATCCCGCACGACTTATGGGCCGGTTTGGTCTTGCCAGACATCACAATCGTTGAAGCAATATCCGTCATCCTGATTCAATTCGATTTGACGTTTCGTTGGATCGAAAAGGGAGAGGCGATCGAACTGATTCCAGTTCCGGACGTTGTTGTGCTGGAACGGAAACATCATCCAAAACAAAAACCAGCGGAAGTCATCGAGCAGATTCGAGATCGCTTTCCGCAACTTGAAGCCGAAGTTTGGAAAACGGAGATTTCCGTCAAGGGGTTATTGGAAGAACACGAAGCAGTCGCAGCCTTTTTGCGGGGCGAAGGTGTGAATAGTCCGGTCAAAATCGAAATGCCACAACCGTTGCAAAAACAATTATTCACACTGAAAGCCGAACGAGTTCCCCTCAGTGCATTGATCAAGAAACTCGAAGAATCAGCAGTCAGCTTTGATTACGACCCGGACGAACTGAAAGCGGCCGGGGTTGATCTCGAACAAAAAGTCCAGATTGACGTTAAAAAAGCAACTGCGAATGAGTTTTTCAAACTCCTGTTCGATCCGGTCGGGCTGGAATTTCAGATTGATCGTCTGACGGTAAGACTGAGGCCGAAAAAGCGTTCTTAGTTCTTCGTTCTTGGTTCTTCGTTTGTTGATCGGCTGTCGAACCTTGTTCGGAGTGATCGTGTCAGCGAGAATACTCTGGCGGCCCAAAGCATGACCATTTTCAGGAAAGAATTCGATAACAATGATCAACGTCGGCATTCTTGGAGCGACCGGTTACACGGCTCTTGAACTCATTCGGATCATCGTGAATCACCCGGAAGTGAAACTCACTGCGCTGACGTCTCGACAAGAGGGATCTCCGCATGTTTCAGCCGTTCACCCGAGCCTGACGGGGCGAATCGATATTCGCTGCGAAGACTTGAAACCGTCGGAAGTTGCCAGTAGAGCCGAGTACGTCTTCTGTGCTTTGCCGCACGTCGCAAGTATGGCCGTTGTCCCAGAATATCTCGCAGCGGGTTGCCGCGTGATCGACTTGAGCGCCGATTATCGACTGACCGATCCCGATGTCTATGCTCAATGGTATGGGCATGTGCATACCGACCCCGCTCGATTGGCTACAACCCCATACGGATTACCAGAATTATTCGCCGATCGGATCAAACCGGCCAATCTCGTGGCAAACCCTGGTTGCTATACAAGCACTTCAATCCTGGCTTTAGCCCCGGCCCTTTGTGGCGGATTTGTCGAACCGACTGGGATCATCATCGACGCCAAAAGTGGCGTCAGTGGTGCGGGGCGAACTCCGAAATTGAATACCCTGTTTGCGGAATGTAACGAAAACTTCTCGGCCTACAGCGTGGGGACTCATCGGCACATGCCAGAGATCGAGCAAGTTCTTTCAACGGCTTCTGGAAAAAGCGTTGAAGTCCTGTTTACGCCACATCTGGTTCCGATGGACCGTGGAATCCTGGCAACGATTTACGCCAAGCCGACTCGACCCGTCACGCAGGAAGAATTGTTGGCGGAATATCGGCGATTCTATGAAGGCAAGCCGTTCATTCGTGTCGTTGATCATTTACCCGCTACGAAGGACTGCACCTACACGAACTTTTGCGACATCACCGTGCGAGTGGTCAAAGGTCGAATCGTCATCGTCGCATGCCTCGACAACCTGATAAAAGGGGCATCGGGAGTTGCGATTCAAAACCTGAACCTGATGGCAGGCTTTCCGGAGACGATGGGACTCTTGCCATGCGGCAAGTGAAACCTGCCGGCACCAATCAAGCTGCTTCGGCGTCAGAATCTGGTCCATTTACTCTCTTCCGCGTTGCGAATGGAATGATCTGCTCATCACAAGGGTAGAGATTATAGGACATCACATAAGCGTCTTCGTCGGTATCTTCGTAATGGCCTCGAAGCACTGAACTGGCACTCAGACCCTGTTGCTTGAAGAACAGTTGTGCGGCGAGGTTGGTTTCACGAACTTCGAGAGTGATTTCCTCACGACGCTGCTGTGACAGTTTATTGACAAGTTTTTCGACCATCTGGCGACCGACGCCTTGACGACGCGACCACGGAGCAACGGCGAAATTCAGGACGTGAAGCTGCGACTTCAGCAATTCGTAGATCATGAAGCCGACGATGCGTTCTTGCCGTTCGGCAACCATGCCAATGCAGTTGCGCTGCCGCAAGCAACAAAGAAAGTCCTCTTCGGTCCAGGCGAACTCAAAACTGAGTCGCTCGATATCGAGGACCTCGGGCATATCCCGTCGGATCATCCAGCGGATTTGAACGTCACATTGAGGTCGGCGCAAGCCGGTTCTCGAAATATTCCCTGAGCTCATGCGGACCTCCTTGTCCTTCTGATTGCTGGGGCCAAGCATTTCTCATCTAAAGGAATGCGAGGGTGTTTTGGAACATAGCGTATGTGACATTTCGATGCTAGTCGAATCCTGCGAGAAAATTCATAAAAATGAATTGGCGTTGAATCTCTCTCGAAAACCGACGTGTCAGCCATGCCTGATTCATTCGATTCTCACCCACTTCTTCCAGGGATATCTGCTGTGTTAAAATGTGCGTTCTTCATGTTGCATCAGGCTCGGCATGAATGTGATCCCTGCAAACAAAAAGCCCTTTTTTGAATTGAATCATCGTTTATCTGGATACGACATGTTGACGTTGGCGACGAAATTTAAACCCCATCGGCCAGCGTTCGAAACAGCTCTCGCTGCCGGCTTTCAAGCTGCGGAATTCTGGCTGGACGCAGACTTGCTCGCAAACGAGGATGAGATCGCCGATCTGGCGAGCCATTACCCTTTTCGATATGCGTTACATTTCCCCAATAGCGGACCGATCCCTGATGAGGCGCTCCGCTCTGCCGTGACGCTTTACCGTCGATTGAACTGTACTGCGATGGTCATTCACCAACCGATGTTTGATCGATACCACGAAGCACTGCTCAAGCTCGATCCCAAGCTCGATCTGGCGATTGAGAATCACGTGCTTGACCTGGACCGATTTGCACAATGGGCCGAACGAAGCCCCGGCCTGACATTGGATGTCGAACATTTATGGAAATTCACGTTAAATGACGCGCCCTTTGCAACATTGATGGAACACGTCGAACTCTTTCTAAAGAAGTGGGCCAGCAAGCTTCAGCACGTCCATCTTCCCGGCTATCAACCCGGCGACGAAGAACATCAGCCAGTCCATTTCAGCGAGGAAATGGCAAACCACGTCATGACGCGGCTCGCAGAACATGGATTCACAAAACTGGTGGTCAGCGAGCTGGATTCACCATTCCAGTCGCTTGAGTATCTGAAGAAGGACGTCGAGATGTTCGACCGATGGAAGAAGTCGCTGGAGACGACTACGGTTTCCGGCTGTTGAGCCTTATCACTACCGCAGTGATCGTCAGAGTCTTATCGTATCGCATCCTGGTGGATTTTTCGTAAAAACTCTTGTTGGAGTCTTTGCCGTGCGCTTGCTCACTGCCTGTTTACTGTTGCCATTGATGTTCGTTTCGACGCTGTCTGCCCAATCAGAAAGGCCGCCTGAACCTCAAAAATATGAGCTTGGCCCCGACTCTAACCCTGTTGCGGGTGTGCCCGAGGGGAAAGTGACCAAGCATTCTTGGACGAGCAACGTGTTTGAGGGAACGGTTCGAGACTACTACATCTACGTTCCCGCACAATATGACGCCGCGAAGCCGACCGCCGTGATGGTTTTTCAGGATGGTCATGCTTATGTCAATAAAACCGGGGAATATCGAGCCCCCGTTGTCTTCGACAACCTGATCCACAAGAAAGAGATTCCGCCGATCATCGGAATCTTCATCGACCCCGGACATCGTGGCGACAAGCTTCCGGAAGTGCGGTGGCAAGCCAATAATCGCAGCTTCGAATATGACACGCTCAGCGATCAGTACTCGAAGTTGATCATTGACGAAATCCTGCCCGAGGTCGCGAAGAACTACAATCTGACAAAGGACCCCGTCCAACGAGCCATCTGCGGTGCTTCATCGGGTGGGATTTGTGCCTGGACCGTCGCCTGGGAACGACCTGATGTCTTCCGCAAAGTCCTCAGCCACATCGGAAGTTTTACCAATATCCGAGGTGGCCACAATTACCAGGCGTTAATCCGCAAGACGCCACGCAAGCCGATCCGTGTCTTCCTTCAGGATGGGGACCACGACATTAACAATGAACACGGAAACTGGTGGCTGGCGAACCTTGAAATGGAATCGTCACTCCAATACGCGAAATACGATGTCAAAACTGTCTGGGGGCATGGCGGTCACAATGGTAACCACGCGGGGACAACGCTACCGGACTCATTGCGATGGCTCTGGCGACCAATCGATGGTCCCTACAAATTTGATAACGAAATTCTTGCCTTCCAAGCTGCCGACAAAATCAAGCCACCACCATCAGGAGCGATCCTCTTCGCCGGGGCCTCAAGCATCCGTTTGTGGACGACGCTCGCTCAAGACTTTCCACA
Source organism: uncultured Schlesneria sp. (assembly GCA_903834925.1). Classification (GTDB taxonomy): domain Bacteria; phylum Planctomycetota; class Planctomycetia; order Planctomycetales; family Planctomycetaceae; genus Schlesneria. The sequence continues at coordinate 28,862 of CAILLA010000259.1, forward strand.
GCATACCGTCTTTAACCGAGGCTTCGGCGGTTCGACGCTGGCCGACAATATCTTTTTCGCCGATCAGATCGTCTTTCCTTACAAACCCAAGTTGATCCTGATCCAGGCGGGTGGGAACGATCTCAACAATGGCAAATCCCCTGCGCAAGTATTTGCCGACTTCAAAACCTACGTCGCCAAAGTCCGCTCAAGGTTACCGGAAACCAGGATCGTGTACCTGGGCATCAATGCAAGTCCTGCTCGATGGTCGCAAGCGGAAAAGCAGAAAGAGGCGAATCGACTGATCAAGGATTACTGCACATCAGGATCAAACCTCGGCTTCGTGGATCTGTTTGACGCGATGCTTGGACCTGACGGGATACCCCGTACCGATATTTTCGTTGAAGATAAGCTGCACCCGAACGAAGCCGGATACAAAATCCGCACGCAACTGATTCTGCCTCATCTGAACTGAATCAATCCAGCGTAAACCTTCCAGTGCGTTTTCCAATCTGAATATTCTGGTGCCACTGGATGACCGTCTTCGGTCACCCAGTGCTCTTCGGTTGTCTGGAAATGATGGAAGACACTGCGTCTCCGAAGACTCCGATGCAGTGGCACACAACCCGAACTTTAAGTCTTGACAACGAATTAGCGAACAATTTCGTTGAAATTGGTTGTCCGGCCAGGAAAATGTTTCGGTTTTCGAAATCGGCGGAGTAGACTTGGAATCAGTGCTAGGGAGTGATTTCATCCTTCAACACAAGGAAGACTCGGATGACACAACGCTCTGAAACTTTGTCCGACATAAGCTCCGCCGACATTTCCTCGGCCCCCTCTCCGCCCCTGCGTCATGATGGGCCGCATGACCTGGAGTGCCTGATTCAGCGAACCTTGCAAGCTCGACCAGGCCTTCGATTTGCGAATCTCAAGGTGCATCAATGCCCACAAGGGATTTGTCTGGAAGGATTGTTAGAAGCGAATGACGACGGAGTCGATCTGATTGAACTCGTCAACGAAATTGCCGGGGTTCAAGTGATTAATCATGTCGTGATGCGGTCCAAGTCACCGAAGTGACCTGATTCCGTTTCATGCCTGCAAGATATTCCGTAATTGAGCCAGCTCAGTAACGAGCCTGTCAGGCTTAGTTTCTGGATTCTTCAGGTCAGCACCCGTCGCCTGCAGGCTGGTCTTGTCGCCAGCGTATAGAACCGTACGGAATCCATAGGACTTGGCCACAGCCAGGTCGTCACGGATGCGTGTCCCGACATGAAGGATCTGGTTCGGCTCAAGCCCGATTTCCTTGAAGCGAAGTATCGCTTGTGCATACAGCGATACGGACGGTTTACGTACGCCCCATTCATAGGACAACGTATTCAAATTCTCGGGCATTAACGCCTCCAGATACGGGAGGCTTTCTTGAGCCCGCAGGGCTCGAGTCAATTGCACCAGTGTGAAGCATTGCCCATCTGCCAGCGCGGCCTGACGATATCCCGCCTCGCTCAACATCGTCATTGTCGTTAACGCCCCCGGAGCCGCTTCCGTCCCTTGTAACGAACTATGAAAAAAGTAGGCGACTTTCTGTGCCAGCTCATTCAGGCCACCATAAAGCGATTCGTCGTATCGATACTCTTTCTTGTCGAGCAGCCCAAGCAGCGTCCTCCAGATCGTGCCCGAATCGATCTCGGGAACGTCTCCTTTCCGATTGCTCGATCTAAGTCGTGCATCTTCGAGAATATTTCCATACTTGGGCAACAACAGGTCCGCAGGCTTTCCCGGTCGCCGCGTCATGCTGTTCCACATATTAAATTCGTGGATGGTCTTTTCGATCGCCACTTCCATTCGGATCGCCTGAGGATGTTGAAACAGAAGCTCGCCATCTGTGATGCGTAACAACGTCCCATAGATCGACCATGTCACCGCACGGATCCCTTCGAGCGGCTTCATGGATGGGGTCGCATTGACAACCTCAACCTTCGGAGGTGCGGGCCAAAGGAGCTTTCTTTCGTCTAAAAGGTCGGCGTATTCAAGGAGTGTTTTAGGCATAGTGCGGTAGAAATGCGCTTTTCAACGTCGTTTCGAGATGTCGTTAAGATTCAAAACCGGAAACTCCATATTGTCACAGCAAAGGCAGTCCCTGCAACCCAAACGGCGATGCCTCACACGAATCCCGCATCGATATCGGCTGAACAGCCGTTTTGACATCTCCCAATCACGACAGCGTTGAGTTGCAGTTCCCGGTACTATCATTCAGCAAGGTTTGAATGCTCACGCGTTTCCTGTATATTTCAGGCTATTTCGATCGGCCAATGGGATCATGTTGAAAACGACGGTCGTTTGTTTTCTGGCAAGCTATGCGCTGGCGTTCGCTTGCGAACTGAGTCAGTTAAAGCGGCGGCACGCACTGACCCGAATCATCTCGCTACTGCTCGCCGTCGCCGGATTGGTCGCACACACGTTTTATCTGCTTCACCGATCCAAGCAGGCCCATTTACCTCCACTACTGAGTTCCGCTCATGACTGGCTGCTGGTCGTCGCCTGGTTGGCCGTTCTCGTCTATTTATTTGTGACCCTGGCCGACGGCGAACTAGCAATGGGTCTCGTGATCTGGCCAGTCATTCTGACACTGGTGATCACGTCTCGATTTGTGACAGACTCACCCAGCTATCGGCTCGATTATCACCGCAATTGGAAGATGCTGCATGCTTCAATGCTGGGGCTGGGGACGACATTTGTCTTGCTTGGTTTTGTCTTAAGCCTGCTCTATTTGTGGCAGCATCGACGTCTTAAACAGAGGCTGATGGCGAACGGTGCGGTGAAGTTGCCGAACCTGGAATTGATCGAACGATTGAATCGATGGGCCATACTGGCAGCGGTCCCGTTCCAGACGTTTGGGATTGCGACCGGGTTTGGCCTCTCAATTTTCGCCAAAGGGGGCGAATTGCCGATGACTTGGACCGATCCGGTCGTTATCGGAGGAGCAATCACCGGTGCGTTGATGGGAGTCCTGTTCGTCTGGTTGCTCACACAAAAACGGTCACCAGGACGGCAGGTGGCGATGCTTACGGCATGGGCCTGCGGCTTTTTGCTTGTGACGATGCTTGGTCTGCAGATGCTGACCGCCGCTGTCGGGATGCGGTCGATCCACGGTTCGGCGCCTGCTACCACCCCAGAAGCAGCAGTGGAAGGACGGGCACCGTGAATTTGCTCGCTCTTTACTGCACGCATCAGACGACACCACTGGCGATTCGCGAGCGGTTGGCATTTGCCACGCCTGAACGATTGGTGGCCGCGTACGCTCGGCTGAAAGATCGTTTTCCAGGAACGGAATCGGTCGTCCTTTCGACATGCAATCGCGTCGAATTGTACGTCGCTCGTCCTTCGGATGCCGAACCGCTGACTCCACCGCTGCTCGCACAATTCCTTTCGGAATTTCACGATCTTCCGCTGGATGAGTTTGTCGGTGAACTGCGAGCTGCAACTGGATCGGAAGCGGTCAGGCACCTGTTCGAAGTGATCTCGTCTCTCGATAGCATGGTGCTGGGTGAACCACAGATCGTGAACCAGGTTCGTGAAGCCTATCGTGTCGCCGAAGCTCAAGGTTCGTGTGGTTCCATGGCCCACGCGCTGTTCCAAGGGGCGATCCGAACCTCCAGTCGAGTCCGTACCGAAACACGCTTGGCGGAAGGAAAGGTTTCGATTGCCAGTGTCGCGGTGGGTGACTTTGCGAAAAGTATTTTTGATCATTTCGCCGACAAACTGGTCCTGGTGATTGGGGCCGGTGAAATGGCGGAAGAGACCCTGAGGTATCTGAAGGACGAAGGAGTTTGCGACATCGTCGTCGTCAATCGAAGCCCCGAACGAGCGGCCAAAGTCGCTGCCGAATGGGGTGGACGAACTGCTCCCTGGTCCGATCTCAATAAGTGGCTAGGTCAGGCCGATGTGATCGTCAGCACAACCGGTGCAGACAAACCGATCGTCGATGCGAAACTTTTCAAACAAGTCCGCACCGCCAATCCTGGCCGAACAGCATTCATCCTCGATCTGGGTGCGCCTCGCGATTTCGATACCGAAGTCGGCAAACTGGATAGTGTCTTCCTGTATGACATCGACAGCCTCAAAAAAACCTGTGAAGAAAACCGCAAATCACGTGTCCGCGAAATCGATAAGGCACGTGGAATCATTGACGAAGAGACCGCCAAATTCATGGCGGAGTACTATCATCGGGCCAGCGGTGAAGTCGTCTCCCGCCTGATGCAGGACTGGCATGGCGTCAGTCGAGATGAACTCGATCGCCTGTTCAATAAGCTCTCTCACCTGAACGAAAAAGACCGGGAACAAATCGAACGAACCGTCGAACGGATCGTCAACAAGTTACTGCATCCACCACTGGAAGCACTCAAGGTCGAAGCTCGCGAAGGAACCCCGCATGGGTTGATCAACGCGCTGAAACGACTGTTCGGACTGTAAAGACGCGATCCGTCATCGAACGCGATTTTGATCGTGATTAGGGTGGATTATTCGTTAGCCCGACGCGCAAGCGAGGGTCTTGCTTTGGTGTCCCTCGCTTGCGTGTCGGGCTAACGTTTCAGCAACGCCGGGGCGAAGGGCAAGGAGCGCCCCCCGCCAATTACGATTACGCCCAAATTCACTGTTACGTCAATATCTGGTGCAGAACATGCCCGTGAACGTCGGTCAGCCGACGCTCGATTCCGTTGTGGTAGAACGACAGCCGTTCGTGGTCCAACCCCAAGAGATGCAGGACCGTCGCGTGCAGGTCATAGATCGTTGTCGGTTGAGTAACCGCTGTGTGCCCGAAATCATCGGTCGCACCGTAACTGAAGGCTCGCTTGACGCCTGCTCCGGCCAGCCAGCAGGTGAACCCTTTCGGGTTATGATCGCGACCACTGGCTCCCTTTTGAAACGTTGGCATCCGACCGAACTCCGTCACCCCGACGACCAATGTATCCTCCAGTAACCCCGTCCGCTTCAGATCCTTAAGCAGTGCGGCAGCGGGCTGATCGAGAATCGGTGCATGAACTTCATACTGAGATTTCAAGGTCTTATGACCGTCCCAGTTCCCCACCCCTTCGCCCATCGCGTACGAACCATTGAACAGTTGCACAAAGCGAACGCCTCGCTCTAATAACCGCCGGGCAAGCAGACAATTCCGTCCGAACCCCGCTTTGAGCGGATTCGTGTCGAGCATACCGTATAACGACTGTGTCTCTTTGCTCTCTTTCGACAACTCCGAAACCTCCGCAGCCCGTAGTTGCAACCGACCCGCCAGTTCGTAACTGGCAATCCGAGCGGCCAGGTTCGAGTCCCCCTGATGCTGCTCCAGATGACGAGCGTTCATCCGTTTGAGAAAGCCAAGTGTTGCTGCTTCCGTCGCGTCCGAGATTTCTGGTGGACGCGACAGGTTGGCAATCGGCTTGTCCGCATTAAACGGAGTCCCCTGAAACACTGCCGGAAGGAACGCACTATTCCAATTGTTCGACGCCGCTTGAGGAACCCCGCGTGGATCAGGGATCGCCACAAAGCTGGGGAGATCTGCCGACTCGCTTCCCAGCGCGTAACTGACCCACGCACCGATACTCGGGAAACCATCCAGAGTGTATCCGGTACTCATCTGATTCTCGGCAGGCCCGTGAGTATTACTCTTCGCGGTCATCGAATGAATAAAACACATCTCGTCGGCCATATCGGCCAGATTCGGCAGCAGGTCAGAAATCATCTTGCCCGACTCACCGCGCGGCTTGAACGCCCATTGCGGCGCGACAAGACTCCCTTGTTCACCCTGAAACGTGACGAGTTTATCGGCACCGGGCAACGGCTGACCATCGCGTTTGATCAGTTCTGGTTTGTAATCAAAACTGTCGACATGACTGAGTGCTCCCGAGCAGAAAATCATCAGCACACGAGAAGCACGAGGAGTAAAATGAGCAGATCGTTGAGCAAGCGGAGCCTCAGGCCGGATCAACGGACGAATCGGAGATTTCAGTTCATCGCTGGCGTGAATCCGTCCCTCGCCAACCAATAGAGAAGCCAGCGCCAAAGAACCGAGTCCAGACGCCGCATCGAACAGAAACTCGCGACGCCCAAGTGGATGAACTCGAAGTCGATTTGGATCGGATCTCATCGTGAATAACCCCGCAACAATTCAAAGGCCAAACTCTATGTACCTGTAGCGGAGGCTTCCAGCCGCCGATGAAAGTTCACAGATCTTCAATCGCCTAAAAATGTCCAACCAGCGATCAAACAGTCAATGTAACGTGACGGTACGGATTATTCATTCCGCCTCGACAAAACCAAATTTCGTTTGAGTCCCTTCAGGCAACGCCGTGAAGGATTTTCCAAAACGATACCGACGTGACGTGCCACTGCATCGGAGTCTTCTCCGACGCAGTGTCTTCGACCTGTAAACTAGCAATTGTAAGACACTGAGTGACCGAAGACGGTCATTCAGTGGCACA
>CAILLA010000260.1 GCA_903834925.1 uncultured Schlesneria sp.
CAGTTTTTGTCAGTTGAGAATGGTAAGCCACAACCCGTCGCATGGGCTTCAGCCCGTGCGACACAACATCTTTTGCGGGCTAAAGCCCACACTACAAAAACTGACAACCTCTCCGCGTGATGAGCGTTGTTCGAGAACCTGCCAAATTCCAATCCGCTTGGTCTCAAATCAGAAATTCAAACGGGAATCTATATCCCGATGCGTCGGCAACGATTGAATCGTTTCCGACGCATGCTCATCTCGCGGAGCGATGATGGCTACTTTTGCGGAAATCCTGCAACTTGACTCATTGTGTCAAGTTGCAGCCCATAAGACTCCAAGACCGTGGCACCCCGAGTTTCGCTGTTGACCGGGTTGAACGCTTAGAACGATCGTTGGACTGCGAATTCCGCGATCTCTGCCAGAATCCGCCGAGCAGGGGTCATTGGCAGCAGCTCAAGTTGTCGACGTGCATCGCTTGCCAGACTCTTGGCTTTTTGATGCGTATATTGGAATGCATCGCTGTGTTCGAAGTAAGGGGCCAGGCGATCGCGAGTCGTCTCGTCAGGATGGGCGAGAAACTGTCGAATCGCGGCGGCATCAGCGTCTGAGGCAGTATTCAGCAATCGGATCAATGGCAATGTCAGCTTCTGTTTTTGCAGATCACTTCCCAGGGACTTGCCCGTCTTTCCTTCGTTACCCATCAGATCGAGCACGTCGTCGGCAATCTGGAACGCGAGACCCAGCGAACGACCGTATTGTTCCATCGCTGTCACAATCGCCGGTTCTGCTTTGGCATAAAGGGCACCGAGATGACCGCAAAGCGCCGTCAATTCGGCCGTCTTTCCGTCAATGATTTTGAAGTACGCTTCCTCAGAAAGATCAAGGTTTCCGCGTTCTTTAATCTGAGAAAGCTCACCTTCGCAGACGATATTCGTTGCCCGACCAATCCGTCTGCAGGCATAGGTCGTTTCGAGGCTACTGGCCAGATGGAATGAATGTGTGAAAAGATAGTCACCAAACAACACGCTTGTTTCATTGTTCCAGCGAGCATTGACCGTCGCGACATGACGGCGGGTTTCGGCATCGTCGAGGACATCGTCGTGAACAAGCGTCGCCAGATGAATCATTTCCACGACTGCGGCCAGGACTTTGTGATCCGGACGAATTCCGCCCGACGCTTTTGCCGTCAGCAACAACAACATGGGTCGCAATCGTTTTCCACGAAAACGTGTTGAATGCTGAAGAATATCGCTTACGTAGGGATTATCGCTTTGTAGTTCGTCAGCCAGAACCTGCTCGGTCTCCAGCAGTTCCGTTCCGATAGCCAGTTCTACTGCCGTCAATACCGGAACACCCTGCATTACCGAATCGCCTGCACTCTGTTGGATCATTTCACACCGTGACTTCGGATCAGATCTCGCTTTCACCCAACGGGTTTCCTGATTAACCGCAGCCGATCCACTAAGGTTAACCGAGCGTCACCGAAAAACGCCAACCCAATTCCATGAATCGAGGGACTTTGTTGCCTTCGTTCCGCCAATTGTTGACAGAACCAGACTGCCCCAAAAGCATTTCTCGGGAAAGATTAGGTTATCGGCTGACTGATGGAAACGCCAATACGTAAATAGTCCATCTTTTCTGCCCGCCGATTGCGTTACGGAAATCAAGCCGCAATGATATTCGATCGCAAGACAGAAAGTCTCTTTCGACTTCCTGAATCGTCTGGTCCGTGTTTGCCAAGGTTGCTTACAACACTTCCGAGACATCATGTCACAACTGCCAATTCATCAAGAGCGAGTCGAATTTGAAGCTCCTCCCTACGGGGGACGTTTTATCTTTCAGATGGTCTTAATGACCATTGCGGCGATTGCGTTTCAAGTGGCCATCAACTTTCTGGTCCCATTCGGGCTTTGGTACAACAGTTCAATTGCTCATCAGCTGGGGCGAGCGGGATTTGGAAGTCTTGCGAGCGTCACCGTCATGCCGGGAAGCTCGTTCATTTGGAAAGGTGAGGTTTGGGCTTTGGTGTTGGCAGGTCCACCTCAAGTTCCAGGTATCGCTCCAGCCCGTGGAAACATGACAGCCCGTAGCGTCTCGTCCCGTCTCGTCGCATTTGACCGGAAAACAGGGAAAATGCGAGAAACCAAAATCACACTTTCTCCGACGCCGTTGGGGATGATCGTGATTGACGATCAGTTATGGGGCGTTTCCGAAAACGTCGTTTATCGGATCGAAGGAGACAAGGTCATTCTGCGATATCCAACTCGCCAGTTGCAACAGCCCACGAAACCATTCCATTATGACGGCCATTTGGCCGTGATCGACAGAAGTCGTTCTGATGTTTTCTCAGTACTCACGTTCCAGAATGGCGAATGGGTCGAAGAAGGTTTGGTTGATGTGCCAGCATTAGCGGCACCATCGCCATGGTTCCCATCCGAACTGCGAATCGTCTCCGACCAGAAGCGAACGTTCATGTTCTATTCCGAGAACCAGACGATTCAGTTCCGAGAGGGACTCAGTTTGGTTTCAGCTTCAGATCCTGCTTCGGCTCTCGGGGCGGACGACCTGCCACCGCTACCACAACCAATTGGCACGAATCTGCCGAAAAATTCTTCAGGCTGGAAAACGACACCCATTCCGAACAACTGGGGTAATTCGTGGGAGGTGACGTTAATCAAGGGCGAGTTATGGGGACACAGTCTGACGTCCCCTTACAACGCGAGCGCCGTTCAGCAGTATCACTATCAGAACGGCAGTTGGTTATGTACGACTCCCCCATTCGCCCCGGAAATGCAGAGCTTTGGAGTTGTCGGGGGCGAATCCGGATATCTGATCACCGATGATTTGCGGCTGCTTTCGATCGATCAATCGACATTCCAGCAAGTGACAACTGGCGTACCCCTTTCGGAACGGCTGCGAGCGGTTCTCAAACTTTTTGGACTCTTGTTTTGTTATCTGCTGAGCATCGGAATGCTAGTTCTCGGAACCACATGGTTAATGAAAATCCATCGCCGATCAGATTACCTTTTTGGAAAGCGAACCATGACTCAAGCATCAATTTTGCGTCGAGCAGTCGCACGCGCGATTGATTTGGTCATTACCGTTTTTCCTTCGGTGTTCTGGACTTCTGTAGTGGCGGATTCCCACGCAAAGATTGAACAACAATCGGCATTAATGGGAATCAAAAACCTGGTTTTCATCGTGTCACTTTCCATTATCGGAATGTGGATCGCCGGAATTCTGGTCCTGAGTGTCATGCAAGGGATCTGGGGAATTACACCGGGTAAATGGCTGTGCGGAATCCGTACTTTACGGACAACGTTACGTCCATGTGGCGTGTTGCGAGCGTTTGCCCGGGAATTACTGGTTTACATTGACAGCGTCTTTTTGATGACATGGCTGCCTGGCGTCTTGCTGATCGCCTTCACACCCCACTGGCAACGATTAGGTGATCTGACCGCTGATACCGTTGTTGTTCTTGATCCTCAACGGCCACCGCGTTGAATTTTCTCAACGGTGCGAACTTGATGTGCCACTACATCGGAGTCTTCTCCGACGCAGTGGCTGCCCCTTTTGAACTCCTACAGTACTGTGTGACCGGGTACGGTCACACAGTGGCACAAGCTTTTTTCGTTCGCCCTCGTGACCTCGAGGAAAAGTCACGGCGTTCCCCAGCAGGACATTTCCTTGACCTCTTACTTTGATCCTTGTCGCAGTTGGCTGAGAAACAATCTTTGTTGCAGGACGACATCACCCTTTTCATCCCGGACCTGCAACCGAACAACAGGGTCGGGCTGTTCCCAGTCGATCAGGATCGATCCGAAGTTCGTGTCAAAATATTGAAGACCGACGCGGTGAGAATTGACCTGATTCACGAATCGGGTTCCCGCCTTGGAAAAATTACCACTCGGGGCGTTAAGGCTGCTGCTGGTCACGTCGAACAACGGGTAACCGATACCATTTTCCGCATTGTCTTCGATCCTTGAGATTTCCGCGAGGTGTCGGTCTCCGCTCAAAACCACGACCCCGTTCGCTTTTGTTTCTCGAAGGAGTTTTAAAAACCGCACACGCTCGTGCGGAAAGTTTTCCCACATTTCATACCCGTGCTCATTCGGGATCAGTTGGATGCTCGAGCCAATAATCCTCAGTTCTGCGGGAACTTTTAATTGTTGTTCCAGCCATCGCCACTGCGTTTCCCCAAGAATCGTTGAATTGGGGTCGGTATTGGGAGCATAAATTCCGCGATAGCCTTCACCGGGTTCTCCCGGTTTGTACCCACTGACCAGCGGGCTGCGAAAGTATCGTGTGTCGAGCAGAATTAATTGCACCCGCTTGCCCAGCGGACCGTAAACGCTTGACGAATAGACACCTTCCTGCCGACGACGAGGATCGTCTTTCGAGACTTCAAAAAAATCGAGAAACACCTGCTGAGCTTCTCGCTTCATCGGGTACTCGGCACCGGCGTCATTCGCACCGAAATCATGATCGTCCCACGTTCCCACAACCGGACACGTTTGCTTGAGTTTTTGAAAACCAGGCTGATTCGCAAGCAATGTGTATTTCGCTCTTAAGACGTCCATGTCGACAGAATCGCCATAGATGTTGTCGCCTAAGAAGATGAATAACTGTGGTTTCAAATCGACCACGGCGTCCCAGATTGGTTGCGGTTTATCCTGTTTGGCACATGAACCAAACGTAATCCTTGTCAGCGGCACATCGTCCCCAATGACGGACTTATCTGCGATCAATGAAAATGCCGTAATCGAAACGATGATCTTTAACAACTTAAACATGGAACGTCTCTTAAAAGGAAAGGAGATCGATCAGGGTTTACCACATTACGCTGGAAACGCGAGGCAGAGCGGGTTAAAGTATAAGCTGTTGTGGATGCGAGATATGGTGTCCTGCATTCGTCGATCTGAAATTCGATCATTTGTTTCGAGGATGCTTGAATGATTCGTTCACTCTTGTTGGCATCAGTTCTGCTGTTCATGGGCAACTTGACGAATGCAGAAGAGCCAGCAAAAACACCAGAGCCCGTCACAAAGAAGGTTGATATCGGCACGCAGGCACCTGACTTCAAGTTCAAAGATTCATCCGGCAAAGAGATCAGCCTGGCCGAACTGACTGCGAAAGGTCCAGTACTGGTTCGGCTGACTTGCGGCTGTTCCGGCTGCGATAAGGAGTTGGCGTACTTTCAAGCGATGCACGAAGGTTATAAGGACCTCGGCCTGACCTCCGTTGCCATCTTCCGTGAACCCGATACTAAAGTTGCAGCCTATGTCAAAGAAAAGAAGCTCAATATGCTTTATTCGGTCGACACGAAAGGGGATGCGTGGAATGTCTTCGAAACCAAGACCATGCCCACCAATTTTCTGATTGCCAAGGGAGGAAAAATTGTTTCGGTCGCTGCCGGTTGCGACCCGAGCGGTCTACTGGCGAAAAAGCTGTCTGAAAAGGTTGCCAAGACCGTCAACGCCGAAACCGTTGACGTCCAGAAGAAAGTCGCCGACGATACTGCGAAGAAATAATCGCAACGAAGTCGAGGGATTACGGGATGACACGTTTTCTGGTCGTGGATGACTCAAGTCTCGCGCGGCAAATTATCGGCGACCTCTTGAAGAAGGCATTTAATGCATCAGTTGTCGAAGCCAGCGACGGCCTCGAAGCCATTCGTTTTCTGGAAACACAAGGTCCGTTTGATCTGATCCTGAGTGATCTTCAGATGCCAAATATGGATGGCCTGGCCCTTTTGTCTGTCGTTCGTCAACGCTTTCCCACAAACCCATTCGTCATTCTGACTGCGTTTGGAAGCGAAGAGGTCGCAGTTCAGGCCATCACCGCAGGAGCAGCCAGTTATATCCCAAAACAATCGGTCAAAACGCGTTTACAAGATGTCGTCAGAACTGTGCTGACCGCATCAACACGTCGAAAAGTCCGCGAGCGATTGACGCGCTGCCTTGTCAGTCATGACCTGGAATTTCGCCTTTCGAATGATCGAGAGCTGATCTCTGCCGTCGTTGCTGAACTGCAGGAAATCGGACAATCATGCGGCGCATTTGACGATCAGGAACTGACGCGAATCGGCGTGGCCCTCGAAGAGTCTCTTGTCAACGCGATGATCCACGGAAATCTCGAAATTAGTTCCGAACTCCGATCACGAGACGACGACGCTTTTGAACAGATGATTCTTGCTCGGCAAAATGCCGAACCGTACCGCAGTCGCCGAATCCAGGTCTCGTGTAAGTTCACTCCGATCGACGTTCGATTCGTGATTGTCGATGAGGGACCGGGTTTCGATATCGACTCGATTCCAGATCCAAGAGATCCCCAGAACTTTCTCAAACCGAGTGGACGTGGCCTGCTTTTGATCCGATCGTTTATGGACGACGTTTACCACAATTCCGCAGGGAATTCGATCACGATTGTTAAGCGCAGAAAACCTCATTGGTTAAATAAGGATGGCCCGAACGCACATTGATGGAATTCCGCCGATGATGCCGTTGACATCAACGTTTCGACTGCTCGGGGCTCTGAAACGGAATAATGACGGTCATTTCCGATGCTGCAGAGAGAGATTTCGAAACCGTGGACTCTGTCGCAGACAACGTTTCGGTCGGCATCAATTTCGGGCTTTTCTCGTTTGCCAGCCACCACTCGTGGGCATCCGTTGATGTCCATGTACCGATGATGTGACAGGCTTCTAGCTCGCACAGCAGTGACTGTGCGTCATTGGGACGACTTTCACGCGGTTTCGACAAACAACGCAAGATCAAGCTTTCGAGATCTGGTGAAATAGGTTTACCAAGTCGTTTCGAAAGGGATTCTGGCGTTTGACTGACGTGCTTCATGCAAACTTCCATGACCGGCCCGATTGGAAAGACGCTCGTACCCGTCAGCAGGAAGTAGCCAACCGCTCCTATGGCATAAACGTCGGCTCGGGCATCAATACTTTCTGTCTGAATCACCGCTTCGGGTGGCATATACAAAGGTGTTCCTGTCATCGCGTTGGGATTTGTTAGATTTGCGCCGCTCTCATCATCAAGCGCCTTAACGAGCCCGAAATCGAGCACTTTGACGAAATCGTAAAGACCGCCGCGAAAAGTCAGAAAGATGTTGGCTGGCTTGATATCGCGATGTACGAGACCCCCAGCATGCGCCTCGGACAGAGATCCACAAATCTGTTTAAGGAGGTAAACTGATCTTGCTTCGTTAACCGGCCCAAATCGCTGAACGAGATCCTCCAGGTTCATTCCATCGAGATATTCCATTGCATAATAAAAGATCCCTTCGGGTGTTCGTCCAAAATCGAAGATTGCAACCGTGTTGGGGTGAGTCAATGTACTGGTGAGCTGAACTTCCCGTTCAAAACGTGTAATTGCTTTCGGTGACATTTTGTCGAGATCCAGCAATTTGACCGCAGTGGGTCGACGCAGCATCGCATGCCTCGCCTTGTAAACAGTCCCCATACCACCGGCACCAAGCTTTTTTTCCAGTGAGTACTGACCAAGCTGTTTCGCGGCAAGCGTCGTCGCTTGCAGGACCTTCTGCTGCTGGTTGATAAAAAGCATGGCCAGAAAGATGCAGATTGCACTCAATGCCAGAAGGGCCATCAAGAGCCTGAAGGCACGGCGCAGCATATAAGCGGGGCGAAATGCTTCCGCCACATCCATTTCTGTCCCGACCCCCATGTCATATTTTTCCACCCAGCGCCATGCTCCGACTGATGGCACACCGCGATAGTCTCGATATCCGTTCGCATCGTGACCCGACTTTCGTTCGATCGCATTTGCCGCCAGTCGTGTCAACGGCTGATCCGCTCGGCGCAATTGAGGTCGTTCTCCGGCAATCATATTGACTTGGGGATCACGCAGTTCAAGCGTCAGAATCGAGCGGGAATTCGGCTGATCAGTAAGCAGTCCGACCTGCTTCAATTGATCGTCGAATCGGCTCTGACTTAATAACAACCCGTTTTGGTCGAAGGCGTACGTTTCACCTGATTTTCCGAACCGAACGACTTGCAGGATTTCCGTGAATTTACTTTCAGGTCGAATCCGCAATCCCAGTGATGCTAACGGTTTGTCGGCGTCATCGCGAATAACAGCCACGGCAAACATACTCGGCAAATTCGTCCGTAGCTCACCATTTTCATCCTTCAATAAGAGAGGACTTGAAAACGGCGTAGATACGGTACTTTTGCTTTCAGAATTCAGTGCATTGTCAAAAATCTGTTTACGGTACCCAACAAGAGACTTTCCTACGGGAGAATCTTGATCGGCGGCTAGAACCACCCCACTTGGAGAGACGAGAAAATATCCGACATAACCATCCAGTTTCAGTTGGGACATCAATCTTCGGCGCAAGACTTCCTGGGCCTTACACTGGAGCAGATTTCGCTCGACTTCATCGGTGCCGTCGGATAATCGCAACAACTCTGCAACAGGCTCCCGGAGACGATCATCATCGGCGAAGAGTTGTGCATTGATCCGCTGCTCGTCCATCCAGGTTTCCAAGGCATAGACACTCGCTTCCACCATTGCCGTCAGATCGGCGACACGCTGTTCGCGCATGGCGTTTTCGATCGATTCGTTGACCCACCAGCCAGTACCACCGAAAAGGATGATCGAAATCACTGGCCAGGCCCAAAGTTGCTGGCGGAGGAATCGACTAACGGCCTGGAACGAGGGCGATCCACCCAACACACGGCCAAATCGCGTCGCGGCTCGGCCAACAGCAGATCGTGAAATCAGACTGATGGAAGATCGTAATTCTTCCGGTGGTAATTCAACATTCATGGAAATCGGGTTGCCAGCCTCTACCAGAGCGCACGTAAAATCGATAAGTGATTTGCTTGCCTATAGATATCAATGCGGCGATCTGGTTCCAAGCGACATCCAAAACTTGATGTTGTCAGAAGAAAAGACAGTCAGTATATCCATGCCCCGATGACAGGCTTTGATGATCCTTTTCCTTGGAATTCATTGGGTCCTCACCCAAATGGACGACTTCGAGAGACGTGGCAAGCGGTTCGCCAGGAGTTTCCGCTCCATGAACCCATGGAACCTTGGCGATATTGAAAACGTCAAGTTCCTCAAGAGTGAGACTGGACAATGCGTACGAATCATTTCCTGCCCCTAGTTGTTGGCGTACCGCTGATGGCGACCATGTTGGCTGCTGCGGTCGATTCCAAAGAGGCAACTGTGATTGCGAAGATCGAAAAACTCGGGGGGAAGGTCATCAAGGATGAAGAATCACCCGGCTCGCCCGTGTTCGAAGTCGACTTCCGGGGAAATAAGAAGATTACAAACAACACCTTGGCATTGCTAAAGGATTTCCCCGAACTGACGACATTGATCCTTACGAATACGAAGATCTCTGACGGAGGTCTAAAGGAACTGAAACATCTTCCGAATCTGACGACGCTGGAAGTGGACGGCACGAAAATTACTGACGCGGGACTTAAAGAGATTGGTTATCTCGAGAACCTGTCCAGTCTCGATCTCACCGCAACCCAGATTACAGATGCCGCCCTGTTGGAACTTCGAGTCCTCAAAAACTTGAACACGCTTCATTTGCGGTTCATCGAAAATGTCACAGGCAGCGGGACTGACGCTCTACTGAACGCGCTACCCGATCTCGACATCCACCGATAGATTTGACTCTGGTCGAATCGTGGCGGGGAGACGTTGTGATGGGCGAAGAATTTTCGAAACAAAGTCGAGGCCATGCAATCTGGATTTGCGGCATTGCCGCTTTACTGCTCTTTGTCGGATACCTTTTGTTCCGTAGGATAGTTGTCGGCAGCGATGGATTGGGAGGGTATCCGAGATGGCGACTGAATGTTGAGGATTCCAAGTGGTATCTCGTTTCGGCATCGGAAACTCCAGTCAAGTCCGACGATGAATCAAGCCGCGAAAAAGAGTGCAAGACGCACTTTGCGCGTCTTTTGAATGCGAGTACATTTTGTGATCGGATGTGTTTTCATTTAATGGACTTAGCTCAAAGGGGGCCAAGGATGGCATTCTCGAAGAGGTCTGTGGATCCAGTTGTTCAGGCTCG
>CAILLA010000261.1 GCA_903834925.1 uncultured Schlesneria sp.
AAGTTACGACAAGTCTGTTCAATGGAATCTCGAGTCGCCACGTTGGCAATGTGTTTGAAATTCCATGTCGCCAGATATTCTATCCCGTTGACGGCTGCAATGGATACGTGAAACGCATCGCGTGGTTCGCTCGCCGGGATGGCAAATTCAGCAACGAGTTTTGCTGCCAATCTTCTGACAGGATCGGTTGGACGGAGGATTTCGATTCCCTGAATCAATTCCAGTCGTTCCGCAGACGCAACCGGGTCCCCCGCTTGGCATTCTTCGATAACGAGATCGGAAACAAACAGCCTGAATCGATCTGCCGCCTCTTTCCACCACTCGCGAGTTGCGAGCTGACGTCCAGCTACGATGGGATCACGCTGTAGACGCATCGCCAAATGGCCAACCACCGTTGTCTCAATATAGACAGTTGGGTTTGCCATGTATTCTGATTCCCTCTGCGTTAGAAGTAAACTTGGTCAATAAATGACATTCGCGACCAATTTCAGCCTACATGGCAAAACGCGTGGGGACAACCCGAACCACGAAATGTATTTTGCGATTCCACGTCCGGATTCATGATCCCATCGCGGACATTCTCGAAGGTGCCAGAGCGTGGGCGAGGTTTTTGATGGGAACGGTCCGGTCCGAAGCGGCAGAGAGTCGTCATGAGTAAGTGATTATAATGTCCAACAAGATCAACGACGGTTAGACAGTCGATCTCGTTGTGTGTAGGTTTCCCGACCTCGCACTATGATGGGGCATGACGCTTGGATGTCGCGGGGACCAAATTCGCTCCCACTTGGACAAGCCAATGTGGAAAGCTTAAGAAAGAACGTGAATGAGGTGTGGCCCAATATCTGGTTACCAAATTTGCTCCCGCCCGGGCAAGCCGAGGCGGAAAGCGAAGAAATTCAAATTTTCATCGACATTGAACGCCCTTGTTGTGCGTAGGTCTCCCGACCTCGCACATGGGGCTGACCGAAGGTCTCCTCTTGATTTCTTCGCGTGTTCATTGGGTGGCTGCGATCAAAAGAAAGAAAGACGAAGAGGAGACCTTCGGTCGATCGCTCGTGCGGGGTCGGGAGACCCTCGCACAACAGTTTCGTCAGGCGTTTCGATTGCGGAGCTGGTCACGAAGTTGTTCCAACAACGTCGTCAACTGCTCATCGTTATAGTTGGACAATTCCTCGCGAGTTGATTCCCCGACTCCAACCAACACTTGTAACGTCTTGATTCTACCGAAAAGCTCACCTCTTTCAATTCCTTTTACAATTCCCTTTTCGATTCCCTCGTCGATTCCTTCCAGGCGACCTTCCAAGCGACCTTGCTCGCGGGCTTCCTCGCTGGTTATGGCACGAGCCGCTTCGTCACGTTGAAATTTCAGGCGAGCTTCATAGCGCCGGCGCTGCTCTGGTGTTTTGGCCACGACATCCAGAACACTTGCTGCCTCGCTGAAGACTTCGTCGGGTAATAATCGTTTAATCTCGTCCATCGTCATTGTCTCCGCTCGCAACAGAAAATACGACCATTGTTCCAAAGGGCTCGCATCTCGTAAATTCTCCTCTTTCACCCGCAGGTTTGACAACTGCAAAACATGGACTTGCAAATCTTCCGTTAAAATCACGCCGGATTCCGACCTGAGCACGAAATGCAAATGCAATTCCGGGACTTTGCGAAACAGCGGGTCAGTCAAGACACAAATACTGATTACGGGACGCAGTGACGCGTAATTTTTTCCCTGGTACAACTGGTCTACATACTGGCACGCCGTGTAATATGTCAGTCGCTGCCCCATCCCGGCAGGGACGGATGTTTGCATCTCAATGATAAACTTCCGACCGTGTTCATCCGTGGCGAGAATGTCGAGAATCGACAGTTTATCATCCTCGGTTTCTTGTTCCTGGATGGGGTTCAGGAAGACCAACTCGCTCACCTTCAACAGATGTTGCAGGATGGCGTTCAGAAAATGAATGGCAATCCGACTGTGTTTGGGATTTCCAAACAACAATTTAAACACAAAATCGACAGTCGGGCAGATCCCAATCTGCATCGCTGCACCCCTCAAAGCTGACTCGCCCATCCGTCAGATGATCGTCGAAATCACCTGGATGATCTGATCACAGTTTCGCGAGAATGTCCAGCAAGATCAATGATGGTTAGTCAGCCGACCTTGTTGTGCATAGGTCTCCCGGCGTCGCACTGCGATGGGGCATGACGCTTGGATGTCGCGGGGACCAAATTCGCTCCCACTTGGGCAAGCCAATGTGGAAAGCGTAAGAAAGACATTGAATGAGGTGAGGCCCAATATCTGGTCACCAAATTTGCTCCCGCCCGGGCACGCCGAGGCGGAAAGCGAAGAAATTTAACCAATGAAACAAGCTCGTTATCGGATACAAGAGGAATACATCCCGTGAAATCCATTTGAAAAACTCGTTTGCCCGTATTTCCCGTTTTGCATTGATCCGTGTGAATCTGTGTGCATCTGTGGCTAAAACTCTTCGCTCTTTTCTTCGCCTTCGGGGCTCGGATTTCGCCAAACGCGATTTCCCTGAACACTTTCCAAACGATAAGAAAGGATTCCTCGTTTTCTATTTACAATCGATGTCGCTGCGTGTATTGTATTTGTCGTCTATTTGTATATTTCATGAGCCGGCGGTGTCAAGTGAGAAGAGTCCCAGGGGCCGAAGCGGCGGAGAGTAGTTTTGATTGAGTTGAGAGTAGACAATTTGAGAAGAATTCGAGCACTTACGCCGCCCGGGGCACAAGGGAGGAACGTTGGGATTCGAAGTCGGTCGAACTGCGTCGAACTCGATCGAACTCGAACACCTCTAAAAACGGGAAAACAATCGCGAAAACCCTATGAATTATGGGGAATGGTCGAAGTCGGTCGAACTTGATCGAACTTTGACACCAAATTTCCAACGCGTGATGACGGCGGAACGGAAGAGAAGATTTTGAACAGAAGTTATGGAAGGCAACGAAGGGTAAGAGTTTAGCCATGGAGGATATCGTTTTTTGATCGCCATCGAGATGGTGGCATCATGCGTACCGTTACATCTGAATCTATTTCCGGGAAATCAGGACGGATCACCCACAGCGAAGACGCGCAACTAAATCGGTATTTCGTGTGCAAAATTGGGGTCGTGAAGATTTGGAATGATGAGACTGAGACATTGCGAAGATGAAGAAAAATCGGCGTGCCGCAGCGTTGTTTCATTTGCCTGGAATTGGATGAAGAATCCGAGGATTGACATCCCTGGCTAGCCCGACTGGTTATTACGTCGCGGGGATTGATTTTGGTGGCGTTGTACTCGACGATAGAGGTTGCGGAGTGATTAATCCAATTTCCGGATTGGCAATTCCCGTCGCTGCGGGGAAAGGCTGAACGATGATCGATACGGTATTTGCAAGAACGCGAATTCGGCTGGTGTTCCTGGCTGGCATCTGTTCGCTGATTTTTTTCGTTATCCCGGTGAATCCGATTCAGGCGGAAACCGATGATGAATTCTTTGAAGCGAAAATCCGTCCGGTGCTGATCAAGCGATGTGAAGCGTGCCATTCCTCCAAACTGGGCAAGACGCAAAACGGTTTGGCGCTGGATTCTCGGCCCGGTTGGCAGAAGGGGGGCGATTCGGGTCCGGCGATCAAGCCTGGTAATGTTGACGAAAGCTTACTGATCAAGGCGATTCGCTACCAAAGCGATGATCTCAAGATGCCGCCACTCGATGAAGGTGGAAAACTGCCCGAAGCGGAAATTGCTTTGTTGACCGAATGGGTTCGACGAGGTGCTCATGATCCGCGTGTTGAAGCGGTTCGCGGCGGGGGGATGACTGAGAAGGAATTGCGGAATTGGTGGTCGTTTCAGCCCTTGAAACCCGTCGCCGTCCCTTCCGTCGAAAATGTTCCCTGGAGCGGAAATGAAATTGATCAATTTATCCAGGCCCGGCGGGTTGCTGAAGGACTGGCTGCATCGCCCGAGGCGGATCGTCAGACGTTAATACGTCGAGTTACCTATGACCTGACCGGGTTGCCTCCAACACTTCAGGAAGTGGAGGCGTTTCTGGCCGATTCGTCGCCGGCCGCTTATGAGTCGCTGATCAATCGGTTGCTCGAATCACCCCGTCATGGCGAGCGATGGGGGCGTCACTGGTTGGACCTGGTCCGCTACGCCGATACGGCGGGTGAAAATACGGATCACCCGGTCCCGCAGGCCTGGCGCTATCGAAACTGGGTGATTGAGTCGCTGAATCGAGATCTCCCTTATGATCAGTTCGTTCGCGAGCAACTTGCTGGTGACCTGATTCATGCCAACGATCCGGCAGATCAATATGCTGCGGGGGTGGTCAGTACCGGATTTCTGGCGATCGCACGTCGCTTTGACCACGACAGCGACAAGCACATGCATCTGACGTTTGAGGATACGATCGACACGATGGGGAAGACGTTTCTCGGTTTGTCGATCGCCTGTGCTCGTTGCCATGATCATAAATATGATCCCATTTCGAACAACGACTACTATGCGCTCTATGGGATTCTGAACAGTACAAAGTTTGCCTTTCCTGGATGTGAAGCGAAGCAGCAACCTCGGGATCTGGTTCCGTTGCTTCCTCCCAGCGAATGGGCGAAGACGGTCGAGCCGTACGACAGGCAGTTGGCGTCGATCGACGCGGAACTCAAACAATTTGCCGATGTCCAACAGGCTCAGGCAGCGGAATTCAAATCCGCAGCGACAAGTCCTGTTCGAGGACTGGCTCGTGGAGTGATCGCCGACGGAGCTGCTCAGACCTTTGAATCGGCACCGGGGCAATTGCTGGATTCCGTCGATGTGAAAATTGGCCAGATGATCCAGTTGACGATCGATCCTCAGTCGAACTACGGTGCCGATACGACCTTGATCGAATGGGAAATCGCCGAACTTGGTGGCATGCAGCGACGATGGAGTCTCGCTCCCGATGTGGTCAATGATTTTCTGGCGGCCAATCCGCATGCGGATCGACTTGGGAATCCGACGACCTGGTTATTTCTGGATGGTCGAGGTGGTCCCGGCCTGTTGCCGGAACCGGTCCGGGACTTAATGGGTAAGCCCGGTCTGCATGCCTGGCGAAACGGAGATAATCCGGCGGTGCTGGTCAATTCGACGAAGGAGCCAATCCCGGTCTGGACCAAGTTGGCACCACAGACGGTGTTTGTGCATCCGGCACCGGATGGACCTGTTGCGATCGGCTGGGTCAGTCCCATCGAAGGTGCGATTCGGATCAGTGGTCGGGTTGTGGATGCTCATCCCGGCGGGCCTGATGGCGTCGGTTGGAGTTTTGACCTGCGGGATGGCGACTATTCGGCCAAGCTGAAACTGCTGGCCGAGACCAGTTCGAAGCGGACCGAATTGACGGCGAGACGAGCGGAATTGACGGCGCATGCTCCAACTCGCGAGGTGGCCTATGCGGTGATGGAAGGGACGCCAGGGAATGCTCGACTTCATCTGCGTGGTGATCCCGAGAAACTGGGTGACGAAGTTCCTCGGCGCTGGCTGGAATTATTCGGCGGGCAAACGCTTCCACCCGATGCGGGGAGTGGACGTCTTCAACTGGCTCAATGGGTAACCGATCCTGCTAATCCTTTGACCGCGCGAGTCATGGTCAATCGGATCTGGCAGCATCATTTTGGAAAGGGTTTGGTGCAGACACCGAACGACTTCGGAACTCGCGGCCAATTGGCGACTCATCCCGAATTGCTCGACTGGCTGGCGGAACAATTCATCAAGTCGGGCTGGAGCATCAAGGCGATGCATCGACTTGTCCTGACGTCCGCGACGTATCGTCAGGCGTCGGGTGAACCATCGATGGAAGGGCATGCGAAGGGGATGGCCGTTGATCCGAACAATCATCTTTACTGGCATTTTGATCGGCAGCGGATGAGTGCCGAAGAACTGCGGGACAGCCTGCTGGTGGCAAGCCAGCAGATTGATCTCAGTCCGGGAGGAGCGTATCCAATTCCTCCGGCGGGGAGCTGGTCGTACTCGCAGCACGTCCCCTTTACGGGGGTTGCAGAGACTGACAAGCGGAGCGTGTATCAGATGACTCTTCGTAACCGCCGCCAGCCATTCATGGGTCTATTCGATGGTGCTGATCCGAACGCGACGACACCTCAGCGGCAGATTACCACCGTGCCGACTCAGTCGTTGTACTTCCTGAATGATCCGTTCTTTCACGGACAGGCGGAAAAGGTGGCTCAACGAATCCTTGGTCAGTCGGACGATGCCAGTCGGTTGAATGAACTGTTTCGGATCGTGTTTCAGCGTTTGCCAACGGAGAGTGAACGCGATGCGGCGACCGCATTTCTGATAAAATACAGAGGAGCGATTGCAGAGACTCCGGTGGCCGACCAGCCACTCGCCTTGTGGTCCGCCTGTTCGCGGATTCTGCTTTCGAGCAATCAATTCCTTTACCTGGACTGAGATCATGAAACATCCTTGTCATTGCGGAAATCGCCGACAGTTCGTGCAGTCTGCCGTCGCGGGTTCGATGTTGATGCCCGGCCTCTTGAGTGAGCTTCTCGCATCTGATGCGGGTCGTTCTGCGCCCAGCACCCAGGGGGATGCTGATAATCCCGTCGCACCGCGTGACCCTCATTTTCCGGCGAAGGCCAAGTCGGTCATCTTCTTGTTCATGAGTGGCGGGGTATCGCACGTTGATTCGTTCGATCCCAAGCCGCAATTGATTGCCGACCACGGAAAGCAAGTGGTCTTTGATCATCCGGAGACTCGCAATCGGCCCGGTTACGAAAAGATTTTTCTCAAGCGGCCCGACTGGAAGTTTTCGCCACGCGGGCAAAGCGGAATCGAAGTCAGTGACTTGTTCCCCCACATCGCCAATCAGGCGGATGACATTTCGTTTATTCGTTCGATGCATACGAGTCATTCCAATCACTACAACGCGACGCTGGGAATGCATACGGGCTCGTTCGCGTTTGCGCGTCCGAGCATTGGTGCGTGGATGAGTTACGGGTTGGGGACGTCGAACCAGAACCTGCCGTCGTTTCTTGTCTTGGCACCTCAAATGCCTTACGCGGGGACTCAGGTCTGGGCGTCTGACTTCCTGCCGGGTGCTCATCAGGGAACGCGAGTGATGCCGGGCCCAGAACCTGTCGCCAATCTGACTCGTCGCGTCCCCACGGAACGACGTCAGGAACTGGAGCTGGACGCCTTACGATCGTTCAATGAAGCTCATCTGGCGACTCGTCAGAATGACCCGCAATTGGCGACGCGAATCAAGGCGTTTGAAACCGCTCATGGCATGCAGACGGAAATGCCCGCCGCAATGGACATGAGCGGCGAGACCGATGAAACGCTGGCGCTGTATGGCATGAAACGAGGCACAAACGATGGTTTCGGATGGCAGTGCCTGGCGGCCAGACGGCTGGTCGAACGTGGTGTCAGGTTTGTCGAATTGATCCATACGGGATCGAGTGGCAACTGGGATTCGCATGGAACCATGGCTGACCACGGCCGACTGGCTCCTCAGGTTGATCAACCAATCGCGGGGTTACTGAAGGATCTGAAGCAGCGAGGGATGATGGACGATGTGCTGGTTGTCTGGACCAGCGAGTTTGGCCGAACTCCATTCAACAACACGGCAGATGCACCTGGACGAGAACACCACAACTGGGGCTTTACGTCGTGGTTGGCGGGAGCGGGAGTAAAGCGAGGTTACGTTCACGGGGCGACCGACGAGCATGGGATTCGGGCGACTGAGAAGCCCGTTCACGTCCACGATTTTCATGCGACGATTTTACATCTGATGGGGATTGAGCATACGCGACTGACTTACCGGCATGGTGGTCGTGATTATCGATTGACAGATATCGCTGGCAATGTGGTGAAGGATGTTTTGAGTTGATTCTCTGTCGATTGAACAGCGTTGTTTTCCTGAGCCTGCTCGTGATGGAGTTCGTGTGCAACGAATCTCGATTCGTTGTCGCTGCGGAACCTCGACAGCATTGGTCGTTTCAGCCTTTGGCTCGTGTCAACGTTCCCGAAGTCGCCAATACGAGCCGAGTGCGCAACGAGATCGATGCGTTCGTCATTCAGGGACTAGATGGAAAGGGTTTGACACTGGCAGAAGACGCGGACAAGTATTCGCTGGTTCGTCGCGTTTACTTCGATCTGCTGGGACTTCCTCCCTCACCCGACGAGATCCGCGCGTTTGTGCAGAATGAATCGCCCCAGGCTTATGAACTGCTGCTGGGCCGGTCGATGGAATCGCCTCATTTCGGCGAACGATGGGGTCGTCACTGGCTGGACAATGCAGGATATGTCGATGTCCAGGGGCTGGATAATGATGCGGGTATCATCAGCAACGCCGAAAACAAATGGCTCTACCGCGACTATGTCATTGCGTCGTTCAACAGCGACAAGCCTTTCGATCGGTTTCTGCTGGAACAACTCGCCGGGGACGAACGCGTTGATTGGCGGAATGCGGACCAGTACACGGCGGAGATGCAAACGCTGCTCGTCGCGACCGGATTCCTGCGGAACAGTGCCGACGACACGATTGCCAATGAACTGAATCGTCGAGACGTTCATCATCAGATTCTGGAGCGAACTCATGAAGTCGTGATGAATAACCTGTTGGGTTTGACGATTCAGTGTGCCAAATGCCATGACCATAAATACGAGCCACTATTGCAGACCGACTATTACCAATGGCAGGCATTGTTTCAGCCTGCGTTTAATCCAGACAAATGGCTGCAACCAGCTGCACGACAGATTCCGAGTGTCTCGGCTGCTGAGAAGAAACGGATTGACGATCACAACATGCAGCTTGATCAACAGATTGCGAGTATCAAAGGTCAGATCGCTGAAGTTCGGAAGCCGTTTGAACAGCAGGTGCTCGATACCAAGCTGGCTCAATTGCCGGAACCGATTCGAGCTGACACGCTGACTGCGATTCGTACTCCGACAGATCAGCGGTCGGAAGTCCAGAAGTATCTGGCGAGTAAATTCGAAGAAGGCTTGAAAGTTAAGCCCGATGACGTTGCTGCAATCATGACCGGCCCTGAGAAAGATCGTGTCGCCGAGTTCGAGAAACAGATCTCAGGTGTTGCCAGTCAAAAGCGGACGTTTCAACATTGGCAGGCGGTGTATGATGCCGGGCCTCCGACGGCGACTCGAGTCTTGAACCGAGGCGATCCAATGTCGCCGGGGGAAGAGGTGACACCGGCGATGATCTCGGCCTTAGCGTTGGCGAAGACGTCTGATGTCGACATCGTTCCTCAATTTGGTTCAAGCGGCCGAAGGTTTGCGCTGGCGAAATGGCTCACAGATCCTCAATCACCGGCTGGATCATTGGCGATTCGCGTTCGAGTGAATCGGATCTGGCAGCACTTGTTTGGACGCGGGATTGTGAAAACGACCGACAACTTCGGGGTGACCGGGACAAAGCCGACTCATCCGGAATTGCTGGATTGGCTGAGTGGCTCATTCATTGCCGATGGCAAGAAATTGAAGCCATTTCTGACTCGCATCATGACCTCATCGGCTTACCGGCAATCGTCGATTCGAGTTGATGATCGTTGTCTGAGTTCCGATCCTGAAAATACGTTGCTTTGGAAACAGCGGGTACGGCGACTGGAATCGGAGTCAGTACGGGATGCGATTCTCACCGTGTCAGGAAAACTTGATCGGTCGATGGGGGGAGCACCGATTCCGGTTGAGCCTCGCCCTGATGGCTCGTTCGTCATCAAGAAGGAAGGGCTGCCGACACCGACGGCGCAGTATCGGCGAACCATCTATTTGCTTGGTCGTCGCAACTATCATCCGACGCTGCTGAGTGTTTTTGATCAACCCAATCTGACGACGAACTGTTCGGAACGAAGCACGTCGGCTGTCGTACTGCAATCATTGACGATGCTCAACGACGTCTTTGTGCTGGAGCAAGCGGGTGCTCTTGCTGACCGAGTCATGGCCATCGCCGAAACAAAGGGCCGCTGGATATCGACGGCGTTTGAAATCACGTTGGGACGCATGCCCACAGAGCGTGAAACGGTTTGGTGTCAGAACGCGATAATTCGGGAGGCTGATTACCACAGGCAGAATGACGCACAGTGTTCCGTTGAAGAAGCGGAAAAGCGAGGGTTCGCACGGGTTTGCCATACGCTGCTGAATACGAGTGAATTTCTGCTGGTTCCCTGATGGAAAGAGATCTGATGGATACGATGTCTCGTCGTGCGATGCTGCAGACCTCGGCACTTGGCTTTGGCGGGTTAGCCTTCGAGGCACTCTCGTTGCGCGAATCGGCTCGTGCGGCGGAAACTGCAACAAAGCGAGGCTCGGCTTCCGGTCGGACTCATTTCAAGCCGCGTGCGAACGCCGTCATTATGCTGATGCAGAATGGCGGTCCGAGTCAGATGGATCTCTTCGACCCCAAGCCGGAACTGACAAAGCGTGCCGGTCAGACGTTGACGGTCGAGACGTTCCAACAGGGGAACTCGGACAAGCTGATGGCGTGCCCGCTGGAGTTCCAGAGATACGGTCAATGCGGAACCGAGATGTCGACGTTGCTGCCGCATCTTGGATCGAACGCGGACGACTTTTGCCTGGTCCGTTCGATGTACTCTGAGCACAACAATCACACTGAGGGTCTGGTGCTGCTCAATACGGGAAAGATCTTTCCGGGGCGTCCGGCACTGGGCTCGTGGGTCAGTTATGGACTTGGAACCGAGAACGAGAACTTGCCCGCGTATCTCGTGCTGCGGGACCCCGAGGGATACAACACCAGCGGAACGCTTTTGTGGCAAAACGGCTGGCTTCCGGCTGTACATCGCGGGACCGAAGTCGCCACGGTGGGATCTCCGGTGCTGAACCTTCAGCCACCGACACCCGTACCTGATCCGCTCAGACGGAATCAACTGGACCTGTTGGCTCAGCTAAATCGCGAGCAACTCGGCAAGTATCCCGACGAGTCCGATCTTGAAGCGAGGATCAGCAATTATGAACTGGCTGCGCGTATGCAGTTGGCAACCGGCGATTTGCTCGATCTGTCGAAAGAGACCGCTGAAACAAAGCGGATGTATGGACTCGAAAATCCTGACTCCGCTGGTTACGGCACTCGTTGTTTGATGGCTCGCCGACTGGTGGAAAGTGGAGTCCGATTCGTGCAGGTCTTTCCACCGGTGAAACCTCAATTTCAACCTTGGGATGCTCATAGCAATACGAAGACTGAGAACGAAGCGATCTGTAAACGATGCGACCAACCATCGGGAGCGTTGATCAAGGATTTGAAACAACGTGGGCTGCTTGATTCAACGATCGTGATCTGGTCAGGTGAGTTTGGTCGCCTTCCCGTCTCGCAAAATGGCTTAGGCCGCGATCACAACCGGCATGCGTTCAGTGCGATTCTGGTCGGCGGCGGCTTCAAAGGTGGTCTCGTGTACGGGGCTACGGATGAGGTTGGCTATCGATCGGTCGAGAATCGAATGAGTGTCCCTGATCTGCATGCGACACTGCTTCATCAACTCGGCATCGATCATAACCGGTTGACATATTCTCATCACGGGAGTGAAGAAACACTGACGGATTCCAGGGTGACTGAAGCGAGGGTGGTCCATGAAATCCTCGGATGAACGGATCGTTATGAATTCGTTGGACATGTAATTACCTCATTCGCCAACAAGGTTTGGTTCCCGGCTATGACAAGATCCACTTTACAGCAGCATCAGTTTCGCTAGCTGCCGCTCCTGCGTACGAAGTGACCTGCGGTCCTTTTGCGGCCTTATAGGCGTTTGAAATCAATGTCGGAGGCAGATCACCTTCACCCGATAACCAGAGAGGATGTGGAGCGGACAACGCGAGCAAGCCTGGGACATCACCATATTTAACGGCCCCCGGAACGAGCATCGGATCGTAGGCATCTGTGATCGAAGCAAAGCGATAACCCCGAGTACTGATCGCGACCTTGTTGACGGCGTCACCCGCTTGGAAGGCGGCAGCGGCGGCAATCGGTCCAGCCGTACGACCGAGCCCGATCAGATGTACTCCCGCAGGTTCATATTTGCTAAACCGGCAGAATGCGATCATTGTCAGGACATCATGCACGCGTTGCGAGAACAGAGGATGATTATAGCCGAGCGTGTATCCGACGAACTCGCGCGGGTTCTTCACTTTCTTAGCTTTTGTCAGCGTTTGGCCATCGGCAAGGAACTCACCCTGATAAAGCAGGTCGGGGATGGCAACGGAAACTCCGGCATTCAATAGCTGTTGGACCCCGGCCTTTGGAGCCCCGTCTCCATTCGTGAGTGACGCTTTTCCGTCGTCAGTGATCCAGACTGCGACATGCTTATTCCAATTTCGCGGAAGGAAGAATAAGGTCGGAATCTCTTCACCATGCTTCGCGAGTCGAATGACTGTATGGAACCTGATGCTGTCGTCCCCTTCGACTTTGCTCTTGTTCTCTTGCGTGACATCATCCTTGCCCGGAAGTTTACGACCGATCATAACGTCCCAGGCGCCACCGATGACTTCGCGGAACTTGCTTAGCGAGTCTCCATCCTTTGGAGTGATTGCAGTAAGTTGTGCGTCTTGATCGACGGCAAATCCTCGTACGATTCGTAGCTCATTCTCGACAGTTGGCTCGGGAGCCGGGTGCTGTGCATCCCAGACTGTGGCTTCTGCTTTGGTCAACGGAACGAAGTCTCGTTCGACGATGGGACTCGTTTGCCCCAGTTTCAAATGCTTATTGAAGAACTCGTACATCGCGAGACGGCTGGGTTGATTGTAGTTATGAGGGAACGGGCGATACTTCCCTTGGACATTGTCAGGAACGCCAAGCATGGCGTAATGCTGTTTCAGTTCGGGCAGACCTTTGGTTTCCAGTTCTTTTGTCCAGTCGTCAGCGGCAGTCATACCAAGAGGACGAGGTGCCAAAAGCGCGGCCAGTTCAATGTTGCCGGTATTCACTCGCAGATAGCTGGCATTTTCACAGGTGCATCCACCCTGCATTGATGTGGAGACCATGACGGCTGGGAAAAAGGCCGCTGGACGCGGGTCGACGCCACCCAACAGGAATGTTTGCGTCCCGCCGCCACTTGCTCCTGTCACACCGATTCGAGTGGTATCGACGTCATCCATCGAACTGATCCAGTCCAGTGCTCGAACTGAATTCCAGGTTTGTAGTCCGACGATATTCAGGCATCGCAATTCGGATTGAGCGCTGAACATCCCCCAGCGATCAGGTTGGCTTAAATCAGGTCTCTGGGTTTTGAATCCATGAGCCAGTTCATGGGTTAAAGGACCTCCGTCGGCATATCCCAACATGTCATACAGAAATACAACGCACCCCATTCGGGCGAGTTGAACACAGCGAGCCTGGAGTGGGTAACGTCCGCTCGGTAGGGATTCGGCTTTCGAATCGAGTTCCTGTTTAAACATGGCTTCGGTATGTTCGTAAAATCGACCGTTTGCCCAATGGCCGTGTGGGCAGAGTATGGCGGGGTACTTTCCACTGGGCTTGGTCTTGGGTCGATAGAGGCTACCTGTGCAATAAAGCTTGTCGCCGGTTTGCAGGATCACTCGTTCAACGGTGTAATCCTCTCGGTCGATTTTTCCGTGGACAACAGCGTTGAGTGGTTGTTTTGTTGGAATCGGCCAGAGTCCGGTGGCGACCAGCAACTGTCGACGGACATATTCGGATCGCTGCTTCCATTCACTTGGACTTGAACTTGGCGTCCACGGAAAGTAGGCATCCAAGTCTTTCAACGCTCCAAGCCGCAAGTCGCCCGGTAGAGATCCATCAGGTAAGACACGAGACGACTCGGCAAACGATCGTTGCGGTGCTCCAAGCGTATTGAGGGCCGCTATCGCCGCAGTGCCAACCTTAAGAGCGGTACGACGATTAATTGAAAGCCGTTCGATCATGGTGCGTCCCAGTTCAGGAATGAAGAGCATTACCGGTTAGAGAAACATGATAGAAATCAACGATCGCCAATGCGAATGATCGGGACCAATTCACACAGATGGTTCCCGTTCTTGTGCCAGTCTCAACTGGCCACACGCTGCGTCGATATCGGCTCCCTTGCGTTTCCGAACCGTGGCGGGAATGCCAAAGGATTCGAGAATCTGCACGAATTCTTCGGTACGGGGTGCAGTGGGGGCAACGAATTCCAGCTCGGTGACGCCGTTCATTGGAATCAGATTCACGTGTGCAATTCTCGATTGCAGTCGTTTCGCTAATTGCCGAGCGTGCTGTGGTTCGTCGTTAACGCCTGTCAAAAGCACGTATTCGTATGTGACTCGACGACCGGTAATCGTGAAATAGTCATCCGCAGCTTCAAGGATTGCGTCAATTCCAATCCTGTCGTTCACTGGAACAAGTCGATTACGCAATTCGTCGTTTGGAGCGTGAAGCGAGACAGCAAGGTTGTATTGCTTACCGAGTTGTGCCAGTTCACGAATTTTTTCGGGCAATCCCACGGTCGAGATTGTAATCCGCCGCGCCCCAAGTCCCAGACCACCCTTTTCGTTGAGTGTATCGAGTGCGGGGATCAATGATTTTAGATTGGCCAGCGGTTCACCGATCCCCATGACGACGACGTTCGTGATTTGCTCACCCTTTTGGAGCAATCGGTCGAGTCGCAGAACCTGCTCCAGAATCTCGCCCGTCGTTAGATTTCGTTTGAGGCCTAACATGCCGCTGGCGCAAAAGACACAGCCCATTGCACAGCCAACTTGAGTCGAAATACAAATCGTTCGCCGATCCGTCTCGCGCATCAGTACGCATTCGATGAATTGACCATCGTGAAGTTCGAGAAGTATTTTTTCCGTTCGATCGCCGGCAATCTGATGCTGTGCCTGCCGAGCGGGGAACAACGAGAACTCACTAGCCAGAGCGGCCCGCAACGGGGCGGGAATATCGTGCATTTCAGAAAAGTCGTTGGCTCTGCCGCCAAAGATCCACCGTCTGATCTGTGCGGCTCGATACGCTGGAAATCCTGCCTTTTCACACCATGCCGCAAGCCCTGCGGCATCCAGTTCATAGACTCGGGGCTTTATCGCCGGCGTAGCAAGGAGCGGAAGTGGAGTCATGAAAAACCTAGACCATTGAGGATCTCACGACCCGCATGGCTCTTGTTCAAAATGTAAAAATGAATGCCGTTGACTCCCTGATCGATCAGTTCGCGGCATTGAGCAATTGCGAATTCCACACCAATTTTATACTGATCTTCCTTGTTGTCTTTGGCTGCTTCGAGTCGGGATGCTAATGACTGCGGCATCGCTGCCCCGCACATGGACGTGATCCGCTGGATTCGAGCGAATTCCGTGATTGGCATGATACCTGGTATGAGAGGCACGCCCAGTTCGCTGCGATTCACGCGATCACGAAAGCGAAAAAAGCTTGTATTGTCAAAAAAGAGTTGCGTGAAAATTGCATCCGCACCGCACCGCACCTTACGGACGAGATTTTCAAAGTCGAGGTCCAGGTTCGGTGATTCAGGATGTTTTTCCGGATACCCAGCAACACCAATCCCCATCTCGGGAAAGTGCTTTCGAATCAGTGTGACAAGTTCGTTTGCATATTTGAGTCCGCCAGAGATTGCTTGAAACTCGGTTTGACCTGCGGGAGCATCTCCGCGCAGGGCCATGATATTCCGAATACCTGCATTCCAAGCGAATTGTAACCACTCAATGAGCTGTTCTTGCGTGCTGCCAACACACGTGAAATGTGCGGTCGATGTTGTAAGGAAGCGATCCTGGATTTCCTGGCACCATTCTACGGTTCTCTTGCTTGTTGAGCCGCCTGCACCGTAAGTACATGAAACGAAGGCTGGACCAAAGGGGATCATTTCGCTCAGAGTTTGGCGAAGCGCCTCATCACCTTCTGCCGTCTTAGGCGGAAAAATCTCGATCGACAGCCCAAATCGACCACCGGAATAAACGTCTCGCATACGAACAATGCTGCCATTAGCCATGCTGCAGATTCCCTTTCGAAAGACTGATTTCCACGAGATTAAGCGATCATACTTTAATCTGCCAGCATTATTGATCGACCGAAACGGTGACTATTCCGAAAAAACGAGGTGAGGGCCCTGCGACAAGCTTCTCAAATCCAGCGAAACTACACACTGATCGATCAAATGCCTTCAAATGACGCGTTTAAACACCTGCGCAGACTTGAATGCCAGTTTATTTTCGCTCGATCCGACGTGTGAATTTTTCTTCATCGACATTCCTTGTTGCGTTCGGAAGACTTTGATTGCCGATGAGGCTATACTGTTATGTCAGTTGATCGGCGACACGATCAACAGACTTGACAAATGCAAGTTTGTTCTTGTCGAGTCGTTGAGAGTGTCCATTACGTCCCGATCATGATTTTCGGGTTTTCACGTAGAAATACCCCGAGTTAACGTAAGCCTAGAAGGAATGTCGAAATGTCGACCGTTGAAGCGACCAAGCCCAAAAGTACCGAATCCACAAAAACAGCACACTCTGCCGTCAATTCTAAGCGCCTTCCATACAAAGTGAAGGACATCGGACTCGCGGAATTCGGTCGCAAAGAAATTGAAATTGCTGAAAACGAAATGCCCGGCTTGATGGCGCTGCGAGAAAAGTATGGCAAGTCGAAACCCCTGAAGGGAGCCCGGATTGCTGGTTGTTTGCATATGACAATCCAGACCGCCGTACTCATCGAAACATTGACTGCCCTCGGCGCTGAAGTCACTTGGAGCAGTTGCAATATTTTCTCGACTCAAGACCATGCCGCAGCAGCGATTGCCGCAGCAGGTATCCCTGTCTACGCATGGAAGGGGATGACCAACGAAGAATTCGACTGGTGTATTGAGCAAACCCTCTTTTTCGCCGATGGTCAGCCGCTCAACATGATCCTCGACGACGGAGGTGACTTGACATCGATGGTTCACCAGAAGTTCCCTGAATTGCTCAAGGAAATCAAAGGTCTGAGCGAAGAAACGACGACTGGAGTCCATCGCCTGGTTCAGATGCATGAACGAGGCGAACTCAAGGTTCCCGCGATCAACGTTAACGACTCGGTAACGAAGAGCAAATTCGACAATCTTTACGGATGCCGTGAATCGTTGGCTGACGGAATTAAGCGAGCCACCGACGTCATGCTCGCAGGTAAGGTTTGCGTCGTTGCAGGTTATGGCGACGTCGGCAAGGGTTGCGCAATCTCGATGCAGCGTTATGGTGCTCGCGTGATCGTCACCGAAATCGATCCGATTTGTGCCCTACAAGCTGCGATGGAAGGCTTTGAAGTCACGACGATGGAAGACGCTGCAGCACAAGGCAACATCTTCGTGACAACGACCGGCTGCTGCGACATCGTTCTTGGCGAGCACATTGTCAAGATGCCAAACGACGCCATTATCTGTAACATCGGCCACTTTGACCTCGAAATCGATGTCGCCTGGCTGGAAGCCCAGGTCAAGAACGGCAAAGCCACAAAGGTGAACGTCAAGCCAAGCGAAGTCGGTGCGGTTGATCGTTATACCTTTAAGGATACCGGTCGAAGCGTGATCCTGTTGGCTCAAGGCCGTCTTGTGAATCTCGGGTGCGCAACTGGCCATCCATCGTTCGTGATGTCGAACAGTTTCACGAATCAAGTGCTCGCTCAACTTGCTCTTTGGGATGATGCCAGCAAGTACGAAGTCGGCGTTCATCGCCTTCCGAAGGAGTTGGACGAAGAAGTCGCTCGTCTGCACCTTGAAAAGATTGGGGTTAAGCTCTCGAAACTTACTGACAAGCAGGCCAAGTATCTGGGACTGCCTGTCAGTGGGCCGTTCAAGCCAGACCACTACCGCTATTAAGCTTGAGACGAACGTTGTGAAACGCGAAAAGCCGGTGAGCTCCGATTCTGAAACCGAGTGGTTTACCTAAGTTTGTGTCAGCCGCTTAACCGTGCTTGTCTGATGACGAACTCTGGGAGCCCGACGACCTGCGTCGGGCTCCCAGTCATTTTCGAAGGCCGTGTAAAACGTGCTCGAGACGCAGTGTTATTCGGCGTCGGATATCGTAACGAGTGACGGGTGCGGAACAGTGCTCCGTCGTGTATTAGAGTCCGTTAGGATACTTGAAAAGTCCGACATTCCTGTCAGGACGTTCGCAAGAACTTTTTTTGCTTTTAGCACTTCCTGGTGAACTACTGGAAACTCAGGGATGTTTGCATCCCATTCGAGAAGCGTTGAAACCCCGTCCGTCCACCCATGGGCAAGCCTGAAAAGTTCCCAGACAGGATCGATTACCGGTCCGTCGTGAGTATCTATCAAGTGCGTGCCGCAATTTGTGTGTCCCGCGAGATGCATTTGGACGATCCGTTCATGCGGCATCGATCGTAAATATTCTACAGGATCAAAATCGTGGTTTCGGGCCGAAACAAAAACGTTATTAACATCGAGAAGTAGCCCGCAATCTGCCTCTTCTGCAAGTCGAACGATGAATTCGGCTTCGCTCATTGTCGACGCAGCGAACGTGACATAACTGCTTGGGTTCTCAAGGACCAGCGATCGCTCTAATATGTCTTGAACAATGGAAACTCGGTCAATGACATGCCGCAGTGATTCTTCATTGTAAGGGAGCGGCAACAGGTCATGTGTATTCACACCCGCAACGCCAGTCCAACAAACGTGGTCCGATATCCATCGAGCATCGACGGCCTTGGCCAGTTGTTTCAGCTTCCTCAAATAATCAAAGTCCAGTGGTTCGGTACTGCCGATCGACAGCGACACTCCGTGCATGACGAGCGGATATCGCTCGGAGATCTGTTCCAGCACGTACCTTGGACGCCCTTGTGAGTCCATGAAATTTTCTGAAATCACTTCGAACCAATCGACGACCGGGTTCTGTTTCAGAATATGATCGAAATGAACCGACCTGAGACCGACTCCAAGACCGAGATTCTCATATCCAAGTCGACCGAGCATCATTCGTCCTTCGCGCGCCCGGCTCGCGTTGTTGTGATCCAGACAAACACTCGTCCCGCTTCGTCCTGCCACACTTCTCGAGTCAATCGCTTAGGAACA
Organism: uncultured Schlesneria sp.; assembly: GCA_903834925.1. Classification (GTDB taxonomy): domain Bacteria; phylum Planctomycetota; class Planctomycetia; order Planctomycetales; family Planctomycetaceae; genus Schlesneria. Next base: position 19,012 of record CAILLA010000261.1, read on the forward strand.
ACAAGCTGGCGCAGCGCAAGGCTCCATGTGGTCATTTTGCGAGGGAACGAAACTTTAATCTTTTCGAGATCGATCTGCTTGGCTTCCAACTCGGCATAGTCGATCAGAATCGGTACCTCAGCGAGTTCCGAGATCGCATTCAAAACGTCCGAAAGCTCCACATCCGACAATTCGATGGGAACCATGGCATACAGTTTGGGTGCTGCTTTAAAGGTCGCACGTTGCACGGGCCAGCCGATTGGCCATTGTTCCAGTTTCGCGTTCCGCGGCTCAATCAGCAGCTCGATGACTCCTGAAGGAGTTCGGTTGGGCCGGAACCCGAAACCATTGTCGCTGAGTGACAATGCCAGCGCCAGTGCCGCACTGAATCCTTTTAATTCCTGCCTGACACGGGCCTTGTCTCCTTGTTTCGTCAGCAGCTCCACTGCCTCAGAGTTCCAACGTACTGAAAACTCCGATGGAAGGGGCAGCTTCGTTACGGCATGCTTCAAAGGCAGGTTTTCCGTTTCAAAGTCGACCTTCCTAAGTAAGCCGTCGAAAAGCGTCGCGAACTGATCTTCACTCAATCCCCACAACTTCTTTCCTACAGGTGTTCCCTTGATCCCGTAGGTCCGTAATTCGTTGATCCACTCTTTGAGTTTCGTCACTTCACTAAGGCCAAACGTCCGATCAGAAAATACGAGATTCCCAGAACGATCCAACGTGCCAATCGCAGTGACAAATCGAAGGTTACCCGCTTCTCGCTCTTTCATTTCCGGCTTGTCACCCAAGATCGGCTTACGAACGCGAAGTCCGACATCCAGTGGCTCCAGGACTTTTAACCACTGCTGACCGTGCATTCCCCCCCCACCTTCGGCCTGTAGCAGTTCAATCTCGATCACCGTGTTTTTCGTTGTTTGTTTAGTTGAAGCAGGTTTGTCTTTAGGCTGCGAAGAATCGCCAGGTCGCAGTGGTCTTGTTGGAACCTGTCCCAAGGCAAAATTGCTGATCAGCAATGACCCAAACACAACACTGATTCTCAAAATGGAATGCAAGATCATGTCGACCTGTTCTGAGTTCACTTAGGCAAACCGTATAGTAATAGATCCTTGCTGTCGATTCCTTTTGTTGCAAGAACAGTATTGTCCGACGATCAAACATCGCATGGCTGTTTCCTGCAATAAATGGAACCGCACGGATTAAACATCGTAGGGGACACGGATCAATGATCACAAGAGGAGTTCCGATCAATGCGATCATTGTCCTTGAGTTGCGAGAATCACTTCTGCTGTGTTATTCGTAGTCAAAACACATTGAATCATAATCAGGCCAACCTGATTCCAGTCGCGAGATTCCTATCGCGACACTGGTTCGACGTTCGTATTCGAACCAGAAAAATGAGGCGATCAAACAGATGTCGATTCTCGGTCTTGATATCGGTGGGGCCAATATTAAAGCCGCTGATTCAACGGGTCGCGCGGTCAGTCGACCGTTTGCAATCTGGCGTCAGCCCGAAGGGCTTAAGGACCAGATCATATCCATCCTTAATGCCTTCCCGCAAACCGAGCGTCTTGCGTTGACGATGACGGCCGAACTCGCCGACTGCTTTTCAACAAAATCCGACGGTGTCCGTTTTATCCTGAATGCGGTCGAATCCTGCTTAAATTCTTCCGTGTCAATTCGAGAAGACGCAGATAACCCGCCTGAGAAGTCCAGGCGATCCAAGTTGATGACGTGGACGACCGACGGTCGCTTCATGAATCCCGATGAAGCGAGACAGTCGCCCCTGCGAGTCGCAGCGGCGAATTGGCATGCGCTTGCCACCTGGTCGATGAAGTTTGCTCCCAACGGTTGTGGTGTCCTGATTGATATTGGCACCACAACCACAGACATCATTCCGTTCGAAGGTGGCAAACCTGTTCCTATGGGGCTGACCGATGTTCGTCGTCTGGAAAGTGGTGAATTATCCTATTCTGGTGTCAGACGAACTCCACTATGCGCCGTGGCCCATAGTGTCCCTTTTGAGAAGGGATATTGTTCACTCGCTGCGGAGATCTTCGCCACGACGCTGGACATCCATCTGCTGCTGGAGAACATCGCTGAGGATCCTCAAGATCTCGATACCGCGAACGGCAAACCTGCTACGAAACTGGCAGCACACGATCGCATTTCAAGAATGTTGTGCTGTGACCGAGATGAGATCTCGTTCGGGCAGGCCGTGCAAATCGCCATGTTTCTTGCCGACGTTCAGCGACAGCGACTTGCGGGTTCGCTTGAACGAGTGATCAATCGTCTTTCGTCGGCCTGCTCAACGGTCATCGTATCTGGCTCAGGCTCGTTTCTAGCTCGCCGACTAATCCAGGAGAATCGAAAAACGAAAGACTCCACCGTGATCTCGTTGGCCGAACAATTCTCGCCGGGAATCGCTGAAGCGGCCTGCGCTTATGCCGTCGCTCAACTGGCGCCAAACTCGTACTGATGAGCCGTCCAGACATCGCCCATATAACCTTCTGCTATTGGACGACTCCTTCACCACATACGTCATAGGAAACACGGCGCCGTCTTCGTGAGGAATACTCTTGCTGCGAATCACCTGAGATCGAAACAAGTCTCACTTCTGATTGACGGGTTTGCAGAATATACTTCGATTTTACCTGAAGTCATTTTACGCCAGTAGGAATCGCCAATATGTCAACTCCTGCACCGACCGAATTCAAAGCGGTTTTAGACCAATCCGACCTTGCCAATATTCCTCGTGACCTGAGCTTCCACCCGGTACAGAACACGTCACCTCGCGTTCTCACCCCCGAACAGATTGAACAGTTCAACCGTGATGGATACATCAAAGGGATTCGGATCTATTCAGACGACGAGATCAAAAGCATCCGAAGTTACTTTGACAATTTGCTCGCGAAAGTTGTCGCCGCAGGCGGTGACAGTTATTCGATCAGCTCGGCTCATTTGAAGTATGGTCGCGTCTGGGACATCGTCACAAACGCCACAATCGTTGCCTGCCTGCGCGATCTTCTGGGTGAAAATGTCGTCGGCTGGGGATCGCATTTCTTCTGTAAAATGCCACACGACGGGAAGAAGGTCGCCTGGCATCAGGACTCAAGCTACTGGCCTCTGACCCCGTCAAAAGCCGTCACCGCGTGGCTGGCCGTGGATGATGCTGATGTCGAAAATGCCTGTATGCGATTTGTGGCCGGATCACATCATTACGGCGCCATGACGTTTCGGCCCAGTGACCCTGCCGAACATAACGTACTCAATCAGACGATCGATAACGTCGAACAGTACGGCCACTTTGTCGATGACTGCCTCAAAGCGGGCGAGGTCTCGTTTCACTCAGACTTGTTGCTTCACGGTTCCGAAGCAAACGAGTCCAACCGCCGCCGTTGTGGCCTGACCTTGCGATACGCACCTGCCGACGTGCATGCCTATCTCGGTTGGAACCAGAAGGGGGTCTGGGTTAGTGGTTCCGATTCGTCCGGACATTGGATGAACCGAGCACGTCCATCAGAAGTGTAAAGTCACTAAGCGACCGACCAGAAGTCGTCTTCATCAACATCATGGGTGCGTGAAATCGGGGGCGGCATTTCGTCGACGTGCTTGATCTTACGCCGAGTCTCGACCGGATCAATTCCCGTCAACGGATACGCCTCAAGGATCTTGTTGATGCGGATTTCGATATTGGTCAGTTGCTGACCTTCATCCGGAGCAACGAACGTAATTGCCGCACCCTGTCCTTCGGTTGATGACAGCCGGCCCGTACGACCGACTCGATGCACGTAGTCGTCGCAGTCCTGCGGAATGTCGTAATTGATAATGTGCGAGATTCCGCTGACGTCGATCCCTCGGCCCATCACATCGGTAGCAATCAACAGTCGGATCTGGCCATCCCGGAATTGACGCATCACGCGATCCCGGGCGCTTTGGGCCAAATCACCATGAATGAATTCCATCTTCGGCAAGCGACCGACAAACCGACGATGCACCTCTTCAGCCCCACGTTTTGTACGAGTGAAGACGATTGCTTGTTGAGGTCGCTCTTGCACCAGCAGTCGTACGAGTGCGCCAAACTTTCGATGATGATCCACTGTAATATAGTACTGGTCGATCGATTCATGAGCGACATTCGAGGCTGAAACGTCAATCCGTTCGGGTTCGCGCATATACCGCCGAGCTAGACGCTCGACCGGGGGCGGCAAAGTCGCTGACAGCAACAACGTCTGTCGGTTCTCAGGACACTGCCGCAGAATCTTTTCAATGTCCGGACGGAAGCCGATATCCAGCATTCGGTCCGCTTCATCCATCACGACGATTTTCAAGTCGGCCATCTTCAGCAGCTGCCGGGCCATCAGGTCAATCACGCGACCGGGTGTACCGATCACGATCTGAGCACCTTGTTCCAGCTTACGGATCTGCTGATGAATCGGTCGACCACCGACGCAACAGGCGGTCGTGACTTCGCATTTGAACGCGAGACGATCCACCTCGTCGGCCACTTGTTGGCTGAGTTCCCGCGTCGGGGTCAGCACCAGTGCTTGAGTTCGTGGGTCGTCGAGATCGATCCGATCGAGGATCGGCAACACGAAGGCGGCGGTCTTGCCGGTGCCGGTGCGAGCCTGGCCGATACAATCGCGACCGGAGAGAGCAACGGGGATAAATGCGGCCTGAATGGCACTCGGGTCAGTAAAACCAGCTCTCTTCACCGAGAACAATGAATCCTGACTGAGCCCCAAATCATCAAACCGGGAGGGAGCCTGCTCCATAACTGCGATCAACCGATCAATTCCTTTCCCATACCAACCCACCGTTCCATGCAAATCAGCAATGAACGGCATTCAATCGTAATCGACGCGATACCAGAGCCTCCAGTATCACGGAACACTCGAAATTGGATTTCGAAGTTCTCATCCCCACATTGAGATTTTCTCATTTTGCTATAAATAGGGTAAGACGCACCGTGACGCCGGTCAATCGATCACTCGCTTTACCTCCGTTTCCTGCAAGAATACTTTCCGAAGATTCCGAAAATCGGATCGATTAATCCCAATCAAAACCAAATGCCTGATTCTTCCCGACTAGAATTTGCCGTCGCTCGCCGAATTTCAATTCAAGGTGTCGTTCAAGGTGTCGGGTTTCGTCCCTTTGTGTTTCGCCTGTCCCAAATTCATCAAATTCAGGGTTGGGTGTTTAATGGGAACGACGGCGTCGAAATTCTTGCAGAAGGACGGAACTCCGATGTCGATGCCTTTCTGATGTCCCTTGGTTCACAATCGCCCGCCGCAGCCTACATCACAAAAGTCGTTATTCGAGAAGTTGTTCCCGAAGGATTATCCGATTTTCAAATCCTGGACAGCCGCTGCGAATCGACTCCGACTGTTCGTATCTCGCCAGATCTGTGTATCTGCGAAGAGTGTTTGCGGGAATTGCGAGACCCATCCGACCGACGAAGCCATTATCCCTACATCAATTGTACCCATTGCGGACCCCGTTATTCGATCATCAAAAACCTGCCCTACGATCGGCCTAACACGACGATGGCCGCATGGAAAATGTGTCCCTCTTGCCAGCACGACTATGACAATCCGCTCGTCCGACGCCATCATGCTCAGCCCATCGCCTGTGAATCCTGCGGGCCAGGCTACCGATTGATCGAGGGGGATCTGACAACTGACGAAAACGAACGGGCCATCCGTCGAGCGGCGGAATTACTCGCAACCGGAAGCATCGTCGCCGTGAAGGGGTTGGGTGGTTATCACCTGGCCTGTGACGCAAACAATCCCACAGCCATCGCTGCTTTACGCGAACGGAAATTCCGCAAGGAACGCCCCTTCGCTCTGCTGGTTCGAAGCCTGCAGGAAGCTCACCAATACGTCGTGCTGTCAAAAAGTCACGAACAGCTGCTTCAAAGTGTCGCCCGACCAATCGTACTGGCACCCGCCAAAATCGAGTTGCCATTAGTTTCACCCGATAATTCCATGCTGGGAGTCATGCTCCCCTATGCACCGATCCATCATCTCTTGTTTGACTTTGGGGCACCCGGCCCTTTGGTATTGACGAGTGGTAATCGATCGAGCGAACCAATTGCCTACCGCGACGACGACGCAATTAATCGACTGACCGGAATCGCCGATGCCATTTTAATCGGAGATCGTCCGATCGCCCGTCGTGTTGATGATTCCGTCGTCGCCGTTCGAAACGATAAACCATTTATGATCCGTCGTGCTCGGGGAAATTCTCCCGGTGTAGTCTGCGAACTATCAACCGTCGACCCGATTCTCGCAGTAGGAAGCGATCTCAAAAATGCCATTGCTCTCGTCGTCAGAGGCCAGGTGTTTGTCAGTCAGCATATCGGCGATCTCGGAGACTGTGAAACGGACGGATCCTTCCAGAACACCGTACATGACCTGCTTGCCATGTACGAAATCAACTCCTCCGAATTGACCATCGTTCATGATTCTCACCCGCAGCTTACATCGACCAGGTTCGCGCTCAGTTTACCTGCCCGTCGACACATCGCCGTTCAGCATCATCACGCACACATCGCCAGCGTTCTGGCCGAACGAAATCTCTTGAACGAACGAGTCGTCGGAGTTGCATTTGACGGAACCGGACTGGGGACCGACGGAACAATCTGGGGAGGTGAGTTCTTCGTCGGCAGTGTTTGCGACGGCTTCGAACGCTGCCATTCGTTACGACCGGCCAGAATCCCTGGAGGCGATGCGGCGGCACGGTATCCCGTTCAAGCCGCGGCAGGGTTCTTGGCCGAACTGAACAACCTTCCCGACTTGACGAAACTACCATTTCATTTTCCCAAGCGGTTTACCGATGCCACGAAGTTAGTCGAAACGAAACTTCGATGTTTCGTTTCGACATCAATCGGTCGGCTGTTCGACACGGTCGCCGCACTCGTCGGTTTTCTCCGAGAATCAACATTCGAAGGCCAGGCCGCCATCTGGCTTGAACATCAGGCGGGACAATCCCCGCCACAAGCTCCGTATCCTTTTCCAGAGCTCGACTATCGTCCGCTATTAAGCGCCATCATTTCAGATCGCCTCGCCGGCCGCCCGATCTCCGAAATCGCCTCGGCCTTCCACGCCGCAGTCGTCACAGCCACCGTTCAAAAAATCCTTCAGTTATGTCGAGACAGAACCGTTAACGCCGTCGTCTTTTCAGGAGGCGTCTTTCAGAACGAATTGTTGTTCAAATCGCTTCTGAATGAATTCGAGCGCCATCCTGAGATTTGCGTCTTGATCAACCAGCAAGTCCCCGCCAACGACGGCGGCATCTGCGTCGGCCAGGCCGCTCTCGGACTTCTTCAAGAATAGCTCCGCCGCGATGCCAGACAGCATCATCCCCCAGATTCCTCAGTTGATTATCTTTCTCATAAGTCCCATAGGTCGTATACGGCTTATAAGTCCGATTCTTCAAAATCCCCATTCTGCCTATGACGGGCGGTTTTCGATCGCAGTCCGATCTGTCGAAAGTTCGCAGGGTGTGGTCGAGTCTTCGAGGTCCACACCAAGACGTCAATCGTTGTGCGCGGTCTCCCGACCCCCGCACTCGCGACCGACCGAAGGTCTCCTCTTTTGAAATCCTCGACAAAAAAGTTGGCCAACTTGGCCAAGTTCCTTATTTCATAGGCTTTTTGCGGGTTTGAAGTTGGCCAACTTGGCCAACTTCGTGCCTACGCGTGACATCGAATTCGATTCAGGATTTTTAACCACGGATAACCCAGTGCGGGCTTCGCCCGCAACCTAAACACGAGAAGAATTTGAACCACAAAAAAATTCCAGTCGAGGCGAGCCGGGGTGCGTTAGCCCCCGGATTCTTTTCTTCAACAAATTCATCGCAGCGTACGACGAAATCCAACGTTAGTACTACGGATGGCCACTGATAAATCCCAAAGACCAATACAAATTTTCTATTGCATCATATCAGTGGGTATCAGTGCTATCCGTGGTTAAATCTTCTTACCAAACTTCTTGACGTCCGTGACCGGATTGAAAATCGCATCGCCATAGGAAATTTCTTCCCTTCGTTCCCTTCCTTAACTTCTGTTCAAAATCTTCTGTTCCATTCTGCTGTCATTCCGCCCGCAACAAGATTTGATCGAAAAGTTCGCGCGAGTTCGACAGACTTCGACCGAGTTCGATCGACTTCGACATTTGACATCGAAATCCAATTAAGAGTTTTTGAACACGAATCACGCGGAAGGGGGCTGATCAGGCAAGATGTAATCATGGTTTTCGCGTTGTCTCCATCTCAAAAACTTATTCCCAGTCCTCAAAAAAAGTTGGCCAACTTGGCCAAGTTCCGTGTTTCCTAGGCTTTTTTGCAGGTGTGAAGTTGGCCAACTTGACCAACTTCATCCTAATGTTCTGCCGAAATCAGTCGCATCGAAAGTTGATGTAAAAGTTCGATCGAGCTCGAATCCCATCAATCCTCACAGGCGAGCCGGACAGTCTAAAACCTTCGACTCATCTTAAATTGTCTAACCACGACTTTCTCAGAACTACTCTCTCGCCGTTTCGGTGCCGCCCCCTGTATTCGTACGACGAACCGCCACGGATCACCCAACGCCTCAACGGCACGCCACGGTGAGCCGCGTTAAATTCATACCAAGATGTCAAAGATCAAAATCGCTGTATTACATCACAAAACCGAGATCGCCTCCGAACTTCGAGGCACGGGTCCCAATCTTGCTCCCAGGCGAGCTGGGCAGCCGAAACGGCAGAAAGTTGATGAGTAGAAAGTGGTAAGTAGACCGGACCAAGATAAGGAAATCTAGGTCCTGATTTTTCTACTCTCGACTCGCTACCAACAACTCTCTCGACGCTTCGCCGCCCCCTGGATTCTTCGCTTTCCCACCCTCTGTGTTTAAAACAACTCACTCCCACCCCGGATTCTTCGTCAGTAAAAAATGTCACCCGAAAACAAACAAGACCATGCGAGCCGTGGATGTCAATCCACGGATTCTTCGACCTCATTTTGCCTCAATCCACTCTTCCCCCCGGACGGATATGATTCATTTCTCGCTACTTCAGGTTAAATAACAAAAAAAAGAGAATACTAAAACCGACAAGAAGCGACAACAGTATTAAAAATGTCGGCTCACTTGTCAATGCAAAAATACGCGAAGATTCTTAACGTTTGGAAGGTGTTCAAGAATTCCGACACTAGCAGCGTCGCCCACGTGGCCGACGCTGCTAGCGTCGGCAAGGTTACAGGGCACAGGAATGCAACGGAAAACAGACTTCAGCCATTGTGAGCTGTCTCGGTTTTCATGATGGCAGAAGGTGAGTGTCTTGTTAGATATTTCGATTGCGGAGTTGATCTTGAAGTTGCTCCAACAACGTCTTCAACTGCTAATCGCTGCGTTCCGATAATTCCTCACGAGTTGATTCCGTCGCTCCAACCAACCCCTGTAACGTCTTGATTCGCCCAAAAAGCTCCCCGATCTCGATTCCTTCTACTCGGCCTACCTCGCGACCTTCTTCCCGACCTTCTCTTTCAGACGGTTCGTCACCACAACATCTTTCTTAGTCCCGGCAACCAGCTCGCCGAGTTTCCGGCCAGTCCGCTGTTTCTCAACAATCGTATTGTCACCGTGCTTCGCGTCGTCACTGTACGAGCGAAACCTCCCGCAACCGACGGACTTGGGCGGCGACGTGCTGGATGTTGAAATGCCAGTCCGTCCCGGCCGGGGTCGTGCTGCCAAGGGTCTGTTCAATCGTGTTTCCGTTGGGTGTGGCGTAGATGACCAGCCGCGTCGGTCGGGCCGGATCGTACTTGGCGGGCGCGTTAACAACTACACGCACCCCATCGGCAAGCCACTCTTCACGAACTTGTTCATCAAACCAGGCACTTCGATGAAATCCTGGCAACGTAGCAGGCGGTGTGGCGAGCAAGATAAAGGCGACGAAGGGGGTCAGCATCGATGATCTCATCACAGCTTTCGACGATTTGGCATCATGTGCCAACACTCTGAACCTTCTGCCACTGCGAGTTAATGTTGTTACGCATCGACAAGGCTACCCGACGCCGGAATGCGATGGTAAATAGAGTTCTTCGGGTTTGAGACTTGACTCATTGAGTCAAGTCTCAGGAGTTCTGCAAAAGTAGCCTTCTCACTCCGCCGAGAAGAAAGCCGAATTGCCATTGACCTTGTGATCCATCGGGGCTTTCAAGTGGCAGCCGAAGACTGCTGCAATTCGGCTATCGTCTCGGCGGAGCGACGCGGCTACTTTGGTCTAAGGCGAAGCCCTCGATGGAGTTCTTCAATTGAGCGCTGCCCCGGTTTCGATGATGGCTGAATACTCGGAGGAATTGCGTGGCTAGGGACACTCTCCGTTTCCCGCCCGCCGACGCCAGGTTGACACAACGGTCACTCAACGCTTTTACGATATCGGCGTTAGAAAGATTCTATTGGAAACGTGCAGCCCGAATTCTTTACCCATTCTCGAAAAGAACAGTACCTCCGAGGTCGAGGTCGAAACTCATTCCGGCTGGTCAGTCAAACATACAGGGAAATGCTGCGATAGCCACGCTTGATCCAATCGCCAGCGATCCCAGGACGGCGCCACTGCTCAATTAAATCATGGGGCCCAAAGGCAAGCCACGGGTTTGCGATGAAGTTTCCTTTTGGACCAGTAGGTCGGCAAAATCAACTTGAGTTTGCGTTCCCAATGCGAGTTAATTCATTTCCAATTTCAATAGACATTGTGGATGATATATGATATCCTTAAATCAATCGCCGACCAGGTTTGAAAGATGTCTCATTTACACAAGATAGCAACGGGTAGACAAATAGGACTTTTGGTCAAGGCTCCGTTCAGTCGATTCAAGGTTTATTTGCCGCAGCCACTGTAGCTCGTAGCGATGTCAGGCTTCGTTCTCGGGCATTGAGAGAGTACGATGCCCGTTGTTATTGCAGCATTCACTCTGGGACCCGAAATTCAGTCGTTCAGGTTAATTTCTCCCAATTTGTCACGTGGTGCTCGTTCAGTGATTTTTAAGCAAGCGGATTATGCTCTCTACGGCAACGATACACGACGACCGGACACCCAACGGGGAACAGGCGAAAGCGCTCGGGGCGTTTTACACAAATGAGCAAGTCGCGGATTTCCTTGCCTGGTGGGCCATTCGATCCAAAACCGATACTGTAATGGACCCCAGTTTCGGGGGTGGGGTTTTTCTTTCCGCGGCATTGAGGCGAATTCAACGGTTTGAAGGGAACCCTCGGACGAGTGTCTACGGTGTCGAACTGGATCAGGACGTCTACACTCGAACGGCAGAAAAGTTCGTTGAAGAACACTCGCTTAATCGAGAACACCTCATCTGTGACGACTTTTTTAATGTCGATGCAAAGATCACTGGCAAAGTCAGCGCCATCATCGGCAATCCCCCGTTTATTCGTTACCAACGATTCACGGAAGAGGGGCGTCGGCATGCATTTGCCCGCGCAAAATCGAGGGGTGTTGAACTGCCGAAGCTGAGCAGTTCGTGGGCGCTTTTCCTCGTTCATTCCATTTCGATGCTGCAACCGGGGGGGCGGCTTGCAATGGTCTTGCCGATGGAGGTTGCACACGCAAAATACGCTCGTCCGGTGCTCGAGCATTTGCGACAGTCGTTTAAGTCCACAACGTTTCTCACGTTTCGGTCGAAACTCTTTGAGGATCTCAGCGAAGATACGGTGTTAATTCTGGCGGATGGAAACGAAAATGGGCCGGGATCGTTTCAATTACGAGACTTTGCCCACCCGAGTTTGTTGGCGAATGTCGCGTCTTGCGGGCGGTTTCGCGTCGCCGGAAGTCAAGCCGTAAATGCGGATGCAATCGCCAATGGTCACTCGAGGTTGATTGAATACCTGTTACCCCGAAAAGCCAGGGAATTGTATTGCGAACTGAAGGCGTCTCGCCGGACGAGTCGACTTGGTGAATTGGCCGATGTGGGAATCGGTTACGTCACTGGCGCCAACGATTTTTTTCATTTGACGCCTGATGAGGCTCGTAAGCGTTCGATCCCCGACGAGTTCTTGAAACCAGTGGTCAGACGTGGACGCGCTCTCGTGGGTCTGAAATTCACGCAGTCTGACTGGAACATCGCCGCAAATGACGGTGAAGCAGGGTTTCTCTTACACATCAAAAAGGGCCAGCCGTTGCCCCCGAGTGTGGAAGAATATCTCAAAATTGGCAGAGAAAACGGAGTCGCAGATACCTACAAATGTCGCACTCGATCGCCTTGGTATTCTGTCCCACATGTTCATCGGCCCGATGCATTTCTGAGTTATATGAGTGGGCTGTCGCCATACTTGGTGGCAAACCAGGCCAATGCCTATGCGCCGAACAGTCTTCACGTTTTGCGCATCCATCCAATGACCTTCTTGACCGCAGAGTCGGTCGCAGCCCTGTGGCACACTTCACTCACTCGACTCAGTGTTGAGATTGAAGGGCATCCTCTTGGGGGAGGAATGTTGAAGCTTGAGCCAACCGAGGCGGAAAACGTGCGCGTTCCCTACCCAGACGATTCTGATCTCATTCTGCTCGATTCGATCGCAGATGAATTGGATGAAATGTCTCGCAAAAACGGACATGCGGCCGCAGTTGCCCGAGCGGATGAACAACTTCTTTGCAAAATGATTGGTCTCAGTCAATCTGACTGCAAACTGTTAAACTCAGCGGCCGAACAATTGCGTGCACGTCGAGGATACGGGAGTCCTTTGAATGAGCTTGCTTGACGCCGTCCTGGCTGCCGGGATTTTGCCTTCGACCGAAGCGAAGAAAGAAGACAAGAAGCGATACTCGGAATTATTATCACAGGCGCTCGCGCAAGAAGTTGCCAGTGGACTCCGAAATGTGGGCTTTCCCAACGTAAAACCGTTCCCGGTGGCCCCGGTGAACGAGCATTTCAAGGTGGACTCGGCCCGAAGAAGGTCGACGTCAGCTACGCTGACGAACAACACGGACTGCAACTTGCTGTATCGATCAAGACGATTACCGCGTCACCCTACGGAAAGAACCTCAAGAATCGATTCTACGACCTCTGCCCTGAAGGAATCACGCTTCACCTGCGGTTTCCCTATTCTGTAATTTGCGCTTTGTTTTGTCTGCCAAACGCTGCCAACGAAGACGTAACCGCGATTCGTAAATTGTCCACCTTCGAAAGGACGCGAAAACTCCTTTCAACAATCAGCGGCCGCCGGGAATACACGGACCCCGGCGAGAAATTTGAGAACATTGCGATGATGCTCTTCCAACCTAAAACGGAGGATGCAAGCGTTATTCCTTGGGTTCGATTGATCGACTGTATCACAGCGCGCGAATTGACCGAACTGGAATATTTCGACTCGATTCGTCAGATCTTCAATCGCCGAAACCCTCACGCAGCGATTGGTGAAGACGATATCGATAACAATCCGTGAAACACGCCGCGACGTCATCCCAAGAACCAGCCAATCCTTTCTGGCTGAGGACAAATTTCGTTTGCCTTATGCAGACAAAACGCTGACACATTCAAACGCAAAACGATCTTCCTACATCGGCGTTAGAAAATTCTTACCGAAAACTCGTGGCCCGAATCCGTTCGCGGCTCTCGAAAATGGCATCGCGGTAGCATCGATAATCTCATCACAGCTTTCGACGATTTGGCATCATGCACCAACACTCTGAACCTTCTGCCACTGCGAGTCAATGTTGCCAGGCCCCTTCAACTCAGGCTGGCCGACGGAATTTGCACCGTTCCGCGCGTGGATAATGGATAAGGGGACAGGTCCCTATGTATATGGACCTATCCCCTTATCTCTTTCGCCCCTTATCTCTTTCGACGCGTATTTTTCCAAACAAAAAAGAGTTGTTCGCAAGGTCGGGTCTCATGTTCCCAAAGATGAAAGCGGAATGATCGGATAGCCGGGAAGACTCTTGATCAGCTTTTCGTCCGCAGTCAACATTTCGCAGCATTCAAGCTCGGCGGCAGCAACATACAAACAGTCATATATGCCCACTCACATCTGTGACAAAATCGCCAAAGCGCGCGGCATCAGTGGAATTGACCGAATGAATTTCGGCGGGGTGGTCATGATGTCTGACCAAAGCACGAGACTTTGAGACTGAGTCAATCTGTTCTGTCGTTCGGCTTTTGTAAATGCGTGTCCAATTTCGATCGGAAGAATGTCAGGCGACAGAAGTTCATGCATTCCTTGCCGGAATTCGTCACGAAGTCTGTGTGCGAGAGATCAGACTCGGCTTCATTGAGTCCCCACTTAAATGCGACAGATGAATCCAGGATATATCGCATTTAACGATCACGGAATTCACGAATGGCCGAAACCCCAATGTTAACGACGCCTTGTTCGCGCGAAATCTCAAGGCGAACTCTCGCGGCCCGTTCCTGGATGCGACGGGCAATGACCGGATCAAGCACGGTTCCGCTTAACGCAGCCTCGATCGCCGCCTCGGCGTCCGAGAGAATCTTTGGATCAATTGTGACAGTTTCCGTACTCATTCCGAAATTCTCCCTTGATTCAAAGCTGCGGTCAACGGAAATCAGAAAAATACGTTCGACTTGCCCCCGGCCCCGCACGTCTGGCGCAAGCCCGTAGGCGGATTTGGTCGCCTGTTCTGGACTCCGGGGACTCCGGGAACACTGCTTTTTCGCGAAATTGCAGTGTCCCCGAGGTCAGCCTGACGAGTTGCAGTTTTCATGATGGCTGAATCCGCGGAAGAATGGCGGGAAAGTTGATGGTTGACTTCTTTGGGCCAGAACAGAGTTCGTCATTAGCCGACTTATGATGACGAATGGCGCAGGCGGACACCGACAATTGGGTCAGTCCAAGGTGACCAGTTTCGTGGCATAGTCAATCAATAATCGACGATTTGAGAGCAGCATTGTTCCGAGCAACGGAATTTGACCGTCATTGGCAACCACTTGCGTTCGATACTTGTGGCCGAACCATTCTAAATAGCATGAAAACGTTTCTAGCTCGACCAACTGACCGTCCGCAAGAACGGCATCCGTGGATGAGGCGCTCTTCAAGCCAAGCTTCTGAACCATGTCGCGTGGCATGACCAGCCCACCGTTAAATGCAGTGTCAATCCAAACTTCCACCATTTCATGGCTACCGGTTTTCGTTGGCGAGATAGACACTTCAATCAACGCTCTAAGCTGTCCGTCGACAATACCAATCACCGTTCCAATGCTCCTATGTGGATTGCGGCGGCATGTCCGACACGGATTGTGTGGGTGGTCCGATCGGGGTATTTGTCGAGCGCTGCATTGACGGCATCATCGAAAGTCGAACCGACAAAATAATCACCCGACTCCGGCTCGATTGCGACGTACGATCCCCAAGAATCCCGTTCGAGATCTTTACGTAATCGAGATTCGTAAAGGTCTTTCGCCTTCGCAGAGTTCGTTTTCAATCCCGCTGACATCGTCATACGACCTCTCAAAAGATCATCACTCACGTACTGAATTCGATTGCTGAAACGACTTCGTGAGCGTATGCCACAATATTGTCTTAACCATCGGCTGCAATGCAAGGTCAAGGTTAATACACGGCGGTTCTGAAACCAAAAGCCATTGCGGTACAGAATTCAACGCCACTCCCGGTGGCAAAGGACCTGCGTCCCATAAATGGTATTGCACATGAATTCCGACGCTGGCAGCATCGGCC
>CAILLA010000262.1 GCA_903834925.1 uncultured Schlesneria sp.
GACCAAGCTTCTTTAGACTGGCCGGTGTCTCCGTTTGCTGGGGTGTGGGTCTTCGTGCCGTTCGAGAAAACAAAGGGGACAGGTCCAGTTATGTTCAATTTGGCCCGTCATTTTCGTCAATAAAGGACCTGTCCCCTTTGTTTTGTCCCAGAACCGTGTAGAGATGATCATCCTCCTCGATTGGGAATGATTTGTAGGTTCCCTGATACAGGTGTCCGGTTCCGACGGTATGACGATGCAAGTGCCAGCGACGCACATGCGTTGTGGTCAATCGTTGCATGAATCGCCCCAGGTCGCCATCCTGCAGCGGCCACAGGACGAGATGCCAGTGATTCGGCATCAGGCAATAGCTGAGAATGCGCACAAAGACTTCGGCCTGGGTTTCTGCCAGAACCTTTTCGAATGCGGCATAGTCAGCGTCATCATCGAAAATCTGATCCCGGGCATTTCCACGGTTGAGTACGTGAAAGATCATTCCCCCCGGCGCCTGGCGTGCTGTTCGTGGCATACTCGCGAGAAGACTCCTAAAAAACGTCACTTGTCAACCAATAACTGGACTTATCCCCTTTTCTTTTTCATTCGACTTATTCCCTTTTCTTGTCAAAACATTTTGCAACGGCGTAGGTTTCGACGCAGCTGATAATGAATGCTGGGATAAGTCCGGCGATCAAGGAAGTAAATGTCCCGAGCTGCATAAAATTCTGGATGACTCTGCCAAAAACAACGGTTTGCACAGCCGCAAGGCCAAAGAGCGAAAGCGTTTCAATGTGGCGAAACATGATTAATTCTTTTCAGTTAAGTACCAGTATGCCGATCCACCGATGATGATCGTCACACCACCATAAATTTCAGGAGTTCCTACGAACGATGGAATCACCTCATGAATGTAGCCAATTGGCCGAGTATCGATGATGTTCGGATTTCTGAGATACTGTCCGATATGAAGCATCTCGTGATGGGTGACCGTTTGATTTAGATACCCGATGCTTTCCCTTCCACCGATCACGAATCCATTTTCCACTTGATGAACTGTTGACGCTCCAACTCGGAATGTCGTTTTGCTTTCGAGAATGGCTTTTATCTCTGCTGGCGTCACCCACTTGCTTTGCCCGAGTGTAGTCACGCTCTTGATCGAATTGTGAATATCAAGTTTGACTTTGAACATCGTCGTATCAACTTGGCTCAAGTATACTTCTTTAACTAGGTTGCTTTCACTTCCTGTTGGAAGAGAGCCGATTTGCCCTGTTACCACGATGCCTCTGCCGCTTGGGGTCACGTCATCAGCCAAGTCTGCGAGGTGTCCTGCCTTCGCAAACCGGTAGGCGATAACCCCGCTGCCTACGTTACTGCTCACGTCAGCGCCAAAGCCAATCCATTGCGCTGAATTCTTGTCGGCGCCGAGCGCCTCAGCGGTCGAGACAGCAACGGTTCGCACCGTCGTCTCGGCATTTTTTCCCCATATCATTTTGTAAAAACCGACCCGGCCGTTATCCAGAGCCACCGCTAAGATTATGGCACCGCCAGCCTTTGTCAAAATAGGCTCTGGAAATATCATCATCGCCCCACCGCCGAATCCTTCTGGAATCGACGTACCGAATTGTACAACGCCCTCAGCTCGGGTATAGACCCCGTTTTCCTTCATAGTGTCGTTCAACGCCGCCATATTCTGACCAAATAATGCGACGGGTGCAACGGGATTTGCGATGGACTCGGGAGCATAGGCGTGACCATATTCTTGCGACCACGGATCGCTCAGCCACGCACCCCTCCCGAAGAAAAAGTCCCACGTATTTTGCAGTATTGACCTTTCCGCGTTGCCACTCGTGACGGTGGCCTGCTTCGATTCTGCCGGTACCGGTGGTGCGTC
This sequence comes from uncultured Schlesneria sp., assembly GCA_903834925.1. Classification (GTDB taxonomy): domain Bacteria; phylum Planctomycetota; class Planctomycetia; order Planctomycetales; family Planctomycetaceae; genus Schlesneria. The sequence continues at coordinate 1,868 of CAILLA010000262.1, forward strand.
GGCTGCAAATGTCTCGGTACCTCCGAAAGTCGACGGGAGCAATCCGCCGGGTGCGGAAACGGGCGGGTCGTTCGGCGGGGCGGACCCTGCAGGCGTGGTTGAGGATGTTACGGTGTCGGTTGTTCCCTGGTAAGTAGTAACACCGATGGTTTCTGTCTCGGTGTCAGAACCGAAGTCACTTTTTGTCACCACGTTGCCTACAAGTGCTCCAGCCGAGTTTGTTTGAAATTGAATGTCTTGCAGTGACCACACCTGCGATAGCCGCCCTGAATCGTCGTTGCCGCTCACGTCTGAAGGGGTTCCGTTTAACGGAATCACTGCGGTGTTGGTTTCTGCAAGTTTCTGGCCTCCGCCGTCTTCGACAACGTTGGCGAACAAGTCTGTCGTGGTGATGCCAGTGTTTGCGTCTGTCGTCTTGACCGAGCCTGACACCGATTCGTAGAGATCTGAAATCACGAATTTGCCTGTCAACGATGTCGTATCGGTGTTCGTTCCATTCGTTGCAAGTACGTCGCCAAACGATTCGGTGTCTTGGGAATTGGTTTTCAGAAGAAACTTATTCATAAGGCTGACGGTTCCGCCAGTTGGCATTGATCCAGACAAGTCAACCTCACAGTTGATGTTCGTATTTGTCTGTTCTTGATCGGTAATCCCTGCGGTCCCTGAGTCCACATCGGTGCCTGGGTTTGTCAACGATGCCGAATGAATGTCGGTAAAACCGTCAATATCCCGTTCTTGAATGTTGTCAGTGCTTCCGTTGTCGTTGTAGGTCGTTGTCGTTTTCAGGCTGGTCTTGGGGTCTACTGTTACCGCCTTGTTGTTGGCATTTGTTGTTTCATTGGAAAACGGATCAATTTCCGCCGCAAATGTATCCGTGTCCCCTTCCGTATCGGCTGTTTTGTGACCGTTCACGTCAACCACGACTTCCTGGCCGGAATCGGAGTTGCTGATCGTACCCGTACCAGCGATTCCGAAAATCGTGTTGTCCGACTCGCTGATACTGACCGTATTTCCGTTGCCGTCGTCTGTGTTGACGACATCGGAGATATTCAAGTGACCGCTGTCAGTGACGAGGTCGGTATCGCCGCTTGAGAAGGTGTCTGTCTCGGTGCTGTTGCCAGCGGTTGCCTGCGGAAGTTCGTCATCATTGGAATTGAAGCCGGTGTCGATGCTGCCAGGCATATTGAGAAAATCGATCGTCACACCAGGCGATGGGCTACCTTTTACGCTTAGCGAGAGGCTGCTCTGATCGACGTAACTGTCACCTGATTTTGCGTGTGCCTGAATTGATTCAGTGTCCTTGGTGCTTCCTGCGGGAGTTGTGTCCGTGACGTCAACTTCGTCATCATCCGTAAAAATGTCTGTATTGGTGTCTCCACCCGTAATCTGAGTGACAACGCCCGTCGTCGGATCGGTTACAATCAGGCTCAACGAATCTGTTGTCTTGTTTGTTCCCTGATCAAGGTTTGTCAAATCTGTTGTGTCGGTCTCGTTATCAACTGCCGAGTTCGCTGTATTGACTTCGCCGACCGCGCTGTCGGTTTCACCCGCGATGCCGTTGTTGATGACGAGGTTTTCCCCATCGCTGATGGTGATTGTTCCTCCGACGACTGGGGTGACAATCGTTTCACTGAAGTTGTCGTTGTTACTGTAGTTGTCCGATCCCGTGTACTCGTCGTCGAAGGTGTTATCGTCGCTCGTTTTTTCGTTTGCTCCTCCTGCGCCGGATGTGTCCGTGTGATTGTCGCCCGTCTGGTCTGTTTCGTGGTCTGTAATCTGATCGGTATCGTCGTTGTTGACGCTGTCTGTGATCACCGTTCCGTCGGCGAGCGTTGTCGTGTCGGTCGATACGAGTTTGTCTTCTATGAAGATTGTGTCGGCGGTCTTCGTTGTGTCGGTGGAATTGTCCGATTCCTTATCGCTGTTGGGTGTGGAATCGTCCGTGCCGGGGTCGTCATAGATGTCCGATGAGGGGGATGTACCACTCAGACTCAGGGTTTCCGTTGAATCGAGAGACTCGCCCGCTCCGACTTGACCATGCGTCGAAATCGTGATTTTTAACAGGTCGGTGGCGGTGTCCTTCTCCTCGGATTTGTTGTCGAAAACGATGGCGTCGCGGAGGTCAACTTCGCCCGGTCCCAGTGTCTCTTTGTCGCTGACGGTCTCCCCGTCTTTGAACGTCCCCTTGTCGCCTGCCAAATCCGTGATCTTGGTGATCGTTGGCGTTCCGAACGAATTGGTTGACGTCAAGGTGATCTTTACGTTGTCCGAAGTGTTGAACTCGTCATCGTCGCTGGACGTTTCTGACAAGTTGTCTGTTCCACCGCTCACCGATCCCGCGACAAGTTGGTCGCCATCGCGATATTTACTTTTGTCGTCGTTGGAATCCGAGAAGTCATCGCGAGCATTGACGAGCGTACCATCTGACATCGTTTCATTGCTTTGAACCCAGCCCGAATCACTCGACTTTTGCTCTTCGTTGCCATCAAAATTGTCGACGCGTATGTCTGTCGATGTCGTCGTTCCATCAGGATTCAGATTGATCGTGCCGGATGCGCCGAGCGCGTACTCGTCAAACCCGTCGTCGCTGGAACGACAACTGTGGAACAGGGTGGTGGAACCGGCAAAATCCGGAGTGGTCGTTGTTGACGTGTAGTCATCGTACGAATCGTAATTGTCGTTGCCCAATGAACTCGCGCTATACTGATCAGTGACTTTCCGGGTTCCGTTGGCAAATAGTGTGTAAGTACCCGTTGAGCCTTCACCCCATCGATCCGATCCGGTGATACTTCTATAGAAAGTCTCGGCCGTTGTCTGACTCAGGTCGCTGTTTTTAAATCGGTCGCTTCCATAACCAGCATCGCAAAAACTCCCTTTTGTGATCTGGTCAGGAGTTGTAACGCCAGAGAACGAATCAAAGGTCCTGCCCGATTCGCTCCGCCAGTTCGAAGCAATATCGTTGTCAGCTGTCGAAGTGGTCCCAAATTCCTGGTCGCTTTCAGCCGTGAAACGGGCCAGGTCCGAACTAAACGTTGAAGAATTGGCACTCGAGGTCCCCTGATACGAGTCGACCATGGTTTCCGAACTGATTTTGAGAAAGCCTGTATTGCTTCCTGCATTCAGCTGGTCGGTGAAAATGTAAGTCAGCGTTTGGCTCAGAATGACGTGAGTCGACGTAGACGCTCCACCGCCGTTATTGTCGGCGCTTGAAGATATGACCGAATAATAAGAAAGCTGTTCGATTTGGGTGAACGTCCTTGTTTCCCATGACCCATCGGTGTTTGTCCATGAGCTGCTGCTCGTCAGTCTCTTCGTGCCGTTATCGGTTTTGGTGATTATCAAACTAGAAACACCGTCGACGAAAGTCATCATTTCGGTGGTCTGCGGATTGATCCACAAAACACCGGGCGGGCCGGGGTTGGGAGTTGTCGGCCCCGTCGTCCCGTCAAATGTCTCACCGGGAGTAAAATACGGGATAAATTCATTCGACGGGATGACATATTTAGAACATGAGTTCGACGGCCCATTCATCCCACTCGACACCACAACCTGTGCGGCAGGGGTTACGGCAGACGTTCCGTTACCATTTGTGACCGTGACATTCACGGATGCCGTTACGCCGC
>CAILLA010000263.1 GCA_903834925.1 uncultured Schlesneria sp.
AAACGCGGTGATTCTTCAAACGGCCAAGACTGCAAGTGCAATGCTCGTCCGGCGACGGAAAGATGGCGTTATTGGCATTGCACTCTTTACTGAAGAACTGTTTGCGGAAAGGTCACGCGACAATTGGAATAAAGACGCTGAATTATTTGAAATTAAAGATCGTGAAAAACTGGTCGAGTTTGTTCGCGATTTTATTAGTGCAGGAGGAATATCACATGTCGCAGTTGATCATCAGCAAGGAGACGATAATGCCGCTTGGATTCTCGTCTCCGAACTCGGACTCTAACGCTGAGTTCGAATACCTGTCTTCCGTGCCAATTCCGATCGAGAGACTAAGAGCAATCTTCGGAACTCAAAACATGCATGACTCAGAACAGACTGTGGATGTCGCACCGACGACTACCAAAAAAAGCTTCGGTGCCCTTCTCAGAAAGATGACCGATAAATACGACGCGGAGCAGAAGATAGCCGACGAAAAGAATCAGGCGATCAAAGAGGATCGTCGACAGTTTCAAGCATGGAAAAGAGAGGTGATTCGCGAAGTGGGAGGTGCGAAGCCGCCACAGGAACTCTTAGAAAGCTTGTGGCAAAAGCGGATGACCGTCAAAGAGGCCGCTAACAGAATTCGCCATCCATTCGGCTAGCCAAAATAATTTTTGATCCACCCGCATCACTTTTTCGTTACCCATCTATCTGGCATGCACGTTTATTGCGGTGTCTGCACTTTTATCCGAGAGGAAATGGCATTAAACGTGCAAAGCCAACCTGGGCCGAAGCGGCGTATCTGGCACTGCCAACGAACCACATGCTGGAGCTGAATAACGGTTGCCTGGAGATTCTTCCCCCGCCGACCTACTTCCACGAATTGATCGTCGAGTTTCTGTATGAACTGCTTGGTTGGATTATCGATCCGGAATTTCGCGCGATCACGGTGATGGAATTAGCTGGCGATGTCTATCGAGTTTCCGGTGAATTTAAAACGGATCAAACAGCAACATCAATCTTGCTTCCAGGATTTTCTGTTTCCGTCGAAGCGACTTTTGCTGCGGGCGAAGCCCAGTAATCAAGCCGTTCTCGGGTTTTTCGCAATTGGTCTTCAACCGTTCATCGCTAAATTCTCAGTCGCGGCGTTTAAGGTCGCTGGCCTCAACACCGATTCCGAGATCGTCGCTTGCCTCGCGTAGCCGCGATTCAGTGATGAACCCTTCATTGGTGCATCGCACAAAAAATCGGTACGCCGCATCATTCACGGTACGCCTCGCCTCCTTCAACTCCGTATGAGAAACACGGATCGGTGGGTCAGGAGGCTTCGGTTTATGAAATTCGTCTCTGCTGTCATAGACAAAGGTTTCGTGTTCGCTGACGTAACGGCTTTGTGCTGATCGCATCTGCTCGTACCGTTGGCCATATCCATCGATCACCTCAATGGCATGACGAGTCTCATTCAGCCAGAAATCAAGATTTGCTGCCTGACCAGCGAGTTGATGTCGGTTGAGTGTCATGAACCGCGAAAGCTGATTGGCGATCAGGTTTGCGACTTCTGAAGAGTAAGACATCGTTAAATAGCTCCTTCATGAGAATTCAGCCACAGATACACACAGAACCACACAGATAAAGAGGAATAAAATCGAAAAAAACACCTTGGCCTGTCTATTCAATTCCTTGTATTTATCAGTGTGAATCTGTGTTCATCTGTGGCAAAAATTCTTCGCTTTCTCATGGCCCGCCGTTGGCCCTGGCTATTCGAACGAATGGCCCTTCAGGCCGGAAGATTGAGCGAAAAAGTTGTCGTCAACGGTTTCTTTGAATGGACTCACCATTCTCCCACAATTTCAAAATCCGAGAATCGCATTCGTTGATGCATCTCAACAAAATGAACAAACCCGAATTAATCGCCAGCGACTCTCGCTTACAACCGAGGATTCCCCGGTTTGTTCGGGACATCCCAGCCGTTGGCTCCTTTGACTTTGACCTTGCGGGAATAAACTCGATCGCCGCAGGTGCAGTACAGAACATCGAAATTCTCGCCGCCGAATGTCAGATTCGAAACTTTTCCATTGGGTGTCGGGATGATGCAGTTGACTCGACCCGGTTGATCGCAGACCTGCAGACCAAGTCGCGTCGCGACCCAGACGCGGCCATATCGATCGCAGCGGACGCCGTCGGCTCCACTGTCTTCCGCCGTGTCGGGGACATGCAAATGAAAATATTTCTGTTTGTGAGCCAGCGATCCATCGGCTTGAATCTGGTAACTGTAAACCCAATGAGTCCGACTGTCGGCGACGTACAGCAACGATTGATCGGGCGACATGCAGACGCCGTTCGAGAATCTCAAGCCCGTATCGACAACGGTCTTTTCACCCTTGGGATTAATGTAATAGATCTTGCTGGGGTCCGTTCCATTCCAGCCGGGATTCGTCGCATAGATTCCGCCGTTATGAGCCACGACAAGATCGTTCCCTCGGAAACCGTCAGCGATCACACTTGAATTGCCCTGAGCGTCCCAGGCAAGGACCTGACTTGTCGTACCCGCATTCGCGTACAACCGACCGTCGGGTCCAAAGGCCTGACCGTCACCCTTCTTTGAATCACTCAGAAACTCTTTGACCGTTCCTTCCGACGTCACCTGAAATGTTTTGCCCGTTCCAACGTCGTTGAAAAAGACTTGACCCTTGGCGTTGACCGCTGGTCCTTCGGTGAACTGATAACCTTCGCCAACAAGCTTCCAGTCTTCGCCGGGAATCAAGATCTCCTGGATCTGTGGCGAGCCTTTTCCCGACTTGATCCCGGCAGGCCAATCCTTCCACAACCAGCGCATCGCGTCTGGGAACAGTTTCGTGGCGTGTTCGCCGTTATGGCCACCTTCGCCCCAGACATGGGTCACTTCGTAACCGGCGAAGATCAGCGATCGTTCCATCGCTTGATTGGCCATCCACCAGTCGCCGCCATAAATGTTTAAGTCGTTGCTGCCGTCTTCCAGAAAGACGCGAAGGGGCTTCGGTTCGTATTTGCGAATCAGTGTCGAATAGTTCTGTCCGCCACGCAGTCCGACATATGTCCCGATCGCGCTGAAGACGCGTCGAAAGGCGTCAGGTCGTTCCCAGGCGGCGGTGAAGGCGCAAATTGCTCCGCTACTCGCGCCGCCAATGGCTCGATCGTTGCCGTCCTTGGACAGCTTGATGGCTCGGCCATCGGCGGTTGTTTTGGTCTCGACGTTTGGCAATAACTCGTCCAGCAAAAACCGAGCGTAGCCGTCACCCAGGCCATCATATTCAAAGCTGCGATTGAAGCGTGGCAAAGCCTGATCTGACGTCGGTTTGACGATTCCCGGCGTGACAAACACCCCAATCGTGATGGGCATTTCACCTTTACTGATCAACGCGTCGAAAACTTCCGGAGCTTTGTATTGAACTCCGTCCTGATTGACGTAAACACACGCGGGCTTGGCGGGGTCGTATTGTTTCGGGATGTAGATCGAAACTTCGCGGGTTGTCCCCGGAAAAATCTTCGATTGATCGAATGTGTACTTGATGATTTCGCCTTTTGGCGTCTCTTGAGCAGACGCCGATGACGAAGCCAACAAAGCACCAACCAAGCAACAAATTGCAATACGGTCAAAAATGAGCTGCATTTTTCTGTCCGTGGGTGAGTGGGGTTGGGAAGAGAAAGGTGGGACTGCGCGGACTTGTCCCACCCTACTGGAGGGGAATCAATCTGATAGTGGGCCGACGCCGATCGTGGTCATCTGGCCGAGTGGGAATTGATCGAGCAACTTTCGAATGTCATTCAGAGTGATGTTCTGGACGATCGCCAAATCGTCGGCGATGCTGCGGTATTCCCGGCGGAACAGCCAGTTGTTGCCGAGTCCTCCGAGCCGTCCCATGGGTCGTTCACCGCGTAAAACCAGACGCGAACAAACTTTGTTCTTGGCCTGCTCAAGTTCGTCGGCGGTGACCCCCCGCTTGTTTACCTCGGCGTAAATCTTGGCGATCCGCTTGAGATTGGATTTCGTCTCTTCCGGTGGCCCGTTGAGAAACGTCAGATAGGCTCCCGTCTCTTCGTACTCGTAGTACCCCATCTCGGCCGACTCAACCAGACCGGGGTCGAGCAATTCCCAGTACAGTCGACTATTGCAGTCGTCACCAACGATCACCGACATCAGTTCGGCGGCAAACCGTAACGGGTCGCTTCCTGATGGTGCGGGAGAAAGCTGAATGATCTGTTCCTGCTGACATTCGTCCTTCGCAATGTATTTCGTGGAGGGCTTTGGCGATGCGCGCATCACCTTGCGATCCGATTTTCCCCTCGGCCAATTTGCACAATGGCGATTCGCCAGTTCCAGGATTGTGGACCAGTCGGTATTACCCGTCACGGCGAGCACGATATTTCCCGCAAGATAGTGTTGGCGGTGATACTCGCGCATCTGTTCGGAAGACAATCCGCCGACGCTGTCCGTCGTTCCCAGTACCGATTGGCCGAGAGGATGTCCGTGGAAGTGAGCCTGCATCGCGTTGTCGTAAGCGACGGACGAGGGCTGGTCGGCATACATGCCGATCTCTTCCAGAATCACCTTCTTCTCGATATCGAAATCGTCCTGACGCAACGTGGGAAAGAGAATGCTCGACTGGATTTCAAACGTCTGCGGCAGGTATTCCGGCAGAGTTGCGGCATAATAAACCGTACTCTCTTCACCCGTAGCCGCGTTGTTATCGGCACCAACTTCATCGAAAATTCGATTCACATCTTCGGCGGTGAATCGTTCCGTCCCCTTGAAGGCCATGTGCTCTAGAAAATGGCTGACGCCAGAAACTTCGGGAGTTTCATCGCGAGCACCCGCTTTCACGTAAAAACCGAACGCAACGCTATGCACGTCAGAATTCGTTTCGGCAACAACTTCGAGTCCATTTTCCAGCGTCGTATGATGAAAGGACATGCAATCTTTCTGATGGACAACTTTGTAAACCAGGCGGAGTCAACCGTTGGTGGCGTGAATGATAAAGGTTTACCCAAGTTTGCAACGGGTTTCCAGCACGTCAGGCGATTGTGCTTCAATCGAAGCTCCTTCTGCTCGCGCCAAACACCGCTTCATTTGCCAGTCTGAAGCCCGGTCCAGTATCCTTTCCGTTTCCAGCAAATTGAATTGTTTGTTCGCTCCAGACATAGAGAATTCCCGCGCATGAAGCCCATCAAAAAATTATTGGTTGCCAATCGAAGTGAGATTGCCATTCGAGTCTGTCGCTCAGCTCATGAGCTGCATATTCGGACCGTGGCGATTTACACGTACGAAGATCGTTATGCGTTGCATCGCTTCAAAGCGGATGAAGCCTATCAGATTGGCCAACCCGGCGAGCCGATTCGTGCCTACCTGGATATTCCGGGAATCATCCGAATTGCCAAAGAGGCAAATGTCGATGCCATTCATCCGGGATACGGATTCCTTTCCGAAAACCCCGCACTTGCTGCCGCTTGTGACGAAGCGGGGATCGTGTTTGTTGGCCCGTCGGTACAGGTTTTGGAATCGCTGGGGAACAAGATCACTGCTCGCGAAATCGCACGAGCGGCAGGCGTGCCGGTTCTTGGTGGGAGCTCAAAGCCGATTGCCGACGTTGCTGACGGACAGAAGTTGGCCGAAGCGACCGGATACCCGGTGATTCTGAAAGCCGCCAATGGGGGCGGTGGACGCGGAATGCGCGTTGTCATGAAACCGGAAGATCTGCCGGGGCTGTTCGATCAAGCACAACGCGAATCGATGTCAGCGTTCGGTTCGCCCGATATCTTCGTCGAAAAGTTCATCCAGCAGCCTCGACATATTGAAGTTCAGCTGCTGGGTGACAAGCACGGAAACCTGGTCCATCTTTTCGAACGCGATTGCTCGGTCCAAAGGCGGCACCAGAAAGTGGTCGAAATCGCACCCGCGCCGTTCCTTGACTCGAAGATTCGTGATGCGATCTGTGAATCGGCTCTGAAGATCGGTCGTGCCGTTGGCTATCAGAATGCCGGGACGGTCGAGTTCCTGTTTGATACTGCCAAGAACGATTTCTACTTCATCGAAGTGAATCCCCGAATTCAGGTCGAACACACTGTGACAGAAGAGGTCACTGGAATCGACATCGTTAAATCGCAGATTCTGGTTGCACAAGGGACGCCATTATCCGATCCCGAAATCAATCTCGGATCACAGGCCGACATCAAGACAAATGGTTATGCAATTCAATGTCGTGTGACGACCGAAGACCCGGCGAACAACTTTATGCCGGATTACGGACGCGTTTCGCACTATCGTTCTGCCGGTGGCACAGGCGTTCGTTTGGATGGCGGAAGCGCATTTTCCGGAGCCGTGATCAATCCATTTTACGATTCGCTGCTGGTCAAAGTGTCTGTGCGGGGACGGCGATTTATTGACGCAGCAAATCGCATGGAACGAGTTCTTCAAGAGTTCCGTATTCGGGGCGTGAAGACCAATATCCCCTTCCTGATCAAAGTCATGACACACCCCAAGTTTATTGAGGGTGGCTTCACGACACGGTTTATTGACGAGACTCCCGAGCTGTTCCAGTTCGCCCCTCGTAAAGACCGAGCGACAAAACTGCTCTCGTTTCTGGCTGATACAATCCTTAATACCGGAAAGACACACGCCGTTGCCGCGACCAAAGTCGATCGATCAGCAGCTCCGCTGCCAACGCTCGATTTGAACTCGCCGATTCCCAAAGGGACTAGAGACAAGTTTAAAGAACTGGGACCGAAGAAGTTTTCCGAGTGGGTTCTCGCTCAAAAGCAGTTGCTGATCACCGACACCACGATGCGCGATGCACATCAGTCGCTGCTTGCGACTCGGTTCCGAACGCATGACCTGCTAAACGTCGCCGATGCGTATGCTCGACTTTGTCCGCAGTTCTTTTCGCTGGAAATGTGGGGCGGTGCCACTTTCGATACGGCGATGCGGTTCAATAAAGAATGCCCGTGGGATCGATTGACTCAGCTCCGCGAGCGGATTCCCAACATCCTGTTTCAGATGCTGCTGCGAGCTTCGAACGCGGTCGGATATACGAACTATCCTGACAATATCGTGGTCGAATTCGTCAAAGAAGCGGCTGCAGCAGGAATGGATATTTTCCGCGTTTTCGACTCGCTCAACTGGGCACCGAATATGCGAGTCGCGATGGATGCGGTTTGCGAAACGGGTATGCTTTGTGAAGCGGCGATCTGTTACACGGGCGATATTCTCAACCCGGGGCGTCCGAAGTACGACCTCAAATACTACGTGAACCTCGCCAAGGAACTGGAGAAGGGAGGAGCTCACCTGCTGGCCATTAAGGACATGGCGGGACTGTGTAAGCCTGCGGCTGCTGCCAAACTTGTGCAAACCCTGAAGCAGGAAATCGGGATTCCGATTCATTTCCACACTCATGATACGGCCGGGATTCAAGCGGCTTCGATCTTGATGGCCAGCGATGTGGGATTGGATATTGCCGATGCGGCGCTGGCACCGATGTCTGGTGGAACTTCGCAACCAAACCTCAACACGCTCGTTGAGGCGGTACGGTTTTCGGATCGGAACCCCGGATTGCAGACCGAGCACCTGGATTCACTGGCCCGGTACTGGGAAGTCGTCAGGCAATACTATCAACCGTTTGAGACGGTCATGTTGCCCGCAACCGCCGATTTGTATCAACACGAAATGCCTGGCGGCCAGTACACAAATCTCTATCAGCAGGCGAAGGCGCTTGGAATGTCCGACCGCTGGCCTGCCGTATGCCAGATGTATGCGGAAGTGAACCGGCTATTCGGTGACATTGTCAAAGTGACGCCAAGCTCCAAGAGCGTAGGTGATATGGCGCTGTTCATGGTCGCAAACAACCTGACTTCGGCAGACATCTTGAATGAAAAGAAGGACCTGTCGTTCCCGGAAAGCGTCATTGACTTGATTAGCGGGAAAATGGGGCAGCCACCAGGCGGATTTCCTCTGGCAGTCCAACGCAGGATTCTTCGGGACAAGCCTCTCGTTTCGGGACGCCCCGGCGAAAGTCTGCTTCCTGCCGACTTTACAGCAGCGGCAGAAAAGGTTCGGCAGCTTCTTAAGCGTGATCCGACGAACTGCGAAGTCGTAACGTGGTTGTTGTATCCTAAGGTGTACGAGGAATTTGTTGCGCACCAGCAACTGAATTCGGACACCAGTTGTCTTCCAACACCGGTCTTCTTTTACGGACAGGCGCCTGGAGAAGAAATCTCGTTCGATATCGAGCCTGGCAAACGATTGATCGTCAAGTTCCTATCGATCAGCGATCCACATCCTGATGGAAAACGAACGGTCTTTTTCGAGTTAAACGGCCAGCCTCGTGACGTGACGGTGATTGACAAATCGCTGGAACCAAAGGCATCGGCGAATATCAAAGCCGATACTGCCAACGCAAAACACATTGGTGCAAGTATGCCGGGCATGATTTCGACGATTGCCGTACAGGCCGGAGATAACGTCACAAAAGGCCAGAAATTGCTCAGCCTGGAAGCGATGAAAATGGAGACCAATATCACGGCCGATCGCGACGGAAAGATTGGTCAAGTCCTCATCAAACGAGGAACCCAAGTTGCCGCTGGCGATTTGCTGATTACACTCGAATAGCGTTTGTCATTTAGAGGCTGGGCCTCGTTGGATTTGTTATGCCCCGTTCCGCAATCACTGTCAGTCTAGTCACCGAAGCCAAAGGTGGTCCGTTTGTTTTCTGGGACGATCTACCGGGCGCCTGCCGTCACGCGGCGGAATTGGGGTTCGATGCGATTGAGCTGTTTGCTCCTGGTCCCGACGCCGTCCCGAAGCAGGAGTTGACCGCGTTACTCAAATCCCATCGATTGAATCTGGCGGCTGTTGGTACCGGAGCGGGATGGGTCAAGCACAAATTGACTCTGACGAGTCCTGACCAATCGATCCGACAACGAGCAACGGAATTTATTCGTTCGATGATCGATTTTGGCGGCGTCCACGGTGCCCCGGCGATTATCGGTTCCATGCAGGGGCGATGGGGTGATGGTGTTTCAAAGGACCAGGCGCTGGATTGGCTTCGTGAAGCACTGAATGATCTTGGTGCTTATGCGACACGCCATAATGTTCCCTTGATCTATGAGCCACTCAATCGCTACGAGACCAATCTGGTCAACCAGGTTGCAACGGGTGTTGAGCTGATGGAGTCATTACAGACGGATAACGTGCGCTTGCTGGCCGATCTGTTTCACATGAATATCGAAGAATCAGATCTGGCAGCGGCGATAAGAGCAGGTGGCCACTGGATTGGGCATATCCATTTTGTCGATTCGAATCGTCGACCAGTCGGTTTCGGTCATCTAAGTTATCCACCGATTCTCGAGGCATTAAAGTCGATAGATTACGAAGGTTATCTCTCTGCCGAGGCGCTTCCTTGGCCGGACTCGCTGGGTGCGGCTCAGCAGACGATCCAATGTATCGACGCCATTTCAATATGGTCGGATAGGTGATCGAGAATAGAATCCCTTTGAGTCGGTCAACGATCCTTGTCGCTTTCACGTGCGGAAATGCTTTTACAAATCCGTCAGTTGTTGGAATTAATCCGGTTCAGCCATACCGTCTTTGCCTTGCCGTTTGCATTGCTTTCGGCGGCATTGGCATGGCGGATGCCTGACAGCCCGTTCTCGTTCAAGCAACTGACGGGCATCGTCCTTTGCATGGTATTTGCACGTTCTGCTGCCATGGCATTTAACCGGATTGCCGACCGTCAAATCGATGCAGAAAATCCAAGAACACAGAAACGTCATATTCCCGCTGGGCTGCTGAGTCTGACGACAGTGATCGTGTTCATGCTGATCAGCTCTGTAGGTTTTGTTACATCGACGTTGATCTTTTTGCCAAATCCGTGGCCAATTCGACTTTCAATCCCGTTTCTCCTTTTCCTGATGGGATATTCGTATGCCAAACGCTTCACCATCTGGTGCCATTATTGGTTGTCGGCGGCACTGATGCTTTCGCCAATTGGGGCCTGGATCGCAATTCGCGGTGAATTGGCAGTCACTCCCGCTCTCCTGTCGGCAATAATCTTTTTCTGGGTCGGTGGTTTCGACATCCTTTATGCGTGTCAGGATGCCGATTTTGACCGTACAAGAAAGCTATTCAGCATTCCGGCACGATGGGGAATCAAGACGGCACTCAGAGTGGCACTCTTCAGTCATCTTCTGACCATCGTCAGCCTGTTATCGCTCTGGTATTTCGCAGGGTTAGGCCCCGTCTTTCTGTTGGGGAGCCTGGCCGTAGCAGGACTGCTGATCTACGAGCATTGGCTGGTGACTCCTGCCGACTTGACCAAGGTCAATATCGCTTTTTTCAATGTGAATGCAGTCGTCAGTATCGGGTTGCTCGTCATGGGGTTGGCCGATATCTGGTGGGTCGGTCATTCTTGACCGTGAGACGTTGATTTCGGGGCTGCGGCAGTGATGACCATTTCCACTCGGTAACCAGCGGCCAGCCCCGCTTGCACGCAGGCTCTTGCTGGAGCGTGACCCATCGGAACCCAATTTTCCCAAAGTTCATTCAGGACAGCCCCGTCCGCCAGATCTGCGAGATAGATCAAAACTTGTAAGAGTTGCGTTCGATCACTGCTAAACAGGGCTAACCGAGCATCAATCTGAGCAAGGATTTGAGCCGTCTGACCACGTGCATCCTGGTTTGGATCGTCTGCAACTTCCACAAAAAAGGCGGTTCCACCATAAATCACTGCATCGGACCACCGACGCGTCACACCAATTCGTTCAATACCTGACATGGATATCCGCCTGAAAAATCAATTTTTTATGTCACGAAACCGGTAACGACGATGTATAATTCGATGGTTTGGTCATTTCCTGTCGATTCGTCGTCTGGTAACGACTTTGACGCTTTCGAACTTTTTCCTCAAGGCTGCGATCATGCCGGGCACGATTGGTGAAACGAATCAAGCTCCGCAAGATCTCCAGAATACGGCTCAAGATACAGCTGAGCCGCACGCTGAGGTCCCTGCTTGGCTTGCGGCTCGTCGTGATAGACCTGCTGACCCCACGACAATATTGGAAGCCCCTCCTTCTGGCGTTCCGGTCCCGAGTTCGACTCCACAAGCGCCTCCAACATCAAAACGAAAAATTCCCAAACCGATTATCACGGTCAATCCTGAGCCGACGGAAATGCCGTCGACGATCGAAGGCTGGGTGAAGCACTGGATTTCAAAACAGGGAATGATTGGGATTGGCGTTTCGTTGCTGGTCCATACGCTTTTGCTATTGATCCTGGCCTGTTTTCTTGTCGGCCAGGCTCGCAAAGTTGATGAAGTGAGCCTCTGGGGCACGATTGGGAACTCCGATGAGATCGGAGATACGACGATTGAAACCGAGATGCCCGGTGACATTGATGCTGGCGAGTCGGCTCCGTTGCAAATGACCGACGTTTCGCAGGCACTCGACTCGATTGGACCGAATGGTGCGAACGCAGAATCAATTCGTGTCGGCGGCGGCCTTGGTGGGAATGGGCACGGACGTGGTGAATCGGGCGATGGCAACGGGATGGGGGTTGCAGGACCCAAAGTTCCTGGACACGCCCAGACAAAAGGAAGCTTCAGCGCCTGGCCTGATCCGCGAGATCCAAAACCAGGTGAAGACTACTTCATCGTCATCCAGATTCGCTTGCCAAAAAACATCACGAAATATCGAGGGTCAGACGTCTCGGGGAATGTCATAGGAACCGATGGCTACCGCCAGGCGATCCGATTCAAAACGAACGAGACGTTAGACGTTGAAGACGGAGCGGTTCAAATGCGGATCTTCGTCCCTGGTGGTGGTAAGCTGATCCGTGACACGGTTCGAGTTGAGTCGAAGATCTTGAAAGAAAAGCAAACGTTTGAGATCGAATTCTGATTACAGGCGAACCAGGAAGATCAACCTCCTCTGGGGCCTCCTCGATTGCCTTTCCCTGACGGTGGCGTACCTGTTCCAGGTGGCATACCCATTCCTGGCATTCCCATACCTGGCATTCCCATCCCCGGCATTCCCATAGAAGGCATGCCACCTTGTGCCCCGCGTTGTCCTCGGCGTGGGTTTTTCTTAGGTGTGATCGGCTCACCATCACTTCCCATTCCCATTGTGCCGGCGAGACCTCTTGTTGTTGACGATTCTTTGGCCTTGATAATCTTATGTTCGAAGCCTTCCCGTTGTTTCCAGTAATTCATGTCACTATTTTCGAGATCGTTGGCCGGGTATCCCAACGTTTTCAATTCGCCATGGCTCGTGACAACAAGTGCTTCTTCCATCAGTCCAAGCCTGGCTGTAAGGTGTCCTTTTTCGGCGGTGAGTTTCAGATCAGGATGCTGATCAGGTGCGATATCGACATCGGATTCAACGTCAACCAGTGCATCTTGTGTGACGAATGCATGTTCCCCCTTTTCGAGCGTTCCAGCAACCAGATCGGGTATCATCGTTGCTTTTTTCACTTCGCTGATAAATCCACCAATCGCTTTAAGATTCAGGACGTCATAGAAGACGGCCCCTACTTTTGTGTCCCACTCGTACATCGATAAGGCAGCGACGTCTCTGGTTGTGGCCTTTACTTTATCTTCGCGATAAGGCTCGCGTTCGACATCCTTCAAAAAGTAATTGGATGTTGACCGAACGTAGTCTGGATTCGAAACATTACTCCACGGCGTTTCTCGCTCTTCGCCCTTGGCAATTTCCATATCCGCTCCTGCCAGTTCTTCAGCGGGTAAATCAAAATTGGGATTCCGCAATTTCAGGCGAACCTGGTAACGGTAGGCCATTCCCGATTCAACATCGAAGTCAAAATAGCGGAACAAAAGAAATTTCTTTCTGGCCACAAGACGTTCAATGGCTGACGTACCGCGCATATTCCCGCCCATCATCGCGCCCATCATCCCTGGACCCATCATCCCTGGGCCACCGGCAGCCCCCATTGCGGGTACACCTGGCGCGGGTGGCATTCTCATTTTTTTCATCATGTCGTCCATCATGTTTCGTCCTTCAGGGTTGGACTTAACCTGACTGACGAGACCCTTGAAATCTCGCTGAGCCGCTGCCAGCCCCTTTTTGCGCACCGGCGGGGTTTCACCAAGATTGGCGTTTTCGACCGTGTCATTAAGCGATTCCAACAATTTATTTTCTGCTTCCATCGCTTCGGGGCTAAGTTCCTCATCTTTGATTCGAGGATGTGTCGCGTAATCTTTCCATAAGCCAAGAAGATTAAGCGGTAGATCCATTGTGATCGCAGCGTCGCGAAGTGCCGTGGGGACGGGGTCTTCGAGATCGAGATCCGAAGATTCATTCAGGACGTCGAGCGCACTTTGGATATCCACGGTTACCCATTTACTATCTTTCCAAGGATCGGGTCCTGCTTGAGCCGATTGGCGTTGCAGGATGAAATCAGTAATCTCGAGCAGCTCTTCAGCTCTTTCTTGAGTGACATGTAGGGCATTTTTATAGTTTTCAATCTGTTTTCGCACCGGGAAAACGCCTCGAACGGCGATCATCCGAAAGCCGCGAGCGGTTGCACCTGCGGCAGGCCCCATGCTCATCCCTGACCCCATCATACCTGGCATGCCCGGCATACTTGGCATATCTGACATCATTCCAGGGGGCATCAGCATACCAGGACGACCTTTACCTCCACTTGCATGTCCGGCGACCGGCGCACCAGGTTTAGGACCGGCGGCAGGCTTTGTCGCCGGGGCCGCATGCCCGCCAACGGGACTACCAGGGGGGGGAGCCATTCGACCAATGGGGAGCCCGTCATTCGGGCGACCAGCTACGCCTTTGCCGACGCCGACAGGACGACCTCCAAATTCATCGTTGTCTCCACCCATTTCTGCTTGTGCAGCCACCCCTTCGCCCTCAGCAGGTTGCGTATCCAGAAGCTGCCTGGCTTCTTCGGAAAGCACACTCAGCGGTACTAAACCCGCTTTGGCGATCAGGTTTTGAACCGCTTCGTATGTTGGTTCACGCTTGGGTTCATTCTTTTTGTAGAGTGGATGAAAGAGCCATTGCGAAAAGTCATAGCGAGCAACCGATGGCATGGAGAACAACTGTCTCGCTTTTTCTGTGAAATCAACAATCAAGAACGAAGATTCTTTTTCTTTCGGCCAAACACTGTTGGCCGCAATCTTTGCCCGAACATTCGCAATGTTTCGTTTGATCTCATCCGGCGTCGTCTTTGAGTAACGAGCCCAAGATGTTCCACCTAGAAGAACACCCAAAACAATCAATGCAAATAATCCAAAAACGAATTTTTCGACGTGTTCGATCAGCAATGCTTTGATGTTTAGCTTTTTCATGATCAATGTCCTCCGTCTTTCATACGGCAGAGAAATTCAATACGGGAAATCAACTCAACCAAAAACACCACTACTTTTGTTCGTTCTCATTATTGGCTTTTGCCGGAGGCGCTTCGGGGCGTTCACCGAATTCGCTTGCCGGTTCAGCCCCAGCCGGTTCAGCCCCGGCTGGCTCCTTCCCTTCCATGACTGGCTCAGTCTCAGGTTCCACCGCCGCCTGCGGCTCAGGTTCGCTGGCGGTTTTCTCGTCACCTGGTGCGGCCCCCTGTCCATCAAGGTTCGGCGTTTCTTCGGTCGCTTCAGGCACTACTGGGGTCGCAGGCTTGGTTTCAACCACAGGCTCGACCTTTGGTAACTCAACCTTGCGGTACATCGTGAAGACGCCGCAAACGGTCACTTGCGCCATATAGGGGTCTTTCAGTGCGATATCCAATAATTCTTGAGCTGCCTTTTGTTGTAAAAGATTTGCTGCCGAGCCGGCTGCGGGTCCAGAGAGGGACTCCGTAAACCCGGATATTCCATCGTCACCATTCGCCGATCCCGAAAGGGGGCCACCAAGACCCATTGGAAGTTGACCGGGCGGCATACGGCTGGCATAGTCCGCCCCGACGCTCGATGAGGAGCTCGATAAGGAACTGGGACTGTCGTCTTCGTGAAGGCGCGACATCTGGACGCGAAGAATTTCTACAGGCCAAACGGACTTGTCGTTTGCCGTTAACTCCGCCAGGAATTGAGGAATTCTTCGATGATCCATTTTTACGGACAAATAAAATCCTCGAGTCTTATAGGGCAGTCGTTCTTCGTTGCTCACGTAACGTTTTACAACCGTTTCGGCTGCAGCGTCGTTACCGCCGCCGCCTCCCATTCCCATGGCACCCATACCCAAGCCACCACCACCACCGCCGCCGCCGCCAAAGCTCGCCCCGGATGTACTACCGTCGTCTCCAAACTCTTCCTTCGGGTCAAATTCTGCAGAGATGGCTGGCAGACTCGATGTGGCGCCAGGTCCACCGGGCAAATCACCTCCAGGAAAACCTCGTGGCGGCCCACCCAACCCCATTCCCAACCCCATTCCTGTATCGGTAATACCACCACCACCGCCACCACCAACTCCTCCGGAAGAAGCCATGGCATTTTTGTCGCCACCGCCGCGCAGTTCGAGCTTGTCGATCTGATGGATCGCGGCGTCAGCCCTAGTCGCCTGCGGACCGCCGTTGACTTCCGCGATCGATTGGAACAGTCCTTCTAAAAGCCAAAGGTCTTCCATCACTTGCCAGATAATTTCTGACTTAGGGGCGGTTACGATCCATTGCTTTTGATTCATCACCTTAAACATGTTGATAATCGGGAATTTGACAACGCCCGTTCCATCAAAGTCCATCGGGTTGAGCATTTTCCAGACCCTGCGAACTTCGTTTGGATAGGCGTCGCGAAACAGTTCCCGATCAGCACTCTGAAATGTCCCCTGGTAATCGACCTTTGCCAGGCCCTGCGGTAATTCCATTCGATCGAGTTGACGTTTCCATAAACCGAGTTGAGTGGTCTTGATCGACGAATCCTGTTTGTCATTGACCTCCGACAATCGCTTCGTCCAATTGTCGTTGGGAATATCCCCCTTAGGGATGCTGCTTTCCGCAGCTTCAATCTTAGTTTTCCGCTCGGTAATCGCCTGGGCAATCGTCCCGGTGGCCATCCACCAGCCGATGAAGGTCATCAGAATTCCCATACCCAGCAGAATCCAAAACTTCTGTTTCAGGACGGGTTCGAGGGCTTGCATGGTATGACCTTTTCAGAAAATTCTTCTGTCTAACAGGCTGGCGAAGTTTTGAGTAAATCGAGACTTTTTTATCGATGAATATCAAGGAGCAGCGCCGGGTGTAGCGTTGGGAGTCGCTGCTCCATCCGGAGAAACCGTCACTGCCGGCGGCTGGTCAACAGGCCATGGCTTTCGTTCCGCCAAAGGGGTCGGCTTCCAGGCAAACACCACTTTAAAGACCGTCCGTTGAAGGATCATCGGCTTGTCTTGTCCATCGTCACTACTGGGCCGTTGTCCCCCAGGTGGAAAGCTTGAACCCGCTGGAGAGCCGGGAGCTGTGGAATAGCCAGGTGGTACATAAGTTGAGGAGGCTGCACCTCCTAAGGGAGAACCTAAGCCAATGCCGGCCATCCCGGGTCGGCCTGACATGGAGCTTGGCTTTCGACCTGGATAAAACGGGACGGGTGTTGCCGCCGTCACTTCTGGCAATGTCGCATGAGTTATTCCAATCAGCCGCACTGGTGTTTCAATCGGTGGACCACCGGACGCATCATCGCGTTTGACTGTCCAGCTTTGAAGATTTTTGAGAAACTTTTCATCAACATAAGTCGCCCCTCTCCCCTTGGGGTTCTTTTCGTCATGGTGATAGTGAACGCCATGCAATGTGAAAACAAACCCGGCACCACTTGGAGGGACTGTTCGATCATTAATTTCATATTCGGGCTTGCCGATTTTATCCGGGAACTTTACCTGTTCGGGGTCTTTATCTTCACGGGAATAGAGCTTTGCGGGACCGTCCACTTTTGCAATGTCGGCTTCATTAAACCAATCGCCCAGATTCGAATAGCCCTTTGTCGTGATGCTTCGAATCGAAATCCGATCCAGCTTGGGTAGTTCGCTTTCATCCAGGCGGTTGTCAGTGTCTCGCGGAAGGCATTCGTCGATCGCCTTGTAAACCTCGAGCCAATATTCGCGTCGATCGAGGGCATTGACAAGAACTTGACCTGAGTCCTTTAGCGTTTTGTTCTTACCTTCCTGGCCGGCGTAATCAGCGGCCAGCTTCTTGGCTTCACCAGCAATTTTTTCTGCCTCGGTTTCTGCTTCGCCAAATCGAGACGTGCTGACCGACTGTAAAACGTTACCGAACCCTGCGGCAGATGTCGCGAGTCCCAGCAATAACGTCGCCGCTGTTGCTACCGCCCACGGCTTCTTCCGACGAATCTTACGGGCAATCGCGATTTCTGGAGGGAGCAGCGTTGTATGAATGTCGGTCAGCTTCAGACACTGAAGCGCCAGTCCATACGGTACGCAGAACGTCAGCAGGTTATCCTGGAACAACGGTGCATTCAGGACGTTATCCCCAACCAGAGCCTGGAACGTATCGACCCGTTCGACATCGTATTGCAGATTCTGTTGCAGAAATTTCTGCAAACCGGCCAGCCGAAACCCGTTGCCGACCCCGATCAGGCGTGAAATCTTCGCGCTGCGGTTAACGCTGGAGAAGAAGCCAATCGACCGCTGAATTTCCGCGACGTAATCGTTGAATACCGGCCGCAGTGCTTGAAATACGGCTCGTGGATCGGGCGACTTCGTTGCGTTACACTTGAGATGTTCGGCCTTGGCAAAAGTTAGCTTCATTTCTTTTGTCAGCGCCCTGGTGAAGTGGTTCCCCCCCACAGGCATATTACGAATCCAGATCTTCTTTCCGTTCGTAACCATCAACGTTGTTGCGTCAGAACCCATGTCCACAACGACCGAATAATCTTCACTCGCTTCACGGGGTTGATTCTTGCGATAACCAAGTCGGTCGTAACACAAAAAGTTGTAAAGTGAAAGCGGAGCGATCTGGATCAGTTCGACTTCCACTTTCTTGTTGACAAACGGTTGCAAGTGATGCTGAACCTGTTCGCGTTTCATGGCGAACAAACCAACTTCACCGTCCAGCAGATACCCACTTTCTTCGATCCCGCCACCCAGGGCTTGAAAGTCCCAGATCACCTCTTCCAGGGGGAAGGGGATCTGCTGCCGAGCTTCGTATTTCACGATTTCGGCAACTTTGCTCTGTTCAACCGGAGGCAACTGAATGAACTTCGCTAAAGCGTTCTGTCCGGGAAGACTGATCGCCACCAGGTCAGAACCGATTGGGTTTCGAGACAAAAATGTCTCAAGGGCCTGACGGATCAGTTCGTCGGGAACTGCGTCGGGTTGATTGAGCAGTTTTGCATGCGGCACGTAGTCGAACGCAACGGCCACAACCTGTTGGGCCGCTTCGGCGTAGCGCAACTTAATCGCTTTCAGGCCGGCCTGACCAATCTCGATTCCCCAAGCTGCCTGAGTTTCTGCCATGACTGAATCCTTCTCACAGGGGGTCGAACGATATCTGACTTTACCCACCCCAGTCGGCACGCGTTAACGCGACGATTGAATTTCAGGGGGGGGGAAATGATTTTCAACGAACGGGCACGAATGTAAACGGTTGATGAAACGACCGAACGGATGAGCGCAGAACGAGCACGAATTATAACCAGAAAACTAGATCAAGAGATACTTACGAATTGCAGCAAAGTCAACCAGAAGAACAGGATCAATCAAAGGGCCATCGTTTATTTGGTGTCAATTATACCGTCCGGGAACGGGGACAGGAAAAAACATCAATGCAACTGCTCCCTACAAAGTCAATTCTTTCGGTTCGTGGTCCTCAGAAAAGAGTCCAGATTGGAGCATTGGATTCTACTCAAATTCGACGAAGAATTCGGCAAACAAGTTCCCAAAAAACGTAAAATCAAGATTTTGACGACAGAATTCATCCCACGAAAGGAGGTCAAGTTGATACGAATCACATTTTTTCGAAGTTGAAATGGAATCACTCACGTTGATTGAAGTTCCAAATTGAAATCTACTTTAACTTTTCACGGGTAAGGAGTTGCGTGCAAATTGAAGCTCAAATAATTTACCCTTTACCGTCGACAATCCCCAAATGTTCAAGGTCTAATCGCCGCATAACCGATATTATCGATAAAGTCCGACTCGCATTCGGCGTTTCGTGGACTCTTAACTCGAAGCGGTTTAAGAACTTTTGACGAGGATGAGGGATGCGTCTGGCGATCCCATTGTTGATTCTCGTTATAATTTCGGGCTGCCGTACTCATCTCGCTTTACAGGATCATACTCAGCAAACGGCAGCCACTCTTGCCGACCTGAACTATCACCAGGTGCTCGAGAACGTTGCGAGGTTTGTCTGCAATTCCTCAACATTGCCATCCGTGGCTGTCGTGAACAGCGGCACGGTGCTGGTCTCGGACCAGGGAAGTTTCGGCGGGGTTGGAACGTATTCGCCTACGATTGGTTCGTTCCAGCAAATTGGTGGTTTTCCAATCTTCAATATGCTTGTGAACCCCAACGTCACACACAATCTGACCGAAAACTGGTCAATGACGCCCGTGACCGACATTGAAAAAGTTCGACGCATTCGATGTGCATTTCAACTTCTGGTCGGAGGGCCTCAATGCACGGATTGCGACGATTGCGTTAAGACTCTGGAAGGATTCATTCCGAACGAACCCGATCAACTCGGTTGTGCGATTCCCACTGGTTGGTTTTATTTCGGCTGTAAATCAGATGTCCCAGCCGATGCATGCTATGTTGCGCACTACCAGAAGACCTATGTCTGGGTACTGCCAGACGGTGTTGATGGGCTCTCTCGATTCACAATGACCGTGTTGCAACTCTCCACAAGCGAACTCGACCCCACCCCGACAAAAACCATCGTGACAAAATACGATGCCGAAGGCGAGATCGTAGGGACAGAGATTACCACCGAAGAACCCGATGAAGACTCAACGAAACCGGTCGGGATTTCCGAGTCTGGTTTGCACTTGGGAACAACCACTCAGCCACGTAAAAGAAAAATTCTCAAGTCAGGCGGGATCACGCCCAAACAAACAGCAGTCACCCCGAAACAAGCCCGAAAGCGTCCGGGAGTTCCCGCACCACACTCATCGCCCTGATCAAGACAGCGTGAGTGGCGATGAGTTCGTGAAATCGGAATCCAATCAGGGCGATCGAGGTTAAAAATCCACGAGTCGGGATGAAGATTTTCCCTCGGACCTCAATCGCCTTAGCCCAATTTTTCGTGATGTTTACGAAAGCGGGATCGGCCATTGCAGCCCGCAAGTGATCCCCCCGTCGACGTAAATGACCTGACCCGTCAGAAACTTGGCCGCATCACTTGCCAGAAAAATCGCTGTACCAATCAAATCTTCGGTCTGGCCCAATCGTTTCAACGGACAATTGGCGTCGTTCCATGCTTGCATATTCGGATCAGACCAAAGCTTCTTCGTGAGGTCGGTCAAAATAAACCCGGGTGCAATCGCGTTCACACGGATTTGATGTTCACCCCACTCCATTGCCATGCCACGAGTCATTGCGGAAATCGCCGCTTTGCTCATGGCATAAGGCTGAACCCCCTTGAGTGGTCGAAACGAATTCAGTGAGTCGATGTTAATAATCGAACCACCTGTCTTCTGAGCAATCAGCCTCCGTCCGACTTCCTGTGCGACCAGAAACGCTCCCTTAAGATTGATGTTAAGAATCCCATCAAATTCTTCGACGGTATATTGTTCGACACGTTTGCGAACGTTGACCCCCGCGACATTCATTAGGCAATCGATCTTTCCAGCCTTTTTCACCGCCGCGTCGACCATTCGTGGAATTTCGTCGGGTTGAGCCACATCGCAGACGATGTAGTCGACGGGATACTTTCCTTTTGAGATTTCACTTGCGGTCTGCTGAAGCGATTGAGCATCACGTCCCGTGATGGTGACGTGGGCATCTCGCTCAGCAAAACCTTCGGCCAAGGCTCGACCAATTCCGCGACTTCCGCCTGAGACGAGAACAACGCGTTCTTCAACCGAAAAGAGTGTGTCAATCATTGTGGGTGCTCCAGTGTGAAATTTAGGCATGCTGCGAAGATATGACGTTTTCGACGAACTCGCTACGCTCAGCGATCGACAAATTTGTGATGCCGATCCAGACTCAATCCACCGAGTCACCCATGAGCAGGTTATCGTTTCGAAAGAGAATCATGAATCGAAAACTCGCGGCCTTCGGATTGATCGTTTCCGGGGTTGTTACTCTTGCGTTGTCTTGTCAACCGGGCGGACTGTTGATTGGTCAAGTTGAACGACGGACTACGGGCGGTCGTGTCAGCGTGATCGATTTCGGAGCCGTCGGCGACGGAAAAACCAATGATCGGGCTGCGATCCAGGCCGCAATCGATGCGGGCGAAGAAATTCACTTTCCCAACGTTGCTTCGCATTACCGAGTCGTTGGGTCGTTGAAAATTGGCGGCAGTGATCAGTCGGGTGGAAAGCGATTAATCGGGCATCGTCCCTGCCGTGGAGGCGGAGCCTTTCAGGGGAAACCCGCATTGATTCTGGGGGACGGCTCCGCGTCTCTTCTGGTAGCGAACGGAACCACACCCCAAAATCGGGCAATTGAATTGATTGGACTTTCGGCCCTCAACTCCGGCCATCCGGTCCTCGATCTGATGAGTGGCGTCGACGCAATGGTGGATAATTGCTGGTTACGAAGCGTTAAAAACACCGACGCCGCAGTCAGGCTGCGGGAAAGCTATAATGTGACAATTCGCGAATCGACGATCGGTTGCAGTGGTGGCGGATTTGCCGTGACCGCCTATCAACAATGCAACAAGTTACGCATCCAGAATTGTCGAATCGGTGGCGGTGATGTTGGTGGTGCTGTCCATGTGGAACAATCGGTCAATGTTCAACTTGAAGGGAATATCGTTGAGCTTGGGGTCTACGGGCTGGTGGTCTCGTCCGGGATTCGACTTGATCAACCTGACTCAGGAAACGTCGATGGCGCCGGTGCCTGTCATGCACTTCGAATCACCAGCAACTATTTTGAAAATGTTCAGCATCCGCTGGTGATTGGATCAGCCATGAATCTTGCAAACCATCCCGGCCAAGCCGTGTTTGGAGCTGTGATCGAATCGAACAATATTGGAACCTATGGCTTTGATTTCCCCCTGATGACGATCGGTCGTTTGCGAGCCGCTTCAATTCGAGGAAACAGTTTCTGGCGAAAAGTTGATGGAAAATCCCCAGCGATTCTCAGCACTTTCGCACCTGGTGCGACACCACCCCATCCCACGGCGTGCGTGATCGAAGCGAACCATCTCACAAATGGAACCGGACCATTCTTGAGCGGGGGGGACGTCAAAGTCGGCGGAGTCCCGCTCGATCAAAAACTCAAAGCAGAGAATGATCTGAAGCTGCCATGAACCAAAAGTCGCCTAAGGCAACATGGGAAACAAGCGATCCCGTGCTTCTTCTGTCAGTGGCGATCCGTATTCACATGGCTCAAATGCTTCAATCCAACGAATCTTTCGTCCTCGTTTTTTGCCGTAGGTATCAATAATCAGTTCCCGATATCGATCCGCAAGAGGTCCATTAAATTGTTCATAAAACTCTCTGGCATAGGCTCGTTCCGCAGCGGCATCTCGTGGAAATGTATCTTCCTGGCAAAGGGTATACGGTAGCCATTCGAAGAACTGAGAGCGGTGGCATTCCATCTGGTCGATGATTCGTTCGAGAACCGGTTCGACGTCAACAACAACTGTCGGGTGGAAGGGTCGAGGGCGATGAAAATGATCGGAAAGATAAGCGATCACCGGATTCACTCTCAGTGCAGGAACTTCCGGTACGATATGAGGAACGATCACCATGTAAGCTGCATCGCAAACAAGCGTTGATGTCGCTCGATGATCGGGATGATAGTCGTTTGGTCGATGCGTCAGGATCAAATCGGGCTGATATCGACGGATCAGCCCAATCAATTCAAAACGAGCTTCCAGCGTTGGTTGCAACTGTCCATCTCGATTGCCAAGTACGTCGTATTCGATCCCCATTAACGAAGCGACCGAGTCCGCTTCGGCACGACGGACTTTGGCGAGTTCGGACGGACTCAGTTGCTGATGTCCTGCTTCGCCATTTGTGACACTGACGTATTTGACCTGGTGTCCGGCCTCGCGATAGAGCGACGCCAACCCGCCCGCTTTCAATTCGCAGTCATCCGGATGAGCACCAATGACTAGCAGGCGCAGCGGATTGGATGTCGTCATATTCTATTAACCCCCTGTGGTGATCTTCACTGTTGGATTATCTGCCACATTCACCCAGACGTGGACATGCGGTGTTCCCCGATAATGCCAGACAAACGAGGGGCCTTCCAGCCGCCAATTATCCCATTCACCGTCATTGCCGAGGTCTTCCGACTTGTAGAATGCCAATCGACACTTGTCGAGACCACCTTGAGCCTTAAGACACTTGAAGACTTCATCCCGATCGGTTGTTCGATACGGTTCGACTAGCGCATCCAGCACCTTTTGAGCGTACTCCTTCTGATCCGCAGAAAGTTCGCTGATGACAATCCCTTGTGGACGCCCATCCGGACCGCCGAAGTGAACGCTGCTTTCTTCCGGAGCTTGTTCAACCAGGGCTTGATCTCGTTGCTTTCCGTCGAGCATTTTGAACAGGCTGTTCGCTTTCTGAGCCTGATACCAATAGACATTTCCAGGGTGCCCGACCTTTTCATCAAACCCTGATGCGGCATGTCCATAAAAAATCGGACCGCCAAACGCCACGTGCTCAACGCTGTGCCCGTCGCACCGGATTGTCAGGTGTCGACCGGTCATGACAAATTCAAACTTGCCCGTTCCCGGTTGCCCGAAGATCGCGATCGACTGTTCTTTGCCGTAACCTCCAGCATCGTCCTGCAATTGCTTCTTGATCCGGTCATGCCAGTCCGGCGAATAAAGCCCCCAAAACAGAGCTTCAATGATGTCTTGTTGCTCCTTGGAGTAGAACCCCGTGGCGATCTTGTGGTCTCCGGTAATCTGCCAGTTGTTCGACACATGCATCCGCAACAGACCACGGTCGTCCTTGTGGTCCCAGTCGAAACAAATGCTCTTTTTCTGTGTGGGGGTCAAACTATTGTAGAGCTTGGTGACCAGAGATTCCGACGCCGGCTTGGTGGTCTCTTCAGAAACTCCAACCTGCGGAGCTGCCGCAACTGCTGCGGCAGCAACACCAATTGTTTGTACGAAGCCTCGTCGTGAGACAGGCAATTCTGCGCCGTTCGAGCAATCTGGGGACTCTCGCATCGTGATCTCCGGATAAAAAGCCAAAAAAGGGGAGCGAAACCTTTCGTGCTGTTCATGACGCTTCCAACTGGGCCGCAAAGAGGGATTCGAACTTGGCGAAGCCTCACACGTTCCTCAATCGAAAGTACGCAAATTTGAAACAGCACCTTCACCGATAGTATGCGCAGATTCTCTGGAATATGCACTCGGTGAGGTCGTCCGTTTTTGTCGCACGGGCTAAAGCCCATGCTACGGGTTGTTAGTGGACCGATGCGAACTCGTTGGAATTGAGTAATGCCCAGAAAAGATCCTGATATGCTTCGTTCAGATGTGGTTTACCATCGTGCGAAACCGATGCATCGCGAAGCATTTTTTTCATGGAAGAAAATTCGCTTGGGCTGGGCGGTCTCGACAGAGTTGCCAGACACAAGGACCGGATTTTTTCGGCCTCGGATGACTTCTGTCGAACGATCTCACCCAGAAAACTTCCTGCCGAAGTATCAAGAGCCTTATCGATCAGCGGACCATTCATCAACGACAGGGCGTTGCCAATCGAACCTTCGAACGCCATCTTTTCGTCGTTTTCATCAGTATGGAATGCCACCACGAACTGACGCAACCATTGCTGACGATTTCGTTCGGCCTGCGTCCAGTCGACGGCTCCTACCTGATGTGCTTTGGTCGCCGTCAGGAATGAATCATACGTCTGCTCGGCCGTCATCGGCTTGACGTACATCCTGCTGAAGGCTGGCAAGTCACCCAGCGAAGGGTCGTCATTCCGATTCGATTCCGAAAACCGACTGCTCAGTTGATACGGTTCCGACAGGCAAATCCAATGGATCAACTGCTTGATGTCGTAACCGCTTCGCATGAATTGCTCGGACAACGACGCAAGTAATTCAGGATGACTGGCAGGCTCGTGCGGGCCCATGTCGTCGGCATTGCGAGTAAACCCGATTCCGAAAAAGTGTTCCCACATTCGGTTGATGAAAGCGGCAGCAAGCTGGGGTTGCTCGCCAGTCGTCATCAGTCGAGCCAGTTCAGACCGGCGGTTTGTTTCTGGACTTGAATCAACGACTTTTCCGTCATAACGCGGATAGGCAACCTGCATCAGCCCGTTCTGTGTCTCAAAGTATGTTGGCCCTCCTGCATCACGGGTCACGAGTTCGGTGAACCCTGATAACAAGCGCCCTGTATTCGGATCGCGTCGTTGACGATAAACGCTGGTGGTCTGCTGGAAAAAGCTATTCAATTCCCAGAACGCAAGCTGCTTCGTCTTGTCATACGGATTGTTATGACATTGATTGCAATGGACCTGACGGCCAAGAAATAGCTTTGAACAAACAGCGGTCGCCGGTGTTGCGTCGTTATTGAGATGAGCGATCAGAAAATTGGTCGCTCCGTTTTCTGAGTTATTCCCCTCTGCAGAAATCAGGTCGGCGACAATCTGGTTCCAGGGTCGATTTCCGGCGAAGCTGACCCGCAGAAATTTCTCGAACGCCTCACGGTTGACCTGAGGATTCGATGATCGACCAATCAATAAATTCGTCCATTTGGTTGTGAAGTTTCGAGCATAACCCGAATCGTTCAGCAGTTCATCGACCAGTGTTTCCCGCTTTTGTTCCCGCTTGTCTGCAAGAAACGCTTGCGCTTCGGACACTGTGGGGACTCGACCCATAATGTCGAGGTAGACTCGTCGTAACCATTCCGAATCGTCCGCTCGCGCCGATGGCAGCAGACTGAGTACATTCCATCGCGTTTGAAGCTCGTCGTTAATGCGAGCAATTACTGTTTCGCTCGAAACCAGCGATGGCGACGGCGTGTCAGTCGTGAAAACATCGGGTTTCGGCTCTAGTACTGGTTTTGGCTCCTGCACTAACAATGAGTCACCGGAAGACCCCGCTTCATGCTCATTGACCGGTTGATCGATCGAAATGGGTGGTCCGTGCTTGCGCGGGATCGTCGAGCGAACCCTTTCCGTTGGAATCACGGCCGCAATGTTTTTTGAAACGGTTTCAGGAACAGTTACCACCGGCGGATTGACGGGAACGGGCTGTTGCCACACGACAAAAAACATGATTGCCAGGCAGGCGGTCAGGGCACCAATTGCCAGAGACATTCGCTGACCTGACCGCTTTTTTGACGCGGACGGAACTGTGGGGGTTATCTCTTCAGGAGCGACGTAAACGGGCATTTCCTGAGACGAAAGTGGCTCAGGAGATCCCGCTCCGGCGGCGTCCCAGTACAGAGTGCCGTGCAGGTCCATGTACGTCAGGTACTGCCAACGTGCTTCCGACGATGTCAAAACCAAATGCTCCAGTCGAGACATCTGATCTGGCGTCAATCGGTCTTCGCATAATCCGTCGAGCAACAGTTGAAGCTCGGCCGGCGATTGTTGGACAGTGCTCATGATGGAGCCTCGGCAGTCAAACGCTGTTGAATGCAATCGAGCAATGACCTTCGAATCCGGCCCAATGACTGGTATACGGAATTCGCCGGTCGCCCGATCTGCTCGGCCAAATGCTTACCTCTTTCTCCGGGTGCATAACGCTGCTGAATTAATTCTCGGTCTTTCGGACGTAATTTATTCAAGCAATCAGCCAGTGCCGCCCGACGCGTTTCCAGTTCCTCTGACCGCTCAAGACTTGCCTCGGCAACCGTCTCTAAAAACTCGTCGCTGAAAACCAGCTTTTCTCGCCGCTTACGAGTTCGATACTTCATCACCTCAAAATTTGCGATCTGACTGACCCACGCCAGAAAGTTTGTGCCCGGCTGAAATTTGGAACATTTACTCCAGATCACAACGTTCGTTTCTTGCAGGATCTCTTCGGCATCCACCGGATTGTGAACTTGCGACAAGATATACAGAAACAATCGCCGCTGATGATGGGTAAACAATTGAACGAACTCACTGCTGGGCGAGCTCTCGATTCGCTTTTCATCAGCAGCTTCATCGGTCACGAAATCACCAAGGTTTAATCAGGTAGGGCAAGGCTCCAGCCGAACTACCGAGTGTCACTGGCGTGCGTCTTCGCTCGCCAGTGCTCTTGCTTACCGGCGGCGAAAGAGAAGCCACTGACGGCTCAATGCCGCCGCCAGTGGAGCCAATTTTCCCAACTTTCTGTTTTCAGCGAGCGTCACAGGTGTCGTCGAAAGCGAGGGACCATTGCGGGTCCCCCGGCGATCTCGTTCACTGTCCGTTTCAGCAGAAATCAGCCAATCAATTCTTGAATCGCTGTCCCGCCGTTTGCCAGTTTCATCGGGCGACCGTTCTTAGATTTGTGGACGATGTCCAGTGGGATACCCAACGCATGAGCAACCGTCGCCCAGACGTCACCAGGTTGATAGCTCTTGGAACTCGAAACCGAAATACCGTCCTTATCGGTTTCGCCAACAGCCAGTCCACCCTTCAGACCACCACCACCGATCATCACCGACCAGCTGTTTGCCCAGTGATCGCGACCGACGTCCTGATTGATACGTGGAGTACGAGCGAATTCGCCCATCCAGACCAGAACGACATCGTTCAACATCCCCCGCTGTTTCAAGTCAGACGTCAGTGCGGCAATCCCGGCATCCAGAGCAGGAAGTCGCTGAGTCTTCAATGTCTGGAAGACGTTCGCATGCAAGTCCCAGCCACCGAAGTCAACTTCGACGAAGGGAACACCCGCTTCAACCAAACGGCGAGCCATCAACAGGCTGCGACCAAACTGTCCGCCGCCACCCATCATTCCACCCTGAGCCGGTGCGCCTGAGTAGGCGTCGAGAACTTCCTTCTTCTCTTCATTGATCTTGAAGGCGTCCATCTGCTTCGATTTCATCAGGTTGACTGCTTTGACATAGACGTCTTTATGAGCTTGACCTGATTCACCGCGTTGCGAATGAATAAAGTTGTCTTCAACCGTTCCCAGCATTCGTAGCCGTTGATCCAAACGCTCAAGACCGACACTCCCTAAATCAGAGTTTTCGATCTGGCCGCTGCCGTTAACCAGGAATGGCGAATGGGTCATGCCAAGGAAACCAGGGCTCGATCCGCCGCCGCCGATCGAAATGAACGCAGGGATTTCAAGGTCTTTTCGCTTCGAACCCAGTTCATAGCTGACAACTGAACCAAACGCGGGGTGAACCACGGTTGGCGTTGGAACGTAGGATGTGTGCATATAGTAGCGACCGCGGCCGTGATCGGCTTCGCGAGTACTCATCGCGCGAATGACCGACAGATTGTCCATCACCTGGGCCGTCTTCGGCATGTGTTCGCTGATTTGCAGATCACCCTTGGTGTTGATCGGCTTGAATTCACCACCGTTCTTGGAATCGGGCTTCAGGTCCCAGATATCGATCGATGGAGGACCACCGCTCATCCACATCAGAATACAGGCCTTCTGGCGTCTTTTGAGATCAGCCGCATTGGCTTTCACGTGCGAAATAAAATCGAGTGCGGGAAGCGTTGCAGCGCCGGCCGCGAGATGTCCCATGAAATGACGCCGAGACATACCCGATGGTGTAACAAGACTCATAGCTCGCTCCAATGTTTTTAGGCCGACACAAGTAGAAGAAATTGACTGCCAGCGGCTGTCAGTGATTGATAATAAACTCGTTCGAATTCAACAAAGCCCAGAACAGATCCTGATAAACCGTCAGTGGATCGTGACTGTTATTCAGAAATTTTTGAGCCGCTCCCAGCTCAGGTCTGGTCGGCATCCGACCCAACGACGTCATGTAAAGTCGCTGAATCTTCTGATTTTCGCTCCCCTTACCGGTTAACAGATCGTGAAGATGACTTCCCGCTTTGACGCTGACGGCGTCCTGAACCAATGGGCCGTTCATCATCATCAAGGCCTGTGGGATTGTCCCATCAAAGGAACTCGATTCGCCACCGTCGTCCGTTCCGAATGCCTGGACGAACTTCTGCAACCATGCATGACGCTGTGATTCCGCCTGTTCCCAGCCTGATCGGCCCGACTTATGAGCGTTCGTGGCAATGATCAGCGAATCATACAATTGCTCGGCACTCATTGGCTTAACATAGACATGTGTGAACAGCGCGGCTTCACCGATTGCGGGATTGTCCCGAGCGTTCTTCTTCGTCGTACGACTTGTCAGATTGTACGGTTCGCTGTTGGCAATCCATCGCATGGCCTGCTTGCAGTCGTAACCGCTCTTCACAAATTCTTCGCTCAGTCGATCAAACAGAGCAGGGTGCGTTACAGGAATGTGCGTACTGATATCGTCGATTGGGTTGGTGAAACCGAATCCGAAGAAATGAGCCCACAAGCGGTTGATGTAGGCCATGGCGATCATCGGCCGTTCACCCACTGTCATCAGTCGAGCCAATTCCTTGCGACGATCGGTCGATTCATCAGGATTGACTTCCGTCCCAAAATAAGCGGGATACGCAACCTTCATCAGCCCGCTTCGCTTTTCAAAGTAGACAGGTCCCGAGAAATTCTTTTCGACGATTTCAGAAAAGTCGTCGACCATCCGACCGGTCTTCTGATCAAACCTGCGATGATCAACCTTGGCCGTTTGTCGGAAGAAGCTGTTGAACTGCCAGAACTGATCCTGTTTCCAGTCATTGAACGGATGATCGTGGCATTGAGTGCATTGAACCTGCATCCCCATAAACAGTCGAGTCGTCTTGGCCGTCATCTGAGCGCCATCGTCCTGATCCTGCATCTGAGCGAGCAGAAAATTGGTCGCACCGTTTTCTTCGTAATGACCTTCAGCCGTTACGAGATCTGAAACAACGTCTTTCCAGGGACGATTCTTTCCGAACGCCTCGCGGAAAAATTTCTGCATCCCTTCGCGACTGACGCGACGAGGTGTCTGCTGTCCAATGCACAAATTGGTCCAGATCGTGGTCCAGTTCCGGACGTAGCCTGGGTCATCAAGCAGTCGTTCGATCAGCTTCGTCCGTTTGGCCTTGTCCTTATCCCCCAGAAATTTTTCGACGTCTTCCACGGCGGGAATGTGACCGACAATGTCGAGGTAAACCCGACGCATCCATTCCGCGTCATCCGCCACAGGAGAAGGATCAACTTCGTTGTCCTTCCAAGTCTGGCGAATCTGATTATTGATTTCCTGGATGATGACGTCTGATGAACCAGTGGTGAATGTTTCACTGGCACCGACGTTCACACCAGGCAGAGCCAGCGCCGCAGCGACGACCAATCCCGCTGAAACGATTGTCGGCCGACAAAACCGGGTCTGCAAACCCAGCCAGCCAGTGAAATTCATTTTCGTCATTCCGAGTACCATGGCCTGCCACTCCTGTGCATCTCGCGTATCGAAGAAGATCCCGTTCGTAACTCGTTTCTGGATCGAAAAAACCAAGTTAAGAAGTATCCCCTGAAATATTAACAACATCCAGCGAAAAAAAGTTCGTTGTGGAAGTCTTGGAAGTTTTTCAGAATCTGTCGAAAAACGACGTAAGGTCAATCAAATTATTGTCTTAAGGATTATGAGACGAAATAAATCACGTTCTATTTTAGGGCAGACTCCTTTTCGTCTTCGTCTTCGGCAAATGGTTGGTTATTGTGGTTTATCTGGTTTGAGTCTACGACAAACTGCTCATTTGTGACGTCAATAATTGTAACCTGTGCGTTTGTGCCGGTACCCCACTGGATTCGGAAAAGTCCGCCTCCCTGGTTCTCAAGCTACGGCTTGCCGATTTCCGCTGGGCTTACGTCAATTTTTAACAAAACCCAAATTTCTCCAAAAAGTGTGGCGTGCTTCAGGCCTAAACGGAGCATGTATTCGGTGTGAGGCGAGAAACATCAGCCTTCCCCACGAGGATCAAGAATCTCTGGCGTAGCGATCTTGACTGACTGACGTGTTGTCAGAGGCACTCACAAGTTTCCGGCGATGTCGGCGACGGCGATTCTCCGACCCGTCCATTTTCAATTGCCGCGCACTTTTTTCGGACTGGCGTACAAATCTTTTTTTAGACGGGCAAATGATGACGACCACCAGTTTTGAAGCCGAAACAAGTTCAATTGACCGAAATATGCGATAGACGCCCCGCTCGTCGAGTAAGACTGGATATGCCGTCGTCCATTTTTCAATCGCAAGTTTAGCGTCGGAGATACTCAGCTCTAAACCGTTCACGGCCAAAGGGCGAGTCGCCACGACCCAGAATTCGTAAAGAACTTGGGGCACCAAAACACATTCTTGGTTATCGATATCTAATCGTATTAGAGCTTCGGTAGCGACGGCGTACATTGTATGACCGCGATCACTGGCTCTTAACAAGGGATTCGTATCAAGCAAAACGGTCATTCGCCGCATCCAACGTAAATGGATTCACGGCTATCGTCCATTTCCCCACGAGAGCCAGGTGACAGTTCAGCGATCTCTTTCAACAACGTTCGAAATTCTTCGTGATTGATTCGCCGTTGCGGTGGTGCGGCTTCCGCGAGTGAATCGTCGTTCGCAACCTCTTGAAGAAATGTAATCAAGTCCTGCCCCGCCAATGCCGCCTTCCGATGAAGTGCAACAGCAATTTGATCTGGTACAGTGACGATTTCTGAATTCCCTTAGGGCAACGCCGTGAAGGAATTTTCTTCGAGAAAACAGGGGCTCGAACGAGATCTTGTGCCACTGAATGACCGTCTTCGGTCACTCAGTGTCTTACAATTGCTAGTTTACAGGTCGAAGCCACTGCGTCGGAGAAGACTCCGATGCAGTGGCACGTCACGTCGGTATCGTTTTGGCAAATCCTGGCGTTGCCCGTAGGGGCAAATGCCGATTAAAATTCGAGTCAATTTGTAATGTCTGAAACCGTGCCAAGCGTCGCCAGATCGCGTACGGCCTGCTCTGTGTATAGCGAATAATATTGCTTGCGGGCTTTGAGCAATTCCTGGTGAGTTCCCGCTTCCTGAATCTGGCCTTTGTCGATGACGATGATCCGATCCGCCGCCTTGATCGTGGAAAGGCGATGAGCGATTACGAAACTTGTGCGGCCTTTCAGCAGACGGCTTAGACCCTGTTGAATCAGGCGTTCGGTTTCTGTATCGATCGAGGATGTCGCTTCGTCCATGACCAGAAGACGAGGATGTTTCAGTATGGCTCGTGCGAAGGAAACGAGTTGTTTCTGTCCGAGGCTTAGTTGATTGCCTCCTTCACCGACCTGGGTATCGTAACCTTTTTCGAGATGCATGATGAAATCGTGAGCACCGGCATCCTGGGAAGCGGCTTCGATTTTGGCTTGTGTCGCGTCAAGTCGTCCGTAGCGGATGTTGTCGGCGATGGTGCCGCTGAACAAGTGCGGTTGCTGCAGCACGATCCCCAGATTCGATTGCAGCCAGTGTAAACTGCGATCCGTGTAATCGATGCCGTCGATCAGGATCTGTCCTTCGGTCGGCTCATAAAAGCGGCAAACCAGATTGACGATCGTTGATTTACCACCTCCGGTTGCGCCGACGAGTGCAATCGTTTCCCCGGGTTTCACAATCAATGAAAAATCTTGAATGATCTGGGGGCCGTTGCGGTAGCGAAAGCCAACATGGCGAAACTCGATCTGGCCGAGTTGATCAGGATGTCCATCGTTTCCTTGCTGGCGAAGTCGGGCGGCGACCGCATCCGTGTCGCGGACATCGGGAACGGCGTCGATTAGACCCATCACACGTTCAGCCGATGCCTGGGCCATCTGCAATTCCGCAAACCAGGCCGAGATATCCTGTGCCGGCTGGAAAAAAAGTTGCGCATAATACATGAACATCACCATCTGGCCGATCGCCATGCCGCCAACAATCACCTGGTGCCCGCCCACAACCAGTGCTGCCGAAATCGCCACACTTCCGAGTGTCAGCACCATAGGGAGATAGACTGCCGACAGAATCGCGTTACGGACAGAGTGCTCGTACATCTGCATCGTCAGGCGGTCGAAGTCGCGCAGGTTCTCTTCTTCTCGGACGAAGACCTTTGACGTTTTGACTCCCATGATCCCTTCGTTGTAAACGCCGGTGATCAGCGAATTCGTCTTTCGGACCAGCCGCGAGGTTCGCAGGATTCGTTTCTTGAAATAGACGCTGACAGCAAACAGCAGCGGCAGGACCGCAAGCACGGCCATCGCAATCTTCCAACTGTAGTAAATCATCACCACGCTGACCGCAGACATCAACACGGTTCCCCAGATGAGGTCCATCACTCCCCAAGCGAGAATTACTGCCAGGCGCAAGCAATCGGAGGTCAACCGTGCCATCAGCCAGCCAGACGGCCGTGTGTCGTAGAAACTGAACGAGAGCTGCTGTAGCCGCTCGAACGCATCACGCCTGATGTCGTGACTGACGTGGGTCCGGATTTTGCCTGCACAGGTCACGAAGGCCCAGACGCAGGTACTTAACGAGATCGCCAGTCCACTGAAGGCGACCACATAGAATGTCAGATTGACCTGTCCGTGGTTGGTTTCGATATCGGTGATCAGGGTCCCTGTTAGCAACGGAAAGCCCAGGTCGCTCGCCGCCAGACCGAATGCGATGACGATGAATGCGATTACCGTGCTGCGATAATGCAGGGTGTACCGGATCAGCGTTTTCCATAAACGCAAATCGAGTTTCTGCTCTTTGAGGTCATCCTCATCGATGAAACCTCCACTCATTGTGACACCCCCGCCACGACGTCTTCGATTTCATCCTCCAGCATACTTTGGATGTTCCAGAGTCTTTGATACGGGCCATCGATGGCCATCAGTTGCTCATGCGTTCCCTGTTGAATCAGTCGGCCTTGTTCGAGCACGAAAATCCGATCGGCCAGACGAGTCGACGAGAGACGATGTGCAATCAGAATCGTCGTTTGTTTCCCTCGTCGATCCGCCAGTGTTTGCAGGATATGGGATTCGGTCTTCGTATCGACTGCACTCAGGCTATCATCCAAAACCAGAATGGCCGGGTTCTTAAGAAGTGCGCGGGCAATCGCCAATCGCTGTCGTTGTCCGCCTGAAAGAGTGACGCCTCGTTCTCCAACAACCGTCTCGTAACCCTCGGCGAACTCGACGATGTTTCCATGAATGGCAGCTGCTCGAGCACACTCTTCGACCTCGTGATGTGCGGCCTCGCTGCGGCCGATCACCACGTTCTCACGGACACTTTTGGAATACAGAAAAGGGTCTTGCAACACGACGCCAAAGGCATCGCGAACGCGTTTGCGGTTGAGTGTATTCAGTTCCCGACCGCCGATTCGAATCGACCCCGTCGTGTAGTCATACAACCGGACGAGAAGATGGACCAGCGTCGATTTTCCCGCACCTGGCCGACCAAGGATCGCCACCGTTTCGCCGGCGGCGATCGTCAGTGACAAATCCCTCAAAACGGAATCACCCACTTTGTAGCCGAAGGTCAGGTCCTGAATTTCAATCACCCCGGAGACAGGTTCCGCAGTGACGGGTTCGTCACTCTCTTCCTTTTCGTGCAGGATCTCATTGATGCGGCCAATCGATACGGCAGCCCGGCTGGAGTCAGCAACGATGCGTCCGATCTGCCGGACTGGCCAGATGATGGTCTGAACCATCCACCAGAAGAAGACCCAGGTTCCCAGTGAAAGGTGGCCTTGAATCACGAAATAACCACCCGAAATCAGGACCGCTCCCAGTTGCAGCAGTACGACGACATCTGAGATCGACCAGAAGAGTGCCAGCCCGCGAAACAGGTTCATCTCCAGGTCGCGGAAATCGTCATTCACTTTGCGGAATTTTTCGATTTCATAATCTTGTCGGGCGAATGCACGTGAGACCCTTATGCCGGTCAGATTTTCCTGCAGACAAGTACTCAGCCGGCCTTCCGCTTCGTCCACCTTTTCAAACAGCCTGCGAATTCTCCGGTAGTGGAAAAACGTGAACGCAATCAGGACGGGAAACGAGATGAGCGAAATCAGGCTCATCCGAACATTCTGCCAGAACATAATCGGAACGCCGATCAGTAACAGCAGAACGACTTTCGCGATTTCCACGACCTGTGCCGCCATGAAGACTCGCACGGTTTCGACGTCGGACGAACAGCGCTGAACGATGTCGCCAGTCTTGGTCTGATCGAAGTAAGTGCTGGGCAACTTTTCCATGTGGGCATACAGACGATGTCTCAGTTGCTGGACGATTCCCTCGCTCGCTTCAGCCGCCCATTTTCCTCGGAAGTACGTGAAGACTCCGTTCAAAGTATTCAGCCCGACGACGATTCCGGCGGCAGGGAGTAGCGTGCTGAAAAGAGTTGCTTGTTCCCGGCTGAGCCGATCTAACGCGTCTTTAAAGACGTAGGGGACGAGCAATTGAAAGAGCGTCCCGACAGCCATCGACGCAATAGCGCAGGAATATCGAAATCGATGCCCTTTGGTGAGGTCAAATAACGAATTCGTTGATTTCCGCACCACTTAGACCCGATCCAAAGGGGTTTCATCATCGACCAGCAGAGGGACAATCTAACCGCAACCCAGGTTCGCTCATGGAAGATACGTCCTGATAATCACAAGTCGACTCTGGAAAGTTGGTCTATGACCAACGTCTGACGTCGTGGCACAGTTTAGTGTCTTCACCCGATTTTGGAATGTGGTTACCTGCACTCGAGGTTTTTGTAGTGTGGGCTTTAGCCCGCACAAAATGCGGGATTGCACGGGCTAAAGCCCATGCTACTGCTTTTCGCAATGTCCGTCGTGATAGGAAGCTTTAATTCGATGTTTTCTCAAAACTTTTGACCGCTTCTAAAGCTCGCTGGACGTGTTCGTTAGAAACGAATTGAGCTGAGAAAATCTGCCGGATGATCCCGTCGGAGTCAATCACATAGGTGACTCGACCCGGAATCAGCCCCATTGTGAGTGGAACCGCAAATGTCTTGCGTAGCGAGCCATCTTTGTCGCTGATCAACGGAAACGCAAGTTTGTGTTCCCCGATGAAATTTCGATGACTTTCTTCACTGTCGCCACTGACACCGATTACTGCGACCCCTGCGTCGGTGAATTTTTCGTAGGAATCGCGAAATGCACAGACTTCCTTCGTGCAAATCGCTGTTCCATCTTTCGGATAAAAGAAGAGGACCAGGCCCCCCTTTCCGACAAAGTCTGATAACTGAACGTGTTTACCATCCTGTGTCGTTGCCGAAAAATCCGGTGCATGATCGCCAATTTTCAAACTTGTTAGCCGCTGTTTCATTGCCCCGTCCATATTCAGTGCCGACCAGAACATCAATAAGACGATGCCCCCACGTATGCTCCAGGCGGTTGTCCGCAACCAGTTGGTCCGCACCAGTCGCTGATGAACTGTAGGGTCGAATCCCTTTGACAACGCGTTATGGTATGGAACTTGGACAAACGCGGTTGAAAACCAGATGACACACAATGACACCAGTCCGATCCACAACTGCCAATCGGTAACCGCCGAAGGAGAGAAAAAGAAAAGGGCTACGGCGGTTACCCCTTCCGTCAGCATCAGCGGTGCAACCAGCCATTTGATGAACGACCTGTGGTGTTGTTCATACGCGGGGAATTCCGAATTCCCGACGCTCGAAAGTAGTGGGTAATGAACGACCTGGACGAACCAGATCAGTCCGACCATCAACAGCGTCACCGCCGCATGAGTCAGGAATAGCAGCACAATGTACGAGTCGCTCATGCACGATCTTTCAAGGCGGATATCTCTGGTCGTCGACGAGAGTCGATTCGCATTACACGTGTTACACCGACAGCAAGTCGACCGTCGAAAGTGGTTCCGGTGCCCATTCTCCGGATTCAATCATTTGTTGTGTCGTCTTGTGTCGGTATTCAAACATCGCATCAAGTTTGCGACGAATAAACCAGCCACCGGCCCACAATCCAATCAAGCCTAACGGAAGTGCGTATTCGACTTCGTCCATCAACACGGTTCCGCCCTGGTCGTCTTCGAAGAATCGATGACGATGATACCAATAGGCAAACGGCCCTGATTCCTGACGATCAGCGAACAGATGTGGCGGGTCAAATTCGGTATGGACCGCGACCCATTGCAGGGGAAGGAATCCGAGACCACCCTCTAATACAACCCGGCTTCCCGGTTGTAGTGAGCCCGTTGACTCGACAACCTTCATGTTCTCCCACGGCGGGATTAGAAGCGTCAACGCACTTGGACTGTTATGGAATTCAAAAACGACTTCTGGTGGAGCGTGGATAATTGTCTCTTTTACGAAGAGCTGTCGCAATCCCGGGCCGGAAAGTCCTCCATAGCGATGGCGAATCGCATCGAGAAGAATCATTGTGAACGGCACCCACCAGATGAGATCATTTGTCAGAATTGTTAAGCCAAAGAGCGGAGGAAATGTGCCGCGCATCAGCGCCGAAGCAAAGCCGATCGGACCAAAAATCTTACCAAGTAACCCGACGAGAACGATTGGCCAATGAGTCCGCGAATCGAATGCGGCAATCAAATAACCAATCCCGTAAACGCCAACAATCATTCCGACGCACTGCCAGATTTCGGGGTAATTCAGTCGTTCAGCACCCGTCAGATCAAACAGCAGATGAGGCCAGACAATCGTCAATGTTCCCCACGCCAGATTGTAGATACCGGCAGCAAACAGCCACCAACTCGCCCAGCGAGGTTGTTCGGTGAATCGTTTTGAGGAGTTCATACAGATTTCCATAAATTATGACTGGCGAACCCAACGCCGTCTGGCAATCAATGATTCGTCTTCAGAGAATGAACCGCTCTGATTTCTGAGAATTAACCAGGAAACTGGTATCCTCACCCTTGGAGACAGAGAAAAGATGAATTGTTTGTCCGCAGCGAGATTTCCTGCCGTCCGAAATACGTAAGTCGAACGAAGTGGCTTTGTGAAACTCCTGACGCAAATGGACGCGTAAAGTTGCCATCATCAGGAAGATCAACTGTCCTACAACTTCCAAGCGTCAGTAGAGCGTTCGTCACTCAAACGTTGCACGAGTCACGACAATCTCCATCCACTCGTCGACCCAAGGGCCTACGGTGCTCGGTACGCAGGGAAGAACCCGTCTGGATTGCTGGCAGCTTTGCTGGTACGGGCTTCCCATTGCTGACAGAGACGTTGATATGATTCCGGGTCGGAAATCAGACGCCACGTGTAGAACGGTGACCTGAGGTGTGAGAAGCCGGCTTTGAACTGAAA
The DNA here is from genome assembly GCA_903834925.1 of uncultured Schlesneria sp. GTDB lineage: Bacteria > Planctomycetota > Planctomycetia > Planctomycetales > Planctomycetaceae > Schlesneria. The sequence continues at coordinate 38,344 of CAILLA010000263.1, forward strand.
TAACGAGTCTTCCGTGCCGCCGTAACCGCCACCAAGATGCATCGTATGATTGCCTCGTTCCTTGGCCCAGGTTCGGACGGAATCGAGCATCACTTTTGTCGGATACTGGCTGTGAAATTCGTCGGTCGTACCGCTGAGATGATACTGGACGATACCGCAAACTTCCGAAAAGAGAGCGCCACAGGTGACGACACCGTCTTTATGACAAATCGCCAAATGCAGCACGTCACCAATCGCCTTTTTTAGTTCGGTGAAATATTCGCGGGGGAAGAAATAGTGTTCGCTGGCACTGACACGATGCATCGTCTCGGTGTAGGCACGAAAGAATTCGTCGAAGTCTTTCCAATCCGATTGAACTTCGACTGTGAAACCTCTTTTCCGGGCACGATTAATCTCACTCCGGTGCCCGGCTCGGGTCTGATGCCATAATTCTTCCTGTGGAAGCGTCAGATCGATGTAGATCGTCTGCCCATGCTGGACGAGGGTACCGGAATTTCGGAGCGGTTCCAGGGGAAACGGAATCGTTGGGTGCGACCGCACAAACGCTCCAACAACGCCGCGATCGCGTAGGCCTTTGCACAGCTCGGAAATTGCCTGATCAAGGAACGGTTCGATCGGGCCTTCACCTTGATTGATAACGAGGGGTGCGGCGTAGCCGTAAGGAGTGATCGCATCGAAAAGAGGAATGGCAGATTCGCAGGTCTTTGGCAGCGGACGGCCGATCAACGTCGTCAACAGCCGATGACCCTGATCGTCTTCTGCATGAAACGCGAGAGTGAATCCATCGGCATCGGGAGCACAAAGCCGGTCACGGGTGCTGAGTTCGACATATTTGGGCAAGTGATAAAAGTCGTGCGGAGAATCGGCAAGAAACCGATCCCACAAGCTCGAATCAGGCCCAATAAACTCACAACGCATCCAAAAAAGCTCCCAGGTCAAAGCGCATCGATTTAGGAGAACACGTTGTGTAGTCGATGCCGCCGACGGCGCGAAGACCGTTTCTCGCCTGAAGGTTCCGCGACGAGGCTAGCCAAAACCATTTACGAATTGTCACGAAATAGAAAAAACAAACCCCACCCCCTCTACGGCAACGCCGTGAAGGATTTTCCAAAACGATACCGACGTGACGTGCCACTGCATCGGAGTCTTCTCCGACGCAGTGTCTTCGACCTGTAAACTAGCAATTGTAAGACACTGAGTGACCGAAGACGGTCATTCAGTGGCACA
>CAILLA010000264.1 GCA_903834925.1 uncultured Schlesneria sp.
CAGATTACCGCGTTGAATCACAAGATTGCGATTGCATCGGTGACGGTGAAAAGCGGTAAGGCTCCGCAGCCTCCACCAGGGCCGGGACCGACTCCGATCCCTGATAATGGGCCACATCCTGCTCCAACTCCAGCAAAGGCCGTTGTAATCGCCGTGGTCGATGGCGCTGTCGGAATGAAGCCAGAAGATGCGGCGGTCAAAACCAACTATTCCGCATGGAAGAAATACAAGGACGCTGGTAACGACTGGAAATTCTACGACTTCACGACGAAGGAAGCCCAAGGGTTAAAAGCAATCGCGGCGATTCAAAAAGAGGGCATTTCCGGTTCAGCGATCGTGATGTGGAACAAGGCCGACGGAACGTTGCTTCACGTTGGTAAATTACCTGGAACGAACGATGAGGTTACCGCGATAGTGAATCAACTGACGGGGGCAAACCTATGAGCAGCGGAAACGGAAATAGCGACTTACTCGAAATCCAAGATGGTTCCGGCATCGTGCGAAAGTGCGGTGCATTGCCTCCCGATTTGACGAAGGTCAAGTCGGCTTTTGGTCCAGGTGGAACTCAGTATTGGGAAGACATCCGGCCTGATCTCGTTTGCACCGAAGCCGAAATCGTCAAGATGCTGACCGCGAATAGTTCGACGAGAACCCCACGAAGGACGATTTTTTCCGATCCTCATTGGGTCAAGGAAGGTGATCAAAAACAGGTGGGGAGTTGCAACGGTTGGCAGACGACGTCCATTGCGAGCAAGCTCCGATGGCTCCGAGGAATTCAGGATGGTCTCGTTCTCAGCGGAAGCTATTTGTACTCGTTAATCAACGGCGGGAATGACAACGGGTCAGCTCTACAGGACGATATCGGAGCGATGACGACTTATGGGGCCTGCCCGGCCAGCATGTGCGATGCGAACACATGGCATCGCAACCAAACCAAGCAATTCGACTCCGAAGCCGCAAAGCACAAACAACTTGATTGGCATCCAGTCAAATCGCTCGACGGGTTTTGGTCGGCGATTTATTGGGGAGCTCTCGGCGGTGCGTGCCTCGACGCTAACAATGCTTTTGCGAATTACAACGGAAACGGTATCGCTCCTACTGGCAGCGGAATCGGAAACCATGCAACCCACGTTGATGATGTCGTGATTTACAAGGGATCGCTTGCCGGTGAAACGGTAAATAACTGGGGCCTCGGCTGGGGAAGCAACGGACGCGGTCTGGTGAATACCGGGACTTATCAACGATCGTTCCAAAACCATCAGTTCTATGTTGCGTTCTCGACAGCTGAGGCCGATCCGGTGCAGAGCTAGAAAGTGGCGGAGATGAGCAAGTTCACCTTTTCAAAAAACACGTGCTGGAAATGCCGTGACGCTGTCGTTCACTTCTTCGGCGATCGCTGTACGGAATGCGGAAGCCCTGCTCGGCGACCGGTTGCTCATGTTCTGCTCGGTCTATTTTTGGTTTGCGGGTTTATCACCGTGTTGCCACTGATGGCGGCCGTTTGTATTGGCGAAGATCATCCCATCTACAAAGCCAGTGGGATCTACGCGGAGAAGCCGAAGCCAACGCCGAAACCAGCTCAGCCGAAGATCGATCTGCCGCCGATTAAAGCCCCAATCGTCACTTCGAATCCGTTCGACTTCCTATTGTGCGAACCGTGGTTCGAATTCGATCAAAAAACGGGCGTTCAATACAACGTTTCCGTGGATCATCTATTCAAGGATCACGGCGACGAAATCAAGAAACTTGGGATTACGAGAGATATCGTCGAGCGGCTTAATACCGATCAGCGTAATCGTTTACACGGGAAGCTACACGGGGAGTTGCCGCAAGTGCCACGCTCTACGGCGACGACTACCACAACAACCATTCTGCCGATTGTGAAGGCTCCGGCGACTCCCCCTGTGGCTCCTCAAGGATACGTGAGAGGTAATTGTCC
>CAILLA010000265.1 GCA_903834925.1 uncultured Schlesneria sp.
GCCACGGCCTTGTCGAAGACTCCAAAACCGTGGCACCCATTATCGCGGCGTTTTTACTTTCGAACGATTTCAGACAACCTTCAACGCACATTCACGGACGTGCTTCAGGCAGGCTTCGATGTCTGGAAGCGGGTTCTTGGCGTTTTCTTCGTATTCGACCGCCACGCAGTATTCGTACTTGAGAGCTTTCAGAGCTTTCAGCAGTTCGGTGACCTTCAAATCGCCTTCGCCAGCAATCTTGAATTGCTTCTGTCCGCCGGGGAGTGATTTGACGTCCTTCAAGTGGACGCCGAAGACTCGTTTGCCAAGCCGTTGCACTGCTTCGACCGGATCTTCATCGCTGCGAAGGTAATGTCCCGTATCGACGCATGCACCGATCTTTGGATGCCGGTCTTTCACGACTTTCTCGACGTCGCTGATTTTGTTGTAGCGGTGGCCGGGGCCGTGGTTGTGGATCGCGATCGCGATGTCATATTCGGCGACCAATTTGTCGAGCAAATCAAACGTCGCTTTATCGGGATTTGGGTCAGCGCTCAGGGATTTGATTCCCATGGCTTTGGCGTAATCGAATCGTTCCCTGGCTGCGTTTTCGTTTGTATCGAATGGAAGAACGCCATAAGAAAACAGCGTCACGCCGGCCTTTGACAGCAGCTCCTTTTGGGATTCGATGTGCTTAGGGACGCTTCCCATCGGAAGGTGACCGGGGAATGCTTCCCAGTATTTCAGGCCCAATGTTTTTGTCTGTTCAAGTGCTTCTTCAACCTTGAATTCGCGTAGCGAATAACTTTGAAGACCCATTTTCAGGCCAAGATAAGGGTCTTTACCATCGGCAGAAAATGAAAAGCGCGACGTTGCCACGGCTGCCAGGCCAGCAGCACCCGCTTGCAAAAAATGACGTCGATTCAACTGATGTGACATGTTGCAGTTCCTTAATGGATCGAAGTTGTCCGCTCTTACCAGCTCAAACTCCAGTGTGATTCACGGCAACTTTAGGCGAAACGAGCGCCCTCGGTACAATTTTTCGTAAATGATTTCACAACCCGGGAGTTATCCAGCCAGTAAAATACAGAGGTCGCTCATGAAGTGCGAACCCATCCGACCGGATTTATTGATCCTCGTTTCTGATAGCGACTTCTGAGACGCTGTAAGTGTCGCTCGGTCGACTGGTGTAATGCACGATCAGTTCGGCCAGCAGCCCTAGAGAAATCGCTTGCGAACCGAGAATCGTCAAGGCGATTGAATAGGCCAGGAGTGGGCGGTTACCAATCGGCTCGTGGGGCCAAACGTTGAAAACGTTCATCATCAGCCAGATCAGTGTAAGATAGCAAAGTTCTGAAATCCCCAGCCCGAACGCGATCAGGCCGATCGCACCAAGAATGTGCTGAGGTCTCTGACCGTACCCCGTCAGAAATGCGACTGTCATCAGGTCAAGAAACCCTCGAAGAAACCGGCGTACGCCATACTTTGATTGCCCATGTTGGCGAGCCCGATGGTTGATACCAATCTCGGCAACTCGGAATCCTCGTGCGTGCGCGAGTACTGGAATGAATCTGTGAAGCTCGCCATAGATTCGAATTTCTTTACCAACTTCGGCCTTAAACATCTTCATGCCACAGTTGTGGTCATGAAGTTTCAGGCCGGTAAGGCGACCAACGAGCCAGTTGAAGACTTTGCTTGGATAGACTTTATGCCAAGGGTCAAGACGTCTCAATTTCCAGCCATTGACGACATCGAAGCCTTCGTTAAGTTTGGCGGTAAATCGAGGAATTTCGGCAGGGTCATCCTGCAAATCGGCGTCCAGCATGCAAATCATGTCACCATTTGCCGCTGTCATTCCCGCTGTCAGGGCTGCTGCCTTGCCAAAATTCCGGCGAAATCGCAGGCCTCGGACACGTGAATCGAACGCGACCAGTTTCTGAATTTCTTTCCACGACTCGTCGCGAGAGCCATCGTCAATAAAAATCACCTCGAGATCGATTGACTGTTCAGATGCAACACGGACGATTTGCGAGTGCAGTTCGACCAAACTTTCGGCCTCATTGAAGACCGGAATGATGATCGACAAAGTCATGGGTAGCTCGCGTGGACTCCGCGATCAACAATTGCCGTTCGAAAGGAAGGACGAATTGAGTGAGGCAGGAGGCCCATTATTTGAGGCAATATAAGAAAAAAACCGGGCGAATTCACAGGGAATCCACGCAGGGAATTCTAACGCAGGCGTTTGAAAAATTCCCTGCTGAGCGGGTTACAGCTCTGGCCTTTATTTTGGATCTTTGACTGAAGTCGGTTTCGTGGCGTTAGCCGATCCCTTGGTTGTACTCACGGTTTCCTTGCCAGCGTTTTCTGATTTCATTCTTGCGATTGCTGCTTCGCGTCGTTTGGCTTCTTTTTCCAACCGTATTCGATTGGCCTTGGCGTGATTATCCCGCTTTCGCTTTTCTTCAGCAGCTTCAGCGGCGGCCGCTTGCTGGGCGGCAAGTTCCATGGCCTTCTGTTCTTGCGCCTGCATCTTCATCTGTTGCTGATATGCCTGCCGAGCCTGATTCATCATCATGCTACGCGATTGGGCGGATGCACGAACCGGCGATGCGACCACAACCGTTGCCAGCAACGCCAAAGTCAAACGACGAGACCAGTAAGCATTCATGGTTTAATCATCCCCAACGATTAGATTCACAACGATACGACCTGCCACGTCTGCCCGCGAAACCAATTCGCGAAGCTCATTCATGGTTTCCCACAAACTGTCGTTTCAGGCAGAAGATCAGCTTTTCGATTCGTGGATAACGAGTTCGTCTGGCCTCTCTCCCACAGTCAATTTTACCCGATTCTGTCAGAATCATACCAACTTTTTGCCTGAAAATGTCTTCAGACTGCTTTGATGTTTCATCGACAAAATTGGCGTTTCACTTGCAGTTCTTCGCGTTCCGTAACATTCTGGCTTGGAACTGGTGGACCCTAACGACCCGACGCAATGGAGGAACGTAGTCTCATGTTGATGCGCTTGCCCTGCTTTTCTTGGCTTTTGATCACTGTCATCTCGATGCAATCGTCAGTTTGCCCTGCCGCAGAACCCGTTCGGCTGATCTTCGATACGGATATCGGCAACGATGTCGACGACGTTCTGGCCTTGGGGATGATCCATTCCCTTCAGGCTCGTGGGGCGTGTCGGTTGTTGGGGGTGACAATCACGAAGGACAGTGATCTGGCCGGCCCTTTTGTCGACGCCATCAATACGTTCTACCTTCGCGGCGAGACTCCGATCGGCGTTGTCCGTCCCGGTAAGACTCCGGAACCGGGTAAGTTTCTGCCGATGGCGGCCGAGATGGTGACCGAGAACGGAAAATCGCGGTTTCGGTATCCTCATGATCTTCTCAGTAACCGTGACGCACCGGAAGCGGTCGGGTTGCTCCGAAAGCTGCTGGCGGCTGAACCCGATGGGTCGGTCAGTATTGCTCAGGTCGGATTTTCGACCAACCTCGCTCGACTTCTCGATTCGAAGCCGGACGATGCGTCATCCCTTTCGGGAATGGATCTGATCCGCAAAAAGGTGAAAGTCCTTTCCGTGATGGCAGGGGCCTTTACTCCCATTAATGGAAACCCGCATTACTGCGAATACAACGTTGTCCAGGACATTGCCAATTGCAAGAAGTTGTCCGAAGAATGGCCGACACCCGTGGTCTGGAGCGGATTCGAAATCGGTATCGCTCTGGCCTACCCCGCAGAGAGTATTGTGAAGGACTATCGTTATGTCGCAGATCACCCGGTCGCTGAATCGTATCGCCGTTATGAAGCTCCACCACACAACCGTCCAACGTGGGACTTAACAAGTGTGCTTTATGCCGTTCATCCTGAACGGGGTTATTTCGATCTTTCGCCGCCTGGAAGTATTGTGGTTGAAGCGGATGGTTTTACGAAGTTTACCCCAACAACAGATGGACGACATCGCTATTTGAAGTTGTCTGAGATTCAGCAAAGTCGGGTTCTGGAAGCTCTGGTACAGCTTTCAAGTCAACCGCCGTCGAAGTAGTTGGTCTATTGTCCCGATAGATTTCTTGTCTCATAATTCCCGCAAACGCCAGGGGTTGTTCTTCCCAACAAGGAGCCGCTCGATGCCTTCACCATCAAATTCCGTTTCGCGTCGTCAATTTCTATCCACGGCTGCAGCAGGTACAGCGGCCGTCATCGGCGCACCAATGATTCTCACCGCCGCAAAGACCGACAAGCCTTTGATCGTTGGCGAAGGAGAATATCAGTATGAAGTTCAACACGAATGGCCTCAGTTGCCCGATAAGTATACGTGGCAGACGACGCATAATGTTGCTATCGATAAGTCGGGAAATCTTTACGTCATTCATGAGGGACGAGCCGATCTGAAGGATCATCCCTCGATTTTCGTATTCGATTCCGAAGGGAAATATATCCGTTCGTTCGGAGCCCAATTTCAAGGGGGCGGTCACGGCATTGAGATTCGTGAGGAAGGAAGTCAAGAGTTCTTATACGTCTGTGCGTATCAACACCTGAAGACTTTCGCTAAGATGGATCTGAAGGGTGGGATCGTCTGGCAGCAATATGCGCCCATGGAATCGGGGGTCTATGCGCCAGGCGAGAATACTCGTCCGGAAGACCGCCCCGAACCGACCAAGGTCTGGGGTTCTGACCGGTTTCTGCCGACGAACTTTGCCTTTCTCGATGACGGCGGGTTCCTGCTGATCGACGGTTATGGTGCTTCTTATGTTCACCGCTATGACAAGAATGGCAAATGGGTCAGTTGCTTTGGCGGTGTTGGACAAGGTGAAGGGAAGTTCGCCACTCCTCACGGTGTCTGGGTCGATAAGCGAGCGGGGCGTGTGCCATCGATCGTCGTCTGCGACCGTGCTCATCACACGCTGCAATATTTCACGATGGACGGCAAATATATCGAGACGTTGAAGGGCTATGGGCTTCCTGCCAATGTTGAGACATGGAAGAACCTGATGGTCGTTCCCGAGCTACATGCGCGTGTCACATTATTGAATGAAAAGAACGAAGTTGTCGCTCGACTCGGTGACGATGTCGCTCGCGTGACATCGGATAACTTCACCATTCGCGGCGACAAGGCCAAGTGGCAGAATGGAAAGTTTGTTCATCCTCACGACGCCTGCTTTGGCGCAGATGGCAGTATCTTTGTTGCCGAATGGGTGGGGACAGGACGAGTCTCGAAGCTGAAGCGGTTGTCCTGACAGATTTTAAGCTGTCCACTTGCGATGAATCCCCGTAGTGCCACTGAATGACCGTCTTCGGTCACTCAGTGTTCTTTGTCTTTAATGTTGGTAAGGCGAAGGCACTGCGTCGGAGAAGACTCCGATGCAGTGGCACGTCACGTCTGCGTCGATTTGAAAAATTCTTTGCGGCGCTGGGTGTCGCGACTCGTCGATCAGGTTTGTTCTCCGTAAAATTGAACCGGCGTGGCCGCTACCGTCACTCCGTTCCAAATGAAACCTGCCATTGAATATGAGATAAACGAGCAGCATGGATTCCAAATACGCCATTTCTGATACATCACAGATTTTCTCCCCTGCCCTGCTCGTTTATCGCGAGATTGTGATTCGCAATCTCCATAAAATGATTGCGATGGCCGGAGATGTTTCGCGACTTCGGCCGCACTGCAAGACACATAAGATGCCTGCCGTGACGAAGATCGAACTTGGTATGGGGCTGACCAAGCATAAGTGCGCGACATTCGCCGAAGCCGAAATGCTAGCCGATTGCGGAGTGAAGGACATTTTCCTGGCGTACAATCTCGTGGGGCCAAACATCGGACGGGCAAAGCGATTTTTGCAGAAGTTTCCTGATGTGCAGCTGGCCGTGACAGCAGATAATTTAAAGATGATTGGGGAACTCAGCGATGCGATGTCGTCGGCGTCATTAACGATTCGTGTGCTCCTTGACCTCGATCCTGGACTTCATCGAACCGGTGTTGTACCGGGCGAACTGGCGACGAAACTCTATCAACGAATCGTCGAATCTCCCGGCCTGAAACCTGGTGGGTTTCATCTGTATGACGGCCAGAATCATCAGACGAATCTTGCCGAGAGGACTGCCGCAGTTCTGACAGGATGGGACATTGCAGCTACTTTGAGAGATCAATTCGTCCGTCAAGGCTGGCCAGTTCCGGCGATTGTTTGTGGTGGAACAGGTTCGTTTCCGGTCTTTGCCAACCTCGACGATGCCTCGATCGAACTGGCTCCTGGGACGTGTGTGTTTCATGATTCTGGTTACGGGGCGGCATTCCCTGACATGGATTTCGAACCGGCTGTTGCCATGCTGACCAGGGTCATTAGTCGTCCGACACCGGATCGGTTGACCTGTGATCTTGGCAATAAATCGGTCGCGTCTGACCCACCCAAAGGGCAGCGGGTCTTGTTCCCTGATCTGCCAGACGCGGAACAGGTCCTGCATAATGAAGAGCATCTGGTCCTGCAAACGCCGCTCGCCGGACGATATCAACCAGGAGACGAGCTCCTGGCCATTCCAAAACACGTCTGTCCGACGTCAGCACTGCACAAGCAGGCTTATATTATTGAAGCGGGAAAAGTCATCGAAATGTGGGACGTCACCGCTCGCGATCGGTTCATCACAATCTGATAAATGCGCCACTGCTTGACCGTTTTCGGTCAAGCAGTGCTCTTTGATTCGCAGGCTGAAAAAACGAAGCCACTGCTTCTCCGAAGACTCCGAAGTAGTGGCACAGACAATTGTTGGGTCAGCGTCGATTCCCGATTGTGCCACTGCTTGACCGTTTTCGGTCAAGCAGTGCTCTTTGATTCGCAGGCTGAAAAAACGAAGACACTGCTTCTCCGAAGACTCCGAAGCAGTGGCACAGACAATTGTTGGGTCAGCGTCGATTCCCGATTGTGCCACTGCTCCGACCGTTTTCGGTCAAGCAATGCTCTTTGATTCGCAGGCTGAAAAAACGAAGACACTGCTTCTCCGAAGACTCCGAAGCAGTGGCACTGGACCCGAAATCAGAAGTCTGACAACATGATCAGGCAGATGGCTTAGCAAGTTTGTACTGAGACACCGCGCGGAAAAGTGCGACAATCAATAACATTGTGCCGAGAGCGCTGGGGGTCAGAAAGAGCCACCAGAATGTGGCGAGCATCAGCCATGACACGGCCACATGTCGATGCAGCCATTCACTCCATTGCACGCGGATGACCCATCGGAAAAGTGGGATGAGAATCACAGCCAGAATGGCTGAACAACATCCGAGAATCCAACGCCGATCAAACCGCCAGAAACGAATCAATCCATCACGATCCCCCGACCCCCGGACGGTTCCTTCGAAATCGGTCGCAGGCTCGTCGAGCAGCCGAGCCTGCCAGCTGATTGATGGCATCGCATCTGGAACTGGCTCAAGTTGGTCCAACGTTTCCACGATTTGTGCCCGACGCTGAAGGCGTGAGCTGGTTTGTTTTGTTGGGTGCTGAATTTCCTTTGGCACAAGGGCCAAGAGTCGTGTTTGCAGTTGGTGCAGCCACCAGCGGTTAGAAACGGCACCGCGCGTTTCGGAACCAAGGGCGAGATGGCGATCGAGCAAAACTTCGAGCCGGTCCAGCCCCTGATCGAATGGACTATTCTCAGTGAGGCCTGAACGGCACCACAGCATCATGGGGCTGTCAGGCACAATGGTCGCCAGATTTCGCTCGACGCGAATATCCCGTGGCCATAGTAATTGAGTTGCGACAGGTCGTCCGAAGTTCGTCGTCCCTCGATCCGCAACCCACATGATCGTCAGCAATGACTCGGTTCCTGCATCGGTCATCGGAATCTTCAATCGCCGCTCGGTCGGAGACGCAAGTGGCAACGGATAGTCGTCCAGAAATAATGCTGTCACGTTCAATCCCTCGGGGAGATCAAACTCAAGATCATTTCGGACGGACGATAGATACGCCTGCGAAAGCCCGGAACTGCGGCCATCGTTGTGTAACCACATCCGCTGATCGAGTAATCGGAGTGAGGGTTCTCGAAGGTTCGGGGTCATGACGTCACGTTGAATTCGAACCGATGATCCCGCGACACGAAACGCCGAACTTCCACCAGGAAGATTCTCGTAAAAACCGGCTGACCATTCCGGCAGATCCGCGACACGGACATCTCGGCCATTGATCGGGTACCAGATATTCTCGGGCTCAATGGCGAGTAACGTTTCCCTTTCGTTCGAATGCAGCGGAACGGGTAATGGTAACTCCCATTCGGTTTGTTTCGGCTCTGTGAGGGCGATTTCGAATTCCACAACAACGCTAGCAGAGCCATCTCCACGATTTAAAAGGAGATCGAGTTGTCGTACGCCATCATTAATGTCGTGCCACGCGGGCTCTGCCCGCTCAACGACCACACTGTCGGTTTCATTAAAGGATGCCGGAAAATTCAGCCCCATTCGCAGTGGAGAGTCACCTTCGGGGGTCAATTCCATCCGATAAGCCAGCTTCCACCCAGAGCCTTCCGTGCGACGAAGGATTGCCGCCGCGCGAGTCGTACAACGCGAATGGCGGGACGATGTTTGAATCGTGCCACGCGCGGCGAGATCACTCACTTGAAAGTACCCCTCGACGATCTGACCGGTTGGTTCGGCTTTGACAATCGTGGAATGATCGAGTTCCGGTTTCCATTCGCGCGGTGGTGTCAGGGTGACATCGACTTCCGGGTCTCGTGTGAGAACCAGCTGAGAAATGGAGACGTCGCAATCTTCCGGGCGCACAAACGGTAGTGCGATCGTAACCCCCGACGTTAACGGCAGGCTCCCTCGCAGGGTGATCGTCTGTCTTCCCTGTGTTTTATCGCTTAGAAATACCACGACCCGCGATGGATCAGTCCGTGACTCCGTCCAGCGGGCCCTGCGCTCGGCTCCGTTTTCAATGACCGAAACCATCTCGATTCGTAATCGACGATCGACGTTCAGGACGGTTTGATACGTCGACGATTGAATTGTTTCAATTTCGCCCGTCAACGTCCATTCCAACCGGCGTTTGCCGATCGAACCCGCTTGTTTCCAGAGCGTGGCGCGACGCCGTGATTGAATTGGTACTAATACAAACGCGGGAGTTGTCCCTTCTCGTAGCTCGAATGTCGACTGAGGAGAACGCGCAATAACCGTTTCAGGGTGGCGGGGGTCCACTGTATCTTCCCACGCCTGCTGGTAAGCATCAGCCGAGATCGTGTTAACGTTTTCGGGGTCAAGGTTGGATGCTTCGACTCGGAAATCTGTGGGAGCTGAAACGCCCCACCAGTTGCGATCATATCGCCATTGCAACCGTTCAGATGACACGAGCCCGAACTTTGGCAACGGAGTTTGAACGTGTAAGTCTGTCTGGGGCAGAAGCAAAGTTCCATCGACGACAAGCGGTGTGCGTCGCGGCTTATCGAACACCAGTCGCAACCGGCGCTGTCCACTTGCGGTAACGATGACATCACTTCTCAATAAGTCATCGTCACGTGATTGTATCGCTCGGACAATGGCATTAGCCGGTAACTCGAATTCCAGGGAATCCAGGCCCCCGTCTTCCGGAACGCCTTTCAGGTGGAATCGCAATTCCACACTGTCCGGTCGTAGTTCGAGATGCTGGAGAAGTGACGCAGACGCGTGTTGCGGCGTGACGCGGGGTTTGGATTGACCCCAGCGAACCTCAATTTTCTTCGTTGATCCTAAATCACATTGGATGCTGAGGTCGTTGTTTTCACGTTCTGTTGACCCACGACCGCCGACGATTTCTGCAAACGGAAATCGTTCTGGCAAAGTGACTTCAATATGACTGTTGGCAATGGCAGGAATTGAAAGTTCAAATCCGCCACTGCTCGGACGGGGTTTACGGAGTCGAAGTTCAATATCGAATGTACCGACGTTGGCATCGGCGCGTGATTCGTTAACGGAGTTCGAAATCTCGTCGGTGACCACTGGTCCAGGATATGCCAATTCGATTGAATAGCCCGCACCTTTTGGTAACGCACCGATTGGATGAGGGACGCCGTTGACGAGGCAAGAGTCGGCATCGGGCAGGCTGACGTCCGATAGAGTTATTGGAACCACGACGCTTGTCGCAAGTGGACGGAGGAGATGCACTCGATATTTCGCTAGTACGTTCCAGTGTCCATCGGATGTCACGTCAAGATTGTAGCGTGCTTTCGAGAGGAGGTAGGTCGGGGTCGCACCGCGATCATGCGCCATTCCTTTCCATCGTGCGAGTACATCTCGAGGGACGTAGACCAATGGAAGCGTCGCTGATGGTTGGCCGCTATTATCAATGGGAACGAACACGACAGGACGTTTCGCCGATTTGCCTTGGTCGATACTCGGTTCTTGAGCCAACACGGTCCCGAAGAACATTGCCGAAAGACCCAAAAATGTCAGGAATCCCAGCAGGCATGCGGTCAATGTCGCCGGCAGTGTCAGTGGTTGAATTGTTTTCTCGGACTTAGCGGTGTCAGTTGGAAAAAGTATCTGCCTTGGGATCAACAACGCGATCAACGTTCCAGAGATCGCACCACCGAAAAAACCAGCAAAGGGTGCTGGAGCCGAAAATGTCGCAGCGAGTGATATCCCGAGAACGTAAGCCGCCGTCCGGTCGCGATATCGCCAGCCGAGCATTCTCAATCCGATCCCTAACGTTAAAGATAAGCCGAAGGTGATCCATGTCAGCAGTTTGATTCGCGTGGAATGCCATAACTCCACGGAAAGTTCAGTTGGGAATTCGGGTGATGTGGCTTGATGACGCTGCCATTCGGCGGGAGCTTCTGAGGTACGTTCGAATCCATTGTCTGGTGAATGGTCGTGCGATTCAGGTTGGAATAATTGTCTCCAGGCATCCAGTCGTAACGGTTGGAAGATGTTTTCAGTCTCGGTACGGCCGAGTGGCCCGAATACGCGTTCATTCCATGTCGTTGTAGCGAGTGGACGGGATAATCGCGCTCCTTTCGGTTCCGCGAAAAGGCGTGCCGAGGGAGGGATGGCAAACTCCCAAAAGAATCCCAGAACGTGTGCTGAGACTTCCGGAACGACGATCGATCGCTTCTCATAGATCACATTGCCGCGAGCCGGAACACGATAAACAAGTTCGACGACGTCACGTCGATTGGCATTCAAGCCGGGTATGGAGAATTCACCCTTTCGGGGATTGACGGCAACCGATTCGCCATCGACGACCGCATCTTGCACTACGGCTTTCGGATCAAGCTTGATTCGCAAGGTTTCTTGCGCTGATCCGTTTTCCAGTTGAAGTCGTGCATGGTACAGATCGAATCCACTGGCATCCGTGGACATCAGTGTGCTCAGTTGCATCGACACCATCAGTGGAAATTCACGAGATGGTTCCGGGTTTCGGATGGCCAATCCAATCCCCGCCTCAGGTGTTGAATACCACCATGTCATGCGTTGTCCGGCTTGCTTGAGACCATCCCCTTCAAGAGTCACTTCAAGACTGTCTGGATGGGTGAGTTTGAGCTGTGCGAGCTTGTCAATCGCCTGAGGGATAAACGCGAGTGCCGGTCGATTTGCTGTCGACCAGCGGTTCGTCGAGACTCCTTCAATCATCACCTCTCTCTCAATGGCGCGTGGAAGTTTGATTTCCCAAAGCTCACCCTTTGAAGAAAGATTCCATTCCAGGTGCTGCGATTTCTTGAGTCGAACGGCCGACAGTTCAATGGGCGGCGAACCCTTCAGTGTCCACCGAACATCCGTGTTTGGCTCGGTCAAATAGACAAGCAAACGATCTGCGCTTAGCTCGTTTGGCCGGTAAAGCAGCGAATACCTCACCCGATATTCGCTCAGCAAGGCTTCGACGGTCGTTTCCATTCGAACGGAAACCGGGGGGAGTCGAGGTATCAGCTTGAACGTTGCTGTTGCGTCCAATGAATCGCCTCGATACCACCGGCGTTCGAAGTTTTCGGGAACGTCACTGAACGAAGCCGTTGTCGGGTGAGCGATCCGCTCTAACCGGGCATCCTCCGACAAGTCCGGGGTCATGGAATCCAGATTCTGAATCCCCAGGATCACATCCGAAGTGTCACAGTTCAGAAGTTGAGGCAGCGGTACGGGAACAGCCTGCCCAGGTTCCGGCGCTCGGCGTCGAGCGATCACTCGAACAGACCTTGATTGACCGGGTTGAATCGCTTCCAGAAATTCGATGGCAAGTACCGATTTATCACCGGTTGGAGACTGCCCGCCTGGTTGTGACTGGATATCCCAACTCAGCTTGTCTGAATCCGGAAATCTCTGCAAGTCATTGGACGCTTCCGACTCCTGACCGGCATTTCCTCGCCCCACCAGTTGGACATCTGTGACTTCCCAGTTGGCTGGAAACAAGCAGCTGATGCGAAACCCGCCTCCGGAAGGCGACGTCCAGATAATCTGCGTGTCGAGCATCCAAGAATCTTCGTCTGCAATTAACAGGCTGAGTAATTGTCCCGAAAGCGTGACAGGCGGACGATGAACGTCGAGGACTAATTGCGCGTCCGACGTCAACTGTTGGAAGGTGAAGATTTCTCCGTCAGAGGTCGGCATCAGCGGAGTCATCTGGCGGTAGCCATTTGAGCGAATCGATCTGATCTGAAGTGGTGATTGAACGGTCAGCGACTGACGTCCACCAACGAAAGTACTGTTTTCCACGACGATCTGTGGTGAGATCGCCGGTCGATCTTGTTCCTTGGACGCGATACCATCAATGCGCAAAGGTCTTCCGCGTCCGATCAACGGTCCTGGCAGCCGTATCGTTAATCGTCCATCAGAATCTGCGCCGGGAGTCCGCTGAAATTGGACGGGAGTGTCCGCACCATAAGTCGCTGAGTAGATTGTGAGCCCGGCCGGGATGCGTAACGTGATGTCTCGGACAGGCGCATCCAAAGCTTCAAGATTAAGAATCAGTTGAAATCTTAAGTCTTCCTCGCGAACGATCACGTGCATTTCGTGTTCGACGAGAAGTGTCGATCGACGTTCCTCGATCCCTTCACGAGCGACACACGTCAGGCGACAAAGATGATCGCTTCCACAGTGAATCCGCCACGATTTTGTCGGTTCCGTCGGTGCGTCGGACAACAGCGTCACTTCCGCACCAGGCGAATAAACAGAAAAACCACGTGGGATACGAAGATCCAGAAAGGATGTTGTCGCCTCTGGTAATTGCAGTTCGAAATCAATCCCGCCCGGAAACGTCCTTCCTTTACAAGTCCATTCCCCAAGCAATTCATCGCTTCGGCCATCGGTCAGTACCCAGGACCGACCATCATTCGAAGATCCCCAGATCGCCGGCCGATCCTGCCATTTCAGTTCCTGAACGGCGAATGACAACGGTCCTAGTTCCAATAACGAAACGGGGCCATCCAACCGCTGAACCGATGCCGTCATCAGACCACCACGCAACGTATCATTTACTAACGTGGCTTCATAATGAGCGGATTTCAACCATGCCGAACGCGGTTTGCGGGATCGTGAATTGAGTTGTTCGATTAACGAGATAAATTCGTCCCGAGGGACGTCGACACATCTTTGGACTTCTTTCGGCCAGGCCGCTGGTTGATCTGCGAGAATATCCGCCCGTTCAAAGTCGATCCCCGCGCGCCCTGGTTCCACGGCGTCGGCACGCTGAGTTCGTTCAAGCCAAAGCCCAACGCTGAAAAGTCCAATCATTCCGGCCACGCACATCACGATGCGCCGTGAATTCACATTCATGACACGCCGCTTCCTGATTCGATCGCCACATTCGAATGACTGTCGCGGCTGGCAGGGCGATGCACCGTCGCCTCATTCGGATCAGCGAGTCGTCCATTGTAGTGGCTTCCAAAAGCCTGCATCGGTGGAAATTCTCCCTGGCCTTCGAACGACAGCACTCCAGGGTCGTTTCGATTTCGGACCCAGCTTTCGAGTAACACGGCGGTCGCAGGAAAGACCAGGCCGGCGATCATGGGCTGGACCAGCAATTCCAAAGGTGCGGAATACCATAGCCCAACGAGAGCGACGATCAGTGATGTTAACAAGAGCGTCATCACGTGCCGTAACACCATGAGCCTTAGCATCACGAAGCCAACGGCTAACGAAAATCCGGCACCAAAAAATAGGACCATCGGGCTACTTAATGTCTGAAACGTTAATGGCTGCGGTGAGCCGAATTGAAGGAACGTATAGTGATTGGCTGTCCCTTGAGGCACCAATACGTCCGATTCAGGCGGTCGTTTCACGGATTGAGGAGTCACCCATTGATGCAATTCATCGGAACCAAGGTCTGACTTACGCCGCCAGACAAAACCGGTCCGCTGCCAGTGAAACATGGGTGTTGCCGATGTTGGGTACGTGAAAAGATGTTGGCCTGATGGCAGTCCCGTTTGCCAGATGACCTGCGCGTACCATAAACACTTCGGCAATTCCGGTGGTCGTAACTCAACGGTCTCAGACCAACCTAACGGTGAACTGAATCGGTCTTGATATTCAATTGTGAGCAGATGATCGGGTGACGCTCCCTTGTCGGTTTCCACCGCAACCTGAATTAGATACTTCCGAGAATCAGGAGGTGATTCCACAAGATCACGAGCCAGTACCGGCTGGTCGTCCCAGAAGAACTTTGCGGGGGATGCGGTCGCTGGCAGAACGACAGGAAGCGTTGTCGAGCGAGTGGTGACTCGGAACTGTGCTCGGATGATTCCCTTTCCCGTCCCGTCGACCTGGGCGGAAATTAATGCATGAGAAACACTGCCCCCTCCTGTTGCGTGTGTCGAGCGAACCAGTTTCAAAGGAATGGATGACGGGCTTCCATTAGCCAGCCATTGCCACGCCTCTTGTCGGGAAGCCTGAGGTTTCCAGGTGCTTGCCGAGACCGGTTCTGCATCGAACCATTCGGGCTGAACAAGCGAAACACGTGTCTCTGAAAAAGGCTCGTCCAAACTATTGATGATCGGAATCGCGATCTCCGCATCCGTTTCGAACGCGGAATCCTTTGCAAACGGAACCAGATACCTTGCTTGAATTTCGAAGCGACCAAGTTGGCCTTCTCCTAATTTCAACTGTACTTGACGAGGTGCGCCAGATGGCGTGGGAAGCATTTCTGGTGTCAGCTCGATTTCACGACTTGTGAAATATCGAACGCGATCGGAATCGAGCGACGGGGGAATCGTGACTCGGATTTGGGAAAGTCGCTCGTACGAAACGTCGTAGATCAGATGCTGAACAATCTGAAACTGGTTGTCTTCCCATTTGGCTTCAACCAGAGATTCCGTACGGATTCGCTGTGTATGCTGAGTGACTCGTAAGCTGAATGATTGCTCGTCGGTATCCACACGATACGCGGTCACCTTTCGGTGATGCACAGTTTCTGGTAACTCAAGATTCGATGTGGAAAGAGGCTGCATGAACGTCTCACCACGCGCGTCCAGTTCCGTCTCGACATTGTCCGCATTGGCGACGATCACAGTTGCGGCCGACAGGCGCGATGCGAATTTCGGACGAGGCAACGTGAATGGGACGTCATCATTCGGTTTGAATGGACGTCGCGCGCGAAGGTGCAAGTTGAATCGGTCTTTCTGATTCTTGATCAATCGGACTGTAATTTGCCCCTTGTCATCGATCGAATGACTTTCGACAACTCCTGGTTCATCAACCGAATCAATCGTCCAACCTTCGGCTTTTTGATCCGGCCAAGTGAGAACCACTTCATTCAGACTGTCGCGGTCAACCCGGTATTCGAAAATGCCGTCGAGCTCCAATTGCTGTGTCGATGCCTTAAGGGTCAGTTGTGGTTTGACCTGGAAATAGGGTTTGACATCATCGAACTTGGTCGTCAGTTTGAATGGCTGGCCAAGAAACTGATAGGCCCTGACAACAGGCCCCATGTTCGCTGGAAATTCGCCCGCGTTGATCCGTAGTACGCTCGGGTCATTTGGTTCGGCCGTAAATCGAAGTCCATCGGAAATCGATAATCCAATTCTTCCAACTTGCTTTCTTGCACCTTCCAGCAAAAATCCGTCGAGCGTCAACGTGCGGAATTTGATCGGAAGGCGCAAAGTCCAAGTCAGTTGTGCCGAGTTCATTTTCTCTTTCAAAGAGACGACGGCGATATGAGGAGTTTTGGGATCGATTTTGTAAGTCAGTCGTTCCGGGTCATCCAGTTTGATCTCTTCCGCACCAAATGGAAGTCGCACAGTCAGCTTTTCAAACTGTCCCTGGAGGGAATTCACGAGTTGGTCGGCGCGGATCAGGACACTTTCAGACTCGATCTGAGCTCGAATGGTTGTTTGGGATTCAAGCGAAACTTCGTTCGGTTGAGCGGCAATGGTCTGGTTCCAGGTCAGATCAAATCGGCTTCCGAGATCGATCGCCTCAATCGTCGTCTTAGATTCTCCAACCGATTTCACATCAATAAACGTTTGTTCGCGGAACGCTTTCGTCGAGACGGAAGCGTATGGTAGCGTCAATTGTGCTCGACTGAAGGGACTTGGCGGCAGTGATAAGACCATGCGTCGGGATGGAAGTTGTTTTTTAAGCGGAACGCTGATCGATAGTTCAAGCCGATGAGGTCCACGTCCCTTGAACCACCAGACATATCCGAGTTCGGGGTCTTCCTTCTCGAATGGAATTTCCTCACCGTCGCCGTGGTATGTGTAATGTTTCAAAACGGCCTTGTTCAAATAAAGAGGCACGCTGACAGGCTGATCAGACTCCTGCAAACGGATCGTGAAGGCGACATTCAGATTAGCTCGTTCATCATCTGCCGTCCCATCGATCTCAATCTTCGAAATCGTGGCGGCTTGCGGTCCAATCACCGGCTTATTTCGCGACGCAAGAAATTTCAAGAAATCATCCAGTGTCGCGCTGTACGGAACAGGGACGGGATCTCCGTTCTTATCCAGCAGGTATTTCACCGACGCCGGGGGCAAAGCCCCTTCCAGAGCCGTTTTTGCTGATCCCGACGCGGTTTCTTTCTTCAACGATTCCGTAAAGCTCGCATCCGCTTGCTTTGAACCCGATGGAACGTCTTGCCCAACAGCATCGTCGCGCACAATCGCCAACAGCAGAGCCAACGATAGCCCGCTGACGAATCGCAGCAATAACCGCGTCGAGCGTCCCTGCATCGGCTTAGCCCTTTTTATCACGGTGTAAAAACTCAATAGAAATCAATCGCTCACGAAAGGATGGGAATGTTTGAACGGAACGACAACCTCAAGCATTCTACTCCAAATTCGAACCGCCCGCAGCCTCTTTCTCGTATTCGAGAACAAAACAATCGAAAAGCCGATTTTTCAATCGAAATTGTCGCGTTATGTTTCATAAAACGGATTCCGTAGCCGTCTGCTTTCATCCGATGGTTTTGGTCACGTTGTCGTCACCATCTCGAATTTCAACTTGAGCCACTTTGATCGATTGAACATCTGTTTGAGTTGAGGAATTATCGTCGCACCGATGCGAAGTTCTAAATAATCGCCGTTCTCACTCCACTCAACGATAGTCCCGAAAACTTCACGTTGCTTGATGTCCGGCGACGCTGAGATAATTGCTTCCAATATGGATTCATCGGCAAGTATCGTTTGGCGAAAAATGTTGGTGATCGACAAGGGGGCCAAGCCGGATACTCGATTGGCGACTTGATTGAAATAGCCTTGCTGAATAAGCCCATATTCGTCTTCGCAGAGGCCGACGATTTGCAGGAATTTGACATGTCCGTTGCGCGTGTCCATCTCCTTTAATTCTGGATCAATGATCAGCATGATCGCCGTGATTGCCGTGTCATGCTCAAGAGCAATTGGACCATTGAGCGTCATTTGATGACGTTCGGCGAAGGCGTTGCCTGTCTTGAACACATAGCGTGCAATATTTTGAAGAAGATTGAGTGGCCAACGAGGTGGTTCTTCAGGATCGCTCGCATCACAGGCAAGGCGAAACGTCAATTCAAAACCATACCCGCTTAACTCTGGATCTTCAGATTCCTTTTCATAGAGTTCTGAGAATCCGTAGGTGACGAAATGGTAGTGCGGTTCTGGTAATAGATTCTTGTAGACGCTGATGCCCTATAATGGATCGTTGCCTCCCAGCATCATGGGAAGGATTGTTCCGTAGTGTCTTGGCTCTCGGTCGCCATAAATTGGTAACAGCACGCTGTCAATTGCATCCCATCCAATTGCTTCGACATCTTCTTCGCCTGTGACGTCACTACTCATGTGCGTGTTTCTCCGTGATCTCACTCCACGTACACAAATTCATTCAAGCAAAACAAAACCTGGCAAAAATCTTCCAAGGCCTGCAATAACCGGCCATTTGGATCCACCGACGTATACGACTGAGACTGCTGCCCGAGAAACTTCACACTGCTCGTCAATTCTTCCGAAGTTGGCCGGCGTGAAACCGCATCAAGATATCCCATCCTGACGGCCTCTTCCGGTGATTTCTGTGCGATCGGCAACAGTCGTGTGGCGAACTGTCGAGCCGCCTCTCTCACGTGCGAATTGTTCATCAGCAATAAGGCCTGAGGTGCAATCGTTGTCTCAGGTCGATCCGCGACAGGTGTCGTTCCGTCCGGCGCATCAAACACCGTCATCGACGGCATTAATTGGCTTCGCTTGACGGTGAAATAGAGACTTCGTCGTCGATGTCCCTCGTCCAGTCGACCTGGCCCGTACAACCGGTCATCCATCAGATCGCTCTCGGCCAGGATGGCGTCACGGATCACTTCTGCTTCCAGCCGACGACGAGGTCGGTGCCACAACCGTTTGTTTTCTCGATCGATCGACGCACGAGCTTCATCCGTATCACAACCCTGCTGATAAACGCTGCTCGTCAATACGGCCCTGTGTAGCGGCTTCAGTTCCCACCGATGCCGCACCAATTCCCCTGCCAGCCAATCCAGGAGTTCCGGATGGGTCGGCAATTCCCCGCGCGTTCCGAAATCGGATGGGGTCGCCACAATGCCCCGTCCCAGATGATGCTGCCAGATCCGGTTGACGATCACGCGAGCCAGCAGGTTCCCCGCTCCCGCTTCACGGTCAACCAACCAGTTCGTCAGCGACGTTCTCTGATACGAAGTTCGCCATCCAGCTGGCGGCTGGGCTTGAAACAATTGCGGCGCATCGGGATTGGCCATCAGCACCTGCAAGAAACCTTGTGTAGCCACCGCCTCTTTATTGTTCGGCTCGCCCCGCCTGAGGAAGTGCGTTTCCTTGAGAAATTCGGCTTCGGCCTGAGTATGCAGCGTGACGGGTGGCAACCCCTCGCTCGCAACCAAAACCTTCTGAACCCGGGGCTTCGGTGCGAGTGCCGCATGAGCCACTCGGCGATCTTCCAGAATTTTCCAGCCCGCATCACGCGATTTGTACCAATCTAAGACCTTGGCTTTCTGATCGTCGGTTAGTTGAGCGAACGGTCGATCGAGGATTGCCTGAATCACTTCGTCAAACGCTCCACCCGTCGTCGCTGGCAGATTGGTTTGCTGCGAGATTGTCAGTCGAGGCCGACCAATCGAGTGATGCACGTTGACATTGAATTTCAACGTGATTGTTACGAGAGTTCCCCGCTCGAATCCAAACGGCTCTGCGGTTGAAAAGACTGCAGCATGATCCTTGCCAAACTCTGGATCAACGGCCCAGGCACTTCCCGGATTGTCGTCAATCGCCGCAGCAACGGGCAGGCCGTTCTGTTCGAACGTCGCCTTTGCTCCGACAAGTTTCACTGGCATCGGAATCGGCTTGGAATTGGCTGGCTCACCAAGCGGCTGTGCCATGACTTGAAAATCAGAGAGGGCAAAATTGCCGTTCGGGGCACGCCCGGGGCCTGATTTCACCATTGACGGTTCAGCCAGCGCCTCGATGCGGACCGATTTGATGTCTCGCAAGTTCGTCTCAAACGTAATCGTCCAGACATCATTCGCAGGACTCGGGCCACTCACCAGCCAGGACGCGTCGGGTTGTCGGGTGAATACCGCGTTCCCCGACGACTGATATTTAATCCCCGCTGGAAGCAGCCATGTGTTCTGCTCGGCGGCCGCATCCCGCTTCGCCTGCCATTCGGCAAAACACTGCGGCAACGAATTCGTTTCATACTCACGAACCGCCTGCTCGAACGGAAGATGGTCCCGATCAAACACTGACTTCGCTCGCTGGTATCCCTCAGGGTCAAAGTCGAGTTCCACTTCACTGCGTATCGTCTTCGTAAAAGTCGACAGCAACCGGTAGTAATCGGCTTGAGGAATGGCATCGAACTTATGGTCGTGACACCGGGCACAGCCGACTGTTAGCCCCAGCAGAGACGTGCCGATGGTACCGAGCATGTCGTCCATTTCGTCATAGCGATGCTTTTCGACTTCGTTCTTGGTGATTTGAGTCGAATGAACCCCGGCCGCCAGATACCCGGTCGCCATCATGGCCAGCCGGTTGTCAGGAGCGATTTCGTCACCCGCAATTTGCCAACTGACAAACTGATCGTAGGGCATTCCTGCATTCAAAGCCTGAACCACGAAATCGCGGTAGTGGTAGGCTGAAGCCCGGTCATAGTCATGTTCAAACCCATGACTTTCTGCGAATCGAGCCAGGTCCAGCCAGCGTCGGCCCCATCGCTCGCCGTAATGCGGATTCGCCAGAATCTGATCGATCAATCGTTCATAAGCATCTGGCCGTGGGTCCGCCACGAACTCCACCACGTCCTCAGCCTTCGGAGGTAACCCAATCAGATCAAAGTAAAGCCGACGAGCCAGCGCCGCACGACCCACAGGCCCATTCGGGTTCAGCTTCACTTCATCCAGTTTGGCCAGCACGAATCGATCAATGGGCGACGTCGCCCATTTCTTAGCATCAGGCATATTCGGCGGCGCAACCCGTTGCAAAGGCTGATACGACCAATGCCCCTTCGATTCCGCTCCGATCTTTCGTTCCGTCCAACGAATCGTATCCACCTTTTGAGGCACCAGCGGTTCATCGTAAGGAGCACCCAGATCAATCCATTCCAGGACCGCCGCAATCTCGGCAGGCGGCAGTTTGTCAGCATCCTTCGGCATATGAGGTTCTTGCTGATGAGTGATCAATCGACTGAGCAAGCTCTTGTCACCCCTTCCGATCACCGCCGCCGGCCCGCGCTCGCCCCCTTTCAGCAACCCCGCTTGAGTCGCCAGGTCAAGTTTTCCTTCCGTCGAATCCTCACCATGGCACGAAACACAATGTTGCTTGAGAGTTCCCCGCACCTTCGTTTTGAACAGTTCCAGTCCTTTGGTCCGCTTCGCAGCATGATCCGGATCAACGGCGACGGTTACGTCCTGTGCAAGAACGGATCTTGTACCCGGCCCGGCAACGGCTGCGAGCATCAGAACGACAAACAGCAACCAAAACGTGCAGGATCGCATATGCATCGATTTATCCGACCGAATGAGAGTACAAAGAACCGGTAGAATCAACGAATTCAACAAATTCTACGTGATCGCGGGTCCAGAAAACACTGAATGTGGTGGCGAGTCGCGGAAAACCTGAAACCCTCGCTTGCAATGAACGTCAGACGTTGCAATAGTTCACAGACGGACGGCTAAAACCCGTCCGCGATATCGGGCTGTAGCGCAGCTTGGCTAGCGCACTTGACTGGGGGTCAAGAGGTCGCAGGTTCAAATCCTGTCAGCCCGATTTTGATGACAGCCAATTGAACTGCATTTCCGCGTTTCCTATCATCCCCTACGTAACCGTTGGTCGCGTCTAACCGGATTGGTCTACGAAAGCATGGTATGCCGGCTCCGATTCGTGAACTGCGGATTCTCGGTATTCGCAGAAATCCTGAAACTTGACTCAATGAGTCAAGTTTCAAACCTAATGAAGTCCACGACCGTGGCACTCCATTTCGTTTTTTGCCATGATCCTCGGAATTCGTGACGTCACACTCGCCAGTTCGGCAATCCTTTTTTCATCGCTTCGGTTGCTTGATTGGCATCGAATTTGTTCGGGTCAAACTTGCCTCCCCACCAGATGAATTCGGCGTGCCGTTCATGTGCTGGATTGGCTCTGGCTTTAAGAAATCTGTAATAGCCGTCGATGCCGCCGACATCGTCAGGCGGACAGGCCAGTGCGCCCTCCACGCACAACGGATATTTCTGGCCGGGTTCTTTTTCCGGGCATCCTTCGAACAGGATTTCGTGTTCCCAACCGTCACCAAAATCGTATTCATAACGAAACAGTAAACGCTCGCCGCTCTTTGGTATGATTTCACTGATGTTGGTCCAGGTTGAATCCTTGTAGTTCAAGGGAATCATGTCTTCTTCCATCAGCATCGGATCGCCGTAACGTTGCTCACCAATCCGAAAGTCGTGCAGATGCGAATTCGACCAGCCCATTGATGTCTGGATGTGCTCATGAAGATCGTCGAGAGTGCCGTCTGTGACTTGAATCCGTCGCCAGATCGGCGGGTTCGATCCGACCAACGTGATCCGGAATTGGTACAAAAGGTCCGTCATGGCCGGACGACGTCTGCGGGGTGTGGTCGCCTGGAAATTAAAAATCTCGGCATGTTCTTCCTCGAAGAACTTTATGACCCGGTCCATCACTGCCATAAGACGTTTCTTGTCGACGTTCCTGGCGATCCCGGCAGCCTGGCCGGTTTGATCGTTGAGTTTGTGAAGTTCGTTCCAAGTGACCGGAACGATCTGCGTGCCAACTGCGGCCTGCTTGATCTTGTTCTTGAGATTCCGACTCAGTTGGGTGAGTCGGAGCAGTGCTTCTCGCTGCAGTTGGGTGAGCTTGAGCGGATACGTCTCGTTGGCCTTCCTGGTTCTCTTAAGGCGAAATACGACCGATCCCGAACCGTTTCCCGCCAAAAAACTTTCCAGACCCTCCTGGAGTTTCTGCCGGGCCTGAGCGGGAGTCAGGGGCTTGTCGTCGTCAGTTGTCATACTGTTATTACTTGCCGTTTTCAGTTTCAAAATTCCTCAGGAAGTCAATCAGTGCGTCGACGCCCGCTTCGGGGAATGCGTTGTAAATGCTGGCTCGCATTCCACCGACGCTTCGATGTCCTTTCAGTCCGTCAAAACCTGCTTTGGTCGCTGCGGAGCAGAATTTGGCATCGAGGTCGGCGTCGCCCGTTACGAACGTCACGTTCATTTGTGAGCGGCTTCCAACGGCAGCGGTTGCTTTGAAAAGCTTACTTTGGTCGAGGAACGAATACAGTTTCCCTGCTTTTCGCTGGTTTCGTTCGCCGACTGCAGTCAGGCCGCCGTCCTTTTTAATCCATTTCAGGACCAACCCGACGAGATAAATCGCGAACGTTGGTGGCGTGTTATACATCGACTCGTTCTTCGCGTGAGTCCGGTATTGAAGCATGGTTGGGAGGTTTTTAGCACCTCGCTCCACGAGTTCATCGCGGATGAACACCAGCGTCACGCCTGACGGGCCGAGATTTTTCTGGGCGCCGGCATAAATCAGCGCGTGTTTTGAAACGTCAATTGGCCGGGAATAAATGTCGCTGCTGGCGTCGCAGATCAGGTCGACACCTGCGGGAACCGGTGGCATGTCGGGCCATTGAGTTCCGAAAATCGTGTTGTTCGATGTGTAATGAGCGTAGACCGGCTTCGTGCTGAACGAACAGGATGCAGCAATATAGGAAAAATTCTTATCCTGGCTTGAGCAGGCAATATGCGTTTTTCCAAACCGCCGCGCTTCTTCTTCAGCCTTTTCAGACCAGGCACCAGTGACGAGATAATCGGCAGTCTGATCCGGCGACAGAAAGTTCATGGGAATCTGGAAGAATTGCGTCGAGGCCCCCCCTTGCAGGAAAAGGACTTTGTAACCTGCTGGAACCCCGCCGACTTCGCGAACGAGTGCTTCGGTTTCTTCGTACACTGCTAAGAATGCTTTTCCCCGGTGCGAATGTTCAAGGATACCGATTCCGGTCTTGCCAAGAGACAAAAGGTTCTCGCGAGCCTCTTCCAAAACGGATTCGGGGAGTACTGCGGGGCCTGCTGAGAAATTCCAAATTCGCTGAGTCATTCCGAACGATCCCTTGTCAATTACGCTAATTCCAATCAATACCAAGCAGAATTCGGACGGAAATGTCTCCGAAAGTCCTGCAAATAAGCCGCTCGCCGAGAATGATTTGGCGTTCGAGTCGAACGACACAGAATCTAAACTCGAAGTTCAGGCTGAAATATAGTCGCCACCACGGCAGATTTCACGGAACAAGCCGTTTTTTGGGCAAATTCCGCAGAGTTGGGAATTCACCTAGATTGAAGACAGCAGGACTCTTGAGAGAACGACTTGAAATTGCAATGGAAGTGGCCTCGGATCGACTCACCGTCTGACACCCCACATCCCGAAGTATGCCTAAACTGACTTAAAAGTCGGAAAGCTGTATAGCCAAACGATGGTCAGAGGTTACGATTGACGCTAGAAGTTTTGTTCTCGCCGTTTTCCGCCGTGGTTTGCGTTCGCTTCCGAGAGGAGCTGCCTTCATGATTCGCCCAATTCGCATTGGTATTATTGTTCTTCTCGGATCGTCGTTAATCGGTCAACCGTTTGCTTACGCCAATGGCCACGGTGGCGGTGGCGGGCATGGTGGCGGCGGTGGTCACATGGGTGGTGGCGGTGGTCACATGGGCGGTGGCGGCCATATGGGCGGAGGTTTCGGTGGTGGCCACATGGGTGGCGGTGGCTTTAGTGGCGGCCATGTTGGCGGTGGCGGCTTTAGCGGTGGCCATATCGGTGGCGGTGGCTTCAGTGGCGGACATGTCGGCGGGTTCAACGGCGGCGGAGTTCATTACGGCGGGGCCATGCCGCAGCATAATGTCTACCCGGGGGGCCACATTGGCGGAAGTAATGTCATTCAGCATCACCCAGGTTATGGAGTTCAACAGGGGATCAATCATTCAAACGGAATGATCCAGCACAATCCGGGCGTGATCCAACATAACTCCGGAGTCATTCAGCACAATCCGGGAGTCATCCAACATAATCCGGGTGTGAGCAGTTTCCAGCAGAATGGAATTCGATCTGGCACGACTCAGCACCTGGGGACACAGGGGCTTGGATCACAACGCCTAGGCACTCAGAGTCACCTCGGCACACAAAATCACCTCGGCACTCAGCATCAGTCAACTTTCTATCAAAACCACGGGGTGAACCACGGGACGGGATCGCTTTCAAACAATCTCGGCTCACATCAGGGGGTGAACAATACACACCACACTCACCAGGGTTCGCAATTCTTGTCGAATCACACTGGTCATTCCGGAGCGGCATTGCATAACGGAGCCGGCTCGATAAATCATTCGAGTTCGATCCATAATGCAAGCCTGTCGAACAATCACTTCCTTTCGAATCATCACGCCGGAAATGTGACCAGCGTTACGACCGCTCATTCGGGGTCGTTTATCCACGGCCAGGGGAACCAACTACACAATAATTACGGTTTCAATCACGGCAACTTTAATTACAACCACAACCACGTCGGTAATTGGAATAACGGTAATTGGCACAACGGCCATTGGAATAACGGCCATTGGAATAACGGC
>CAILLA010000266.1 GCA_903834925.1 uncultured Schlesneria sp.
GATCGTGTCGGTCCCCAGCGCGAGGTCCGTGTCGAATATGTAAGTATCGTTCCCTGCGCCGCCCGTCAGGCTGTTGGCCCGCGCGTTGCCGGTCAATGTGTCATTGAGCGCCCCGCCGATCACGTTCTCCAGTGTATTACTGTCTGACAGGATCAGCGTCATCCCCGCATTAATTACTTGCGCCGCTGCGTACGACAAATCGACAGCCACCGAGCGCGTTGTTGTCATCTGGAAATCGAGCGTGTCGATTCCGCCGCCTGATTCGTTGATCGTGTCGGTCCCCAGCGCGAGATCCGTGTCGAATATGTATGTATCGTTCCCTGCGCCGCCCGTCAGGCTGTTGGCCAGCGTGTTGCCGGTCAATGTGTCATTGAGGGACCCGCCGATCACGTTTTCCAGTGTGTTGCCAGACGACAGGATCAGCGTTAGTCCCAGATTCACCACCTGTGCCACTGCGTTAGACAAATTGACAGACACCGAGCGTGTGGTGGTCGTCTGGAAATCGAGCGTGTCGATTCCGCCACCCGATTCGTTGATCGTATCGGTCCCCAGCGCGAGATCCGTGTCGAATACATAGGTATCGTCCCCCGCACCGCCGGTCAGTCTATCATTCCCGCCCATACCGATCAGGCTGTTGCCCAGTACGTTGCCGGTCAATGTGTCATTGAGCGCCCCACCGATCACGTTCTCCAGCGTGGTGCCAGACGATAGGATCAGCGTTAGTCCCGCATTCACCACTTGCGCCGCTGCGTTCGACAAATCGACAGACACCGAGCGTGTGGTCGTCGCCTGGAAATCCAGCGTGTCGATCCCACCACCCGATTCGTTGATCGTGTCGGTCCCCAGCGCGAGATCCGTGTCGAATATGTAGGTATCGTTCCCCGCGCCACCGGTCAGGCTGTTGGCCAGCGTATTGCCGGTCAACGTGTCGTTGAGCGCCCCGCCGATCACGTTCTCCAGCGTGTTGCCAGACGACAGAATCAGCGTTAGACCCGCGTTCACCACTTGCGCCGCAGCGTTCGACAAATCGACAGCCAATGATCGCGTTGTTGTCGTCTGGAAATCGAGCGTGTCGATCCCGCCACCTGATTCGTTGATCGCGTCGGTCCCCAGCGCGAGATCCGTGTCGAATACGTAGATGTCGTTTCCTGACCCGCCATCAAGACTGTCGATTCCGCCTCCGCCCTGCAGGACATCGTTCCCATCGCCACCGCGGAGGGACGTGCCGACGGTCACACTTCTGCTCACTGTCATCGTGTCATCGTCGGCTCCTCCGTCGGCCATAAAGGCAGTCCCCAACGCCAAGCTGTTGACGGTGATCGTGTCATTGCCGTCGTTACCGTGTATGTCGATCCCCGTCACTTGAGCCGGATCGAAAGAGTAATCGATCCCGTTCAATGTCACGATCAGGTTTGCGTCTTCGCTGACGACGATCGTATCGTCCCCGGAAGTGCCGACGACGTTTACCGTCGTGCCAATCAACTGCACTTCCAGAAAGACGTCAATCTGCAATTCGTAACCGCCGGTACTGTTCAAACCCTCACCCATTCCAGCTGCCAGCGGATTCGAAGGGAATCCACCAACTCCATACCCTCGCACCACGACGTAATAATCGCCGGATGTCATCGCTCTAAAGTGCAGATAACTGTCGTATGTGCTGCCGTCGTCGTCATTCTGATACAGTAATGTTCCGGCACTGTCATAGACGCCGATGTAAGAGTCGAGCCGCGAGCCGATCACTCTCGCAGCGATATCCAATGTGATCAGCGCATTTGCTGCGGCAGAGAAATGGTAGAAGTCATAGTCCCCGGTCGTCTGACCGTAGAGGCCATCGCCACTCTGGCCGCTGACCGTGACTGATCCCGTATTGACGATACTGGTTTCCGTAGCCTGGGAAATGGAATCATTCAAGTCGCTTGGCGGTTGGTCGACACTGATTGTCAGTTCGTATGTTCCGGTGCTGCCTGCGCCTCCGCCGGTCCCATGAATCAGCGGATCGGAGGGGAACCCGCCAGGACCGTAACCATAGACGACCACATAATAGTCGCCCGCGCTCGATGTCACGAACGCGAGGTAGCTATCAACAGTTGAATGGTCGATGTCATCGTCGTTCTGAAACAGTAACGTCCCGGCGCTGTCATAGACGCCGATGACCGAATCGAGTGAGGAGCCTTTGCCTCGCGCGTCAATATCCAGAGTGATGCTCGAATTCGCAGCCGCGGAAAACTTGTAGAAGTCATAGTCACCGCTCGAAAGTCCGAATGCGCCGTCACCAATCTGACGGCTGAACGTTTTCGTCCCCGTCGCGACGATGCCCGTGATCGTTGCCGCGACAATTGAATCGTTAGGCTCGTCCGTGAGGGTAATCGTCATTGTCAAAGCGTTACTCGAAACAGTGCCGTCGTTGACGACGAATGTTACTGACCGTTGCGCTACGGCCGGATTTCCGTTGGTGTTAGCGTATGTCACCGCCCGCAGTGCATTGCGCCAATTAACTAATGTTGCCGTGGATCCAGATGAGATCAGTGATAGAACCCCATTCGTGTTGCTCGTGACCGCGATGTTCCCCATGGTCGCGCCGTCATTGATGAAGGTCAATACATCCTGGCCGGCCACGAAGTTCGTCAGTGTCACCGTTCCCTTGGCGAGTGTAGGGTTGTTCGCGTCGGAGACCAGAATCGTCGGATTGATGGCCGAGGCGACTCCGTTGATCTTGTACATCGTTGTAGTCACGCCCGCCAAAACGGGCGGGTAATTCGGCGCCGCGACGTTGATCGTGCTTGTCACGACGTTGCTCGAATCGATCCCGTCGAAGACCTTAAACGCGACCGAACGCGCGGTCATTGTCGGGACGCCTTTGGCGTTGGAGTACTTCACTACTTTCAAGGCGTTCTGCCAGTTCAGCAGCGTCGCCGTGGCTCCGGTAGAGATCAGTGTCAATACACCCGAAGAGGCATCGAAACTTCCGGAAATATTCCCCGTGTTTCCATTAGAGACGAAGGTCAGCACATCCTCAGAGGCCACGAAGTTGGTAATCGCGACCGTCCCGCTGAGTAGCGTCGGATTGTCCAGATCGGAAACGGTGATATCACTATTGACCACCGTCGCCGGTCCGGTCGTCACGTAGTTGACTGTGGTTATTCCCGTCAATACCGGCGCGTCGTTGACCGGGATGATGTTGATCACACTTGTCACCGCGTTACTTTGAGACAAACCATCGCTCGCCAGAAACGTGATCGTCCGCTGAGTGCTTTTCGGGTTCTCGCTGCTGTTGGAATACTTCACCGCACGCAGCGCGTTCTGCCACTGTGTCGTCGTTGCTGTCGTTCCGAACGAGGTCAGCTTCAGCGTTCCCAAGGTGTTGCTCACCACCCCGATATTTCCCATCGTCGACCCGTCATTCGTGAACGACAGCACGTCCTGGGCCGCCACAAAATTGGCGATCGTGATGATGGCACTGGACAGCGTCTTGCTATCGACGTCTGTCACAGTCAGAACCGAGTCGATGACCGTCGCCGGAGCATTTTCCAAATAGGTACTCGAGGTACTCCCCGCCAACACCGGTGGGATAATGGTTTCGCTGTACAGACGCCCATAGACGCCGTAGCCACTGCCGTCCTGGCCATCACTGTTCCAGACGACCACCGCGACACCGCTGGGATTCATGGCGATCGACGGATCCGTTTGTGCCCCCACCGTGAACGTGTTCACCTGGGATTCCTCACCGACGGCGAATCCTGCCGCATCGAATCGCTGCGTAAAAACTCCAGAGTCGGCCAAAGGGTGGTCCTGTGTCGCACTCGCCCAACTGACAATAAACTTGCCCGAGGCATCCATCGCCACCGTCGACGCAGATTGTTCTCCGGCCGTGGTTGTATTAATCCGGAATTCGCTTCCTGCTGTCCCGGCAGCGGCATTGAATCGCTGACCGAAGATGTCGTTTTGAGTACCATCATTCTTCGTGAATGTCATCACGAAACTCCCGTTTTTATCGATCGCGACATCGGGTGCCATTGCATTTATTACGCTCAAATTGGCGTCATTCACACCGGTTGCAGAGAATCGATGCGCGTCTGCATAAACGGTTCCACCTGTGCTTGTAACATATGTGTTCGACACCACGAACTGCCCAGAATCGGCCATCGACAACGCGGGGTCCAAAACATCACGGCCAACATTTTGAGATCGAAGCCCATTATTAACAGCGGCGGCTTCAATGACTGTTCCTTGCGTTTGCCCTGTAGCCATGTACTTCTGAACGAAGATTGAGGTGCGAGTACCATTTATTGAGCCGAACTGGTTGAAAGTGGCAACTGAGTTCCTCCACGCGATGACGAATTTTCCCGTTTGATCCATTGCCACCGCAGGTTGAGAAGGTAGAACATAAGCTTGGACGATAAACTGAGTCTCAAGGGCTTGTCCGTTCGCGTTAAACCGTCGGGCGTAAAGGTCGTAAGATCCGGTAACAGAATTGGATCCAACCCAAACGACAACGAAGTTGCCGTTACCATCCATCGCCACGACAGGACCCAATCGATTTTCCACGCCGGAGATGTATACCGTTTCTGTGCCAAAGGTGTTGTTGATCTGGGTTTCAGGCCCTTGAGGTGCACCGTTCGAGTTAAATCGCTGGGCATACACGTTTCCTTTTCCCGTCGTTCCCAAGTCGGCCCATGCGACAACGAAGTTGCCCGCCTTGTCCATTGCCACCGCGTTTCGATCGACGGCTACCTGTTTGTTGATCGTGGTGGAGTTGACGCGAAATTCTGCGATGCTCGAAATGTTGATCGAATTTGTCACCACCCTACTGGGCGATATCCCGTCATCGACCACGAACGTCACCGAGCGCGACTGTGTCACCGGATTTTCACTGCTGTTGGAGTAGGTAACAGCCCGCAAGGCTTCTTGCCATTGTGTCGTTGTCGCGGTGGCTCCGAACGAAGTCAGCTTGAGAACGCCGGTCACTTTGTCAAAGCTACCGGTGATGTTCCCGGTCATTCCGTTCCCAGTAAACGAGAGTACATCCTGATTTGCTTCGAAGTTCGTGATCGTTACTGCACCACTGGCCAACGACGTGTTGTCGACATCTGTCACCGTGATTCCCACATTGATCGGCGTTGCCGGATCGCCCTCCGTGAAGGTGATCTCGCTCGAAGTGGCCAACTCCGGAGCATCGTTGACCGCAATCACGTTGATCCCGCTGGCCTGCACATTGCTCGACTTGATTCCATCGTTGACCATAAACGTCACCGACCGTTGCGTCGTCGTCGGATTCTCGCTTGTATTGGAATACCGGACCGCCCGCAGCGCATTCTGCCATTGCGAGGTCGTCGCTTGCGCTCCAAACGAAGTCAGCGTCAATACGCCGGTCGCGTTGTTAAAACCGCCAGCGACGTTCCCCATCGAGGCATTGTCATTCGTGAACGACAGCACGTCCTGACCCGCCACGAAATTCGTGATCGTCACTGTCCCACCAGCCAGTGTGGCATTGTCGGCATCCGACACATTCAGGGCCGCGTTGATTGCCGCTGCAGCGCCGTTTTCGACATAGCTGAATGGACTCGATCCTGTCAGTACCGGCGGCGCGTCATACGGCAAAAGATCAATCGTGCTTGTTAACGACGTGCTGAGAAGCAAACCGTCGCTGATCTGGTACTTCACCGACCGCTGTGTCGTTGTGGGCGTGTGGATGGAATTTGAGTACATCACCGCCCGCAGCGCCGCCTGCCATTGCACCAGCGTTGCGGTACGGTTGGCCGAAGTCAGCGTCAACACGCCGTCCGTTTTGCTGAGAACGGCGATGTTCCCCATCGAGGAATTGTCATTCGTGAACGACAGCACGTCCTGACCCGCCACGAAGTTGGTGATCGTCACCGTTCCACTGGCCATCGTCGAGTTGTCTAGATCGAACACATTGATCGCGGTGTTGATGGCTATCGCCTCACCGGTCGCCGTATAAGTGATCTGGCTCGTGCCGGTCAGTTGTGGTGCATCGTTGACCGCGATCACGTCGATCGTACTCGTCAATTGATTGCTGTTATTCACTCCGTCGTTGACTTGAAACAGGACCGAGCGAGTCTGTGTCGCTGGACTATCGCTGAGGTTGAAGTATGTCACCGCCCGCAGCGCGGTCTGCCACTGCGACTTCGTCGCTTGCGCTCCGATCGAAGTCAGCGTCAATACACCGGTCACGTTGTCAAAATTTCCCGTGATGTTCCCCATCGAAGCCGCGATCGCCGTGAATCCCAGAACGTCTTGCCCCGCCACGAAATTCGTGATCTTCACCGTCCCTTGTGCTAAGGTAGTGTTGTCCGGGTCCGACACCGAGAGATTCGTGTCAATCGCCGTCGCTGCGGCATTCTCTGCGTAGGTGATTGCGCTCGACACCGACAACAGCGGCGCAGCGGGTTGAATCTGACCACTAACTGTCACGTCATCCAGATACCATCCCTCGAATTTATTATTGGCGCCGTCAACGGTGTCAAAGTTGAAACGGACCCGGATGTTCTGGTTTGCATAAGCCGCTAGATCCAGAACTGCATTTTGGAATCCGACGGTATGGGGCTGAAGCGAAACCGCTACAGGCTGAAAAGCACCTCCATTCACAGAAATCAAGACGCTGGGCTCATCGAACCCCGGTAAATACTCCCGGTCGAGGAAGTAATTAAATGTCAATTTCGCCGCCACGGGGACCGCAATCACGGGCGATGTGATCCGTCCAGCAGTCGTCCCTATATCGTAGTTCCCTTCGCCAGACGTATTCTCACCTGTGCCAAAATACATACTGTTGGCGGGCGAGTGCCCGGTGTCGGCCCCTCGTCCCGTTGAGAGATGCCACAGTCCGGCGTCCGCCCGTCCGGTATTGTCAATCGTAAATCCATCCAGCGAGGGATTGCCGAGTGCATCGCTGAAATCCGCCAGGAACGCCGTTTGAGAATTCACAATCTGCGCCACATCCTGGACCGTGGCGGACTGCCCGCTGGCAGTTGCGGAATCGTTGTATTTGACGGTGATCGTATTACCGAAAACGACCCGAAGAGTGCCGTCGTTTATAACTCCCGATGCTGAGCTGGTCGCGAGCGTGCCGCGATACGTGTGTGGAGCGCTGGTCAAAGTCAATGTGACTTGTTCACTGTCCCCTCCACTGGAGCCGACGTTGACGTTGATCGACGATCCGGTCAGGTCGCCATCGACCACAGTAATCCCCACGGAACTCCCTGGGCTGTAGTCGTCTGCATCGAATGCCACCGATCCGGAATAATGTGAGGCCACACGGTTGTAACCAATCACGTCCAGGGCGATCAGTTCCACTCCCAAATCGGGCGTGGCACCGGGAGTGCTAAATGCATCCTGCACTCGAGGCGTTTGCCCACCAGGACTGTACCAATCGCCGTAGTCACCTTGCGGGTTCTGATTAAACTGCGCCAAACGTGTTGTGCCATCTACGGAAAAGTAGGAAGTGGCCGATGGGATTGGAGTAAAACTTCTTGTGCCGTTCGGTGCGTAACGAAAAAGGTCTTCAATCCAGACTTTTTGGTCGCCAGCGCCCGATCCTAATCCTAGGATTTCACCAATCTCATGTTCGGTCACTGCCAATAGATCGTATTTCGAGGGATTGATCGATGTACGATTAAGATTCGTGATCGACGTGTTCAGCGAAATAACTCCGTCATAACCAATTGGACTTGGCGCCGTGTCAAAGCCAATGGCTCTTAAATTCGGCGCTTTCATTAAGAGTTTTTGGGAATTATTGACCGGTTCTCTTGTTCCCGTCGGAAGACGAGCAAGCGCTGCGGAATCGTTCGCTGTTGTGGCGTCGGCGACTAACTGAGAACGAAGGGTGGAGTAATCAACCGAGTACAAATAAAATTCGCTTTGACCAAGCCCGTCAGACATCTTCTGAAACTTGATCGTGACTGTGATGGGGTCGGAAAACTGCGACTCGAAATTTGCGATGGCCTGGTTGATGGTGGCCTTGATTGTCGCCGCATTAGGGTCGTTGTTTATCGACGTGTCAAAGGTTGGAATGATTACCAAACCAGCGCTCGCGTTCTGAAGACTCGCGACGTTTGCAGGAATTACTGCAATGTCGCTGTTCCCTGATCCGGTCGGGGACTGAGGCTGCGCCGCATCACAAGCCTGAATTGGAGTTGTCAGAGTCTGGTAAGCAACGATTCCGGCGTTCATCACCGTCGTCTGCCATGGGTACGCGGCTGGCGCACTGAACTGCGATACGACCGTGGATCCGACTTCAGCACTCGAGGCGGACAGCAGCCGCCTAGGTTCCAGTGTTTCCACGATTGCCATTACTGCGGAATAGTGCTTTTGTCGTCCTCGACGGCGTGACTCAACTGTACGCATCGTGAATCGGTGGGACAAAGACTTGAGCCATGAGTGGAGCAGCATTCAAGGTTGCCTTGTGTCAGGGGAATTAAATTGTCGATTGAACCCGGTAAAGTGGGATTTGACCGTGATTACGAAATCAGTTCGCCTAGACGCGGGGTGTTAAAATGCTGTTGAAAGTGTACGCTTATATGTATTGTGTCGCGATTTTACGGTATGCCCGAACAGGATTCAATCGAGAAACGATGAGCACCATCGCTACATCGCTATAGTGTCCGTCCAACCTTTCTCCGTCATTGGAAGGCGAAACGTGACAAATCTTTTAGCGAAGTTGGATTTCTTGTCAGCAGTTGACTGTACTCCATGGGAATTTTTCATTGGCGGCGTTTGGAATGCTGTAGAATTCAAAATGGAAGATTATTGACGCAGCGTTGCCAGCGCTGAGAACATTTGCGGCAGTCACCGCCGCTCTCAATTGGATTACTCAATTGCCAAGAAAGCAAGTGACCGCCT
This sequence comes from uncultured Schlesneria sp., assembly GCA_903834925.1. GTDB lineage: Bacteria > Planctomycetota > Planctomycetia > Planctomycetales > Planctomycetaceae > Schlesneria. The sequence continues at coordinate 8,857 of CAILLA010000266.1, forward strand.
GGCGAATTGAATCCGACACGCGTTCCGTGGCGATCCAAGCAACGACCTTTGATTTGAACTCGGCCGTCAATTCACTTGCAGATGAAGGCTCGGCCTGCTGGCGTTCGCGGAGTTGCGTCCACAGTTCCAGATTGGGTTTGTTGGCGCGAACTTCCAAGACGGCAACGATGACGTCTCTCGCAAAATCAAAAGCCGGACGATTGCGAAAATAACTTGATGCCGACCGCACATGATCGCTCGCGAGAAGTGCCGACTCGACCGGGTACGATTGAGCCAGTTCAAGCAGGTTTCCCCAAACAGCAGGACAGTCCTTAGGCTGTCCGAACTGTACTGCGAATAGCGTGTCGTCAAATGCACCAGCGAAATTTTCACTATAATCGCGACTCCTGCCGCGAGCCCAGAAGGCATACGAAGCTTCTACTTGCGCACTAAGCCGCCAGGCTTTGTCCGTATTGTAACGCATTGGCAATTCGGCGGCGGATCGGAAATGCCGAACGGCCCCATCCAGATCCCCCGACGCTTCTGCGAGCCGCCCCAGGCCAAGTTGAGCAAATTCATTGCGATCGTCGAGTTGAGCAGACCGTGTGAAGTCGTTGAATGCTTGCTCGCTGTCTTTGAGCACCAGATTGCACCAGCCGCGGCCACTAAAAACGGCACTCGATTTGGGAAGCAACGCGACGGCTTGATTCCAGTCGGGCAAGACATCGGAGGGAGGTTGATTCAAAATTTCACGGCGGATCTGGGCTTTCAACAGCCAGGCGAGTCCTGATTTGTCGTGTTGTGCAATGGATTGATCGAGATTAGCGAGGGCCGAGCCGAGTTTGATTCCCGCTGCGGCTTTGTCTGCGGTCTTCTGTACGTTGCCGAGGAAGCCCGTCTCTTTGTTTCGTTCCGAGCGTTTTAACAAATCGTCCGCGTCGTTTAGGTCGATTAATGCCAAATAGAGTGGTAGCATCGCCGCACGTTCGCCGTCGGGTAGTTTCAGTCCATTCTGCAAGATATCAGTATAGGCGTCGTCGATGGACCATTGGTTTTCGCGTTCGATTCCTCGCAGGAGCTTGAAGCCCACTTCCAGAGCGAGCTGCAACCGTTTTTGCTCCTGATTCAATTCCTCATTCCGCCGCATCAAGTCTTGATTGGACTCGTTGAGTTGCTGCTGTGAATCGACTAATTTTTCGTTGGTGGATTGAAGCTGACGACCTGTTACTGTCAAAGCCGTGTTTTTCGAGTCAAGCTCTGCGTACTTACTACTGACGACAGCCCAGGCAATTCCCATAGCTGCTGTCGCAACAATCACGGCCGCTACGGCGGATGCGACAACTTTCGCGTGCCTGGCAATATAACGAGACACTAATTCGGAAATTGCGTACTTCCGTCGGTGTGCCTCGACATCGTCACCACGTTCCCATCGCTCGATTTCTTCTCGCAAGTCTTTAGCCGTCGGGTAACGTTGCGCTTTCGATTCGGCTACCGCTCGACGACAAATCGAGGCGAGTTCTGAAAACTCGTGATACCGCCCCAATTCACAAAGTTGAACTTCAACGTCAACGAGGGGTTCTCGACGAATCCAACTGAAATATCTGGTTCGCCCCGGTGACCTCTGTGGACGAATTCTTGGCGGTGATCCGGTCAGCAACATCTGCAGGATTCCGCCCAGCGCGAACACGTCGGTTTGTCGGTCGAAAGCAAAACGTTCACCACGTAACTGTTCCGGAGCCATATATTCCGGAGTCCCCGCTGAGGATCGAGGCGATGTCGGTGATGTAACTTCGGAATCGCTCACACCAATCTGCGCTGCGGCAGGGGAATCTCGCTTCCCTGTAAAAGCCTGGGCCAGCCCCCAGTCAACAACAAAGGTGGCACCTGACGATTCGACCATGACATTCTCGGGCTTCAGATCGAGATGCACTACTCCATTTTCGTGTGCCGCGTGCACCGTGTCACAGACAGCTTTGAAGTGACCCATCAATTGAATTAATGATTTCTTCCTTGCCGTCGCACCTCCTGTGGCAAGCCGGTGGTGAGTACGAATCAATTCGGACATTGAAAGACCTTTTACGAGCCGCATGGCGTAAAAGCGCTTGCCATTCGAGAGCCGCCCTGCGGCGAACACGGAAGGAATTCCTGGGTGTTGAAGACTTGCCGTCAGCCGGTACTCGTGAAAAAAACGATCCTCCTGGAGTTTTGTCCAATTCGAGGCGGACTTCGAGATCTTCACGGCAACGTTTCGACCGAGCTTTCTGTCAACGGCTCGATAAACGGCACCCAAGCCTCCTTTGCCAATCAATTGGATCAGTCGGTAACGCGAACGGCTCGAAAACCGTCTAGGAGTTCGAGTCAGTTTGTCGGCTTCACGATCGATCTCGTCGAACAAAGCTAGTTTGAATTTCTGTAGATCATTCGCATCCGAATGAGACTCCGTTCCTTTGTCAGTGCTGATTCCCATCGGTTGCGATTGGTCTGTCATTGTATTGGCCAAAAAAACTTCGATTGAGAAAAGGCAAGTACTGGCAATTCACTCGGTTTCCCGGGCATCCATTTTGACTTATAGCAACTCGTTCACGTCCCAGCCTTCGCGTTCTGCGACTTTCGCAAACTCTGCGCGTATTGCAGACTTGATGCGAAACAAAATTTGACGTTGGTTATCAGAGAAAGGCTGAGCATTTTCGGCTTGTTCATCTTGAGTCATGGAATGAGTCGAAATCGTGGTGAAGCCCTTGTTGTGTTTCCATGCGAGATACGTTTCCCAGTGAACGGGATTCACTTCTTGGCGAACCGTTTCTTCAGTTTTCATCAGAACTTCGGACCGCATGAATGAGGCAGTGAAATCTTCGCAGGGAAGTTCCAGAAAACTTTCGTCAAACGGGACTTCAATTCGCCGTGATAACTTCCTTTTTGCTTCACAAATCGCGTCGCGAGCAAGTTGGTGCACACAACTGCGGAACGTGACTTTGGCGGGATGTCTCCACCCCTTTTTCCAGATGTCGCGATACAACTCTGTCAGTACCCCATTACAGATTGCGGCAACGTCCAAGTCGGGAATGCCTGCAAGTTTTCCCCGAATGTGCTGGAAAAGTGCATTATATCGTGCGTCCGCAAAACGTTTAAACGCTGCGCGAAATCGATGTTCATCGCCCGAGTAGATTTCCGCCTGAAAGGTGTCGGATGTGCGCCAACTTTCCGGCTTGTCGCTGGGGTCCTGCGCAGGGTCGGTCATCTTGGCTACCGTCGTTGAGAATTGTTCGAATCGCTACAAAACGAAACATCCTCGCGTGATTCTGTATCGGCACATCATGTTCCGCAAGTGACTGCGATTTTTTCGGCATCGGCTGCGAACGGTTCTTTCAGTCCGTTCGTTTGTATCGCTTCCTAAATTGTTTCGCCTTGACTCACTGCAACTCAAGTCGATAAGTGAAACTCCCAACTCCGACTCCAGGGACAGAATGCGCCAATGACAACCCGAGACTTGTATCGAGTACACGTTTCGTCCAAGGTACGATTCAGCCAATCGCTCTGGCATTGAGAGATCTGTGATGTGGTCCGATGAGAATTTGCTTTGGTGTTAGCCACATTTGGTAGCCAGACGTTGGCGACCACGGGTGCCATGATAACCTGCCAAGCGTGCATTGGTGGAAACGAGGTTTGGCGGTATCAAGCTTGGACGTCGTGCGGGCAAATTTGCTCCCCCTTGTACAAGGGGACTGTCGGAGTAATGCCAAAACCGACTTTTGGCGAAACGGAATGAATTTTAGATTTTGCTTGGATGTCTTGAGATTTTACGGGGGTTTCTGGGAAAAAATTCGATATGGCGGGGTTTGCCCGGCGTTAGATCGATTTCGATGCCCCGGCTGGGGCCGTCAGACCCCACCTTTTCAGGCGATCACCCCCGGAATGATCTGTTCTGGTGGTTCGTCAGTCGACGCCAGTTCGCCGAGACGCTTCCAACGACTCAATGCTCCTAGAAGTTTTTTCATGTTGAGACTCAGGCAGGACCACCGCCATTCGTGGTCGACCTTTTCCAACCCACGGTGACGGAATTGTCTCAGCCCCAGCACACCCTTGAGATAACCGAACGGCGTTTCGGCAATAGCAGAGCGGCGGTTGAATTGTTTCTTGCCGGCGTCGGAAGCCATACGGTTCGCCATGCGTTGGCGAACCTCTTCATGTTCATCGCGTCGGATCGAGCGGACTCGACCGTTGGCCTGCGCCTGTTGTTCCGGCGTCGTACCCTTTGCCCGAGCCAGACACATTGCGACCAGCGGACATCCTTCACACGAGCTGCATTCATACCGAGACATCACCACATCGTTACGTGTTTCACGGCTTGTGTAGGAGAGCGTGCGACCGTTGGGGCAGACGTATTCATCTTGTTCAGGGACGTACACAAAGCAGGACTTATCGAGCTGCCCTTGGTGATTAAGAGGAAGCTTTGACCACAGTTCCTCTGGTACCGGGACAGTCGGATCTGGGCGATTGGCCGGGTTGTCAGAACCAGGCTCGTTCGACTTTGTTGGGAGATAGCCAGTGATCTCTCGCGCTTCTAATCCCGCCATGATCGGACCAGTCGCCATCGCGCTATCCCCCAGGAAGTTCGCAGGAGTCTCACCGCAAAGCTCGGTCGCACGATCAATGGCCGGAAGTGTTTCGGGGGTTTCATTAACGACGTTCAGCACCGTTGTGTCGAGAATGAAACCGGTCTGCCCATCTGTCAAACATGTCGGCGTGTAATTCGGCGCGTAGCCCCCTTCTTTATTGGGCATGACGCGAGAATCCAGATCGGTCATTGGAAGCTGAGCCGGATTCTTGACGATGTCCACGCCGGCGGCGGTTCGACCTTCATCAAGTGTCTTGGCAATCGTCAATGCCTCTTCAAGCTTGGCTCGCCGAGCGGTGACATCGGCCAGTTCAGAAGGCAGCTTGGTGACTTGTTCTCCCGCACGAACTTCGCCTGCCGTAGCGGCGGCCGCTTCGGCCGCCTGGACATCGGCCATGATCTGTTCGATCTGGGCGTCGACTTGCTTCAGTCGTTCTTCCAGGGTCTTCGCGTTGTAAGTTCGATAACGACTGTTGGAAGCCTTAATGCGAGTCGCATCGAAGGCCACTTCACCCAGCCGGATCATTCCCATCGTCACCGCAATCTTACACACTTGCCGGAACAGAGATTTGAGTTCGGTCCGAAACGCAGTGAAGAAGTCAGACAAGGTGCTGTGATCGGGAACAAGTCCTTCAGCGAGCCAGATGAAGTCGAAGTTGTGACCGCAGACATATTCCAACGGGCGACTGGAACGGATGCGACGCATCATGCCGTACAACCAGATCCCCGCCAACCTTCGCGGATGAATCGGCGGCTGTCCTCGCCCGCCCGGATAATGCGCTTCCCACGCCGACCAATCCAGACCCCTCAAAACGTCGTCCAACAGCCGAACCTCATGATCCTGAGACACGACGTCGTCCAACGTCGGTGAGAACAGAACCGCCTGTTCGCGGACAATTTTCGGCTTCGCCCAATACTCGTTGCGGCTCATCTTCATCCTCCTTGATCGAATCGGGGAGAAGTGTAGCCACTCGCAAAATTTCGTAAATGGCCGCGAGATTAAATCGACAGGCCCCTTGCCCCAATGGGACCGGCAACTGGACGCTACAAATCGATCTGTTGAAGGAAGCTCTCCGTCCGGCTTGCCCGGACGGAAGCAGCGACTCGATCGCTCGTTGGCAGGAACTGCACGAGATGACCCCAGTTGACGAAATAGTCGTTGCTCCCATTGGGGCAAGCCCAATGGAGAGCGGGGCAACGCGCTGCGCTCGTTGTAGCCGACCAGTTGTGATCCCGCTGGGGCAAGCCCAGCGGAAATCGGAAAGACTTGCAGTGTGCAGCATTCTGGCACCTGCACGGATCGTCTCGATGCGGGAGAACACCGAGGTTGCAGGGCGATGGATGATCGCGTCTCAGGGACATCGACAGCAAGTTCTTCGTGCAGGCGGGCCACCATTTTTCGAATTGCCGCTTTTGTAAACCAATTTGAACCGATTGGATGCGACTCCTGAAGCCGTTCCAGACGTTTCTGAAGATCGCAAAGTTCTTGTCCAGCATGTGTGTTTTCGACTTTGTTCGTAATCATCGCTGAACCTCAACGAGCCATTTGCGCCCGCCATCAGATTCCCGAATTCTAATGACGAATTCTCCCAAATCATTCCAGTCAATCCCTGGAAATGCTGCTTTTTTTGTCGAAAAAGCAGTGTCCCCGAATTCGAAGTTTGATTTGTGAAAACGCCAGATACGCCGCGCGGGTTTGCCGACTTATTATGTTGCTACTTCGAACAACAACCTAATTGCCGTGTTGAGTTCGTGAAATGATACTGGTTTTAACATTTTTATGATTCTAGGGTCGTCGATTGCCGACTCAAAGTGATGACATGCCGACAACAAGAGTACACGCCAGAGAGACGGCAACGGCCCAATATGCGCTAAAATGCGACCGCTCCCGTTGAAGCACAGCTCATGCGAAATGCGAGCATCGAGAGCGATCAACTCGTTTCTTGCATCTTCGCGCGACTCGCCTTGCAGGTCGGATAGCTTAATAACTTGCAACGACCGTTCAGCGACCAAAGAACCGACATTCACATGAGAGACATGGTTAGTGGAAATAAAGTTATCAAGAATCAAAAGGCATGGTGACGATCGGTCGATGCCATCGACAGCGATCAGTGCATCTTCGAGGTTGCTGATACTTTCAAATCGATATAAGTTTGCAGGGAGACATTCACAAATCAGTTCGCGTATCTCATCGACAAAAAAATCATCGTCTTCCACCATGAGAATTGTCTGCATGATTGGTCTCTTTACGTGTCCGATGAAATGTGCTTTTGAATTATTTCTGCCAATACCGCGTATTGAGTGTCCAATTGCTGGAAGCAAGATAAAATGTCGCGTTGAATTTCGAGCGATTTCTCGCTCTGCTCGCCTTCAGATTTCTTCGTTCTGCGATATCTTTCCACGTGTAGAATGAACGCTGACAAGGACGTTTTCATTTCGTGGAGATTTCGGAAGATCGAATCTGGCAAAAGTGCCCGCTGTTCATACAGTAGCTCCTCGATCGCCGTGTGATAAGCCTTAAGACCTTCTAGGCGTTCTCGAGAGTGTTTGCGGTCGATGTGCGCCGGGTGAGCGCTGATATCGCGGGCGCAATTCCGAGCGCGGTAAACCAATGATGCAGATGTGCGCAGCACGTCGAAGAGCTGGTCGTAGACCGCAGCGCGACGACGCGACATTTCAGTCAAGATCGCTTTGTTCTGCTCTTGCAGAGTTGACATCCGAATGTCGAGAATTCGGTCAAAATACTTCCGCAGCACGTAGCCTGCGGCAGCGACGACCGCGCCAGAGCCAAGGACTGTGGTCAGTAGTATTTGAGGATCAAACATGAAATGGTTCTTGCGACGTAATTGGGTGGTTGCTTATAGAGTAATGAATATCACCGGAGAAACGACTCCGGGTAACGTCGTTAATCGGATTCAACAGCCTCGTCGTGGAAAAAGTGGATGCGTCGAATTAACGTATCACATATGATTAACGGTGGAGAAATTGGGCACGCATTTCGGAGACAAGTTCATGACAAACAGATTACTCGAAGCGGCGATGGCCGTTCCACCCAACGAGCGAGCAGAACTGGCGGAACGACTGTGGGAAAGCTTGCCGAGTGACATCGCCGATGTTGAATTTGCAGAAGATCTTACGAGAGAGGTCCGTTCGCGTCGCGAGAGGCACTTGAAGAACGGCTCGTCGTTTCACAATTGGAACGACGTACGAGAGGAACTCGACAGAATCATCGCTCGGTTCGAACAGCCATGATTGCCTGCCTTGATCCGGCAGCACGCGAGGACATCGTTGAAGCCGTCGAATGGTATGCGCATCATGATTCTCAGTAATCATCGAATGGCCTGTTGTTGGCGAGATTGATCGACACCGCGAATCCCTAAGTCGAACTCAGCGATAACCGGGTGACCGCCGCGGGCGCTTCACGTGAAACCGTGCAGAGAGCCCCTCCGCGTTCATCGACTCGTTGGCTGCGCTTCTTCGAGCGGAAGCTCTTTGATAAACTCAAGCAGTTTTTCGCGATACAGTTTCACCGAATCATCGTCTAGAGAATCCAATGTCTCGTAATTTTTGAGTTGGAGTTTAATTAATTCAAGATGATGTGATAATTGCTTCTTTTCTGCAACACGCTCTCCCAAATCGAGAAACGCAGACAAAAGGCTAGTGAGAATTGTGATTCCACACGCTATATACGCATGAAGATCCGAAGCGCCCCAAATAAACACTGCTGCACCAACGCTGGCGACCGCAGCAATGGCGGGCAATCCCAATTCGAAGATTTTGCCCAACTGCACCCGGCGCTTGAGCTTCTCTTGAAATTCATTAAGTTTGTCAAAAATGCCTTTCGACTGTAGGCGCAAACCCTGCGACTGATCTGGCCGAGCCGATTGAGGTACACCTGCTACTTCGTAAAGTTGAGCAGCAATTAATTCCTCTTGAAGAAGAGCTTCTCGGTTTTGGTATCCAACAAATGCACCGGACTCGACAAGACGTTTTGGCAATCCGTGAATGTAACTCCTGAGGTCACTCAATTCTTCCGAGATCGTGGCGATATCGCGACTACTCATTGAAGTCCTCCTACCGTGGCCCAGACCCGTCCTTTACATTCTCCGGTGCGAGTGCGTCCAAACCACTTCGTCCAATAGCGAATCCCGTTGAGTGTCACTGCGGAATAGTCAGGATGCTCAGGCGGAAAGATAAAAATAGGGTAAGCGTCGCATTCGTAATTTGTTTTCATTTTGGGACCCCGCAATAATGCGACGACCGGATTCAGTTTCGATTCATCATTAAACAGTTCATCGGCCTTCGGAACCTCTACTGCCAAGTCGATGTCGCCTGGATCGTTCTTAGTCGTAGTGAAACTTCCGTTAAGCAGTTGCCGCGCACTGTCAGGCAATCCCGCGTCCTTAAGTGCGCTTCGATGACGATTCCACCCGTTGTAAATCGTTGTTCTCCGCACAGAGCCGTTTACAAATCTCGCCTCAAAATCAGTTCGGGACGGAAAAAAATCGCCATTTGGGAGGGCTGTTGAGGCATCGAAGTCAGGTAACGGTGTTGATTGAATGTTGGGTAAGCTGTCAAGTGATTCCATTTCCAATTTCCTGACACTTGAACTAATCATTATCCACGATTTAGCGCGGGTAATGCCAAATATTCAAGAATATTCGCTATATCAGCGGCTTTTCAGCCGTCGCAATATATCAGGATACTGTCGCGACATCGTTTTGCAAGCGGTTTTCGGCGTAAATGTGGTTGATTTTGAATCGCTATATATTTTCGTTCACGCTCAGGGGAGTCTGTCCTCGGGGACACAGCCCTTTTCAAGAACGAGACAATGGGTTTGGGCCGAAAGATTTCAATGAAATTCTCCTAAGACCAATATGGAAAATGGTTTATATGCTTGGCTGCGTGAGCGTTTCGTCATTGTGCGGGAAGTTCAAGGTCGTCGGTACCAGCAAGATCTTGCCCGGCACCACGAACGCCCACCACGTGAATCTATTGCCGACAATGACAAAAAGTGAGCGATAGACTCGACCACTGCGCGTTTTGAAGAGAAATTGACGGAGATCAATGCCAAGTTTTTCTGCCTCTGGAGCGATCCCACATCCCTCTGCCTGAATCAGCAATGAATGCAGCGATATTAAGTAGGCGTGATACCACCGAACTGCGCCGTCTTTGGACCGCTTAGCCAGCCATTCAAAGATCGTGTCCACATCTTTTTCGGTCCGCCCTGACACTCGGACCTCTAAGGTCATACCGCCCCTTCAATACCATGCCGCTGACGGAAATCGCGGTCAAACGCGTCCAACGTTTTCGTCCGTCCCGCAGCCACGTCTTCCAATCCTTCGCGGATTGCGGCTAGCGTTTCTTATTCCTGTCGCCAGAGAGCGAGGGCTTCTTCAGGAGACATCAAGACGATGGCTTCGGACGCCAACTTCCTTTCCACAAATTTGTGAAAGCTTTCTAGTCCAGTCGGTTGAGTGAGATTCATCGGTGGCCTCGCAGGCGTTGATTTTGGTCAACTTACAGTAGCATAGCTTGCAAACGCTGTCAAAAAGATCCGCTGATCCAGGCGGTGTTTCCGTATTTGCATCCGGGTTCCCAGTGAAGGTAATTGTATGCTCGCCAATCGGGACGATTCACCGATCACGGGAGCAGAATGATGACGACGGAAAACGCGACGACCGCTTTACCCGGGTTGGAAGCCAATTCCTCTGCCGGGGTTCTTTGCCAGAAACCGCTCGATTTCACTCACTTCAGCGGGAGACAACTGCCAAGCTTCCGGGGAGACAACTTTTTTGTCGAAAAAGCGGTCTTCCCGACGTGTGACGATTTGGGTGATTGACTAAATATTGAATATCATCGGAGAAGCCACCCCTGGTGACGTCGTTAATCGGGTTCAACAGCCTCGTCGTTTCACAATTGGAACGACGTTCGAGAGGAACTCGACGGAATCATCGCACGGTTCGACCAACCATGATTGTCTCCTTTGATCCGGCAGCACTCGAGGAGATCGTTGAAGTCGTCGAATGGTACGTGCAACATGATTCGAAAGTGGCACGGCGATTCCTTGCGGCCGTCGATGCCGCGATGACTGAAGTCACGGTCTTTCCCGACGGTCTGCTTTGCCTGGTGGGCAATGTGCGTTTGAGACAAAATACGGCAAAAGAGTGTCACGGTTTTACCGTCTTCGGTAAGGCCGTGCTCTTCGGAAACGTTATAGAACGATGAAGACACGGCCTTGTCGAAGACTCTAAAACCGTGGCACCCAATGTCTCGACCGCCGGGCGTTGCAGAGACAGTCCGTTCGGTAACTCAATGACATTCGGATGTGGTGAAGATGCATCACGGCATTGTCTTAACCGCAAAGCGGTGTAGGAATACAGCCCGGGGTTTCAACCCCGGGAAAGGTCCGAATCAGACGATGATTAGCCCTGATAAGGGCGCAGGAATCTTGCGGCAGGTCCCGTGATGCCCCGGATGGGATGATCACAAACGAACGGTTTGCTGGTTGAGCCTTGAATGGATTTCCCGCAGCACCGTAAGGTTGCTCTTGCGCTCCTTTGGAATCGATAACACACCAGTTGCCAACTCAGATTCCTTGGCTTTCGTCTTCCAAGGCTCTTTGACGCTGTGTATCGCGCCGCGTTTCCGCAGTCCCTTCAGGCTCACGGATGTCGCCGCTGAAGACGCCAATCACGTCAGAGACACGGAACAATCCAACAAGAACCTCGCCGCGATCCGTGCGCGATAGAATGCCGTACGAACCGTTGTCGGTTTGGTTCGAGGCGTTCTGGAGATACTTTAGCGAGTGGCCAAACACCGTGACGGTTCGCTTGTCACGCAACAGCACGGTAAACCGGTTCCCGTCACTGGCTGAGCTACTGGAGAACCGCTTTTCCAGATGTTGATCGGAAGGGGTGTTAGTGAATGACACAAAACAGGTCGATGGCGGGACAACCTTCTCCGAACCCTGCGAAACTGGCGGCAACACGGCAATGTTTGCCTCACCTCTGTAGGGAGTCACCGACTCGGGGTGCTGCTCGCTGCAGATCGCAACGATCCTCGCCAATGCGGCACGGAATACCGACTTCGGGACCGGAATATCGAGCGATTCCTGGGGATTTGCTCCGAGCCTGTGGATGGCACAGTGGCCGTCTTGGAAGTTGATTCGGAGTTGGTAGAGCCGACAGAGGCCCAGCAAGTCATCGACCAGCCCTACAACCCCACGGGGCGTTGGTTGGAATGCCGTATGGACACGTTCAGCAAAAAGGTTGGAGTGAATCATGTGAGGCTCCGAATCAGTGCCGAACTCGTGATTTGCGGCCAGGCAGCCACAAGTTATTCAAGCCCCGACCCAGGATCAAACTGCACAAAAGGCCCTTGGCTTGCCGGAAACCAATCGGTCGCGGCCTTCTGAACGATCTCGTCGGGCACTTGCAATACTATACTATTAACTGGCCCGCCTTCGTCGGGGAACTCCCTCGCCTTGCCATGGGCATAATCCTCAGGATCACCGAAAAGGAACGGGCCGTGATCAAGATACATTGAGAAACCGTCTTCGGTTGCCTGCCCGCCGGGTTCGCGGAAATGCGGGTCTGGCCCGTGAGCAAGAATTTGCTCAGCCCGCCGACGAGTCGTCCCGTGAAGCAAGATCATGGAGGAGCACCATTACCACTCGATACACACCGGACGCTTACAGACTCGGGAACGACCACCACCTTGTGCGACCGGTCAGAAGTCGTCCGACTTCGCGGTCATTTTGAGCCGATTTCCAGTCAGACTGACGTCGGCCGCTCTTGTAGATGATGTCGGTCACGCAAAGATCGCAATGATTATCGTTGTCTGCCGGGGCGAGATCCGACTGAGGCGGCCTTACTACGGAGCAACTTGAAATGGACTCAATCGGAATCGTCTGCCAGGGAACACAGCGGGTTCTAAGTTGACTACTGCCATCGGGACCGGGGGCGAATTCCTGAGTCATGCAATTTGACAGCATCAGTCCGTCCTGCCCCATACCGGAAAGGATTGCGTTATAAGCCTGATCTGATTCATCAAGAAGCGCGACCTGTGTACCGGATGGAATTTCGGCCAGCTTCTGCTCCAGTTCAACTGGTGAGCATTTCTGGCGACTCATTGCCGAATCAATCGGCGGTTCGAACCAGCGCTGAATTCGACCACTGCCAAACTCGAACCCGTCTACAGTGAAGTCGTCGGCCTGATATTTCATTCCTTTCGGAGCGAATTTGTCTGAAGGGGGGGCCGCAATTGAATAGTGAGAGATTTGAGACGTCTCGACGATTTGAAACGGCGAGTGGTTTTTCCTGGCATATTTTTGACCGTCGCGAAGGACAAGAACTTCGGTTGACATGCTGTTCACCAGCACTAACTTCCCGGGTTCTTTGCGCAGCAGTGTTCCCTGAATTGGCTGATTCAGAGCGGTGATGCTGACATACGTCAATGGGGACACAGCACGTTCATCATAACGAGCGTTTTCGATTGCCGAAGAATTGTACGCTAACTTGCTTCTGCTGAGACGGTTACGACGGAAGTTTTCCTGAAGGGACCAAGTCGCCGCAGCAATCGAAGTCAGCGAAATGACGAAAGGGCTGTGTCCCCATGATTATCTACTCCCTCGCGCTGGTCAACTGGCCGTCGTCGCCGATTACGTAAATCCACGAATTTTTTTGTGTGGTATCGAGGTTCTCCGTCCAATCGGAAGTTCGACGCATTCCTCCCTTTCTCACGAATGGGCATTACTTTCGATGTCCAATAATCGTGATCATGAACGCTCTGAAGCCGAACCGTTGACCTGTACCAGCGCGGTCAGCCCGAAACGGTGATATATTGTGTTTCGGAATAACTGTTCTTCTCATCGTTGACAGTGACCGTGGCGACGCGCGTGATCGACGTGTTTGGTTTGCCAGCGACATCCTGGAATGCGACAGTTTGCAAGAACGCCTGGTAGTCTGCTGCCGTGGCGACACCTGTGATCGTTAGGGTCGCAGTCTGTCCTATGAGATCCTGCGTGAACGTATGCTGCAGCCCGACGGTGTTGAAGAACGAAACCCGATCCTCAGGCTGAAAGTTCGCGAATAAAACGGTGGCACTCAGGACTTTTTGGCCTTGCGGAACAGCGACGACCAGATTCGCGGCAATCGGCGGCGGTGACGAACCGGAAACAAAAGTTGTGGTTCCATTCAATCCCGATATCAGCCCGTTCACAACAATCGTTTCGGATGCCGAATTGATATTTATGCCATCGTTGACGGTCAACGTCACAGCTCGCGCCAGCGAGGTGTTCGGGTTTCCAGCAACATCCTGGAAGACGACCGATTGCAATAGAGTCTGGTAGTCTGCAGCCGTGGCGGCACCCGTGATCCTTAAGGTTGCAGTCTGTCCCACGGGATCTTGCGTGAACATATGCTGCAGTCCAACCGAATTGTAGAACGAAACCCGATCCTCAGGCTGAAAGTTCGTGAATAAAAGGGTGTCGCTCAGGACTTGTTGCCCTTGCGGCGCGGCAATGAACAGATTCGGAGCGATTGAAAGAGGTGATGCACCTTGCACGAATGTGGTCGTACTGTTTAACCCCATAACAAGCCCGTTCACAAAAATCGTTTCGGATGCCGAATGGATGCTAATGCCATCGTTGACGGTCAACATCACAGCTCGTGCCAGCGAGGTGTTTGGATTACCAGACACATCCTGGAAAACGACGGATCGCAATACCGTCTGGTAATCTGCCGCCGAGGCGGCACCGGTGATTCTTAAGGTTGCAGTCTGTCCCACGGGATCCTGCGTAAACGTATGCTGAAGTCCAACTGAATTGTAAAACGAAACCCGATCCTCAGGCAGAAAGTTCGTGAATAAAACTGTGGCGCTCAGGACTTGTTGCCCTTGCGGCGCGGCAACGACCAGATTGGGAGCAATCGAAAGGGGTGGCGTACTTTCAATATAGGTTGTCGAATTGTTCAACCCCGTCACAAGCCCATTGACAATAATCTGATTTGTCTCCGAATTAATGTTGACGCCGTCATTAACCGTGAATGTAAAGGTTCGCACAGTTGAGGTGTTGGGATTACCAGCCACATCCTGGAAAACGATGGACCGCAATAACGTCTTGTAATCTGCCGCCGAGGCTGCGCCAGAGATCGTCAATGTGGCCGTTTGAGCAACAGCGTCCTCAGTGAAGGTATGCTGCAGCCCAACCGAATTGAAAAACGAAACCCGATCCTCCGGTAGCCAGTTGGCGAATGAGACCGTGATGCTGTTGATCAGATGGCCACTCGGAACGTTAATATTGACGTTCGGGGCAAGCGGCGTGGGGGGTGTACCGCTGACAAAGTTGATTGTCCCGCTCAATCCCGACAGGACTTTAGCGACATTGAGAGTTTGAGTTCCTGTCGTGAAGTGCTTCCCGTCGACGGTCAACGAAAAGGTGGCCGTTCGAGTTGCCGACGTGTTGGGATTACCCGCGACGTCCTGGTATGTCAAAGATTTTAATACCGTCTGATATTGCTCTGCAGTTGCGGACCCAAAAGCTGAGTATCCCGAAAACGTCAAGGTTGCGGTATTTGCTGCAAGATCTTGCGTGAATGTGTGCTGAAATCCGTAGGGGTTTAAGTACGAGACTCGATCCTCGGGTTGCCAGTTGTTGAATGTGACAGTGCCACTGACGATATTCTGGTTAATGGGTGTTGTGACGATCAGGTCCGGGGCGATCGGCAACGGTGCTGAACCGCGCACGAAAGTCTTGGTTTGGTTGAGGCATGATATCGTCGGTGAGGGTTGTTGCACGAACCGTTGCGACACAATTCCATTCCGAAAGCTCCCCACTGCGCTACCCTGCCAGACGACGACGATATCCCCTGAGGGATCCATTGCGACAACGGGATTGCCATACTTGCCAGCACTTTCTGATCCAATGTCATAGAGATGTGTCGATCCAGCAAACGCGTTTGGTTCATAATAATTTGTGTCAAAGTAGCTCCAGCCCTGGATGAAACCTTGATCGTCATACGCCAGGACAAAATCGCCCGCCGCATCCATGGTCACCCCGGAACTACCGACTCCGCGCGTCCCAGCGACAAACAGATTGTTGTTCGCGGCATCATAAAGATAGAAGTCAGTTTCGGGGCCGAAGTTCGGTGGGGGATAGTCAACTAACGCGGCCATGAGAATATCATCCGCGGCATCGATGGCCACTGCAGGATTTGATAAAATGACGTCGGGTCCGTAATTGCTTTCAGAGATTTGGCTTCCCTTTGCTGTGCCGTTCGCGTTGAAACGTTGTGCAAACAATGCTGCATTCGTAACACCAGCGTTAAGCGGTGCACCAGATCCAGGATTAGGATTACCGAGATAGCTAGTCCAATCGATGACAAAATCTCCTGTTGAGTTCATCGCCACTGATGAGCCGGTGCAGACGCGTCCGGCCCCAACGTGAATGAGCGGCCCCTGCGATATTCCTGCGGCGTTGTAGCGTTGAGCTGTGACACCGCCCGTCGAAAGATCTGCTGACCAGGCAATGACAAAGTTCCCCGACGCATCCATCGCCACTTTGGGGATACCGTAAGTCGCAGCGGGGCCAACCATGAATTCGCCCCCTTGTTTAATCCCGGACGCATTAAATCGCTGTGCGAAGATATCGGGACCATTCGAATAAGCGATTACGAAATCCCCGAACGAATCCATCGCCACGACAGGAGCGCTTTGAATCCCAGTCGTCGTTGTATTGACCTGGAACTCACCCCCTTGCGCGACGCCAGAAACGTTGTATCGTTGCGCGTAGATCGCTTCGACGCCCTGAACCGAGTTCGCCCAGGTGACGACGTAATCTCCAGAGAGATCCATTGCCACGGCGGGACTGGTTTGAATGTTAAGCGTCTGAGTGTTGACTTGCGTGACCGGTCCGACAGCTACGGCTTGTGTCAGCAGCCGCCTCGGTTCCAACTGTTCCACCATGGCCGACTTGATCGTCGTCGAATATCGTTTCCGGCGAAGCACATGGCGTGATTGGAGATTTGTCACTTGTCGAAACAACGTCGTCAACCAAGATCTCAGACGCATTGAAAACACCTTTGTGAGCGAGAAAGGAACAGTCGCTATATGGTTGAGGACCAAATCCGGGCCGCCGCAAGTATAGAAATACGGAGATATGCCCAGTTCTAACCCAATTAAATGGTTCTTATGACAAATTCCGCCCCAATAGCGACCTTGTGAAATCATTTAACCGGGCGTAATGCCCTTGCACAAGGTGATTACTCGACTTGTCCTCATTTCTTTGCGTATTTGTCATGGGTTTCCCCGTTTCTGACTCCAGCCCAATGGAGATTGTACTGGTTGATCGTCGGTCGATATTCTTGGTCATACGATCAAAGCCAGATGGTCAGCGGTTGCTGCAGCGGCGTGGACGGCCCAGGGTTTCAGGTCGAGGCTTCCCGGATCGCCGTATGAATCAAGAGCGGCCATGCCACCACATTGCATCCGGGCTGGGGACACTGTGTTTTCTCAATATTAGGAATCTCAAACGAGGCGGTGAACAGACGCCATTTCGTTCAAAATTGGCCGCAATGCTCTCATATTTATAGGCTTACGATCGAAATTTGCGTCCGAAATATAATCGCGTTTTGACCGAGTGCAGTGTCCTAATGGTCGATCTCTTCAAACGTTGCCCAAGACCTGACTCTTTGCAATGCTCCAACGAGAAATGACACCTCGGTTGTCGGCAATTCCGCCGCTCTGTTCCCGCTTCTCTTCGAGGCGCGGTTAAACGATACGATGCTTCCCACCGGAAAACAGCATCGGCATTAATTCACAGCCGCGATCGAGACAGACATCACTCTGTGCCGCAGTGAACTCGTCGTAAGTCGCGGCCGATCCAGCCTGGAGGCCGGTTCCGCACATGGCGAACGGCACATATCCGTGACTATGCGTTTTCGTCCGCAAAAAGGTCGGATGATCGGGGCAGATCAACAAACGGTATTCACCTTGCGAACGAAGATATTCGTGCAAAGGGCCGACGATGTGCCGATCGATTTGTTCCAGCGCCTTAACTTTTTCTTCGGCTTTTCCTTCGTGGGACGCTTCGTCCGTTGCTTCAACATGGACCACGATGAAATCGGTCAGATCGTCTTTTAGTGCTTGAATCGCGGCGCGACCCTTGGCGGCATAATCCGTGTCCAGATAGCCCGTGGCTCCTTCGACTTCGATCACCGACCAACCGAGGAGGCGACCCAGTCCGCGTAAGAGATCGACCGCAGTAATCACTGCTCCTCGCTGGCCGAACCGTTCGAGAAAAGGAGCAAGATCTGGTCGTTGGCCTTGTCCCCAAAGCCAAGTCTGTGTGGCTGTATGAGTTCCACTGGCGGCGCGCGCCACGTTCTCAGGACATGCCGCAATCAGGGGCTTACTTTGTTCCATCAAGGACCGAAGAACGTCTCCACCCGGGCCGCTGGGAAGATACGGATCAACAAGCTGTTCCGTAATATCATGTGGTGGAGTCGTGACGGTCGCCGCACTGAATGGAGCGGGCGTATTTCGGGCGCGGTAAACGACCAGGTTTCGATAGCTGACGCCAGGATAGAACTTCCAGTGCTCGTCGCCACACTTGTCTCGTTGCAAGCCTTCGATCAACGTTCGAGCCAAGTCGCTGGGAATTTGTTCGGCGGTAAAACTAACCATCCTGCCGTCTTCGACGGTTACGAAGTTACAGCGAATGCACCAATCGAGTGGCCCGAGTTCGATTCCCTGTGCCGCTGCTTCGAGCGGGGCACGTCCCGTGTGAAATTGTAGAGGGTCGTAACCGAAAAGGCTCATGGTCCCAACGTCACTTCCTGAGGGCATTGAGTCCGGAACGTGATTGGCTCGTCCAACAAACCCTCGACGCGCGACGTCATCCATATGAGGAATGACCGCCGCTTGAAGCGGGGTTTTTCCACCCAGGGATGGCTGTGGTTCGTCGGCAGCGCCGTCGGGAATGACCAGTGCAAACTTCATGAGTTCTCTTTCAGGCTTCAAATACGACCTTGTCTGCCGGGAAGACAGGGCCTTCGACGCAGACCCGCCGGTAGTCCCATGTACCGTCGTCCTGCCGAATTCGGGTCACGCAACTGAAACAGGCACCGAATCCGCAGGCCATCGGACTTTCTAGCGATAACAAAGTCGGAATCTTCGCGACCTCCGTTAATTTTGCAACTGCATGCATCATTGGCTCAGGACCACAGCAATACACGGCTGCCGGCGGTTCCGCTTCGCTTAGCAATGGCTTCAAAAGATCGGTGACATATCCGTGATGTCCTGCCGAACCGTCATCGGTGGCAATCTGCAAATCGATTCCTTCCTGATGAAAGGCGTCGATACCCGCAATGTATTCCCGGCTGCGAACGCCGTAACACATGGTGATTCGTGAAGGGGCTTGAGTAACCTCACGAAATGGGTTTCCGTAGATTTTTCGACGTAATGCCTCGCGAACGACCGCCAGAAACGGAGTTTGCCCGATCCCCCCGGCGGCGATCACCAAATGCCCCGAGGGAGGCAATGGAAAACCGTTTCCCAGTGGGCCCCAAAGTTCGACGCGATCACCTACGGTTAATGACTCCAGTAGCGAGGTCATCTTACCGACAACGACATAGCCGAACTCAATTCCTTCCGGTTCGCCCGCCGCGTTTTCGTAGACGTCGTAGAGTGCAAACGGCCGACCAAGAAGCGGGTCGCTCCGTTCAGGAATTCGCGCCATGACGAATTGGCCCGGCACGATTTGCTGGGCGATCTTTGGGCAGCGCAAGCGCATGCGCCACGTGTCCCTCGCCATCAATTCGTGTTCAACGACGGTCGCAAATTTTTGTAGAGACGTCGGCACAAGCCCAGGTAGCTCTAGCGAACAATCAGCCATGGAACTCATCTGTTAAAATGCCCAATTCGAACGAAGATGCCGATCTTACCGCCGCGGCTTTTTCCCTTTGGAACTTCCGCGATTGGCCGTGGGGATTCGTCGTGCCGGTTTGTGGCGAGGCTTTCCAACCCCCTTCAATCGCCGTCGATTGGGATTCACGACATCTCGCTGTTTCCATGAAGGACGACCAGACGGGTCGCTCGAAGCATATTGCTTGAGGACTCGCACTTCCGATGGGGATAACGGACGATAAGCAGCCGTTTCAAGCTCCCCCAGCTTCATCGGCCCGAACGCCGTTCTACGCAGTTTCAAAACCTTGTGGCCGACGCGAGCGAACATTCGGCGAACTTCGCGGTTTTGACCTTCTGTTAGAATGACTTCGACAAGCGTGCTTTTGCCGCTGGTCTTCACTCGACGAACATCCCGCATGCGGAACTTTCCTTCGGTGAAGTGCAAACCCTGCCGCAGCATCTTAAACGTTTCGTCGGTTGGGATTCCCGCAATAATACAGCGATAAACCCGTTCCACTTGAAACTTGGGATGAGCGAGCGAATGAGCCAGTTCGCCGTCATTCGTAACGATCAGCAAACCTTCCGAGTTTTCGTCTAACCGACCAACCGAAAAGAGTCGACCGTGCCAGGGGGGCAACAGGTCGATAACGCGTGGTCGGCCTTGAGGATCAGCATTCGAACAAACGACACCGACCGGTTTATTCACCAGAAAATACTGCTTTTTCTGGAATTTGATCCGTTCGCCATCGACGCAAACCTTTTGGGCCTGTGAATCGACCTTGATCCCCAGTTCAGTGACCGTTTCACCATCGACGGTGACTCGACCGTCGCGGATGTATTCCTCACAGTTTCGTCGCGACGCGATGCCAGCCGAAGCCAACACTTTTTGCAGTCGTTCCACTGACGAATCATCGTCGGGAAGGTCGCTGTCGCCAGCATCAGAATCGGGATTGAGGGGAACACGAGGCATAGATCAAATTTCGCAACAAAAACATCGGACTTCTTACTTCCTACAGCTTATCGTGATTTGACGATCCAAGAAAGGATGGTCGCGGAAGTATCGGCAATTGTCGAATTCGATGAGAATTGCTTCGGCTTGAGCTGCACTGTTGAAAGCTTCCGTTTACACTCCTCGAAAGAAAAATGAAGAGTATTCGCCACAGATAAACGCAGATGCACACAGATCAATGCGAAGCGGAAAAGACCGGTAAACGAGTTTTCTGGTAGTTTTCTCACAATTCACCTCCGCCTTTATCTGTGTGGTTCTGTGTGCATCTGTGGCTGAAACCTCTTAAATTTACACTGAATTGAGGATTCCCAGCCATGGTCGATACAGCATTACTTGTGAACAACCCACTTCTGGCCAGCAGCGGTTTACCGGACTTTGCCGCGATTCGGCCTGAACACATCGTTCCCGCCGTCAAACACATTGTTGCGGACGCAACTCAAAAACTGACCGAGATCGAAAAGGAACTCACGCCAACCTGGGATGGATCGCTCGGTAAACTCGAACGTCTTGATCCGCCGTTTGAATATGGTTGGAAGCCCGTGGGTCACTTGTTTGGTGTCTTGAACTCCGACGAATTGCGGACGGCGTACGAAGCCGTCTTGCCCGATGTCGTGCAGTTTGGCCTGCGAGCCAGTCAGAGTGAACCGATTTATCAGTGCCTGAAACAGTTGCGTGACAGCAGCGAATGGTCAAAGCTCAGCGAAGCGCAACAACGAATTATCACGGACCGGATCAAAGGGGCTGAGCTATCGGGAATTGCTCTGAAAGGAGCGGAACGCGAACGATTCAATGCCATTGAGCAAGAGCTTTCTCAATTATCGACCGAGTTTTCCAATCACGTTCTTGACGCCACAAAAGCCTTTTCGCTGGAGATCACAGATTCGGCCGATGCGGCAGGCTGGCCCAGCACGCTGCGAAACCTGGCTGCACAGTCATGGAATGCCGCTCACAAGGACGCCTCAACCGCTGCAACGCCTGCCGATGGCCCGTGGAGAATCACTCTCGAACCGCCGCTGTTCACTCCGTTTATGGAACATTGCCGGAACCGAACGCTACGAGAAGAGCTTTACCGGGCGTTTGTCACACGAGCTTCCACCGGTGATTTGAATAACGATCCGTTAATCACACGATTTCTGTCACTGCGACGGGAAAAGGCTCATCTGCTCGGTTATCAGAATTTTGCCGAGGTCAGCCTCGCACGAAAGATGGCTCCGAATGTGGCGGCGATTCGTCAGATGTTTACCGATTTGCGCACGGCAGCCTGGGACGCCGCCGTGCGAGACGTCGAAGACATCAAGGCCCTCAAGGCGACTCGGGGTGACTCGAATCCACTTCAGGTCTGGGACGTCGCATTCTGGGCAGAAAGGTTGCGTGAAGAACGATACGCCTACACCGACGACGAACTGCGGCCTTATTTTCCGTTCGAAAAAGTTCTGGAGGGACTGTTTCAACTGCTCGGTCGGTTGTTCGACGTCACAATACACCATCAGACCGATGTCAGTGTCTGGAATCCTGATGTCCGTTTTTATCGCGTCCACGACGCGTCAGGGACGCACATCGCCTCGTTCTTCCTCGACCCCTTTTCGCGTCCGGAGAATAAGCGCGGCGGAGCCTGGATGGATGATTGCCTGGGACGACGGAAGATGGACGGAAAGCTCCAGCTTCCCGTGGCTCACCTCGTCTGCAACCAGACACCGCCGCATGGCGATACTCCCAGCCTGATGTCGTTTCGCGAAGTCGAAACGCTGTTCCACGAAATGGGGCATGGCTTGCAGCACATGTTGACAAAGGTCGACTTCGCGGATTGTGCAGGGATCAATGGCGTCGAGTGGGACGCAGTCGAATTGCCCAGCCAGTTCATGGAAAACTGGTGCTATCACCGGCCAACTCTGATGAGTCTGACCGGCCATTACAAGACGGGCGAACCGCTGCCGGAAGCCCTATTTGAAAAAGTTCGGGCGGCAAAGAACTTCCGAGCCGGTTCGATGATGCTTCGGCAGCTTCTGTTTGGCATGACCGACATCACGCTCCATGCCGACTTTGATCCCAGCGGTACTGAGTCCGTCCATGAACTCAATCGCCGACTCAGCCAGCAAACCAGCGTGCTTCCATTGTTGCCCGAAGATCGGACTCTCTGCTCGTTTCAGCATATTTTCAGTGGAGGATACGCGGCAGGCTATTACAGTTACAAATGGGCCGAAATCCTGAGTGCCGACGCATTCGCTGCCTTTGAAGAGGTCGGTCTCGATAACGCCGAAGCGATCCAGATAACAGGCCAGCGATTCCGAGACACTGTTTTGGCACTCGGCGGAAGCCGTCACCCGATGCAAGTCTTTGAAGCCTTCCGCGGCCGCGAACCTCAAGTCACAGCGTTGCTGCGACATTCCGGGTTAGGGGCGAAATAGGTTTTGTATTTTACATTCGAATTGACATCTTGATCTCGAAAACTGGCGATTTGAGTATGGGATTTGATAGAGGTTTTAAACGCCGGATTGGACGATTTCCGGCGATCGGGAAATTGGTACACTGCAGGTTCAAACCCCGCAATCAGACTTGTGATTCGCTGCGTATGCGATTGCCGAATGCTCGCGATCGTATGTGATGCCTACTCATCCCCCGGATACTCGGAGCACTCACTTCAAATCAGCGGTGATAATTCGGTTCGCTGCCAGCCTTCGGCGAGTTGCCGAGCGTCGGCTTCGGGTAACAACACCGACGCACCGGCCGCCGTTGCGGCTCGGACTGCCTGACGCTCACCGGCTTCAAGCTTTGAATGGATTTGATCGAACAGGGGACAATTCCAATAAATTAAGATTTGCAATCGTCGATTGTCTTTTTCGGGCGACCTCGGGGGCGAAATGTGAATTCGAGTCCGAGTTGTTTGGCGGTTGCCTCTTGCCATGACTCTGGGCCGAAAGGGCGGCCTAAAACGACTGAGGCTTACACGGCTTCCCGTTCCTTTTTTGTCAGAGCACCGTTCACTCGCGTGACCCAGTCGTCAGGTCGTGGGATTGGCCATGGGCATAAAATTCGAACGGTGCATCATCAGCGTCTTCATCGAAAATCCGATCCCGGGCATTTCCGCGATTGAGATCGTGAAAGATCATTCTCCCCGGCGCTAGCGTGCTGTTCGTGGCTGCCAACGAGAAGATCCCAAGAAAACGCCCCTTATGGACTATTAATTGGACTTATCCTCTACCCCCACAACCTCAGCGTCTCAACCAAATAACTGGAGTAGCTCAAAACGGTGGAATATCTACGGGAAGTCCTACTCGCATGAAGAAGCGAGCAAAGGCCTGCGCCAAGTGTTCTCGATAGGGTGGTAAAAGGCACGGTAGCGGCGACCGATGGACGGCCAATTCTCTCAGCGAAGTGAGTTTAACTCCAAAAACCGAGCGAAAATCCACAACGAGGAAATCGGTTTCGAGTCGTGGAATCAAGCAACGATTCAGCAGGTGGTAACCTGGAAGATTTCCCCGCCGAAGGTCTTCCTTGCCTTTTCGGGATTGGAGGAAAACAACATTCGCGGCAAGTGCGTCAAGCGTCCAAAATGGACAAACTTGAACGATATCGAGTTTGTCATTGGCCAAGTCACACGATTGGCTCAGAATGACAACATCATAATTCGTTTGAACGATTTCCCCGCTCGCATTCACCTGCAGATACGGACAAGCCTCAAAAAGTTCGCCCTGCGAAAGGCTTGCACCCTCAGCCACTCCGTACCAAGGGTAGATTTCAAGCATCTTCAAGCCCTTCGGGCAAAATGAGTGAAGGCTTTGCCGATCCGATGTTTCGGATCGTGGCTGCGCCGAGCACTGTGGTTTCCACTGGCATTTTCACGTAGATATCTTTTTCGATATCGAGATCTTTGGGAGGCTCAGCCTCAATCGCACGAACATGAACCGTGACATGGACTTCTTTTCCATCATAGGGAGTAAGGTTTTCCCCGTGGCGAATTTGACCGTCAGCAATGACGGCATTAAAGGATCTGTCTTCAAGCATGTGTGGCACCTTTCTCGTCCTTTCAATTTCGATGGATTCTATCAAGGCAACAGTTCCTCGGGAATAACTTTCAACAAGTAAACACTTTGTTTGACTCCCAGCCAAATTGGCGGGGCCTTGTTCGAACGCATGGTTTTCTCTCCAACACAACTCTAAGCACTGTGAGAGCAATCCATCCTGAAGCCGCATCCAACTTCAAAGCAAGCGACGAGGCTCGCCTTCCACCCGCGCGGACGACGAGCCTTGATTGGTAACCAGATCAGGCAAACGCCGTTGTGTGATAACACGCTGCCGAGTTTGCCTCGGGTAGCCACGTTTGGGTCGAAGAAAAGAGAATAAGTCCAATACTTTAGGGTTTGCTGTCGTCGATTGTCTTTTTCGGGCGACCTCGGGGGCGAAATATGGATTCGAGTCCAAGTTGTCTGGCGTTGTCAGCCCGACAGTTCGTGATGAAGGTCTTACCGACTCGCCGACTTGAATTAAAACAGCCCCACAATCGGGCGACCGTGTTCAACAAGTCTTCGCGGGCGATTGAGCGTGTCGCGATATTCAGTCTCAGAATCGATGCCAAGAGCGTGATGGATCGTTGCCAGAAGGTCGTAAGGGTGGACCGCGTTCGACTTCGGCCATCCGCCGAACCGATCAGATTCCCCATAGACCTGACCGGGGCGAACTCCGCCTCCTGCGATCAAAAAACTGTAACATTCGGGCCAGTGGTCACGACCTCCCGGTCCGACGTTGTCGGTGGTCGGTGCTCCAATCTTCGGTGATCGACCGAATTCGCCGATCGCCACCACCAGCGTGGAATCAAGCAGGCCCCGGACGTCGAGATCTTCGATCAATGCCGAGAGCGACCGATCAAATACGGGACAGCGATGATCACGCAGCATTGGAAAATTATTGCGATGAGTGTCCCATGACCCATCAGGCCCCGCCGCCGGTTCGTCATCGGACCGCGCAGGCCAATTGACCTGGACAAACCGAGTTCCGGCTTCGACCAGTCTGCGAGCCAAAAGACAACTCTGGCCAAATCGCGTCATGCCATACCGCTCACGAGTTGCCTGAGATTCACGATCGAGCTGAAATCCTTTGACCGCCGCATTCGATTGAACCAGTGAGATCGCCTTGTGGTAGTGCTCATCGAACGAGGATGTGACGCCTGTTCGGGAATGCCTCATTGACTTCGCTCCGGTGTCCAGAATCGGTGAGAGAATGGGATTCTGGGCATGTCGCGCATCGACGAGGGCACGCAAGTCGACTCGGGAATGCAGCCGATCCAGCGTGACATCACCGGGCAGCGACAACGCCTCCAGTCTCAATGGTTGGGTTGGATCGTCGTACATTGCAAAAGGATCGTAAGTCGCACCGAGCAAACCCGCCCCCTGTCCGACTCCAATTTGACTTCCCTCCTTCACCGGAGCTCCGACCGCCACGTAACTCAATCTGTCCGATCCAGCAGGACGATACCTGGCGATGACCGATCCCACGGAAGGAAGGTCTTCCCTTGAGGGAGGAACGGCCAGCCCGGTCACGGTGAAGTTGGTCGGATCATGCCCCGTCATCAGCATATAAATGGCGGCTCCGTGATTTCTCAACCCCTTCGGATTGACGCCGATCGATCGAACGAGCGAAAAACGATGGGCCTGTTCGGCCAGCATCGGCAGGGCTTCACCCAGCATCATTCCTGGCGCTCGAGTTGAAATCGGGCGAAACTCGCCCCGAATTTCTGCGGGCGCTTCGGGCTTGGGGTCCCAGAGATCAATATGACTCGGCGAACCTTGCAGATACACGAGGATCACCGATTTTGCGAGACCAAACCCATCTGGCCGGTACGGCGTCGCAGTATCCGGTTGTACATCCGCCAGAGCTTTTCGGCGAAGACAATCGGGCAAGCTCAATCCGACCAGAGACAGGCTACCGATGGTGAGCAATTCTCGCCGAGAAACGGTATCACACAATCGCCCTGCAGTCCCGAGGATTTGGAACATGACAACTCCCTCTCGTTATTTCGTCTGTTCACCCGATTTGCGCCGGCCGCGAAGTGCCGTTAGTTTTCCTGGAACGAGTCCACCAATTCCAATCAGGTCGCAATTGTGATTCTGAATATTACCATAAGTCAGGCTGTAGTGATGTCGTTCTCGAACAAATGTCATGTCGAGTCTGTATTCCTGCGGAGTTCCGAGGAAACATTTTTGATGGTGACAAGCAGAGTTGACCGGTAGAACTTCTGTGACAATGATCCGAAGACAGCGAACCGAGACAATCAAAACTGTCACCCTCGACGCAAGGCTGACTTAGAACGAATGACAAATTCCTATGAAAATTGAACGCATTGAAGCCATTCCTGTTCGGATCCCACTCAAAGATGGACTCACAACGAAGACCGCGCACGGCGTTCATGCGACGTCCAATTACGTCATCGTACGAGTCTATACCGATCAGGGATTGGTGGGACTGGGTGAGGCCACTGTCGCGCCGCGCTGGAGTGGTGAGACGAGTGCTACTTGCCTCAACGTGATCAGTGAGCTGCTCGCCCCGGCATTGATCGGCCAGAACCCGCTCGACATCACTCGGCTTCGGTATCGCATGGATCGCGTCACAAAGCTGAATCCCTTCACCAAAGCTTCGCTGGAAATGGCCTTGTGGGACATTGCGGGGAAAGCAGCAAACATGCCGATTTGCCAACTGCTGGGAGGGCCCGTTCGAGACACAATGCGAATCAAGCTGGTGATCGGGGCACTCGAAAAGAATGCTGTGGTTCAACTGGCCGAGCGATTCATGAAGATGGGTGTCACGTGCCTGAAGGTCAAAACGGGTATCAATCCCGAGGAAGATCTCGCACGCGTGCGGACTGTACGAGAAGTTGCTGGTCCCGAGATGCCGATCACAATCGATTCGAATTGTGGCTGGAACATTACGACCGCGAGACACACACTTCAGCGGATGGCCGATCTGAATATCCTGCTGGCTGAACAGCCCATTCCACCGAACGATCCCTCTGCAATGGCATCTCTTCGAGCAACCGTGCCGATGCCAATCATGGCGGATGAGAGCGTGTTTACGCTGACCGATGCCTGGACCGTCTGTGCAGCGGGAGCCGCAGACATACTAAGTGTGTATCCCGGTAAACACGGAGGAATCGCAGGAACTGTCGAAATCGCCAACGTCGCCAAGGCCGCTGGAATTGTTTGTGCAATTGGCAGCAATCTCGAACTGGGAATCGGGACCGCTGCCATGCTGCACGTGGCGGCGGCGCTCCCCACCATCGACAGCGAGACTTACCCTGCGGACCTGGTGGGTCCGTTGTATCACGAAGCGGATCTCCTGACAGAGCCGCTACAGCTTGGACCTCCCACTGCCAGATGCCCGATGGGTCCGGGTCTGGGTGTGACATTGGACGAGCAGCAACTTAATCGTTGGCGGATTGATTAAACACCAGATAATCACTTTGACTGTTTTCACATGGCGAAACGAATTCACAAGTTGCACGCTATCGCCATTTCCCAATCGACCTGTTCCCAAACTGAGCCGATATACAATATCAGGGCTTTCGCGATGAATCTGGTTCAATTGCCGATTTCCTGATCATCGGTTGCAATCGATCTCACGGCCTGGCCGCTGATTCGAAATCATCAGTAAATTTGGAGGCTACGATGCCTTTCCCAAAACCAACTTTAAACTCGATCTTGATCACTCAAGGGATCGCGATCATCGCATTTCTGGTCGTTCCTGCCGTGGTGACGTTTATCGTTCCCCGAACAACGATCGAAATGCGGCGGATTGATATCGGAGCTTCCGCAAGAATTACTCCACACATTCTGCTCGTCGTCCCCTGTCGTCGCAGTACGATCGAACCCGTGGTAACAGTGGAAAGCCATGTTCGGTCGAGTCGAGAAGGTTACAGCACGGAAAATGATCGTATTCGGAAGAATAAAGTGACAATGGCGGGGGATGGATCAATCTGGATTATTGGACGTGAATCGAAATTCCAAGTTCAATCTACGAAGGACGAAGCACCCCTCCAAGCGGCGAAAATCCAAGCCTTTTTGAATAATCCCACGGCCGAGCCACTGGTTTTCACCGCGACGGCTGGCTGGGAATTAACCTATCTTTTGGGTGGGACGATGACCGCCTTAAGCGGCTTGTATTGCGTTGGAGCGATTTTGGCGGTCGGTCGAGGATTGTTGCGACGAGGTTTCCAGGCAAGTAACGGATAACACACACGAGGGATAAAGACATGCCTTCGGAAACACCTTTTCGCATCGCTCTGGTTATCGTCTTCCTCATGACAGTTCCGATTAGGCTCTATTACCGTCTACAGGTGGCCGCTTCGGGAGAGAAAATCTCCCGAAAGGAAGAGGGCTACGTCTTCCCCATTCTGCTTCGGCTCGCCGGCGTTTGCGCTGCGATCAGCATTTTCACCTATGTGCTCTTTCCAGATGACGTCCAGTGGGCGTCTGTTCCAGCATCCAACTGGATGCGATGGGTCGCTGTGTCCGTATTCGCACTCGGCCCCGTGCTGATCTACTGGACATTTTCCACTCTTGGCAAAAACCTCACAGACACCGTCATTACCAGAGCCAATGCAGCATTGGTCACGCATGGCCCATACCGCTGGGTTCGCCATCCCTTCTATGTGACGGGAGCGCTGATTCTGGCTTCGGTAACGCTGCTTTCTGCAAACTGGTTGATTGGTTTGTTGGGTCTAGTGGTTTTGGGTTTGCTCGCCATCCGGACGCTGAAAGAGGAACAAATGCTGATCGACCGATTCGGCCAAGAGTATCGTAATTATATGACGAGGACGGGAATGTTTTTTTCCCAAGCGATTCTGTTGACGAAAAATCATTCCTGACAGCAGTGACGACGGAGAAAACAAAGAAGTCAAAAAACAAGTGAGAAGTCAAGTTTCGCGATTTCATTCAATGTCACCTTCTCCCAACGCCGAAAAGTAAGCCGAATTTCGACCCTCACCACAACCTCTTGTCCCGACTCAATGATTGGCCGTTCCAACATTTCGGGCATGATTGCGATTCTGTCCCGTCGTAATAGAATGACCTCCGCTTTTTTGAATACGACCGGGTGCCAATAGTCCTTCAGGAGATGATACAAGTGGTAAAGCGATCGAAACTGACAGCCGCAATGGTCCTCGCGTGCGGTGCCTTGCTCGGCTACCTGGCCGCCACGGAAAAACTCTCGACGCTGGTGGGAGCGGATGAAACGAAGGCGGCTCAGTCGATCAAAAGCGAACAGCCGGCTAGTGAGCCTGGTTCGGCCAGCGCCACCACGACAATTGATGGGAGATATCTCCCGCCGCCACCGCCGAAGCGCGGTGGCGAGATCAATCTGAATGCGAACCAGTCGACGCCGTACTGGCCACCGCGAGTGGTGCCGCCCAAGGGGGCGCCGAACGTACTCTTGATCATGACCGACGACGTCGGCTTTGGAGCACCCAGCACCTTCGGCGGCGTAATTCCGACCCCGGCGCTGGACCGCATCGCGAAGGCGGGCTTGCGCTATACTAACTTCCACAGTACGGCCCTCTGCTCGCCGACGCGGGCAGCGCTGATCACCGGGCGAAACCATCACAACGTCGGCTTTGGGGTGATCTCGGAAGCGGCAACCGGTTACCCCGGCTACAACAGTGTCATCACCAAAGATTCAGCAACGATTGGCACGATTCTGCGCGACAACGGCTACGGCACGTCCTGGTTTGGTAAGAATCATAACACTCCCGAATTCGTAGCCAGCCAGGCAGGGCCCTTCGACCAGTGGCCTGTCGGCATGGGATTCGAGTACTTCTACGGCTTCGTCGGTGGTGACGCGAGCCAGTGGGCACCAAACCTGACGCGTAACACCACACCGATCTACCCCTACCTCGGCAAGCCAGGCTGGAATCTGACGACGGCGATGGCCGACGAGGCCATTGGCTGGTTGAACCAACTCAACGAGCTCGCACCGGACAAGCCATTCTTCTGCTATTACGTCCCCGGTGGCACGCATGCTCCGCACCACGCTACGCCGGAATGGATCAAGAAAATCAGCGATATGCACCTGTTCGATCAGGGTTGGAACGATCTCCGCGATCGTATTTTCGCCAACCAGAAAAAACTTGGTGTCATCCCCCAGGACGCCAAGCTGACTCCGTGGCCTAAAGAGATGCTCAAGGACTGGGACGCTCTGAACGCCGACGAGAAGAAACTGTTCATCAAGCAAGTCGAAGTATACGCCGCGTACCTGGCCTACACTGATCACGAAATCGGGCGTGTGATCGACACGGTTGAGAAGATGGGAAAACTTGACAATACGATCGTCGTTTACATCAGTGGCGACAACGGCGGCAGCGCAGAAGGGTCTCCGAACGGTACGCCAAACGAGGTGGCCCAGTTCAATGGCATCGAGTTCCCGGTCGAACGGCAACTCAAGGAGTTCTACGCCGACTGGGGTTCCGACAAGACCTACAACCACATGGCCGTCGGCTGGACTTGGGCGTTCGACACACCGTTCAAATGGACCAAGCAGGTTGCTTCGCACTTTGGCGGAACCCGACAGGGGATGTGCATGGCCTGGCCGAACAAGATCAAGGATGCCGGCGGCATTCGCCACCAGTTCCACCACGTTATCGACATCGTGCCGACGATTCTCGAAGCCACCGGCCTGCCTGCCCCTGTTTCGGTCAATGGGATCGGCCAGAAGCCCATGGACGGCGTCAGCATGGCTTATACTTGGGACAAGTCCAACGCTGGTGTATCCTCGACGCGCAAGACCCAGTATTTCGAGATGATGGGGAACCGGGCGCTTTACCACGATGGCTGGGTCGCCTGTACCACTCCGATTTTCCCCCCCTGGAACCTGGCGGGTAGCCCGCCTCCAGATGTGGCAAACGGATACAAGTGGGAACTCTACGATGTTGCCAAGGACTGGACACAGAACAACGACCTGGCAAAGGACAACCCAGCGAAGCTCAAAGAGCTGCAAGACCTCTTCTGGGTTGAGGCGTCCAAGTTCCAGGTGTTGCCTCTGGATAACTCACTGGCGACCCGATTTGCCAGCCCAAAACCCAGCCTGACAGCGGGCCGATCAACCTTCACGTACACCACGCTCGTAACGGGCGTCCCACGGGGAGACGCGCCCAATATCCTGAATCGGTCGTTCAGTATCACGGCGGAGGTTGACATCAAGGCCGACAGTGAAGGGATGTTAAATACGAACGGTGGCCGGTTCGCTGGCTACGGCTTGTACGTGCTTAAGGGCAAGCCGGTATTCACCTACAACATCGCGGACTTTGTACGCTTCCGCTGGGAGGGGAAAGAAGCCCTGACGCCCGGTAAGCATACCGTCGAGTTCGAGTTCACCTACGACGGGCCGGGGATGGGCAAAGGGGGGGCCGGCGTTCTGAAGGTTGATGGAAAAGTTGTCGACACTAGGAAAACCCCAGCCACCCTTGCGATTACCACGCAGTGGGACGAGACGTTCGACGTAGGGAGCGACACTGGAACCCCGGTTGACGACAAGGACTATGCGTGCCCGTTCAATTTTTCCGGCAAGCTGGAGAAGCTGACGATCAAGATCGGACCGAACCAGATGATGCCGGTCGAAAAGAAGGCCACTGAGAAGAAGATCAGCGAGCGGGACTGAACCCGGTGAATGTCGTTACCAGTCTTTTTCTCGTTCCCAAGCTCCCGCTTGGGAACGCCCCTCTTCGAAGCTCTGCTTCGCGAATGACAAGTAACTCCGAAACAGTTAGAGAAGTCGTTTCGTCACTGCAAAAAGAACTCTGCCGATTGTGATGATCGAGTGAAGTTTTTGAAATAACTTGAGCCAGGACAGTCGGGAGAATTTAGCGGATGGTACGTTAGAACGAATTGAGTTGATGCTTTGCAATACGACGCCAGTCTGCTATACTGTTGGGCCGATCCCGCGTCGGTAAACGAATTCGCTTTCAAGATGACAATGAATGTGGCACTGTTGTCGCATCGATTTTTCGGAGAACAAACATGGCAAAAACCAACCGCAAGGTCAACAAGGCAAATCACGGCAAGCGTCCAGCAAGCTCGAAAGCTCGTAAGGCTCGTCGTAAGAAGCTGGGTGTGTGATTTGGCGTATGCCAAATCATAGCGACACTCGTTCAATCGAGTTTTCGTCGATCAAAAAAACGAAAAGGGGCGGGTTATCCCGCTCCTTTTCGTTTGTGCCTTGCGCAGTTGAGACTCGGCTTGAATTCGGGTGCCACGGTTTTGGAGTCTTCGACAAGGCCGTGGCTTCATAACGAATACGAAGAGCACGGCCTTACCGAAGACGGGAAAACCGTGGCACCCGTTGTCATAGCTCTCTTGTATAGGGCACGTCGTCCCCAACGACGCTAGCTTCGCATCTTCTGGTCGTTTCATCCGGCCAAGTTTACCGTCTTCGGTTAACCCTTGCTCTTCAACCACACCAACGACGCTCGGGTCTGCGCAGGTTTGGAACACAACCCAATTTTGCAATCGTATCCTCTCGGGCTGATTACCCAGCTCGACGTTCTTCGACGGAACTCGCTGCGGGGTTCCGCGAT
Organism: uncultured Schlesneria sp.; assembly: GCA_903834925.1. Taxonomy (GTDB): domain Bacteria; phylum Planctomycetota; class Planctomycetia; order Planctomycetales; family Planctomycetaceae; genus Schlesneria. Next base: position 41,917 of record CAILLA010000266.1, read on the forward strand.
GGCAGGTAGATCGGCTTGATCCCTCGCTTCTCAAACAATTGTGCGTAGTGAAGATGGCTGGTAAACACGAGCACTTGCTGTCCGTCACTTGTGAAATCAAGCAACGTTTCCACGGCGGCGTCAGATCGGTCCTGGTCAAAGTTCACAGTGACGTCGTCCAGCACCATCGGGAGGTCGACCCCCTTCTTCGCGAAGGCTTTGACCATTGCCAGTCGAATCGAAAGAAACAGTTGTTCGCGAGTTCCCCCGCTTAATCGCTCTGCCGGTAGTGAATCGCGCTTGTCATCGTCGACGAAGAGTTGTTTGCGCCCCAATGGCGTCCAGAGGTGATTATACTTTCCGAGCGTCAGCTTATTTAAAAACGGGATTGCAGCGGCAAGCATTTCAGGCTGATTGGCCTGCTCGAACTGCCCCGCAACTTCGTGAATGGCATCCTCGGCCAATGACGCCGAAAACCATGTCTTCCATGCCTCTTGCAACTCGGTTTCCACATGTGAAAGTTCACGACGGATGCGAGTACCGCGTCGATCATGTTCAAGCTGTTTCAATTCTTGTTTGATTGTTCCGAGTTGTTCAAATGTCTGCTCGATCTGATGTTCGAGGTCGGCGTGCTCGTGGTTGAACTGTTTAATCAAACTTAATGCATCTTTGGGGTTGTATCGAATCAGATCGTCATCAACAAACGCCATGTCAGGTTGCGACTGCACAAGGTGTTCAAGCTCTTTAGAGGTTTGTTCGAGCAGTGTTTCGACCTGCTTGCGGCGTTCCATCAATTCCAATCGGTGGTCGAGTTGTGAACGGTGAGTAACGCCAGCGAGCGCTAGCAGTGCATCGTGTCTTTTGTTCAGCCCGTCGATTTTTTGCTGATACTCGACCGATTCGCGTCGACGCCGAATCTGCAGTTTTCGTAATTGTTTCCTCTCGTGCGATAGTTGTCGGGCGGTGCGAAGCTCACCTTCCCACAGATCAACAATCTCCGAAGGATTTGAGAACTTCAAATCAGGTCGTTGCATGCGGTGTCCGACCGTTTCAACCTGTTTTCGAAATCGCTCGAACGTACGGCGGATTTCACGTGATTTTTCCACCGTCCCTAAATATTGACGGCGATCGTCACGAGCCGCGATGACGTGGCTCCAATGTTCGAATGCTGCTTCAATATGAACGGTTTCGTCGAATCCCAGGCTTGATAATGTCTGACACCAGTTTTTGCGAGAATTACTCAACTCGCGCTGCTGAAGTTGCAATTGACCCCGAATTGCACTCAATCTCCGGCGTACTTGTAAGACTCGATGGAATTCACGTTGAGACCGGTCCAAGTCCGCCGCGCGTCGTGAAGCCTGTGCAAGAAGTTCGCCACTGGCCAGGTCTTGTGGAGTGATTTGATCGCCCCACCACGGACGCAACCCACTCTCGTCGATAAACGTCTGGATGTGCTTAAGAATCGTCCAGCGGTTCGTTTCACATTCCCGGCGCTGTTGGCGTAATTGGCTGACCTGTTCCTGAAGGTTCTGTTCGAAATGATTTCGAAATGCCCAGGCCGTCCCCCCTGCGAAGACCGAAAGAGCGATAAAGATCAGGCCCACGAGCCATCCGGTATAGACTGCCGAATACGCGCCGGCCACGAATAAAGCGAATCCCGCGATCGTAAACCAGGCCAGAATTCCATAGATCCAATTGGGAATCCCATGTCGATCGTGAAGTTGCTCAAGTTGTTCATCGATTCCGATTGTTTGATTCTCAAGCTGCGTCGCTTTGGAATGCCAGCGTCCAAGTTCAATCAGTTGATCAAGTCGCTTTTGAGCGACATTGATCGACTCATTTAGCGCTTCGACGGGAATACCGAAATCTTGTAATTCGGTTCGCACAGCAAGTTCTCGATCCCGGATTTGCAAATTCGCTCGTCGGTAACGACGCTGCATCCGCCGTGTTTTTGAGTCGATCGCTTGATATTCGCGGGCTGCTTGAACGAAATCGGAGTGTGCTTTGGGTGAATCCTGAACGGAATCAAGACGCTCCAGTGTCCAATGAGGTCCCAAAGACGAAAGATGTTCTGCGACAGCCCGTTCGTGTCGCGAAGCTTCAGCCTGCAACTCGTTAACGTGTGGCTCAATCTCATTGATCACGGCGCGCTGCTCAACCAGGATCTGTACCGCGCCCGAGAAACGACGAATTTCGGGGTCGATCCGAATCGCAGCCAGCCTCTGATTGATCTGGGAGATCTCTGTCAGCAATGACTCTCGTTTTTGGACCGCAGCGTTGATGTCCGTTTCTAACCGTTGAAGCTGACTGACGCCATCGGCAGGAAACGCGCTGAAATCGGGTAGCGTATTGAGCTCGTGGCGATATTCGCGGCATTTTGACCAGGGGGGATGGATTTTCTCAAGGTGACTGAAGCCACGAAGTTTTGTTTGCAATTCCGCCTGTCGATTACGTTGATTGATGATTCGTTCTTCGAGGTCTGACCTCTTTCTTAATAAATCTCGATATCGGTCACGTTGGCGAAACGAATGTCCCGACTGCCGCTGCAGTTCCTCATGTCGCTTTAGTAATTGAGGAATTAACGATTCACCGTTGTTTGAGAGCAGTCGATGCAGTTCGTGGTTGGCTCGGTGAGGCAATTCCATCAGCAGCCGTCCCTGGGGACCCAATGTCATCCCGTATAGGTGGTCGCCAACTTGATCTGCTGTCAGCGTCGCGAACTGTTGTAGTTCGGGAAGCCCGACGGCAAAAACCGATTCAAACAATTTTTCGTCGGTTGATGAAAGCAGTTCCTCCATAAACGCGGAGGTTGAATCTCCAGCTTCGATCCCCTTAACGGACAAGATCCCAGAGTTTTCCCCGAATCCGGTCCGCCGGATTTCATATTCGTGCGCGCGATGTTCGACTCGCAACAAACCAGATTGCGATTCGCGTCGACTCTTTTTCTTGTTCCCAATCAGTTGGTCGTCTGGCGGATAGCCGTAGAGAACTCCGCGAATAAATCGCAGAAGCGTCGTCTTCCCCGCCTCATTCGGGCCGTAGAAAACAGTCAAGCCATCACGATTCAGCACTTGCTGATAGTTCTGCCAGACTCCGAATCGTTCGATTTCAATCCCAGTGATCCGCATGTTATTCTCTCGCGGCGATGAATGAGGCAGTGTAAGTGGCTCAACTTTGCGCTGACGGCGCTCGATCGACTCGTTAGATCGGGTGGCGAGTCGTCAATGACGTGCCAGGCCAGTTCATCTATTGCTTTCCAATCGTTGAAAACCAGTTCCATCCCAATTGCTTTGCTCGGTCAGCTACCTGATCGGGCGGTATTGACTGAGTCCACTCTTCCCAATGACCTGCTTTCAGTACTTCTCCCACATGCGCATCTGTCAGCCATTTGGAGAAAGCCCGCTGATCGACAGTCCCTCGGCGTTCTAGTGCGAGCAGATATTCCGTTAGAACCTCACGATGAGCCGGTTCGATCAGGGACAGATCAAGCTCGACGGGACGAATTCGGTGTACGTATCGAAGACCATCTGGGTGATCGCTGAGTTGCGTTAATGCCACAGACAATTCGTTCGCCGCCGTTTCGGTCGCCCAGCCAAGCGATTCACTGGATGACCGATTCAGTTGCCATTCGACAATTCGTAACACCTCACCTTTCAGCAGAGGCAACCTTTCCAATTGAGCGACCATTCGCTCAACCAAAGCTTCGCGACCACTGACGTTGTCGACCGATTGCGTAATCTGTTCCCACCGAACGGGGGCCAGACTGATCAGTGTCTTCTTAGTTTTCCGATGGGAATCGACTTCCAGCAACGTCACGCCGTGAGCACCCGTATCTGAACGACTCATTCCTTGCGGTGCGGCTTGACTAAAAATATGCCCATCGGTCAGTGGTAGGGAATCGGTGTCGGTACCAGCAGGACATAAGAGCCAGTCCAGCGCGGCGAACCGAGCGGCTGCCAGTCGTGGTAGTTCGTGTTTTTCCACCACGTGGTCTGTCAGCAACATACCGACCATGAATGGCCGATCACCTTTACCGGCACTTCGTCCCCCTTGAATATTGGCGAGTTCCTCGGGTTCAATCGAAGTTTCGGCGGTGATTGGCAGAATTGTCGCCAACAAGTGCCCATGATCCGTGAGGTCAATCGGTGTTTCGCTCGCGCTGAGAAAAACGGTCACGTTCTTAGGAAGTGGTGGCATTTCCTGCCATGCTGTTGCAGGATCTACCCGACCTGGAACGATGAAGACGGGAATTTGTCGTTCGGCAAGCCGATTGCAGCCATCTCGTATGGCAACTTCTGCTGCCAAGCTAGGATAGCTGGCATCAAATGTGTTGCCTGTGATGATTAGCGCATCGACATCCTTTTCCAAAGACGTGGTCACAATCCGTTCAAACGCGGTTAATGTAGCGTTTTCGACAATCTCTCGAACATCGTCGCCAAGTGATCCTGTGCCACGAAGCGGGCAATCCAACTGTAAGTTGGCGGCATGCAACAAACGAAGCGGCTTTGCAGCCATATTGGCATCCCTTCCGTTACCCTTGCTTTCGGCTCAAATCGAACCAAAAACAATTCACACTCACAGAAACCTTCTGTGGATTCCCGGCAGGAGCGGTGATTGTTAAGGCAAAAACGCCGCACGCTCCCTGCGCGGATCGCTTAGAGTGTACTGTCGACACATCTATCAGAAAACCCCGAAACGCCCCAATTCCACGGCAAAGGTGCTTTTCAATCTTCGAAAGTCTGGGATGCCTTCAAAACTCTTTGCGAGACTAACAGTGGCCAAGCAAATTGTTCGAAGCGATTACCGAGATGCAACCGAATTCGAACCCGATTCGCCTGTTTGCAGATTTTCACCGCTCCTAATTTTAAACGTAACAAACCAATTATATGGTTTTCCCAGCTTTTTTTGGTGATGCCTGCGTCAAAAACCGAGAGAATTCTGGGTCACCCGTTACGCGCTACCCGATGTTTAGGAATGTCGGTTTGGATGTCGTTTTTTGTGGTTCAATGTCGCAGACGGGGATTGGCGACTTCTAAATCGAGCTTCCCCAACACTAATGGGGTCATTGCTTGGGTCATAATTCAAAAAGCGTGATTTTGTGTGCACTTCCTTCCGCCGCTTTATTGATCTTTTTTAAAAAATTGACTGGCCGTCTTAACCCACCGCGCCTATCGTTATAGGTTGGTCATTGGTCTTATACCGGCAGGAGTTTACTTTGATGATTTCGACTTTGTCTCAACCTTTGTGCTTGAAGCGAACAAAAGACTTCCTGGATTTTTCCCGATCCATGTTGCTCGGGGCGATTTCGGGGGCATTTTTAATTCCAGTGCTTTTTCCAATTTGGCTTGCAATCAGCATTGAAGAAGATTTTCTGATGAGCTGCGACGATTTCGGGCCTCGGAAAAGAGATATTGACCACTTTTTGGTCGCGATGCTGTTTGTGGTTTGGCTGGTTGGGATCGTGGTCGGGTACTCATACGGGAATATTCCAGGTGCGATTCTTGCCAATATGTGTATAGGTGCAATCCCAGGTGCACTTTTTGGCTACTGGCTATACGAGCAGAAAGCGGCCACGTGATCCTGGCAAGGTTCTGCAGAAATGGGCGTTTCAGAAAGAGGTTCGGAGTCAAAAAAAAGTGGATGCCACTGCATCGGAACAGGCTCCGACACAGTGGTACTTGACGACGCCACTAGTTTTCAAAATCCTCAACGGATTTCGATGACATGAGATCTCGGTCTGGGCTTTTGTCTCCCTTTGTAGCTCACCGCTTTCATATCTCAGCATTTTCAAATTGTTGGATGCGTTTGGTTATTGGAGGGACTTCGAAGACTTATCCTACCCTACGGCACTACGAGACTACCGCACGTTCCCCGCAGTTTCGCTGTCAATCGCACCCGCTTCGCCGCCGTTTTGAGGGCGCCTATGGCCGTTGAAGTCGTAGAGAAACGGACCGTTGAACTCCCATGCATAGAGTTCTTCGATCGTTGTTTTTGAATCGGCAAGTGTACCCCGGGCGAGGCGCAAGAAGTCGATCGCTCCGGTCAACTGGTCCCCTTGCCCAGTCCCTCCGACATAAAGGTCAGCCTTATTGACTAACGAATCCTCGGTGCCAAGTCCTGGCCCGCTACAGTCCTTTTTTCCGTCGATATAGATCGTGAAAGTCCCCGCCTGGCGGTCAGATTCGGCAACGACATGATGCCACTGGTCATCATTGACGTTACGACGGCTTGCCAGGCTGGCCTTGCCGTTAACCGCCCGAGCGGTCAACGTGACGCCTCCGTCAGGATTGATTTGTAGTGAGAATCCGGTTCCGTCGAGCTTTTGAATCAGCGTCGAATCGTGATGTCCCGGCATTGCCTTAAAATAGGCTTCTATCAAAAAATTCGAGTTGTGGACCTGAGGGCTTCTGAGGTCTGCATCAGCAACAAAGCGTTTTTCGACCACCTTTTCGCTTCCGGTCTTCACGCTGACAGGCGGACCTTCATCGTTCCCAACAGGCACCGTGTGTGTAGCCGTTCCAATACTGTCCTTCCATTCTCCAGTCGTCGTGAGAAACGCCGTAATAACAAATGACCCGAGATCAGTTTTTTCCACAGGAACAAATTTGAATTGGTAGGGACCCGGTCCTTTGACCGCGCGGGGGGGGCCTCCCCAGATATTTGTCCCGCCGAACTGACCATCCTTTTTGACCCAGTGCAGATCCGCGCCGAGCTTAACGCCGTCTTTGACGCCGTGCAGTTGCAAGTTGATTTCGCATGGCTTTCCAGGTTGCATCCCCTTTGGGCAGGTGATCGTGACCCATTCCTTCGGAATACGGTCGACCTTGAGTTCGACTTTCCGATTGATCTCGTCGTTCGTAAGCACGGCGTACTGGTTTTGTCCACTGAGAACCAATGCACCCGTAGTCCAATTTTCCAGCGGACCAGTTTGATAGTCTTTCAGCGACACGTTAATCCCCTTCAGCGGATACGTGGGAAGCTTGTAGTAATCGTCGCGAACCGTGTAATAGGGTGGCATACACCAGTGTTCGTCGATGATGCGCGTTGGATCGCCCGAAATTGGGCAGAAGTGCCATTCTCCAACGGTTTCGTAAAGGCTCCATGGGACAAAAACCTTTGCACCAAGACCTTGGGAAGCCGAGTTATTTGATGGTCGAAAATCATGTGCTGCGGGATCGCGCAGGGGCGAACGATCTGCCATAACCCCAACGGTCGCAGCCAGCGGTTTGTATCGCTCGAGCGCCTTTTGGAACGATTCAAACGTTTTGTGCCAGCGTCCTGATGGTTCGATGACCCCAAATCCTTCGCCGACACCGATGTCGTAGAACACATTGCGAGCATAGGCATCCGTTTCCAACGCGAATTGGTTCCGGCGGACTCCAGCATCGGCTTCGTTCCCCACTGTCACTCCACCCGGATCAGCATCGCGAAAGACGCTCAGTCCCATACTTTGAAAGACATTGCCCAGGAACTTATTACGCCCAGCCTGGGGTGCCTGCCGCCGTGATGCACGGACAAAATTGTAAACCGTGTTGTTGAAGAAGGAATTCTCGTAACTGATGATTTCCTGAAAGGCTGACGTATTGGCCAGTTTTCCGCCTGGTCCCTTGGACTTGCCCCAGGCGATGTTATTAAAAAGATAGTTTTTAAACGCGCCATCCAGGTAAAAGGCGTGTCCGAATCGGTCTTCCGTTTCTGGGCTTAAAGCGTGGTCCCAGCTTCGATAGCCACCGGGATTGCCCGAAATGTTGTTATAGACATAGGCCGGTCCACCCTGCCACGTCTCGATCCCGCCGAAGTCATCGTTGCTCAGCAGTGTGTCAACCGCCTTATTGTGATGAATCAGGATTCGCGTGAACGGCTTGTCCGTCGCAGCGCGACTTGCCTTGGCACCATAAACATCAATCCCCTGAGCGCAGATTCGGTGGAAGACATTGCCAGCGATCTCAAGGGTCTGGGCATATTTGACGACCAGCGCCCCACCCTGACCGAACAGGTCTGGTCGAATGCCAATCTGGTCAAACTTGTTCCTCATCACTTGGACATTGCCAAGTCGCCCCATCGGCGGATCGGTGTCGCCATATGTCGTACTATCAGCAAGCTCGATCCCTCCAGAGTCAGCCTCGTAAAACAGGTTGTCATTTACGGCAACAAGATCAATCGCATCCTGCCGCCCCACGGCTTTGATGCGCACGCCCTTGTGAATGTGCTCGAACCGACAGTGGGAAACTTCGATGTCACTACCACTTCCGAGCAGACGGACACAGCCAGGTTCGACGTCGACGCTCTCTTGAGAAACCCAATAAGGCGAAGCGGTCAAGTTCCAATAGACGTTCGTGAAACGAAAGGTGAGTCCGCGTATGTGTACATGACTCATCCCCGTACTGTCGATCATTCGAATCCGTCTTGCGATCTCGATCTGCACGGTATTTGGATCGGTGTCACCCGGAAGTCGGAGATGTAGCCGACCGCCGTTTCCTGTCTTCTCAAACCAGAATTCACCAGGGCTATCGAGATAGTGAGGCTTATCCTCCAGATAATAGCGGCAACCACGGACGATCTTGAACGTTGGTGCCCCACCCCACTGACAGGGAAACACAAGAGACCCTTTCTTACGATCGACTGCCAGAACCTTTGCCGGAAAAGGGTGCCCCATCACCCAACCCTTGGTCGTCCAAACGACCGCATTTTCGTAGTAATCCTGCGGCTTGCTCTCGTTAACGCCGTCCTTATCAAATGACAGATGTCGTTGCTGACCGTTGATGGTTGCGAAATTATCAAACTTCTTATCAGGGTTTTTCCACGTCCACCATTCGCTGAGGATGTCGTCGGGGTCCGTGATCTTCCAGTTTGGCGTGCGTGCTAAGGGAATGCGCGTGACGGCTCCATCCTTTCCAATCATCCAGACATTTCGGGGTGCCCAGGGAATATCGACGTACCAGACTTGTTTGGGATCAGGGATTTGCTTGTTCGAAGCCCCTTTGCTCCACTTCGTCACGATTTCTGATCCGCAGATGACAGTCGGTCCTTCTCCCCAGGAAGGATCTCGCGTCAAGATAATAGGAGTTTTCGACGTGCCGGACTCTGTCGCATTCAGTTCGCCTCGATAAACAACCCCCTGCTTGAAGACGTAGGTGTGCTCCCCCTTGCAGGCTGCGGAATTGAGTCTGGCGTTGCCATCCCATGGGTGGTGCTTCCAAGGGGTCTTTTTTGAGAGACCATCGTTGCTGTCTTCGCCAGACTGAAAGTCGATGTAGCGAATGGATTCACCCGGTTTGAATTGGAATTCGCTTGGTGCCCACTCCAGATCCCCGGTTGGCAGTACTTTTGCGTGCGGTTGCTGCCACGACCAGGTCGAACTTTGAGCAAACAGCATGCATTGTGCGGAACGAAACTGACACAGAATCGCGATGCACAGTGCCAGGGATCGGATTTTATTTCTCATTTGTTTTCCCTGAAGATCAGCAGCTTACGGGGTTTAATGCAAAGTTCGAAGTGGCATAAATCATAACGAACATCGCACGAAGTCACTCGCGCCAAGATCAGTCAACGGATTCTCGAACCGAAAGCTGGATCGGAGAACCTGATTTCGGTTCTTGGGCTATTCAAAAGGATGTTTGCCAGAATAATGTGATTCCGTTTCGAGGATAAAACAAGCAGAAGTAAGTCGGTCGAACAGGCAAAACAAAAATGAGTACGGTTTTATTCCTTTGTACGGGTAATTATTACCGCAGCCGTTTCGCTGAAATCCTTTTTAATTACCACGCCGCTCATCAGAAGGTGCCGTGGCGAGCCGATTCCAGGGGGTTGGCACTCAATACTCGTAATCTCGGTCACATGTCGGAATTTACGATCAGTCGTTTAAGCCGCTTGCAAATGCCAGTGGATCAATACCTGCGAGATCCGAAAGATTTGTCGCTCGTGGATTTAAACGCTGCCGACCATATTGTTGCGGTGAAAGAGGCCGAACACCGGCCGTTGATCGCAAGGAGATTTCCCGATTGGTTAGAAAAAATTGAATTCTGGGAAGTCCACGACATCGACTGTGCCGGGCCGGAAGTCGCCTTGCCGCAGCTGGAAAAACAGGTCATCGAACTCATGCTGCGATTGAAAGATTTCCCTATGGACCGGTCGTGAATAAAAAACATCCCCAACACGACTTCTTGGAAAAGAAAGATTGGAACACTAATCGGCACTAATCTTCGCTAATCAGACAGGAGGTCGCTGAATGAAACGGGACGTCACGCGTTGGCGAAGAAGTCAGGTTGTTTCAGGGATGATGCTTCTGCTCGCATTCGCGAGCGTCGCCTATTTCCTGTCATGGGATTCACGGACTGCGATGCTCAGTTGTGGAGATTGCGGGAATATCCGGCGAATACACGTTCATACTCGGTGATGGAGGATCGAGTCTGTCCGTGTGCGATTGAAAAAGAAAGCCCGGACAACGGTGCCACGGTTTTACCGTCTTCGGTAAGGCCGTGCTCTTCGAAGACGTGTCAAACCCACGAAGCCACGGCCTTGTCGAAGACTCCAAAACCGTGGCACCAAAATACTACGACTTACGACTCGGCGAGCCCCAGAACGCACAGATTTCGTTACTGCAAGAAGGTAGGGGCTTGTTTGCCGATTGAAACAATTGTCTAATTCTCATGGCCTGCATTTCCTCATTGCGATCGCTTGCGGATTTCATGACGACCCGAGTTCAGGAAGACAGACATGTTTCATCACTGTGACGGTTCTGCGTTTAATCGATCTCGTTGGTTTGGTCCGTTCTTTCCGATGGCTGTCATTGCGTCGAGTTTCTTCGGGCCGACGTTATCATCGTGCCACGCGGCAGAACGAGCGTCCGACATTGTCCAATCGGCATTGCGAACAGAGATCAACGCAGATCTTGACGAACGAGCCCGACTGCTCGACGAGGCGTTAACGGTCGATCCGAAACTACCTGAAGCTCATTGGGCTCGTGGTGAAGTTCTTCTCCGAGGCAATTGGGTGTCGCTGGAGAGTGCGGCTGCCGAAGCGAACGACCAGACCAGTCTGGAAAAATATCGCGAACAGCGCAGTCAGGCAGACGGGACGATTCAGGGTCAAGTACGAATGGCCGAGTTCTGCCGCAATCATCGGCTTCCGGCGCAGGAACGAGCACACTGGCTGGCAGTCGTTACATTGGCACCAAATCATGCGCTCGCCCGGCAACGGCTTGGCCAAACCAATATCGACGGTGCATGGATCGATTCCAGGCAACTCGACGAATATCGAAAAGCAGATCAGGCGGCCTCAAAATACATGCTGAAGCATGGCAAGGAGCTGTTCAAGCTTGCCAAGGGTCTTGAATCAAAGTCTCTTTCGTTTGACCAAACCGTCAGTCAACTGAGTGAGTTCCGCAGCCCTCTGGTCATTCCGGGATTGGAATACTTTTTCTCGAGCCGTGGCGCGGAAGGTGGTTTATGTACGGTGGAGACACTGGCATCACTGTCGGCACCCGAGGCGTCGTTGTCGCTGGTCAGACACGCTCTTGATTTCCCAGAAGAGTCTGTCCGCCAGGCCGCTACGAAATCTCTGAAAAAACGTGACGAACACAGCTTTATTCCCGCATTACTGGGGGCGTTGCAGACTCCTGTGCAGAAACAGGATGAATTTGCGTTGGCACCGGGAAACCTGTTGATCTGGCGACGTTCAATCTCTGTCGAAAACCAGGAGACAAAAAAGATTGCTACACTTGATCGAGTCCTGCAGCTGTCTGAGGCTTTTCCGACGAATGGAGGAAGCACCGCCAACTGGACTCGGCGTGCAATGCTGGCCGGTGATCTGCAACTGGTCGAACTGAATCGCCAGATCGAATTGAAAAACGATCAATTGATGGACCTTCTGGCCGCCGTCACTGATTCGCCACCCAGTACCAAAACGGCAAAAATCACAGAAACAAAGACGTCGCCCGAAGACTGGTGGAACTGGTGGAATAATCGGATCGAGAGCTATCCATCAGACCAGAAACAGGTTCAAGTCCGCTATGAAATGGCCTATGTTCCACCGACTGTGACAGAGACTCAATTGAGACCTCGCCACGAGTGCCTGGCTGCGGGGACACCGATCTGGACGGAAACGGGACCTGTTGCGGTCGATCAGATCCGCATGGGGGATCTTGTCCTGACCCAGAACCTGCGAAGCGGAGAATTGAAGTTCGCCCCTGTGCTGTCGACATCAACGCGGCCGCCTGAGTTGCTGCTTCGGTTACGTTTCGGTCGCGAAATCATCCGAGCGACGGGCGGACATCCATTCTGGGTTTCGGGAAAAGGATGGATCAAAGCTCGATCGCTTGAACCGGGAATGGCGCTGCATACCGCTCACGGGATCGTGGAACTCGATTCCCTTGAGGAAGAGAAAGTCGCTGCCCAAGCATACAATCTGATCGTCGACGAATGCCACTCGTACTTCGTCGGTGATAAGCTGATCCTCAGTCACGACAATTCCACACGCGAGCCCGTGGCGAACCCGGTACCTGGGTTGCAGGATGAAATTGAAATGACACGCAGCAAGGAATGATGCAACTCGTCGTATGACGAGCACAAACTGGCTATGCGGGATGGAAACCGCTGTGACTTTAAGAAAGCAACGTTCATCAATGTTCGAAAGTGAAATTGCTGTCAACGAAAACTTGTTAAATCAGTTTGCGAAAATTGTAGCTGATATTCCTGACGATTCACTCTTCGAGTCGTCTGTCGGCCACGGACATTCGCCGGTATGGCTACTCGGTCATCTGGCGATCGTCGGTGAAGCGGGCCAGCGGATGGTTGGTGGCAGGATCATTCACACCGAATGGTTGCGATTATTTGGCCCAGGTTCAACGGACAATATTCCGGTTGACGCTACTTTAACAAAATCCGCTTTGACGACTGCGGTCGTCGACGCCTATCGCCGATTGAGAGAACTAGCTTTCGCCACCGACGAAGCGAACGTCGCTCGCCCACACGGAGTTTCCGTCCTGGCGGGAACTCCGATCGTCACAGTGAAGCATTGCCTCACGCATCTGCTAACAAGCCATTTCGGGTTTCACCTCGCCCAATTGTCAAGTTGCCGACGAGCGGCCGGATTTGCCCACTTGTTCTAATCAATCGGGCGAAAACGTGAGGCCACATTGGTAGAGCCACACATCGGTTTCCTGTCACGATCGATTTGGAATGGAAGGCTGTGATGACTTCACTATGGCGTCAATTCGAATTGTCCGTTGCAGTCCAAAACCGTGGCACCTTGAATTTCGACCGCTATTCTGCCTATCACGCCTAACTTTATTACCTGCAGTCGTGTCTTGAGAATCAGGCAAGACCCTTTGAACGATAGTCGGTCAACATCGATGTTCGTATCCGTCGCAGCGTCAAGCATCAACGCTCGAATCACGAAATGTTCCTGCGACATCTCATACAGTTCCTGCTTTAATCCGTCAGTTGTTTTCGCTGCGAAGATTCGTAGTCTTCCTGCGTCTTTGCGACGCGGGCCATTGCTAGGCGACGCGTCGCACAGAAAGGAAGACGCGTTCTCGCTTCAAACGGCGTGTGCCATTTTTGAGCTTGGTGCCGTGGGCTCTGATGCGTTCAAGACGAAGGTTACCAAGAGCACTGCGGCAGCATTCGCAAAATAGTAGCCTGCATCCAGGCCGCTGAATCCGAATACCAGCGGTGCCGCAACAAACGTTACTCCGACGATCCGGTCGACCGCCACGTGAAACCAGTAGGGAAGTACCCGGAAAACCCCTAATTCATGGTCGGTCAACAGTGTCAGGATCAGGGCGGCGACGCCGGTCACCACGGACAGCCAGAGTGCAATCGGGTTCTGTGACCCAAGTCCAAGGACAAACGGCATCGCCATCAGGCTGACGGCAACTGGGTAGTCAATCCATGCATGGACTTGGCGAGTAACAAAACGAACGTTCATAACAATTCTCCTGTTTTGGCCCAACCGGGCCACGTTGTGTTGAATCGGCGACATTGCCGATTCTCACAACCTTAGACACGGGGCGCCGGCGATTTGTGACAGTGATCCCGAAAAATAATTTTTCCAGGCAGGAATCGTTGTGCCCGAGCAATTGAATGCATCTGCGGGCAAGCGGTGCAAGAACATGAAATATCGATGAGATCGTCCAGCCACTTCTATGAGGTCACTGTCTGCCTGAGCACGATTCCTTTAAATTCAATTGTCACAATCACTAGCATGGAATTGTCTAAGACTAAGGTGAAGCACATGGCGCAATGGAACTCGAACGAATTTGAAGACTATGTCAAAGAATCAGCTAGCCGTTTGCTGGCAACGATTCGTCGAATTCTGCGCAATGACACCGATGCGGAAGATGCACTGCAGGAGACATACTTTGCTGCATGGCGCGCTCGGGATCGTTTCGACGGGAGATCGACCTTGAATACGTGGGTACATCGTATCGCCATCAATACGGCGCTGAATAAGCTGCGAAAAACAGGATCGGTCTCGATGGAAGTCGGATCCGATCTGGAAGAGATCGAACATCATGCCAGTGGTCGGCGAATCGACGATCTTGCCCTTCGAGAGGTTGTCTGGGGTGCGATTGATCAGCTTCCCGACGATCAACGAGTCGTGCTCGTACTTCGAGACATCGAACAAATGAGTTCAGAGGAAATCGCCGATCGATTAGGTTTGACGTCAGCAGCGGTTCGGCAACGGTTGCATCGGGCGAGAAAGTATGTCGCGGAAACACTGTCGCCAGAACTTTGTGGTGCCGAAGGAATGACCTGCGGCGGCCGTCTAGATCTATTATTCGACATGATCGATGGTATGTTAGCCGAAGATGTTCGTGAACCGGTGCTGACACACGTTGCCGAGTGTGATACCTGTCAAAATTATGCAGCAGGATTCAGACAGACGATCATGCTTCCGTCGGGGACGGCAGTAAGAGCTGCAGAAGTGCCTGTCGGGCTGATCGAGCGGGTTATCCATCTGATCCATAAAGGCTAACGGGGCGCAAAACGTCAACGCGAGGCAAACCCGATTGACCCATCTTGATCGAAACGCCCACTTCTTCAAATTTTCATGTTGTCGATCGTGAACGAAGATTTCAAATCCACTGGTAAATGATTGGAACACTAATGTTCGCTAATCAGAAAAGTCAAATTTCTTTGACCTTTTGTTGTTTCTTATTCGTCGTACTGACGTTCGATTTTTTGCTTGGCGCGACGAAACCAGCGAGGCTTCGCCTCCGTCCTAAGTAGCCGTCTCGCTCCGCCGAGACGATAGCCGAATTGCAGTAGCCCTCGACTGGCAGTTGAAAGCCCCGATAGATCATAAGGTCGATGGCAATTCGGCTTTCTTCTCGGCGGAGCGAGAAGGCTACTTTTGCA